>NZ_JBSFVE010000003.1:42416-478412 GCF_053592165.1 Streptodolium elevatio
GCGCGGGGGGGCCCGCCCCCCGCGGGGGCCCCCCCCCCCGCCCGTCGTCCTGATCCGGCCCCGCTCCGGCCCGATCCGTCCCTGATTCGACCCCGATCCGATTCAGTGCCCCGAACCGCCGTCCTCCCTGGCCTGCTTCGGCATCAGGAACACGGCGCACCAGGTGGCCGCCAGGACTCCGGCCATCACCAGCAGCGAGTTCGTGATGCCGTCGGTGAAGCCGGCCTGGACACTCGCGGCGCCGCCTTCGGCGTAGTGGAAGAACAGCGTGCCGAAGGCCGCGACGCCCACCGCGCCGCCGAGTTGCTGCACGGCGTTGAGCACGCCGGAGGCCGACCCGGTCTCCTCGAAGGACACCCCGGCGATCGCGATGTCGAAGAACGGCGCCATGATCAGGCCGACGCCGAGGCCGGTCACGGCGAGCGCGGGCGTCAGGCCCCATCCGGAGACCCCGGCCGGGTCGTGGTCGATGGTGTACCAGACGGCGAGCACGCCGAGGACCTGCACAAGCAGCCCCGCGTGGATCACCCGGCGGCCGAACTTCGGGGCGAGCAGGCCGCCGGAGAGTCCCGCGCCGACGGTGCAGGCGAGCGACCACGGGATGAGCGCGACCGCGGTGTCCGAGGCGCTCCAGCCGTGTCCGGCTTGCAGGTACACGGTGACGATCAGCATGAACGCGACCATGGTGCTGAAGAACAGCAGGCCGACCACGAGGGCGCTGGTGAAGGCGCGGTTGCGGAACAGGCTGAGCTCGACGAGCGTCGAGGCGCCCCCCGCACGGCGCCGCCGCTCGTGCCACACGAACAGCGCGAACGCCGGGAGTGCCGCGGCCATCGACCCGAACGCCCAGGTCGGCCAGCCGGATTCGCGGCCCTGCACGAGCGGCAGGATGATCAGGACCATCGCCGTGCTGAGCAGCACCATGCCGGTCATGTCGAGGGTGACCGTACGCCGCGCGTCGACGCGGTCCCGCGGCAGCAGGCGCATCCCGGCCGCGAAGGCCGCGATGCCGATCGGCACGTTGACGAAGAAGATGGCGCGCCAGTCGGTGCCGAACAGGTCGGCGTCGACCAGGAATCCGCCGATGATCGGGCCGGCGACCGCGCCCAGACCCATGACGGGGCCGAAGATGCCGAACGCGGCGGCCAGTTCGCCGGGCGGGAACATGTCACGCAGGAGGCCGAGCCCCTGCGGCACCATCATCGCCGCGGCCACGCCTTGCAGCGCGCGGTACGCGATCAGCGCCTCGGGCGAGGTGGCCAGGCCGCACAGGAGCGAGGTGGCGGCGAACGCCGCGGTGCCGACCAGGAACATCCGGCGCCGCCCGAACATGTCGCCGAGCCGGGCCCCGGTGATGAGCAGCATCGCGAACGCCAGGGTGTACGCCGCCGACATCCACTGGAGCTGGCTGTAACTGCCGCCGAGCGCGGACTCGATGCGGGGGCCCGCGACGCTGGTGATCGTGCTGTCCAGCAAGTCCATGAGCTCGGCGCCGAGGATGACGAAGAGCGCGAGCCAGCGCCACTTGTAGGGGGTGGCCCGTGGTGGCGCCTCGCCGTCGGCGGCGCCGTGCACCCGCGGGTCTGCGGTCGTCACGTCGGTAGTGGTCACGGGATCCCCCTGGAGAAGCGGTTCGCGAGCCGGTCCGAACGCCGTTCGCCTTACGAACGTCGTTCGTTTGCTACGAACACCGTTATAGATACGAACAGTGTTCGCGTCAAGTACAGTGTTCGCACCGAGTCCCGGAGGTGGTGTGGTGTCCGACGTTCCCGAGGTCCCGACGCCCGCGTGGCGCACGGCCCGCAAACCCGCGCGCGCACCGCGCAAGCCCCCGGTCACCGCGGAGGCGATCGTCGATGCGGCACTCGAGATCGTCGACACCGAAGGCCTCGAAGCCCTCTCCATGCGCGGGGTCGCGCAGCGCCTCGACACCGGGGCCGCGACGCTCTACGCCCACGTGCAGAACAAGGACGAACTGCTCGAACTGGTCCTGGACCGGGTGAACGGCGAAGTGCGGCTGCCCGAGCCCGACCCCGAGCGCTGGCAGCAGCAAGTGCGGGAGTCGGCACGGCAGATCCGGGACGTGTACGCGGCCCACAACGACCTCGCGAAGGCCAGCTTCGGCAAGGTCCCGACGATGCCGAACAGCCTCACCGCGATCGAGGGCATGCTCGCCCTGCTCAAGGCCGGGGACCTGCCCGACCGGGTCGTGTCGTGGGCCGCCGACCTGCTCGCCCTCTACACGACCTCGGCAGCGTTCGAGCAGGGGCTGCTGGGCCTGGAGGAGCGCCGGAACCCCGGAGCCACGGACAAGTACTTCCGGCAGCTCGGGGAGTTCTTCTTCGCCCTTCCGCCGGAACGATTCCCCACCCTGACCAGCATGCTCGCGTCGATGATCGAAGGCGACGGCGACGAGCGGTTCGACTTCGGGATCGACGTCATCACGCTCGGCCTGCGGGCGTACGCCGACCGCATGCTCGCCGAGAAGGCCGCGGAGGCCGCGGAGGCCGCGGAGGCCGCGGAGGCCGGGGCGGAAGCCGGTGCGGCCGACGGTGAGGGCGCCGCCGCGACCGACCGACCCACCACCGCCGCGGACGGCTCCACGAACTGACCGGGCGAACTCCCGTGCGGGCCGCCGCTACCCGCGCGACCGCACCGGCGCGGCGGTGCTGCCCACGGCCACCGCGCCGGCCCGCTTCGGCTCCGCGCGTACCGGGGTCAGGGCCGCGGCCGCGAGGGGGATGGCCGCGCAGATCCCGTACGCCGCGGCGTACCCCGGCCCGCCGATCACGATCGCGAACACCGGGGGCCCGACGGCCGCCGTCAGGTTCTGTGCGGTGTTCTGGATGCCCAGTGCGCGTCCCGCCCAGGCGCTGCCCGCGAGTTCGGCGACCGAGGTGAAGGCCACCCCGTTCCAGCACACCGTCGCCACGGACGCGACCAGCAGGGCGACGATCGCGGGCCACGAGCTCAGCCACGCGGCCAGCGCCAGGGCGGCGACGGCGGCGGAGTTGGCCAGCGAGAGCCTGCGCATGGGTATCAGCCGGGACCCCATGCGGTCCGACCACGCCCCCACGACCAGCCGGGAGACCGCCGCGACGCCCTGCACCGCGGCCAGCAGGCGGCCCGCCGACGTCGCCGTCCAACCGTGGTCCTGCACCAGGTAGTCCGCGGAGTAGGAGACCACCACGAACTGCGGTATCACCAGCAGCGCGCTCGCCGCGTGGATTCGGTACAGCACCGGAGTGCCGTACGGCGAGCCCGACTTCGCGGCGCCCTCGACCGCGGCCGCGCGCGGCGGGTCGACGACGAACAGCGCGATCGCGATCCCGGCCAGCACGCAGAAGGCCAGAGGGAACAGCAGCGCCGCGCCGAAGCCGTACGCGGTCCCGATCGGCGGCAGCACCAGCGCCGCCGCCACCATGCCCAGCGGCTGCGCCATCTGCCGTACACCCATGGCGACTCCGCGTTGCTCCGGGCCGAACCAGCCCAGGACGACGCGCCCGCTCGCCGCGTTGACCGAGGCACTCGCCGCACCCGCGACGGCGAGCCACGAGCCCGTCCAGACGACTCCGTCGCCGGCGACCGCCAAGCCCATGGCGCCGCCCGCCAGCAGCAGGCCGGAGGCCATGACGACGCGCTCGCCGAACCGGTCGGCGGCGGCACCCCACAGGACCAGGGTGCACATGAGCCCGATCGTCGGACACGTGACGAGAACGCCCGCGGACGTCAGCGACAGGCCCTCCTCGGCGCGCAACACCGGGACGAGGTAGGCGAGTCCGTAGAGGAACACGCACGACGCACACTGCGCGGTCATGCCGATGCCGAGCATCAGCCACCGCCGGTTCGAGTCCCCGCCTCCCGCAGTCATACGCACCCCTCCCCCGCCGGACCACCCCGACGGAACAGCATGCACATTACACTGAATCTCATGATTCGAGATCTGTTTCTCACATAGTGGATCAGCGTGCGCCCGGTGCGGCGCGTCGGACGCGGAATCGCCGGACACGGTGTGATGGTCGAACCGAACCCCCGCCGACCAGGAGGCCCCTCATGAGCGAGCCCGTCCCGACGTACGACGCGACGGCCCCGTACGCCCCGACTCCCGGCCCGCGCAACGCTCTTACCGATGTCCTTGGGCTCCGCGTCGGGCACGCGTCCTACACCGGTGACGGCGCCCTCACCGGGGTCACCGTCGTGCTCGCCCCGCCCGGCGGTGCGGTCGCGGCGGTCGACGTACGCGGCGGCGGCCCCGGTACACGTGAGACCGACGCCCTGGACCCGCGCAACCTCGTGCCGCGTATCGAGGCGATCGCCCTCACGGGTGGCAGCGCGTACGGACTCGACGCCGTGTCGGGCGTCGTCGCCTGGCTGGAGGACCAGGGCCGCGGGTTCCCCGTCGGCGAGGCCCCGCACGAGGTCGTCCCGGTGGTGCCCGCGGCCACCGTCTTCGACCTGGGCCGGGGCGGGGACTTCCGCCGCCGCCCGGACGCCGCGCTCGGCCGACTGGCCGTCGAGCGCGCCGCCGCCTCACCGGAAGGTGCGGCGGTGCCGACCGGCTGCGTCGGGGCCGGCGCCGGCGCGGTGGTAGGCGGGCTCAAAGGCGGTGTGGGAACGGCGAGTTGCGTCCTGGAGGGCGGGGTGACGGTGGCAGCCGTCGCGGTCGTCAATGCGGCGGGGTCGGCCGTCGACCCGGTCGGCGGGCTGCCATACGGCGTCGGCCTGGGCCTGCCCGGCGAGTTCCCGCTGTCCGCCCCCGAGCACGGCGAACACGCCGCCGCGCTCGACCGGTTCGCCGCGGACGGCCCGGACGGCGCTGCCGACGGCCCGCCGCCCCTGAACACGACCATCGCCGTCGTGGCGACAGATGCCGCGCTGACGCGCGCGCAGGCCCACAAGCTGGCCGGCACCGCACACGACGGCCTGGCCCGGGCGCTGCGCCCCGTACACACGCTCTACGACGGCGACACGGTCTTCGCGATGGCGACGGGCGCCAAACCGCTGCCGGCCGTGCCTGCCGCCACCCCGTACGGAATCGACGCGGAGACGGCCGCGTTGGCCGCGATCCAGGCCGCGGCGGCGGACGTACTGACCCGCGCGGTGGTCGACGGACTGCTTGCGGCGGAATCGGCGGAAATGGCCGCCGGGACGGTGCCTTCCTATCGCTCGCTGTATCCGAACGCGGCAGTCCGTTACCGTCCGCGCAACTGAATTCCCCACCCATGGCCCATCATTCCGGAGGGAACGGACGAATATCTCCAGTCCGGAATGCGCACCACCCGCACCAGCATTCAAGATCAACAAAAAACGTCCGGTTAGCGTGCAGTGCACACGGACTTGCCGAGCCCATATCATCGGCCCGCAGCGATCGCATTTCCGGTTTCCCGTCGGGCGCTTCGTCGTTCGGCCGTCGACCCGTGATCTGCGTGCGCGGGGGACGAAGGCACGCCAACGATCTAGGAGGCTCGGTGAAATGGGGACGATCGACCATTTCTCGTCAGGACCCATCACCCCCGCACTCGCATATGTGATGTCGTGCATGGGCTCCGCGCTGGGCCTTCTGTGCACGTCGCGAGCGCGTGCCGCACAAGGCTGGGCCCGCGGCCGGTGGCTGGTACTCGCCGCCCTGTCGATCGGCGGAACCGGAATCTGGGTCATGCATTTCATCGCGATGCTCGGATTCTCGGTCGACGGAACTCCGATTCGCTACGAGGTGCGTCGCACGATCATCAGTCTGATCGTCGCGGTGGTCGTCGTCGGAATCGGCCTGACGATCGTGGGGTACGCGGGCAACCGCGTCGCCGCGCTGCTCCTGGGCGGCACGCTGACCGGCGGCGGGGTGGCCAGCATGCACTATCTCGGGATGTCCGCGATGTGGCTGCGCGGCTCGGTCGAGTACGACACCCTGATCGTCGCGCTCTCGGTGGGAATCGCGGTGGTCGCGGCCACCGCCGCCTTGTGGATGGCATTCAACATCAGAGGCGCCGTGGCGACCACCGCGGCGGCTTTGATCATGGGCCTCGCGGTAAGCGGAATGCACTACACCGGAATGTCGTCGATGAGCGTCGACATGAGTGGCACGAGCGCCGCCTCGCACGGCGCCGATCCCGTGCAGTTCCTGGCCCCGTTGATCACCGGAATCAGCCTCTTCACGTTTGTCACGCTGTTCATCGTGGCGCTCTCCCCGACCGAGGAGGAAATGCGCGAGGAGGCCGAACTCGGCGCCCGGCTCACCAGATTGACCCAGGACCAGGTGATCCGCCGGCGTACCACCGTCCGGGCCGCCCGGCCCACTCGCCGGGCAGCCCGCCCGGCACCCCAGCCGCCCGGCCCGGACGACACCGTCGACGATTCCGTCTGGGGCCGTCCCGGATTCACCGCGCCGAACGTGCAGCGGCCCGACGGGAACGGAAACGGAATTCCGAATTCCCCGCCGAGGCGCGGCGGCCGGCCGATGCCGCAGCGCCGTCCCGGCGAGTCCCGGCCGCCGGGCGAAGGGCCCGGGACGCACGAGGACTTCTTCCGCAATCCGCGCCGATAGCGGGGCCGGGGGCGACGGGCCCTGCCGTCCCCTCGGCGGTCAACCGGGCCGACAGCCGGACCGACAGCCCGACCGGCAGCGGACCGGCAGCGGGCCGGCAGCGGGCCGACAGCGGGCCGACAGCCGGACCGACCGCGAGTCCGGCACGACGCGGACGGCCCTGCCCGGGCGGCCCTTCTGACGATCCGTAACGCCCCGGACACGCCCGGGTGACGCACCCGCAACCCCTGCGTCGCAGGCTGTTCCGCAAACGATCCGGCCCCGGAGCGGAGCCCAGCAGGGGGAGGCAGGCGCATGCCCGAGCCGATGTCCGTCGTCGCGACAGCCCGCGCGCTGCGGGACGGCAGGACCACGTCCCTCGAACTCGTCGCGGCGGCACTGGAACGGGCCGACAGATTCGGCGTGCGCCTGGGCACGTTCGCCCACCGGCGCGACGACGAGGCGCTGTTCGAGGCGGAGCGCGCCGACGCCGACCGCGAGGCCGGCCGCGCCCGCGGACCGCTGCACGGCATCCCGCTCGGCGTACGCGACCTGCTGGGCAGTTCCAGCGCCGTCGCCCGGCTGCGCGCCGCCGGGGCGATCGTGCTCGGCGCCACCACCGCGATGGAGTTCACCATCGGCCTGCCCGACCCCGGCCGCCCGACCCTGGTGCCGCGCAACCCGTGGAACCCCGCGACGTGGGCGGGCGGCGGTTGTTCGGGCACCGCAAACGGCGTGGCCGCAGGCATCTTCCCCGCCGGCGTCGGGGCGGACGGCGCGGCCGGCATCCGCATGCCGGCCGCGTTCTGCGGGGTGACCGGACTGCGCCCGACCAGCGGGCGGGTGCCGAGCCCGGTGGACGACGCGCGCGACGGCAGGCCGCTCGACCACATCGGTCCGGTGGCTCGGACCGCCGAGGACTGCGCCCTCATGCTGTCGGTCATGGCCGGGTACGACGCGGCCGACCACCGCTGCGCGGACCGGACGGTCCCCGACTACCCGGCCCTGCTCACCGGCGACCTGGAGGGCGTCCGGGTCGGCGTGGACCCCTTGCTGCGGATCGGCGGCGAGCTCGCCGACCCCGGGCTCGCGCTGCGCTTCGGCTCCGCGCTCGACGTGCTGGCCGCCGCGGGTGCGGTGATCGTCGACGTGGAGCTCCCGTTCGTACGCGAGTTGTACGCCGCCGACATGCTCACCCTCGCGGCCGAGGCGCTGGCCCACCACGCCCCCGATCTGACCACCCGCTGGGAGGAGTTCGGCCAGGTGGGGCGCATGGCATTCAGCACCGGAGCGTTCTACACGGCGGCGGACTTCGTACGCGCGCAGGCCGTGCGCCGCACCGGGCAGCGGGCCGTCAACGGCCTGCTGGACAAGGTGGACCTCGTCGTGACGCCGACCGCGACCGTCGGGGCGCCGCGCGTGGACAGCCTCGACACCCCCGGGTTCATGGCGGTGTTCCGTTCGGCCGTGCACACGCCGTACTGGAGTGCGGTCGGCAACCCGACGCTGTCGGTGCCGATCGGTTTCGGCGACGGCGGGCTGCCGCTCGGGATGCAGATCTCCGGCCGGCCGTTCGACGAAGCCACCGTGCTGCGGGCCGGCGAGGCGTACCAGCGGCGGGCCGCATGGCACGACGAAGTTCCGGACATGCGCGGGAAGTTGGCCAGGATCCCGGCCGCCGCCTGAGCGCCCCGGGACGCCGCGCGCCGTCCGCGCGCCCGCGTACGCTCCCGTGGGCCGGGCGTACTATACGCCCGCGCACGGAGCATGCGGACGATTCCCGGCACTTTGCGGAAACAGCGCATCACGCGCGGTCACGCTGGTGACCGAGAGGAGGGCCGTGGTCCCCGCGAACGAGCGGGCACGCCGCGGCGCGAACCACCATGAACCACTTCACGTACGGCCCGCTCACCCCTGGCCTCGCGTTCCTGATGTCGTGCACGGGTGCCTGCCTGGGCCTCTTGTGCAGCGCCCGGGCCCAGGCCACCACCGGTGCGGTGCGTGCCCGTTGGCTCGCCTTGGCGGCCTTGTCGCTCGGCGGCACCGGAATATGGGTCATGCACTTCATCGCGATGCTCGGATTCAGCATCCCGGGACGCCAGGTCAGGTACGACATCCCGCTCACCCTCGCGAGCATGGCGCTGTCCGTCCTGGTGGTCGGCATCGGCCTCGCCCTGGCGATCGGCGGGGGCAGCCGCAACTCGACGCTGCTGGCCGGCGGGGCGATCACCGGCACGGGCGTGGGCGGCATGCACTACCTGGGGATGGCGGCGATGAAGACGTCGCAGCCCATCACGTACGACCCTCGGATCGTCGCGCTGTCGCTGGTCGTCGCCATCATCGCGGCAACGGCCGCACTGTGGGCGGCACTTCACGTCCGCGGGGTCAAGGCGACCGTCGCCGCGGTGCCGGTGATGGGGCTGGCGGTGACGGGCATGCACTACATCGGCATGTACGCGATGCGGGCCGGTGAGACCGCGCCGGGCAGCCGGGCGCTCGAGCACGTGCACGGCACCGAGCCGACGCAGTTCTTCGCCCCGATGATCACCGGCATCAGCCTCGTCACGCTGATCATCCTGGTGATCGTGGCGATCTGGCCGGACGTCGAACAGATGGCCGACGACCGGGACTTCGACATGCGGGTGAACCGCCTGACCGGGCCCCACCCCGGCGCTTAGCAAGACCGCCGAACGCGCGTCCGGCCGCCGTACGCCCCGCGGCACCCGCACGCGCGAGGGTGTGCCCGCCGCCACCACCAGCCCGGCGGGCACACCCTCTCCCGTGCGCTCTGTACGCTCGGTGCGCTCACCGCACGCAGGGCTCTTCTGAATGCGCCCAGTGCGCCGAACTCCCCGAGTCGTCCTGGTGCGCGCTCAGTCGTCGGCGAGCAGAGCGCCCAGGCGCTCGGTCGCCTCGACCCATTCCTGCACCATCGTCAGCACGACCTCCTGGGTCGGCCGGACGCGGTCGATGGCGCCCACGATCTGGCCCACCGGCCAGCCGTTCAGCTCCTTGTTCTTGGTCCGCGTGAAACGCCGTGCGGCCTTGTTGTAGATGAGGCCCTGGAGCGGCATCGGCAGCGGGTCGGGGTTGTTCTCGTCCTCCCACGCCTCGGTCCACGCGGTGCGCAGCTGGCGCGCGGGCTTCCCGGTCATGGACCGCGAGCGAACCGTGTCCGTGGACTTGGCCTCCAGCAGGTTCTGCACGGAAGTCTCGTGCGTGTCCGCCTCGGTGACGGTCAGCCAGATGCTGCCGGTCCACACGCCCTGGGCGCCGAGCGCGAGCGCGGCGGCCATCTGGCGGCCACCTCCGATGCCGCCCGCCGCGAGCACCGGGACGTCGGGGCCGACCACGTCGACGACCTGCGGGATGAGCACCATCGTGGAGATCTCGCCGCAGTGGCCGCCGGCTTCGGTGCCCTGCGCGACGACGACGTCGACGCCCGCCTCGACCTGCTTCTGCGCGTGCCGCGGGCTGCCGCAGAGCGCGCCGACCAGCACACCCGCGTCGTGGCACGCGTCGATGATGTCGGCGGGCGGCGGGCCCAGCGCGTTGACGAACATCTTGACGAGCGGGTGCTTGAGCGCGGTGTCGATCTGCGCCCGCGACTCCAGGTCGACGTTGAGGCCGGCGGCTTTGGCCGCCTTGCCCTCCAACTCCGGGGGCAGCGGCGGGATGTCGTGCGCCGCGAGGAGGTCGTCGACGAACTTCCAGTGGGCTTCCGGGATCAGTTTCTCGAGGTTCTCCGGCACGGCCGCGTCGCCGCCGCCCTTGCCGAGGTACTTCATCGGGATGGCGAGGTCCACGCCGTACGGCCGGCCGTCGACGTGCTCGTCGATCCAGGCGAGCTCGATCTCGAGCTGGTCCGGGCTGAACGCGAGGGCGCCGAGGACACCGAAGCCGCCCGCGCGGCTGACCGCGGCGACGACGTCCCGGCAGTGGGAGAACGCGAAGATCGGGAACTCGATCCCGAGCTTTTCGCAGATCGGTGGCTTCATGCGAAGAGCGTAGACAGGATGCTTGACCAATACAAGGTCAGGCATCCTTACAATTTGCCCGCGCCCGACAGACGAACGGGCCGGACCGCATCCCACGCGCGGTCCGGCCCGTCGTCGCCGTGCGGATCAGCTCGACGGGAGCCGCGAGCCGACCGCCCACATCGCGAAGTACTGCGCGGCGGCACCGTACGCCTGCGCGAGGGCCACCCGCGCGCCGTCCACCTGGTGCTCGCCCGCGGCTCCGCGGACCTGGAGCGCCGCTTCGAGGAAGCGGAGCATGCCGGACGCCCCGATCGGGTTCGACGACAGCACGCCGCCCGACGGGTTGACCGGGAAGGAGCCGTCGAACGCGGTCTCGCCGCGGTCGACCATCTTCCAGCCCTCGCCCACCGGCGCGATGTCGTGGCCCTCCAGCCACATCGGCTCGTACCAGGAGAACGGCACGTACAGCTCGGCGACGTCGATCTGGTTGCGCGGGTCGGTGATCCCGGCCTGCTTGTAGACGTCCCACGCGCAGTCGACGCCCGCCTGCGGGCGGATCGGGTCGCGGCCGTTGAACGACGACGGCTCCGAGCGCATCGACGTGCCCAGCACCCACGCCGGCGGCCTGCCGTCGGCCTCCGCCGCGAGCCCGCCGGCCTTGTCGGTGAGCACGATCGCTCCGGCGCCGTCCGACGACGGGCACGACTCCAGGAAGTGCAGCGGGTCCCACATCATGGGCGACTCGCGCACCTTGTCGATGGAGATGTCCTTCAGGTGCAGGTGCGCGTACGGGTTGCGCAGCGCGTTCTGCCGGTCCTTGACCGCGACCTGCCACCCGATGTGCTCGGGCGCCCCGGACTTGCGGATGTACGCGCGGATCCACGGCGCGAACGCACCGCCGGCGCCGATCGAACCGGACTTGCCGCCGCCGAGGCCGAACTGCGCGTTGCCCTCGGACTGCTTCTCCCACGCCACCGCGAGCACGCGCTTGTGCACGCGCGAACTCACCAGGTGCGACGCCACGATGGCGGTCGAGCCGCCCACCGAACCGGCGGTGTGCACGCGGAAGACCGGCTTGCCCGCGCCGCCGAGTGCGTCGGCGAGGTAGAGCTCGGGCTTCATGACGCCCTCGAAGATGTCCGGCGCCTTGCCGATGACGACCGCGTCGATGTCCGACCACGTCATCTGGGCGTCGTCGAGGGCGCGTTGCGCGGCCTCGCGGACCAGGCCGGCGATCGACAGGTCGTCGCGGCGCTTCTTGTGCTTCGTCTGGCCGATGCCGACCACAGCGACAGGCTCGTGCCCCATCAGACGTCACCTTCCAGAATGCACACCAGGTTCTGCTGCAACAGCGGACCCGAGGTTGCGTGGGCCAACGTGCGGTTGCGACCGCCGGACAGGATCTGCTCGGCCGCCTCGGCGATGCGGACCAGACCGGTCGCCATCAGCGGGTTGCCGGTCAGCGGGCCGCCCGACGGGTTGACCACGACGTCGTCGGCAAGGCCCAGAGCCTGCCGCAGGACGACCTCCTGCGACGTGAACGGGGCCATCAGCTCCGCCACTTCCACCCCCGCCACGCCGCCGGCCTTCTCCGCGGCCAGACGTGTCGACGGCGAGTCGGTCAGGTCGCGCAGCGCCGGGTTGTGCACCTCGCTGCGGTGGTCGAGGCCGGTGATCCAGGCCGGGCGGGCCACCAGTTCGCGGGCGCGCCGGGCGGTCGCCATCACCACGCAGGACGCGCCGTCCGAGATGGGCGGCAGGTCGCTCTTGCGCAGCGGCGAGCGCAGGTACGGCTCGGCGAGCAGCTTGTCGACGTCGGTCTCCGCCGAACGCAGCTGCTGCTTGGGGTTGTTCGCCGCGTCGCGCCGCGAACGCGCGGAGATCTCCGCGAGTTCGCGCTCGGTGGTCTTGCCCGACTCGATCAGCTGCCTGGCCTGGAGGGCCGCCAGCGACACCGGGTCCGGGCCGAGCGGGGCCAGGTAGTAGGGGTCGAGTTCGAGCGGGTAGATCTCCGCCGGGTCGCCGGTCGACGACTTGCCGGAGCCCAGCGCGACGGCGATCTCGACGTCGCCGTGCTGCATGCGGACCCACGCCTCGTACAGCGCCCAGGCGCCGTCCATCTCGACGTGCGACTCGTGGATCGGCGGCCAGGCGCCCATCGCGTCGAGGTTCGGCACGAACGAGAAGGTGCCGCCGGAGATGTAGTCGCACGAACCCTGGCAGCTGAAGCCGACGTCCGAGCGCTTGAGCCCGACCTTGCCCAGTGCCTCGTCGACCACCGAGATGAGCATCTCGGTCTCGCTGAGCTCGTTGCGGCGTACGGAGGGGAGGTACGCGGTCGAGACGACCGCGATGTCTGTGTCGTTACGCACGATGCCTGTCTCCTGAGTGGCCACGGTCAGAACACCCGGTTCAAGAACTGCTCGGCGGGCAGGTCGGGTTCGCCGGTCGGCAGCCAGCCCTCGATGAAGCCGGCCACGGTGCCCCAGCCCTTGCTGGTGATCTCGGCGGCGTCGCGCTGGGCGTCCGGGAACCACTGCGCCTTGACGCGCATGCCCACCCGGATCTCGCCCACCGGGATGCCGATGATCTGCTGCTGCGCGATGACCATCTCGTCGCCGTCCAGGACCACCGAAGCGCGCGCGAACGGCTCGGTCTCCTTCTGGCCGGGATACGGAGTCGGGGTCACGATGGTGTAGTTCGACACCGTGCCGACGTCCGGCAGCGTCTCCTCGAGCTCGGGGCCGAGGATCAGCGCGTCCACCGAGCAGTAGCCGCGGCCGAGGAAGACGCGGTTGCACTTGGGGCAGCGCTGGCCGGTGATGACGCCCGCGCGCATGCTCGCCGCGTACCGCTCCAGCGTCGGCGAGAGCACGTCGGTGTAGGTGATCGTGGAGAAGAAGTCCATGGTCTGGACGTCCTGCGCCTCGCCCGCGGCCGGCCCCTCGGGGGTCTCGCCGGGGATGAACGCCACGATGTCGTCGATACGGCCCACCGGTTCATCGCGCCAGCGCGGCACGACGCGCATGCCGGTCGACACCGCGTCCTCGCTGCCCGCGTCCAGCACGTGCAGCAGGTTGGTGTCGGCGCCGTCCAGCTTGACCAGCGCGTACGCGAACGGCCGGTCGAGCGGGTGGTGCTTGCCGGGCTCGGCGACCCAGGTCCAGGACACCACGGTCCCGGCCGGGCCGACCTCGACGAAGTCCGGCTCCAGTTGGTTGCCGGTCTCCGGGTCGTACTCCATCGGCGGCACGATGACCCGCTCGCCGCTGCGGATCCCGACGATGCGCTGCGCGGTCAGCTCCGAGAAGAACCGGCTGATGACCGGTCCGAGCGTGCGCTTGTACGGGAACTGGATGGTGCTGCTTGTCTGTGTCGACACGCGGTCGTCCTCTCGGCGCTGGGCTGATCGGCGATGCTGCTGGTCTGCTGGGGCTCGGGGCTCAGGGCCCGGGGGCCGTTGGTTCGGGGGCTCAGGTGGCCTGCGCCGCGACGCGCGACGCCCAGGCGTAGTCCGCCTTGCCGACGTTGGTGCGGCCGATCTCCTCGGTCAGGACGACCGCCCGCGGGACCTTGTAGCCGGCGAGCAACGAGCGGCAGTGCTCCGCCAGTTCGTCGTACGAGGGGGCGGCGCCCTCGCGCGGTGCGACGACCCCGACCACGCGCGCGCCCCAGCGCTCGTCGGGTACGCCCACCACGATGCAGTCGAACACGTCCGGGTGCGCCTTGAGCGCGGACTCGACCTCTTCGGGGTAGATCTTCTCGCCACCGGAGTTGATGCAGACGGAGCCGCGGCCGAGCATGACGATCGCGCCGTCGGCCTCGATCATCCCGAAGTCGCCCGGCACGACGTAGCGCACGCCGTCCACCACCGGGAAGGTGGCGGCGGTCTTGACCTCGTCCTTCCAGTAGCCGAGCGGGATGTGCCCGGACCGCGCGATCTTGCCGACCACGCCCGAGCCGGGCTCGACCGGACGCATGGACTCCAGGTCCAGCACGGTGACCTGAGGACCCATCAGGAACCGCGGCGCGTTGCCGGCCGCGTCGTCCTTGTCGATGGTCTCCTTCTTGACGCCGCTGCCGCCGGCACCCAGTTCGGAGCTGCCGTAGCTGTCGTTGATCATCAGGTGCGGCACGACGGCCTTCAGCTCGTCCTTGACGGCCTCGGAGAGCACCGCGCCGCCGGAGCCGATGACGTACAGCTTCGAGAGGTCGTGGTCACCGGACTTCGCCGCGTCCGCGAGCGGGCGGCCCATGGCGTCGCCGACGATCTGGATCGAGGAGACCTGCTCGCGCTCCGCGATGCCGAGCAGCCGGGCGGCGTCGTACTTGCGGTCCGTGTAGAGCACGATGCGGTTGCCGGCCAGCAGCCCGCCGATCGCGAACCACTGCGCGGCGCCGTGCATGAGCGGTGCGGCGGGCATGAAGGTCAGCCGGAAGTCGCGCTCGGCGTTGCGGGTGATCTCGGCGGGTGCCGCGATGGGCGTACCCGGCCAGCCGCCTCCGCCCATCGCGCCGAAGAAGATGTCCTCGTGGCGCCACATCGTGCCCTTGGGCATGCCGGTGGTGCCGCCGGTGTAGACGATGTAGCGGTCGTCGGCGCTACGCGCCCCGAACCCGCGCTCCGGCGAGGCGGCGGCCAGCGCCTCCTCGTAGTCGACCGCACCCGGAACGTCCTCGACGTCGGGCTGGTCGTCGGCGATCGAGACGAACGTCTTGAGCGCCGGGAACTCCCCGGCCACGGCCGCCAGCCGGTCCGCGTACCCGCGCTCGTAGACCATCGCCACCAGGTCGGCGTCGCCCAGCAGGTACTTGAGCTCCGCCTCGACATAGCGGTAGTTGATGTTGACCGGCACGGCGCGGATCTTCCACGCGGCGAGCAGCGTCTCCACGAACTCGGCGCGGTTGAAGCTGTAGACGCCGATGTGGTCGCCCGGTCCCACCCCCGCCGCGGCGAGGTGGTGGGCAAGTCTGTTCGCCCGCTCGTCGAGTCGGCGGTACGTCCGTCGCTGATCGCCTGCGACAAGCACCTCGGTGTCGCCGCCCGCGTCCGCGAGCAGCTCCCAGAGGTCGGCGAGATTGAAGTCGGCCACGGCCGCACGATAGGTAAGGTTCCTTGACGACGTCAATGGTTATGGAAAACGCGTAGTCGTGACGATCCCCACCCGCGGCCCGCCCAGAGGGCGGCACGGCGGCCCACTCCGGGGCCTTGTCCCGGCCTCCCGCCGGCCATGCGGCGGCGCCGTCCGCCGCAGCGCTCACACAGGGCCGGGCGGGCGGCTCCCGGCGTCGAACCCGATGGCCTCGAAGCCCAGCTCGGGGATCCCCAGATCCGCCCGCATGGCATCGGACGTGGCCTGCACGGCGCGGAAGAACGACAGCTGCGCGGTGAGGTACGGGGCGTCCAGCAGGGTGGCGCCGTCCGCCAGCGCGTCGCGGATCTCGCGGCGGTGGTCCGGCTGGACCACCGCCGCGGGCGCGTCAGTCGAAGGTGAGCGGGACGACCTCGAAGGAGGCGGCGTAGCGGGTGCCCAGGCGCGTGCCGGCGCCCCGGGCGAAGCCCTCCAGCCACTCGGACGCGTCGGCCATGTTCCCGGCCGAACCGCCGAGGCCGGCGAGGTAGGCGGCATGGGCCTCCAGCGAGGCCACGCCGCGCTCGAAGGTGGCGGTGGTGTCGACGGCGTGCGCCGCGTCCGGGGATCCGGCGGCCCAGATCTGCCAGACGCCGTTCCACGGCTCCAGGCCCGCGGACTCGGCGAGCTCGCGGAAGATCCAGCGGTTGCCCGCGTCGCGGACGCCGTCCAGGACGGCCCGGCCGGTGGCGATGTGATCGGCCTGGTTGGGGACCGCACCGCCGTACGTCTCCCGCCAGTTGCCGGTGATGACGATGTCCGGGCGGTGCCGGCGGACCACGCGCGCGACCTCGCGGCGCAGCGGCAGCCCGTACTCCAGCACGCCGTCCGGGTAGCCGAGGAACTCCACGACGTCGACGCCGACGATCCGCGCCGAGGCGATCTGCTCGGCCTCGCGCAGCGGCTTGGCCTCGTCCGGGTGCATGCCGTCGATGCCGGCCTCGCCGCTGGTGACCATGACGTACACGACGTTCTTGCCCTGGTCGGTCCAGCGGGCGACGGCCGCGGCGGCGCCGTATTCCATGTCGTCCGGGTGCGCGACGATCGCCACGGCGGTCGACCAGTCCTCGCGGAGCGGCTCGAAGGGCGGCGGGGGTGCGAAGTCGGCCATGGGGATCCCCTTGCGGTGAGGAACGAAGTCTGCGGAACGGTATGTCTCAGGAGACTTTATGGGGGCCTCCGTCATTGTGTCGGACGATTTGTCCGCGCGGCGCGCGGGCGATCACCGAAGGCCTCTTGGACCGGACACCAAAACGTGACGGGGAATTCCCCCGTGCTCGCTTTTCCGTCCCACGCGCCACATGTAGCGTCATCGGATCCACCCCCATTCGCGCGCTCAACGCTGTCATTGCGCGAGTACGAGGAGTAGTCCCATTAGCAGTCCAATAGTCAGCCACCGCCGTCCGCGTGTGCGTAGATCAATACGTCACCTGCTCATCGCCGTGGCCGTCGTCCTGGCCGTCACGGCGTCCGTCCTCGGCTATTCGATGGCCCAGAAGAGCGAGGCCGCGCAGACTCTGCCCGCGGGCTTCTCGATACGCGAAATGCCCAGCGGCCAGGAGTCCCTGCCGACCGATATCGCGTACACACCGGACGGCGGCTATATATCTGCCGCAAAGTCCGGACACCTCGCTTATGTCGCCCCCACCGGTGAAGTGACGCCGCTCGGCGACCTTCCGGTCCGCGACGACCAGGACCTCGGCCTGACCGGTATCGCGGTGGCCCCGGATTTCGCGACCTCGGGCTTTCTCTACGTCGCCCGCACGACAGACACCAGCGTGATGCGCCTCGGCCGTTTCACCGTGCAGTTCTCCGCCGGCGCGGACCCGAAGCCGGTCGGCCTCGGCACCGAGAAGGTGCTCTTGGAGACCCCGGCGCGCACCGCGGTGCACGGCATCAGCGGGGTGGAGGCGGCCGCCGACGGCACGGTGTGGGTGAGCATCGGCGACTCCGCCGACTTCATCCGCGTCGACCCGCTGGCGCTCGACGCGCAGAAGCTGGACAGCCCGTACGGCAAGCTCCTGCACATCACCAAGGACGGCGCGGGCGTCGCCACGAACCCGTACTACAAGGCCGCCACGCCGAACTCCTGGAGCAGCAAGGTCTACGCGAAGGGCTTCCGCAGCCCGTTCCGCTTCACCCTCGACCCGGTCACCGGCGCGCCCATGGTCGGCGACGTCGGCTGGAACTGGTGGGAAGAGATCAACATGGTCAAGGCCGGGGACAACCTCGGCTGGCCGTGCTGGGAGGGCAACGACACCGCGGGCGGCTACCGCGACCTGCCCGGCTGCTTCGGGGTGACGGCGACCAAGCCGCTGCACACGTACAGCCACAACGGCAAGAACGCGAGCGTCACCGGCGGCATCGTCTACACCGGGACCTCGTACCCCGAGCAGTACCGCGGCTCGTACTTCTTCGCCGACTACGCACTGCAGACCGTCAGCAACATGAAGCTGCGCGACGCGCAGGGCAAGCTGCTCCCGGCGCCCGTGCCGACGGTCTTCAGCCGCGAGACGGTGCCGATGCAGCAGGGCGGCGGCAACTGCATCGTGAAGTTCACCGCGGCCCCCAACGGCGACCTGGTGATGGTCGACATCTGCTCGAACGTCGTCAAGCGCCTGGTGTACGAGGGCGGCAACCGCGCCCCGGTCGCCAAGGCCACCACGACGGTCGAACCGGCGACGCTCACCGTGCAGTTCGACGCGTCCGCGACCACGGACCTGGACGGCGACGTGCTCACCTACGCGTGGGACTTCGGCGACGGCGAGAAGGGCACCGGGGTCACCGCGAGCCACCGGTACGCGGAAGCGGGGGACTACACGGCGACGCTGACCGTCAAGGACCCCGGCGGGAAGAGCGGCACGTACAAGCTCAAGGTGGTGCCGGCCAACCACGCGCCCACCATCGAATGGGTCTCGGCCCCGGCCGAGGACCACAAGTTCAAGGTGGACGAGGCGCTGGTCATCAAGGCGCAGGCCACCGACGCGGACGAACTCGCGGCCGACGGCACGCCGACACCGCTCACGGTCCGCTGGGAATCGGTGATGTTCCACTGCTACGGGGGCGGTTGCCACTCGCACCCGAGCAAGGCGTACACCGGTCCCGAGTACAACGTGCCGTTCGAGGACCACGGCGACGACACGCACATGCAGATCACCGCGTTCGTGACGGACGCGAAGGGCGTGACGACGCAGCGCTCCTACAAGGCGTGGCCGAAGCTGATGAACCTCACCGTCCGGTCGACCTCCCCGGCCGCGGTGACCATCAACTCGCGGGACGCGCAGACCGTCCCGGTCACCGTCGGCTCGAAGTTGTCGCTGGTCGCGGCGGAGACCGCGATCGACGGCGTGGCGACGTTCAAGTCGTGGGGCGACGGCGGGGCGCGCGTGCACGACATGACGATGCCCGACCGCGACGTGGAGCTGACCGTCACGTACGAGACGCCGATCGACAAGCGCCTCGCGACGGACAAGCCGGCGGCCGCCAAGTTGGGGGCGCCGCTGGGCGCCGAGACCGGCAACGGCACGCTGCGCACCCGCGAGTTCCAGGGCGGCCGCATGTACTGGACGCCGCAGTCCGGCGCGCACATCGTCGAGGGATTGATCCTGACGAACTACCTGGCCAACGGCGGCCCGGCCAGCATGGGCGCACCGACCACCGACGAGCTCACGACGGCGGACGGCGTCGGCCGGTACAACCGGTTCGAGTACGGCGCCGCGACCTACTGGACGCCGCAGACCGGCGCCCACTCGGTGTTCGGCGCGATCTACACCAAGTGGGCCGAACTCGGCCTGGAGCGCGGCCCGTTGGGGTACCCGACGACCGACGAAACGGGCACCGTCAAGCCCGGCGGCCGGTACAACTACTTCCAGAACGGGTCGATCACCTGGTCCGGCTGGACGGGAGCGCACGCCGTGTACGGCGCGATCCTGACCAACTACGGCGAGCTGAAGTGGGACTGGGGAGTCCTCGGGTTCCCGCGGACCGACGAACTGCCCACCGCACGTCCGGGCGGCCGCTTCAACGACTTCGAGGGCGGCACCATCGTGTGGTCGCCGGGCACCGGTGCCCAGATGGTGATGGGTGCGATCCACACCAAGTGGGGTGAGTACGGCTGGGACAACGGCCGCCTCGGCTTCCCCACCAGCGGCGAGACCGCCACCCCGAAGGCGTACGGCCGCTTCAACGCCTTCCAGTTCGGCCTCGTGTACTGGTCGCCGTCCACCGGCGCGCATGCCGTCTACGGCGCCATCCAGACGCGCTATGCGCAACTCGGCTGGGAGAACTCCTACCTCGGGTTCCCGACGAGTGAGGAGTTCGGCGTACCCAACGGGCGGCGCCAGAACTTCCAGAAGGGCTACGTGGTCTGGGACGCCAGGACCGGGGCGGTGGTGGACCGCAGGAACTGACGTGACCCGTGCCGCCCCCTCGGGGCGGTGCGGGGCGTGGGCCAGGTGAGTGACGGGCGGGCGGTGCGGCGCGGGGTGATCCTCGTCGTACCGCCCGCCCGTCTTTGCTGGCAGCATCGAGGGCATGACGTCGATCGATCTGACGAATGACACGCTGTTCGACCCCACGGTGCCCGCGCCTCCGGTGGTCGACGTCGCGACCTACGGCTTCGAGGGGCGCCTCGACGCCCTGGCGGACGACTGGTCCGCGGACGCCCGCTATTGGGAGTACACCAAGGCGGCGAACCCGATCGGCGCCGGTTTCACGACCGAGGTCCCGGCGGTGGTGTTCCCGGCCGCACTACACGGCGACGGGCCGTCGCGGGCGATCCCGCTCGACCTCGCCGAACCGATGCGCGTGGAAGGCGGCCCGGCGACCAGTCCCGCGCTGCTGGCGAGCTTCGTCCGCGTCAACCGCGGCGACCGGCTGGCACTCGCCGTCAACGCGACTTCACAGCTCTACTACGTGATGTACGGGCGCGGCACGTCGGTGGTCGGCGGCCGCGTGGCCCGGTGGGAGAAGGGCGACTTCATCGTCCTGCCCGCGGTGGGCGAGGTCGTGCACCACGCCGACGCGGACACCGTCATGTACTGGGTGCACGACGAGCCGCTGCTGCGCTACCTCGGAGTGCGGCCCGACGGCCCGAAGTTCCGCCCCACCAAGTTCTCGCGCGAGCGCGCGGTCGCCGAGTTGGACGCGATCGCCAACGCGCCCGGGGCGAACGCCAAGAACCGGGTGAGCGTGCTGCTCAACAACGCCGGGCAGGACCAGACGCTGACCGTCACGCACGTGCTGTGGGCGATGTTCGGCCTGCTGCCCGTCGGACAGATCCAACGCCCGCACCGGCACCAGTCGGTGGCACTGGACCTGATCCTGGACTGCCGGCCGGGCTGCTACTCGCTGCTGGGCGACCGGTTGGACGAGCGCGGCGAGATCGTCGACCCGGTGCGCGTGGACTGGGAGCCGGGCGGCGCGTTCGTCACGCCTCCGGGCAAGTGGCATGCGCACCACAACGAATCGGGTGCGCCAGCCCACCTGATCCCGATCCAGGACGCGGGCCTCCAGACGTACCTGCGCAGCCTGGACATCCGCTTCACGGACCGCAAGTAGCGGGCGGTGGACGCGCGAACGCCGCAGGCCCGCCGCGACCCCGGTACGAGGATCGCGACGGGCCTGCGGCGTGCCCGGCGGATCGCGGAAACAGGGGTGTCCGCGTTCCGCCGTCGTCCCGCGTCCGGCCGTCCCCCGGCCGCGGGTGGTCCTGGTCGGCCCGAAGAGGGCCGTCCGGCAAGGCAGTTGCCGGGGTGTCAGCCCGTGAGGGCCGCGTACGCCCCCCTGAAGAACAGCAAAGGGGCGGCGTCGCGCGGCACTTCGAGCGCGCTCACGCGGCCGATCACGATCTCGTGGTCGCCGCCGGGCAGGATGTGCTCGACGTCCGCCTCGATCCAGGCGATGCTTCCGGCGAGCCGCGGCGCGCCGTTGCCGCCCTTGTCCCAGGCGACGTCCGCGAACTTGTCGCCGCCGCTGCGGCCCATCGCACGGCACACGTCCTGCTGGTCCTCGGCGAGCACGTTGACGACGAAGGACCCGGCCTCGCGGATGCGCGGCCACGTCGTCGAGGTCAGCGCCGGGGCGAACGAGATGTACGCGGGCTCCAGAGACAGCGAGGTGAACGACTGGCATGCCATGCCCACCGGCGCGCCCTCGTGCACGGCCGTGATGACCGTGACGCCGGTCGCGAAGTGCCCCATGACGTTGCGCATCCGCGCGGGGTCGATCGTGACGCTGGACATGGCGGCCCCAGAGCTCATGGAAAGCGACTATGACTAATAGTCGTATGACTTTTCGTTGCGCCTATGACACGCGATTTCCGACCCCCCGTCAAGAGGGCGTAGGCAAGCTCACGTACGACACGCGGCCCGGGAACTTCCGGGACCCCTCCCCGCGTCCTGCTGATGGCAAGTACCTTCGGTGCGGAAACCGGACAATCGACCGGACACATCGAGATCCAGAACCTCGGAGGGATTCCCCCATGGCTGTGAGCCTCAGCAAGGGTGGCAACGTCTCGCTCACCAAGGAGGCCGCGGGCGGCACGCTGACCGCCGTCGTCGTCGGCCTGGGCTGGGACCTGCGTACGACGACCGGCGAGGACTTCGACCTCGACGCCAGCGCGATCGTCGTCAACACGTCGGGCCAGGTCGCGTCGGACCAGCACTTCGTGTTCTTCAACAACGCCTCCACCCCGGACGGCAGCGTCGTGCACACCGGCGACAACAAGACCGGCGAGGGCGAGGGCGACGACGAGCAGATCAAGGTCAACCTGGCCGCGCTGACCCCGGACATCGACAAGATCGTCTTCCCGGTGTCGGTGTACGACGCGGAGACCCGGCGGCAGTCCTTCGGCCAGGTCCGCAACGCGTTCATCCGCATCGTGAACGAGGCGGACAACACCGAGCTGGCGCGGTACGACCTCTCGGAGGACGCGTCCACCGAGACCGCGATGCTGTTCGGCGAGATCTACCGCAACGGCGCCGAGTGGAAGTTCCGCGCGCTGGGCCAGGGCTACGCCTCCGGCCTCTCGGGGATCGCCAAGGACTTCGGCGTCAACGTCTGAGCACCGCACCACGACCACCGAAGGGCCCCGGCATCCGCCGGGGCCCTTCGGCCTTCGGCGGTCGCCGACACAGGCCGCCCGCCGAGAACGTCCGAGAGACCGTCTGAATACGGATGATTGCCGTCATCCCGGGTGCGCCGATCCGGTGCGCCTTCGGAAATCGTCGCGCCGACGGTCCCGATCGAGGGAATTCCCCTCCCTTCGTACCGCTCGGCCCGACACACTGGTTTTGCAGTGCATGGCGGGGGGCGCCCAGAGACGACGCTGCCGGTCGCCCGTGCCATCAACGAGCAGTCGTTCCGGAGGCGTGGTCACATGGCGGTAGCGAGCAGCCGAGCGGACCGGTGGAAGAGGGCCACCCTGGTCGCCGCGGCCGCACTCGTCCTGGTGGTCTTCTGGGCTCCGGCCGCGTCGGCCGCCCCGAAGCGCACGATCATCCTGGTGGTCGACACCTCGGACTCGATGAACGAGCCCACCGGAAACGGCCAGGACACCCGGCTCACCGAGGCCAAGGCCGCGTTGCGCTCGACCATCGGCTCGCTGGCCGACAGCGACAAGGTCGGCCTGCACGAGTTCTCCGGCGAGTGCGGCGACGGCGGCGAGCTGCTGGTGGAGCCCGCCACCGGCAACCGCGGCGCGCTGCGCGACGAGGTGGACGCGCTGCAGACCAACGGCCGCACGCCCACCCCCGACGCCATCCGCGCGGCCGCGAACGAGTTCCCCAAGGACTCGTCGGAGAAGGTCCTCATCCTCGTCTCGGACGGCGAGAGCTCGTGCGACGAGGACCCGTGCGAGGTCGTCGTCGAGGTCCAGCAGCAGGCCGGCATCAAGTTCGTCGCACACACCGTCGGCTTCCAGACCAGCGACCAGGCCAACACCGAGCTGAGCTGCATCGCCGACACCACCGGTGGCAAGTACTTCGCGGCCGACGACCAGCAGGGCATCACCGACAGCCTGGAGGAAGCGCTGCTGCCCGTCGTCGGCGGCGACGTCTCGACGATCCTCAACGCCCTGCCCATGCCGAGCGACGTGCCCCTGGACCCGGAGAGCGTCGGCAAGACCGCGGGCCTCGCGGCCGGCCTCGTCCTGCTGATCGGCTTCCCCGCCGAGTTGTTCAACCGCACGTTCGAGGCGAACCAGCGGCGCATCTCGCGATGGTGGCGACGGCGCGGCGGCGGCCCCGCGGGTGCCGGCGGCCCCAACCCCGCGGGCGGCGGCGGGACCGGCCCGTTCCCGCCCGGTGGCGGCGGCATGGACCCCGGCGCCGGCGGTGCGGGCGGCGGACCCGGCGGCGGTACGACCGGGATGCACGCCTCCCCGTCCGGCGGCATGACCGGGCTCCACGCGTCCGACCCCGGCGGCATGACCGGGCAGCACGCGGGCGGCGGCGGGGCGTACGGCCCCGGCGGCTTCGCCGGACCGGACCCGGGTGCGGGCGGTGCGGGCGCGGCCGCGTACGGGCCGGGCGGCGCCGCGGGCATGGACCCGGGTGCGGGCGGTGCGGGGGCCGGCGGCGGCGCGTACGCCTCCGGCAGCGGCACGTACGGCGCGTCCGGCGGCACCGGTGCCCACGGCGCGGCGAGCGGCTCGGGCGCGTACGGTGCGTCCGGCGGGCCGGGTGCCTATGGCGCCCCCGGGGGTTCGGGTGCGTTCGGCACCGCGGCGGTCCCCGGGCGCTCGCTGTGGGCGTCGCCGTGGATCCTGCCGGTCTTCGTCGTGCTCAGCGCGCTGGCGTCGACCTTCGTCGACCCGGACTCCGGGTTCAACGCGAAGTCCGGGATCCTGCTGCTGGGCTTCCTGGTCGCGGCGCCGCTCGTGATCTTCGCCTACTCCTGGCCCAACGAGCGGAACGCCAAGCGGGCTTCCGGCGTCCCCGGAGTGCTCAAGTCCGTGCCCGCCGCACTCGGCCTGGCGATCTTCTGCACGGTGCTGTCGCGCATGTCGGACTTCGTTCCCGGCTACGTCTTCGGCCTCGTGATCGGCTATGTGGCGCTGCGCGAACGGCGGTTGAGCCGGGCCCAGAAGGGCAAGGGCGTGCTCTTCGGCGCCGTCGGCGCGCTGCTGGTCAGCGTCGCCGCCTGGGTGGGCCTGGAGTTCGTGCACGAGAAGGCGATCGCCGTGGACGCCAACGTCGGCCTGGTGATCGCCGACACGATCCTGGGCACCACGTTCATCCTCGGCGTGGAGACCGTCCTGTTCGGCCTCATCCCCCTGCGGGTGCTGGACGGCGACAAGCTGCGCCAGTGGAACACCTGGGTCTGGGCGGCCACTTACACCGTCGCGATCCTCCTCTTCGTGCACGTCCTGGTGCTCAACTCCGGCCGGGCCGGCTCGGACGACGACACTTCGCTGACCGCCGCGCTGCTGCTGTTCGCCGGATTCGCGCTCGTGTCGGGCCTGTTCTGGGCGTACTTCAAGTACGTCCCGGACCCGGCGCTGATGCCCGCGCCCGCGGGCATGCCCGTCGGCGCGGCCCGGGCGGTGCCGCCGCGCGTTCCCCCGCAGTTGGCGCCGTACATGCCGCCGCCTCCGCCCGGTGCGGTGCCGGGTGCGTCGCCCGGCACGGCCCCGCCCGTCCCCGGCGGCACCGGAACGGCCGTGCCGCCGCCGCCCGTTGGGCAGCCGTACGTACCGCCGCCGGGCCGACCCCAGGCGCCCCCGGTGCCGGCGACTCCGCCGCCGCCGACGATGGCCCCGCCCCCGCCGCCTCCCGCCATGCCGCCGAACGTGCCGCCGACGATGCCCGGCCACGTGTCGCCGCCCGACGCGCCTCCCCCGCCGGCAGGACCACCCCCGGGAACCCACTGACCCGCCGTCGTCACACGCGTACCGGGATTCCGGGGCCCCTCTGCCAACATCCGTATGAGACAAGGAGAAACAGGGCAGAGGAGTCCTCGGAGAGGATTCGCTGTGACCACATTTCTGATCGTCATCGTGATCGTGGCCGTACTCGCGGGCGCCGCACTCGTCGTCGGACGCCCGCTGCTGCGGAGGCAACGACTGCGGCGCCGTTTCGGTCCGGAATATGACCGCGCGCTCGGCCAGTTCGCCACCCGCAGAGACGCCGAACGCAACCTCGCGGAACGAGAACGCATGTTCCGCGACCTCGACATCCGGGAACTGCCGGATGCGGAGAAGGACAAGTACGAGGACGCCTGGAGCGCGCTCCAGGAGCGTTTCGTCGAGTCCCCGAGCGACGCGCTCGCGGAGGCCGACGTCCTCATCACCCGCGTGATGCACGACCGCGGATACCCCACCGGTGCGCGGGAGAAGCGCATGGAGATCCTGTCCGTCAGGTACGGGCACTCCATCGACCGCTACCGGCAGGCCCAGGAGATCGAGCGCCTTCGCGAGGCCGGCAAGGCGTCCACCGAGGATCTGCGCCAGGCGATGCTGCACCACCGCACGCTGTTCACCGACCTGCTCGGCCGTGCTCCGGTCCCGGTGGCCCGGGGGAAGTGAGGCTGCTCATGACTTCTTCGACGTCGTCCACGAATTCGCCGACCGACAAGACCACCGATGACGCGCCGGTCGTCGAGCGCGACGACCGCGACCGGGCGACCCGACAGGCGCGCGTGACCGAGAAGACCGGCTCCGCGCTCAAGCCGCCCGCCACCATCCCGGCACCGCCGGGACCGGTTCCGGCGCCTTCGACCGGCCGCGGCTCGGCACGGCAGCCCGCACATGCCGCACCGGCCAGGGCAGGCGAGACGCTACCGCCCTTGCTGGGCAAGTCGGTTGCCGACGGCCTCCGCAAGCGGCTGCGCGAGACGCTGGCCGGATTCGTCGACAGCCCGGACGACGCGGTGGCCGGCGCCGACGAGATCTACGCCGCCGCGGTCGACCAGCTGATGGAGGCCCTGGTACGCCGCCGCGAGGAACTGTCGCGTCAGCGGCAGGGCAAGAACGGCGACACGGAGGCGCTGCGCCAGGCCCTCCTGCAGTACCGTGCCGCGCTCGAGGCGATCGTGACGCTCTGACGGTCGAAGCGCGCGTGGCGGTCGGAGGCCGCCGTCCGGATCCCGCGATCCGGGCGGCGGCCTCCGCTTGTCCGCGAAGCGCGGCGCTCCGAGGCCCCGTGCTCAGGAGCCGCTGAGGAAGTCCACCAGGATCTCCGCCACTTCGTCCGCCTTCTCGACGATCACCAAGTGTGCGGCGTCGTGCACGAGGACGAGGCGCGCGCCGGGGATCCCCGCGGCCACCTCCTCCGACAACGCGACCGGGGTCGAGGGATCGCGCTCGGCGGCGACGACCAGGGTCGGGACCGTCACGGCGGCAAGGCGGGCGCGTACGTCGAAGGTCGCGATCGCGTCGCACACCGACGCGTAGCCCTCCGCGGGACAGGCCTGGAGCATCGCCAGCGTCTCCGCGACGACGCCCGGTTCGCGGGCGGCGTACTCCGGGGTGAACCAGCGGCCGAGCACGGTCTCGGCGACCGCCTGGACGCCGTCGCGCCGGACCAGTGCGGCCCGCTCGTGCCAGGCCGGGGGCTCGCCGAGCTTGGCGCCGCTGCAGCACACCACGAGCCGGTCGAGGCGCTCGGGCGCGTCCAGGGCGAGGGTGAGGCCGAGCGCGCCGGCGAGCGAGATGCCGGCGTACGCGAACCGCTCGACGCCGTACCGGTCGGCCAGCGCCACGACGTCCGCCGCGAGGTCGGACATGGTCGGGCTGCCGGGCGGCAGTTCGGAGCCGCCGTGGCCGCGCGTGTCGAAGCGGAGCACACGGTGCGTCGCGGCGAGGGCGGGCACGACCGCGTCCCAGACGCGGCCGTCCGCGCCGAGGGGCGAACCCAGCACGATGACAGGTGCGTTCTCAGGGCCGTCGAACCGGTGGTGGAGGGTGGCAGGCATGCGTCGCCTTTCGCGTGCGGATCCTTCCGGAAGATCCTCGCAGCCCTCGGCGGCAGACGCGCCCGTACGCTCCCGACACGTTGTGCATTGTGGGTCTGACGGGTCGTCAATAACCTGAGCGGTTCGTCCGTGATTCCGCCCAGCCGCCTTCGGAGGCCCCGGTGAAGTACACGCTCCGCGCCGAACCGATCGAGTTCGTGCAGACCGCGCCGCGCCGCCGGTCCTGGACGGCCGACCTCGCCGCGCCGCCGCAGCAGGTGTTCGCCGCGCTGACCGACGACCCGGACACGTGGAAGACGTGGTTCCCCAACTTCCGGGGCGGGCGGTGGCTCGCGGCGGCGCCGGACGGCGGTCACGGGGTCGGGGCGCGCCGTGAAGTGCGCCTGGTCAAGCCGGTGGTGTTCCACGAGACGGTGATGGCGTACGAGGAGCCGACGCGCTGGGCGTACCGGATCGACGGGCTGACGGTGCCGATGTGCCACGCGCTGATCGAGGAGTGGGCGATCGAGGAGCGCGGCACCGGATCGCGGGTGACCTGGACGTTCGCCGCCGACCCCATGCCGTTGATCGCCTTCACGCTGCGCTTCATGCCGTGGGCCATGAGCTCCACGTTCCACCGGGCCATGAAGCGCCTTGACCGCAAACTGGCCCCGGTCTCGGCCTGAACCGCAAGACCCGCACTCCCGTAAGCGGAGCGAGTGAGGAGTAGGCGGGAACCGCGCGGGCGCGTCGCGAGGGGGAAGGGCAGGGTGGGTAGGTCGCGCAGCGGGTGTCCGCGCCGCTCGGGCGGGAGCAGGCGGGGCCGTCGCGGAGAGGGCGGGGTCGGGTGGGTGGGGCGCGCAGCGGGCGGGAGCTGAGGAAGCTTTGCGCAGAGGCTCGGCGCGCAGCGCGGACGGGGTGGGACCGAAGCGGGCGGGGAGCATCGCAGCGCTGGTGGGACGGGGACGCAGAGCAGGCGGGGCGCAGAGGGAGCCTCGCGGAGCGGGTGGCGCGCGGGGTGGGTGAGGAGCGTCCCGGGTGTGGGGGCGCGGGGCGGGTTGGCGTGCGGGGCGGCGGCGGGCTGGTGGGGTTCGGGGTGACTGGTCCACTCGTCCGCCGACGGCCGACCGCGGGCGGGGGTTCCCTCGAACCTCGCGCCGGTTGCGTACGGTCCCGCAAAACGGCAGGTCGCGCAGGCGGAATTGCCCTTTTTGACACAATATGAGAGCCACGTGTGTCGACTAGGGAGAAGATCGCATGGGATCCGCGAACCTGGGGGGTCTTGGGAACCTCGGCAGCCTCGGCGGGCTGCTGGGCGGCGCGCTCGGGGGTTCGGGCGGCGGTCAGAACCAGCTGCTCAAGACCGTGCTCGGCATGTTGCAGGGCGGCGGATCAGGAGGCGGCGGCCTGGGCGGGCTGCTGTCGCAGCTGAACGCGGGCGGCCTGGGCGACCAGACGAAGTCCTGGGTCGACAGCGGCCGCAATCAGCCGGTCAGCGGCCAGGAGATCACCAACGCGCTCGGCGAGGAGCGGCTCAACCGGCTCGCGGGCGAGGTCGGCATGACGCGCGAGGAGACCGCGGCCGGGATCGCCGCCACGCTGCCGCAGGTCGTCGACGCGGTGACGCCGGACGGCGAGGTGCCGCCCGAGTCCGACCTCGACCAGGCACTGACTCAGTTCCTGGACGAGACCGGCGGCTCTGCCCCGGCGGCGGCCCCGGCAACGGGCCCGGCGCCGGACGCCGCCCCCGACCCGGCCCCTGGGTCGGCTTCCGAGACGGGCGCGGACTCGGGCGCGGAGGCGCCCAAGAAGACCGCGGGAACGGAAGAACCGTCAGGCACTTCCTGAGCGGCCCCGAGTCCGGGATCCGCGGAGCTGCCCCGCAAGCGGGCCCACTCCGCGGATCCCGCGTTCGTGGGCCGGTGACTCGGCAGGCCGACACCTTCGGAAGTCCGGGACTCGGAAGTCCGGGACTCGGACGTCCGGGACTCGGAAGCCGGTGGCTCAGAAGAGGTAGCCGCTCGGAACCCCGGGGGCGACCCGGTGGTGGGAGGTGCCGCCCTCCCCCGGGGCCGCGTCCTCGCCGCACGCAATAGCGGCGGCGCCGAACGCGGCGACGGCGGCGGTGGCCAGAAGGAATGCTGCGAGGAATCGTTGCGCCGACATGCCGTGCCCAACGGCCCGGTACGCCCGGGGCCACGCACGCTCACCCGGTCGGCCCAACAACCCGCGCCCGGTCGGCCGGACCCCGCCCCCGGGCTGCCGCTCCGCTCAAACTCCCGGCGCCGGCGTGAACGCGCACGGCATGTGCTTGATGCCGTTGATGAAGCTCGACCGCAGCCGCTGCGGCTCGGCCGCCATGTGGATGTCCGGTAGCCGGCCCAGGAGTTCGCGGAACATGATGGTGATCTCCCGCCGGGCGAGATGCGCGCCGAGGCAGAAGTGCGGGCCCGCACCGCCGTACCCCACATGGGGGTTCGGGTCGCGCGTGATGTCGAAGCGCCGCGGCTCGGGGAAGACGGCGCCGTCACGGTTCGCCGACCAGTAGTACATCAGGAGCTTGTCGCCCTCGGAGACGGCCTGGTCGGCGAGGACCGTGTCGCGCGTGGCGGTGCGGCGCATCCACACCACCGGCGACGCGACGCGCACGATCTCCTCGACCGCGGTGGGTGCGTACCGCTCGAAGTCGCCGAGCCACAGCGCGCGTTGGTCGGGGTTCTCGGTGAGCAGCCGCAGGCCGTGCGAAATGGCGTTGCGGGTGGTCTCGTTGCCGGCCACGACGAGCAGGATGAAGAACGACGCGAGCTCGTCGGCGGTCAGGCGCTCGCCGTCGACGTTGCCGTTGACGAGGGCCGAGATGACGTCGTCCACCGGGTTCTCCACCCGGTAGGCGCCCAACTCGGTGAGTAGCGCCGCCAGTTCGGCTCCGGCCGTGAGAAGGACGGTTATGTGGTCGGCGTCCTCGGGCACATATTCCGGGTCGGCCACCCCGATGATCGTGTTGGTGCGGTCGAGGATGAAGCCGTAGTCCTTCTCGGGCACGCCCATCATGTCGCAGATGACCTTGAGCGGCAGGCGGGCGGCGATCTCGGTGACGAAGTCGCAGGAGCCCAGGGCCGCGACGTCGTCCACGACGGCTGCCGCGGCGGTTTCGACGTCCTGCTCGAACTTCTTGATCATGCGCGGGGTGAACGCCCGCGACACGATGCGGCGGAGCCGGTGGTGCCGGGGGTCGTCCATTTCGATCATCGAGCCGAAGAACTCCGCGAACTCGGTCGGGAAGTCCGGGATGTGCGTCGCGCCGCGCCCCGAGCAGAAGTCCTCGGGGCGGCGGCTGACCTCCAGCAGGTCCGCGTGCCGGGTGACGGCCCAGTAGCCGGGGCCGCCGGGCAGCGGGCTCGGCGGTTCCGGGTAGTACGGCAGCGGCCATTCCGCACGCAGGCGGGCGAAGCCGTCCTCGCGTTCGCCGAACGGCCCTGCCCAGAAGTCCATGTCGGACAGGTTGACCCAGTCCGGTGCGGCCTTGGGGCGCGGCTGCCGTCCCGCGGATTCCCCGGCTCCCCCGCTGTGCTCGGTGACCGTCATGCGTTACCCCCGGTACGGTTCGGGTTTGAGGCACAGGGAACCACGAACTCCGGTGGCAAGTACAGGGGTCGTACACCGAATTGCCGGCGCCGGGCCCCCGGTGGGCCCGGTCGGCGGGAGTCCCGCGTCAGGTGGTCGGCGCCCCTCCGTTGACCTGCCAGGTCTGCCCGGTGATCCACTCCGCCTCGCGGGAGGCGAGGAACACGCAGGTGGCGCCGATGTCCTCGGGCCTGCCTAGGCGTCCGACGGGGATCGCCTTGGCCATCGCGACGGTCGCCGAGGCCTGTCGGCCGCTGCTGGCCGGGTCGATGAGCCCGACAGCGATCGAGTTGGCGGTGATGCCCTCGCGCGCGTGCTCGACGGCGAGGTGCCGGGTGAAGGCGATGGCGCCGCCCTTGGCCGCGCCGTAGAGCGATACGCCGATGTTGAGACCCTGGGTGCCCGCGCCCGAGGCGATGGTGATCACGCGGCCGTGGCGGCGGGCGCACATGCCGTCGAGGACCGCGCGCGTGGCGTTCATGACGCCGAAGAGGTTGATGTCGGCGAACCGCTGCCAGTCGGCGGGGTCCGAGTCGCGGAAGCGGGTGGGCCGGAAGCCCTCCGCGCCGCCGTTGCCGGCGTTGTTGACCAGGATGTCGACCGGGGCGACCATGCGCTCGAACGCACGTACCGCGGGGGCGACGGCGCCCTGGTCGGTGACGTCGAACGGCAGCGCGTACGCCGAGCCGCCCGCCTCGCGGATGCGTGCCGCGACCTCCTCCGCGCGCTCGGCCACGATGTCGTTGACCGCCACGGCGGCCCCCTGACGGGCCATCAACTCGGCGATACCCGCGCCGACGCCCTGTCCCGCACCGGTCACCAGCGCGGTCCTGCCATGCAGTTCAAACATGCGCACCTCCGTCCCGCGCGGAGCAAACCACCGCCCGCCGACAGAGTCAATGGTGGAGTCAATCAAGTGATTGGGCCCACGGCCGACCTGCGCGGACGTGACACGGAGCCGGTCCTCAGCCGTAGACTTCGCGGCACCGGACGGCTCCGTACGGACCCGGCCGACCAACCGACCGATCACCCCGCCCGCCCCGGCCCGGGTGGTCCCCGACCAGGACGCGGGAGTGAGCGTTCCCTTGCAGCCGGACGACCCCAAGCCGCCCGACACCGAAACGCCGGGCATATCCAACACGCCCGATCCCTCCGACGCCCCGAAGCCCGCCGACGGACCCGAGGCCCTGGCCGCCCAGCGGCAGGTCCAGGGAGCCGTCGAACGGCTGCTCCGCCTGCAACAGAGCCGCCGCGTCCACGGCGAGCTGATGAGTGCCGCCCGCGCGCAGGTGTCGCAGCCCGCCGTGATCCTGCTGGCCCGCCTCCAGGCCGACGGCGGCCTCACCATCGGCGAGTTGGCCCGGCGCACCCACATGGACATGTCGCTGGTCAGCCGCGAGCTGCGCAAACTCGAAACCGAGGCGATGGTGACGCGGGCCACCGACGCCCGCGACGGCCGCGTCACGCGCGTCGGCCTCACGCCCAAGGGACGCGGGATCGTCCGGCGGCTGCGCAACGTGCGCGACCGGCACATCTTCGAGGTGCTGTCCGCCTGGTCGGCACAGGAACTGGTGGCGCTGGGCGACCTGATGACGCGCTTCGTCGACGACCTGCAGTCGGTGCGCTACCGCGACGCGGACACCGACGGCAGCGGAGGGCCCGAGACGACCAAGGGGTGAGCGCGCGGCGGGCACGGACGCGCGGCACGGATGCACGACCACGGACGCACGGCGCGAATGCGTGCACGGACGCGCGGCCACGGACGCGGCGCAGGCGAGCGGCACCCGTGTGCGGGGCGGACGTGCCCGGCCTGACCCCGGGTCAGGCGGGCTCCCGCAGCTGCACGGCCAGGCCGCCCACCGCCGCCTCCGCGTCCGTGCCCCGCCCGCGCACCGTGACCGGCGTACCCGCGCGGGCGCCCAGGCCCATGATCTCCAGCACGCTCGACGCACGCGCGACCCGGCCGCACGCGACGAGCTCGACGTCGGCGACATAGCGGGCGGCGGTACGCACGACGGCGCCGGCCGGGCGCATGTGCAGATCGGCGCCGAGCACGACGTCCTCCGCGTACTCCCCGGCCCCGGTCCCCGCCGCGGTCCCCGCCTGGCCCGGCACCGCGGCGGTCTCGCGCCCCGCCTCCGCCTCGGGCTCCGGGCCGCGCCCCCGCTCAGAGCTTTCGGACATCCCGCGCCTCCTCCGCCGCCACCACCACGGCCTCCAGATCCGCGCCCGTCCCCGCGGTGACCGCGGCCGCGACCGCCCCCTCGACGAACGGGGCGTCGACCAGGCGCACGCCGGGCCATGCCTCCTCCAGCAGCAGCGCCCGCACGGTCAGCACCGCACTGCCCAGGTCGGGCAGCACAACCACACCCGCACCGCCGTCCGCCTCGCGCAGCGCCGCCGTGACACGATCGGCGGACGTCCCGAGCCCGCCGTCGGGACCGCCGGCCGCGATCCCGACGAACACCTCGCCGCCACCGATCTGCCCGACGAGTTCCCGCACTCCCTCGGCGAGAGTGCGGCTGTGCGATACCAGGACGAGACCTACGAGATTGCCCACGATCGGGCATGCTACGAGAACAGTCGCGCTCCGTCACTCGCGAAGGCACGCACGGTGCACGCGTACCGGCGAAGGAGAGGACCATGAAGAAGTTCCTCAACGACCCCGAGTCGGCGGTCGACGACGCGCTGGCCGGGCTGGCCGCGTCACGGCCGGATCTGCGCGTCGACCGGGAACTGCGCGTCGTCACGCGGGCGGGCGGGCCACGGCCCGGCAAGGTCGGCCTGGTCTCCGGCGGCGGCTCCGGCCACGAGCCGCTGCACAGCGGATTCGTGGGCCCGGGCATGCTGGACGCCGCCTGCGCGGGCGAGATCTTCTCGTCCCCCACACCGGACCGCGTGCTCGCGGCGACCCGCGCGGTCTCCGCGGGCGCCGGCGTCGTGCACATCGTCAAGAACTACACCGGCGACAACCTCAACTTCGACATGGCCGCCGAACTCGCCGCCGAAGAGGGCCTGGAGGTGGCGAAGGTCCTCGTCGACGACGACGTCGCGGTACAGGACTCGACGTGGACCGCCGGGCGGCGCGGCACCGCGGCCACCCTCGTCGTGGAGAAGATCACGGGTGCCCGGGCGGAGGAGGGCGGCGACCTCAAGGCGGTCGCCGAGGCCGGGCGGCGGGCCAACGAGGCCTCGCGCTCGTACGCCGTCGCCCTCGCCCCCGGCACCGCCCCCGCGGCCGGCCGACCCGGGTTCGACCTCGGCGACGACGAGATCGAGATGGGTGTCGGCATCCACGGCGAGCCCGGTCGGCTGCGTGCTCCGCTGCGCCCCGCGCGCGAGCTGGTCGCCGCCATGGTCGACGCGGTCCTCGCCGAGCTGCCCGCCTCCGGCGACCCTGTCATCGCGCTGGTCAACGGGCTGGGCGCGACGCCGCTCCTGGAGCTGTACGTGGTTTACGGACACGTGGCGGAGGAACTCGCCCGCAGGGGCGTCCCCATCGCCCGGAACCTGGTCGGCACGTATGTGACCAGCCTCGACATGGCCGGGGCGTCCCTCACCCTGTGCCGGGCGGATACCGAGATGCTGCGCCTATGGGACGCGCCGGTCGACACTCCGGCACTGCGCTGGGGCTGACGCCGCCGACCGCCGGACGACCACCGGGACGACCACCGGGACGACCACCGGACAAGGGAGCAACGTGGGAGACCTGGACACCGCGACGACACTGTCCTGGATGCGCGCCGTCGCCGCGTCGATCGCGGAGCACGAGGCGGAGCTGACGGCGCTCGACGCCGCGATCGGCGACGGGGACCACGGCGCGAACCTGCGCCGGGGGTTCTCCGCGGCGGCCGTCGCCGCGGAACGCCTCGCCGCCGAGGATGCCGAGCCCGGCCCGTTCCTCGTCGAGGTGGGCGGCGCGCTGATCTCCAACGTGGGCGGCGCCGCCGGGCCGTTGTACGGCACCGCGCTGCGCACCACGGGCAAGGCCATCACCGGGCCTGCCGCCGACACCACGACCCTGGCGGCGGCCCTGCGGACCGGACTGGACGCGCTGTGCCGCCTGGGCGGCGCGGTCCCCGGCGACAAAACCATGGTCGACGCGTTCGACCCGGCGGTGGCGGCCATGCAGGCCGCCGCGGACGCGCCGCTCCCGCATGCGGCACTGCTCGCCGCGGAGGCCGCGGAAGAGGGCATGCGGGCGACGGCGCCGTTGCGCGCCCGCAAGGGCCGCGCGTCGTACCTCGGCGACCGCAGCATCGGCCATCAGGATCCGGGGGCGACCTCGACGGCGCTGATGTTCCGCGCACTTGCCCGAGCCCTCACCCCCACCGCATGACGCGCCGCGCGCGGGACGGCCGACCGGTGCCGCGGAACGGCCCGGCCCCCCGGGACGACGCGGGCCGCGTGGACGAAGCCGGCCCCGTGAAGGAAGCCGGCCCCATGGGCGGCGCGGGCCCTGTGAACGACGCGGGCCCCGTAAGCGACGCGGCCCCTTGGGACGACGACGGCCGCGGCCTGGTGCTGCGCGGCGTGCCCGGCGCCGGCGGGGTCGCGGTGGGGCGGATGGTGAGCGTCGACGAGACCCCCGGCGGCGCCGGGCACGGCAGCGTGGCCGACGCGCTCGCCGCCGTCGCGGCGGAACTGACCGGGCTGGCCGACGCGCTGCGCGGCGAGAACCGCGCCGAGCAGGCCGACATCGTCGAGGTCGGCGCGCTGATCGCGGAGGACCCCGCATTGCGGTCGCTCGCCGAGGAGTTGGTTCGCGCCGGGCTTACCGCTGTCGAGGCGGTCGTGGCGGCGACAAACCGGCACGCGGACGCGCTCACCGCGCTCGGCGACCCTGTCTTCGCCGACCGTGCCACCGACATCCGGCAGATCGGCCGACGCGCGGCGGCCTGGCTGCGCGGCACCGGGCGTCCGACGTCGCGCGGCACGGACGTCGTCCTGGTGGGCGACGAACTCGCCGCCGCCGACGTGCTCATGCCGGGACGCGGCCCTGTCGGCGCGGTGTCCGCGCGCGGCGGTCCGACGGGTCATCTTGCGGTGGTGGCACGGGCGTTGGGAATCCCGCTGGTCCTCGGTGCGGACGTCCGCGAACTGCACGGGACGGCGGATCACCGCGTACTGGTGGACGGTGACCGCGGCCTGGTCGTCGTCGACCCGCAAGTCGGCGACCTGGTACCGGACTTCGCCCCGGCCGAGGAGTCCGAGACGACCGACGGGGCGGCGCAGGCCGAGGTGCGCCCCACCACAACAAGGGACGGCCGCCGCGTCCGGGTGCGGGCCAACGTGGGCAGTTACCGCGAGGCCGCCGCCGCGCGGGCGAACGCGGCCGAAGGCGTCGGCCTGCTGCGCACCGAACTGCCGTTCCTGGCGGCCGACAACTGGCCGGACGCCGAGGAGCACACCGCGTCGCTCGTGCCCTTGCTGCGCGACGGCCCGGAGGGCACGGTCGTGGTCCGTACGCTCGACTTCGCGGGCGACAAGCGGCCTGCGTTCCTGACCGGAGGTCCCGGTGCGGAGCGCTCGGACGCCATGCTGCGCACGCAGTTCCGCGGCATCCTGGCCGCCGCCGCCACCGCCGCGCGCGCCGTACGGATCCTGGTGCCGATGGTCGAGGGCGCCGCCGACTTCGCGCGCTGCCGCCATCTGTTGGCGGAGGTGTGCCGGCTGTCCGGCGTCACGCGCCGCCCGCCGATCGGCGCGATGGTCGAACTGCCGGGCGCGGTCGACGAGGCGGAAGCGCTGGCCGCGGCGGCCGACTTCCTGGCGCTGGGCACGAACGACCTCACCGCGGCACTGCTCGGTCTGGCGCGCGACGACCCGGCGCTGACCCCCGGGCGCACCGCCGATCCGGTCGTGCTGACGGCGGTGCGCCGCGTGGTCGGGTACGCGCATGCCTTCGGCCGCCCGGTCTCGGTGTGCGGCGACGCGGCCGCCGACCCGCGCGTACTCCCCCTGCTCCTCGGGCTCGGCGTCGACGCGCTGTCCGTGGCGCCGCCCGCGTTGGCGGCGGTGCGCGAACAGGTGCGCGCGCTGGACTCGACACACTGCGCCGAGTTGGTGCGCGAACGCCTTGCGCGCGGCGGCGAGTGACGCAGGCTCAGATGGCGCAGGACGAGTGCAGCAGGGCTCGGGGCGCGGGCTCACATGGCGCGGGCCCACCGACACGGACTCAGCCGACTCGCGCTCAGCTGACTCGGACTCAACCGACTCGCACTCAACAGCTGGGGTCGAACAGCACCTTCAGGCACCCCTCCGAGCGGTCCGCGAAGACCTCGTAGCCGCGGGCGGCCTCGGTCAGCGGGAGGCGGTGGGTGAACACGTCCACCGGGGTGAGGCGGCCGTACCGGATCAGCGGGATGAGCTCGGCCCACGTAGCGGCCACCGGCGCGGTCGTGAAACGGATCGTGACGTTGCGGATCAGCAGCAGCGGAGCGGCGATCGGGAAGGCGAAGTTGGCGTTGACGCCCACCACGGACACGGTGTGCGAGGTGCGCACCGCGTTGAACGCGGCGGTCAGGGTCACGTCGTGTCCGACCGCCTCGATGACCGAGTCGGCGCCGAGGCCCCCGGTCGCGGCAAGCACCTGCTGGGCGATGTCGCCCGCGGACGCGTCGATCGGCTCGGCGCCCAGCGCCTCGGCCATCGCGAGGCGCTCGGGTACGCGGTCGGCCGCCAGCACCCGGCCGGCGCCCAGCACCTGCGCCGACTGGAGCGCGTAGAGGCCGACCGGGCCGAGGCCGATGACCAGGACGGTGGATCCGGGCCGGATGTCCGCGCGGCTCGCGGCCGTCCAGCCGGTGGGCAGCGCGTCGGTGAGGAGCACCGCGTTGTCGACCGAGATGTCCTCGGGGATCGGCAGCAGGGCCATGTCGGCGACCGGGATCTCGACCGCCTCGGCGTGCCCGCCGGGCAGGTCCGGGCCGCTGCCCAGCACGCGCAGGCCGCCGCCGGTGCAGTCGATGCCGTTGCCGACCGCGCAGCCCGCGCACTTGCCGCAGCCGAAGACGGGCGAGACGAGGACGCGGTCGCCGGCGCGCACCCGGCGCACCGCGCTGCCGGTCTCCAGCACCGTGCCGACCACCTCGTGGCCGGGCCGCAGGCCGCTCACCGCGAAGTCGCCCTCGTAGAAGTGCAGGTCGGAGCCACACAGCGCGCTCGCGGTCACCTGCACGATCGCCCCGTCGGGACCGCTGAGCACCGGGTCGTCGACCTTCTCGACGGTGACGTCGCGGGTTCCGTTGATGACGACGGCGCGCATGGGCTGCTCCGGGGAGAGAGTCAGTAACAGTGTTACAGGCGCGAATCTAGCCGACGTGCCGTACGGATGGCAGAGCGCTCGGTGGGCAACTCCGGTGGGTCGCCGCCCGGGCGGCGTGACCTTCGTCCCACCACCGGCCTCGCGTCGAGTCGATCTCGCTAGCGTGGGCGCCATGTCGATGGCTCAAGCCCTGCGCGCACACGGCCGCCGGGCCGTTTCGCGGACCCTGCACCGCGGCTGGGACGCGGTGCGCAAAGCCGGTGCGATCACCGCCGACCGGCCCGGTCTGCTGCGGTTCGGCGCGCTCGGCTCGGGGTCGAAGTTCGCGTTCCCGACCGGCACTATCTTCGGCGAACGCTGGATCCACATCGGCGAGGAGACCGGCTTCGGCGACCATGTGAGCCTGTCCGCGGGGCTCGCGCCGGGCCACGACCTCGGCAGCAGGCCGATCGTCACGATCGGCGACCGCTGCACGATAGGCCGCGGCAGCCACATCGTCGGCCACCACTCGATCGCGATCGGCGACGACGTGTGGACCGGGCCGTACGTCTACATCACCGACCAGAACCACAGCTACGCCGACCCCGACCAGCCGATCGGCAAGCAGTGGCCGGTCAACGACACCGTCGTGATCGGCGACGGCAGTTGGCTGGGCGCCGGGGCGATCATCCTGCCCGGCGCCCGGCTGGGCCGGAACGTCGTGGTGGCGGCCGGCTCCGTGGTGCGCGGGACGGTGCCCGACCACAGCGTGGTGGCCGGCGTACCGGCGAAGGTCGTGCGCCGGTACGACCCGGCCACCGGCTGGGACCCGCCCCTGCGCAACATCCCCTCCGGCATCCCGGACGGCGTCACGCACGAGCAGTTGGTGGCACTGATCGAGCAGTGGGAGAACCACGCGGCGGACTGACACGGCCGGGGCGGTCACGTGTCAGGGCCGCCCGCGCGGCGGACGGAAGGCCTGCTGGGGCAAGGCCTGCGGACGGAAGTCCGGCGTCAGACGGGCAGCAGGCGGAAGGCCGACGCCGCATCGGCGTCAACCGACCTGGAAAGACCGGGAGTTCGGCGGGTCCGAGGGCCTGCCGAGGGCGACACGTGTGCGATGCCGCCCCCGGCATTCCAGCACCGGTCCCCGGCACCGGTGGTCCTTGTCCCCCGCCTGATCCCCATTTGCTCCCCCATCTGATCCCCACCTGTTCCGCAGGCGTTTTGGCCGCCCGTTCCCCCGACGGCCTTGGTACGCCGGGCCGTTCCGCTACGCGGTCAGCCCGGTGAGCCGCAACCGCAGGCTCAGGTTGTCGAACACCGACACGACCTGGCCCAGCGCCCACGCGGGTGTCGTCCAGTCGCCGTCCAGCAGCGAGACGGAGACCTTGCCCTGGCCGACGGCGGTGGTGTCCGCGTTGCCGACCGGCTCCGGGGCGTTCGGGTCGACGCCCAGGTCCAGACGGAAGCACGTGGCGCACTGGTCGGGCGCCGGCACGTACTTGGTGAAGATCGCCTCGGCCGAACCGACGTTGGTGAGCGCCACCTTGCCGGTGGGCTTCACCGGGTAGTTGACGTTGAGCGTGGCCTTGCCGGGCAGCACCGGGCCGTTGCGCGGCGCGGTGGCGACCAGCTTCTCGACCAGCTTGACGGTGAAGCCGACGGCCTGCGGGATCTGCGGGAACGGGTTGGTCGGGTTCGCGACGTCGAACTCGGCACTGACCGCGATGGACGGAACGCCCTTCTCGGCGGCCGTGATCGCGGCACCGACGGTGCCGGAGTGGTTCGTCGTGGCACCCATGTTCTGGCCCGCGTTGATACCCGAGATGACCAGGTCGGGCTTCTTGTTCTGGTACACGTGCTGGATGCCGAACGCGACCGAGTCGGCGGGCGTGCCCTCCACCGACCAGATGCCGGGCTCGACCTCCGCCGCCTTGAACACCGAGCCGGGCTTGGCGTTGATGCCGGTGCCCTTGCCGGACTGGTCCGTCGCCGGGGCGACGATCACCGCGTTGTGTCCCGCAGCCTTCAACGCGCCCTGCACCGCGCGGATGAACGGGAACTGGTAGCCGTCGTCGTTGGACAGCAGGATGTCCAGCCGCTTGGGCGCGGGTGCGGGCGCGGCCGCCTCGGCGGCGGGCGCCGCCAGGCCGAGCACCGATGCGCAGACCGCAAATGCGGTCACGAGTCTTACGGGTCTGTTGCCGAACCGAGCCATCTCGGGCCTCCGTGGAACGAAGAGGTGATTGCCGATGACGTGCAGCGGCACCCGGTGGACGGTACGGGTAGCGCGATCGAGCGCAAACGATTCCCCCCGGTGGACACGCGCGCGGCTCCCCTGCGCGGACTCGTGTCAACCAGCGGTTAGCGAAAATAGGCTCAACACGCGGACATTTCAATAGAGCAAATGCGGCCGTTCACCCGGGCGGGGGCGGCGTCCCGTATCAGCCCGCGGGCCGGGCGACCCGGCGACCGGGCAGGCGGGCAGCCGGGCAGGCGGCAGCCAGGCGGGCCACCGGCAACGCCGGGGCGGCGGCGCCGACGCCGGTCAGGTCGCCGGGTAGCGCTTCGCCCAGTGCGTACGCGGTCCGTCGGCGCCGTGCAGCGCGGCGGACTGCGTCATCTCCATCGAGAAGTCGTCGGCGAGCTGCAACATCGTGCCGCGGCCCTCCAGTTCGGCGACCAGGTCGGCGGGCAGCGCGGTCTCCCCGTGCATGGCCCCCAGCAGGTTGCCGCAGATCGAGCCGGTCGAGTCGCTGTCGCCGGAGTGGTTGACCGCGAGCAGGAGTCCGCTGCGGACGTCCGGCGCCACCAGCGCGCAGTACAGCCCGATGGCCAGGGCCTCTTCGGCGGTCCAGCCCTGGCCCAGTTCCTCGACGCGACCCGAATCGGGGGTGCCGGTCCGGACCATGGCGAGCGCCGCCTCGACCGCGGCCACGGTCTCCTCGTGCCCGTCGTGGGCGGCGGCGATTTCCAGCGCCCCGCGTACCCCGGCGTCGATGCTCGCCCCCTGCATGAGGGCGTGCACCACCACCGCGAACACCCCCGCGGACAGGTACCCGGTCGGATGACCGTGCGTCAGCACCGCGCACTCGACCGCGAGTTGGAAGACGAGGTCCGGGCTCCAGCCGACCAGCATGCCGAACGGCGCCGAGCGCATCACCGCACCGCAGCCCTTGGAGTCGGCGTTCTTGGGCTTGTCGAGGGTGCCCATCACCTCGTCGTCGAGGCCGCGCAGGCACGCATGGCCCGGTGCGCGGGAACTGTAGAGCCATTCCTCGCGTACCAGCCAGCCCTCGTCGCGGCGTTCGTCCGGGCCCCACTCGCTCTGCGTGGCCTTCCAGCGCAGGTACGCGCGGTGCACGTCCGACGGCGGGTGCCACAGGCCGTCGTCGCGGCGCACGTGCGCGCGTATCAGCCCCTCGACGGTGAACAGCGTCATCTGCGTGTCGTCGGTGATGGCACCGCGCCGGTGGTACGCCGTGACGTACCCGGTCACCCCGTCCGCACCGTGCTGGGCGCGGATCTCGTCGAGCGACAGGAACTCGATCCCGGCGCCGAGCGCGTCGCCGACGGCACCGCCGACCAGGCATCCCCTGACCCGGCTGCGGAAGTCCTGCTGCCGCTCTCTAGACCACAGTGCGGCCATGGATGTCCCTCCCCGAAGTCGGAGGGGCCGCGGACCGCCGGCTCCCCTCCGGCCCGGTCCCGCCCCGCTGAGTTCACCTGCGTACCGTCGCGTGCCGCCGGGGTGCCCGGTCGCGCCCCGTGCGGAAGCGTACCGACACACGGGGTTCCCGGGCCGCCCATCTGACGATGCGTCAGATGGGCGCTCCGCTTCGCGCCCCGGCGGGCCGCCCGACCGGCCGTCCGGCTGCCGGACGGCCGCCGCATGCGGTGCGGCGGCCGACCGGGAGCGGACGCACCGTCATCCGAGGATCGGCAGCATGATCTTCTCCACCTCGTCGTCGTGGCGCCGCGCGACTTCCTGCCGCTCCGCGCCGACCTCGCCGTACGTCGTGGTGCGCTGCCGCGCGCGGCGCCCCAACGACGCGGCCATCGCCTCGAGTTCGGCGATCGACTTGCGCGAGCCGTTGTCGGCCCCCGCCATCCGCGAGATCGTCTCCTCCATCAGGGTGCCGCCCATGTCGTTGGCACCGCCCTGGAGCATCAGGTTGGTGCCGTCGACCCCGAGCTTGACCCAACTGGTCTGGATGTTCGAGATCTTGCCGTGCAGCAGGATGCGCGCCATCGCGTGCACCGCGCGGTTGTCGCGGAGCGTCGGCCCCGGGCGGGCGATGCCGGCCAGGTAGACGGGCGCGTTGGTGTGCACGAACGGCAGCGTCACGAACTCCGTGAAGCCGCCCGTCTGGTCCTGGATGCGGCCGAGCAGGCGCAGGTGCGCGAGCCAGTGCGCGGGGGTGTCGACGTGGCCGTACATCATCGTCGACGAGCTGCGGATGCCAAGCTCGTGGGCCGTGGACACGACCTCGACCCAGGTGGCCGCCGGCAGCTTGCCCTTGGTGAGGATCCAGCGCACGTCGTCGTCCAGGATCTCGGCCGCGGTGCCCGGGATCGTGTCGAGCCCGGCCTCCTTGGCCGCCTGCAGCCAGTCGCGGATCGACATGCCGGTGCGCGTCGCGCCGTTCACGACCTCCATCGGCGAGAACGCGTGCACGTGCATCTCCGGCACCCGCTTCTTCACCTCGCGCGCGATGTCGAAGTACGCGGTGCCCGGCAGGTCGGGGTGGATGCCGCCCTGCATGCAGACTTCGGTGGCGCCCACCGCCCACGCCTGCTCGGCGCGTTCGCCGACCTGCTCCAGCGAGAGCGTGTACGCGTCGGCGTCGGTCCGCCGCTGCGCGAACGCGCAGAAGCGGCAGCCGGTGTAGCAGACGTTGGTGAAGTTGATGTTGCGGTTGACGATGTAGGTGATCTCGTCGCCGACCACCTCGCGCCGCAAGTCGTCGGCGATCCGCGCGAGTTCGTCGAGCGCCGGGCCGTCCGCGTGGAACAGTGCGAGGGCCTGCTCGTCGGTCAGCAGCGTCGGGTCGGCGGCGGCCTGCGCGAGCGCGGCCTTGACGTCGCCGTCGATCCGCACGGGTGCGGCCTGGCCGTCGACCATGCTGTCGCGCCCGTAGGTGGCCTGGCCGCGCAGTTCCTCCCAGTCGCCGTAGACCTCGTCGAAGTCGTCGCGGCGGTCGGAGGTACGCCCGGTCGTGTCGATCGTGACGTGCAGGTCGGTACGCCCGGACGCGGCCGCGAACAGGTCCTCGGGCTCCTGCCACGGCAGGCCCTCGGGGTTCTTCCCCTCGACCGCCATGCCGTCGGCGTCGCTCAGCGCCCGCACGTGCGGCAGCACCCGCGGGTCGATCCACGGCTCACCGCGGCGGATGAACTCCGGGTAGATCGTCAGGCGTTCGCGCAGCGTGAAGCCGGACTCCGAGGTGCGCTCGGCGAGTTCGTCGATGTGCGGCCAGGGGCGCTCGGGGTTGACGTGGTCCGGCGTCAGCGGCGACACCCCGCCCCAGTCGTCGATGCCCGCGCGGATCATCAGCGCGAACTCCTCGCCCACCAGGTTCGGCGGGGCCTGCACGCGCATCCTGGGCCCGAGCACGATGCGGGTCACCGCGATGGCGGCGGCGAGCTCCTGCAGGTCGGCGTCCGCGACGGAGCGCATCGCGGTGTCCGGCTTGGCGCGGAAGTTCTGCACGATGACTTCCTGGATGCCGCCGTACTGCCGGGCGGTCCTGCGCAGCGCGAACACCGACTCGGCGCGCTCGGCCATCGTCTCGCCGATGCCGATGAGGATGCCGGTGGTGAACGGCACGTTGGAGCGGCCGGCGTCCTCCAGGACGCGCAGGCGTACCGCGGGCTCCTTGTCGGGCGAGCCGTGGTGCGGGCCCCCCGGCTCGGACCACAGGCGCGTCGCGGTGGTCTCCAGCATCATGCCCATCGACGGACTGACCGGCTTGAGGCGCTGGAGGTCGGTCCAGGACAGCACGCCGGGGTTCAGGTGCGGGAGGAGGCCGGTCTCCTCCAGGACGCGGATGGCCATGGCGCGGACGTACGAGAGCGTGTCGTCGTAGCCGTGCGCGTCGAGCCACTCGCGGGCCTCGGGCCAGCGGTCCTCGGGACGGTCGCCGAGGGTGAAGAGGGCTTCCTTGCAGCCCATCGCGGCACCCTCGCGCGCGATCTCGAGGACCTCGTCGGGGCTGAGGAACATCGAGTGCCCCTCGCGCTTCAGCTTGCCGGGGACGGTCACGAAAGTGCAGTAGTGGCACTTGTCCCGGCACAGCCGCGTCAGCGGAATGAACACCTTGCGGGAGTAGGTGATCACACCCGGACGGCCCACCGCGTCGAGGCCGGCGTCGCGCACCCGGGCCGCCGAGGCGCACAGGTCGTCGAGGTCCGTGCCCTTCGCGTGCAGCAGCACCTCGGCTTCGGAGACGTCCAGCATGACCCCGTCACGGGCACGGCGCAGGGCGCGCCGCATCGCGTTCTCGGTCGGAGTCTGGGTCATGCGACACCCCTCGCTGTCGTGCTTATGGCCGGTCCGTACAGGGCTTTTGGGCCTGAACAGACCAACTGTAGGCGTGCCCCCGAAGACGTACGCGGACTCGTGTCGCACATCACGCCGCTCCGCGCTCCGGCATCCGGAACACGCCGAAGGCCCGGCCGCACGGGTGCGGCCGGGCCTTCGTACACGGCGTGCGATCAGGACGTACTCAGAAGCTGACCGATTCGTTCGTGACGGTGTAGGTGTCCTGGCCCGAACGCAGCACCTTGCCGTTGACGGCGCCGGTGACCTGGCCGTCGCGCACGGTCTCGACGCCGTTGACGCGGACCGAGACGATGCCCTCCGACTCGGCGGTCAGGCGCGGGCTGTCGCCCGGCAGGTCGTGCACCAGGCGCGCCGGCCCGGAGTTGACCTTCTCCGGGTCGAACAGCACCAGGTCGGCGTGGTAGCCCTCGGCGATCCGCCCGCGGTCCTTGAGGCCGAACAGCTTGGCCGGGTCGGTGGTGAGCATCTGCACCGCGCGCTCCAGCGAGACCAGCTTGCGGCCGCGCAGCGAGTCGCCCAGGAAGCGGGTCGTGTACGTCGCACCGCACATGCGGTCCAGGTGCGCGCCCGCGTCCGAGCCGCCCAGGATGACGTGCTTGCTCTCCCAGACCTCCTGGCGCAGGTCCCACGACGCCTGGTCGTTGTCGGTCGGCATCGGCCACAGCACGGTCCGCAGGTCGTCCGCGGCGCAGATCTCGACCAGCGCCTCGAACTCCTCCTGGCCGCGCTCCTTGGCGATGTCCGCCACGACGCGGCCGGACAGGCCCTCGTTGGCCGCGGAGTAGGTGTCGCCGATGACGTACCGGCCGAAGTCCACCAGGCGGCGGAAGACGCCCGCCTCGGGGCTGTTCGCGCGGCGCAGCATCTCGGTGCGGGTCTCCGGGTCGCGCAGCTTCGCGATGCGCTCCGGGACCGGCAGGGCCAGGATCTCGCCCCAGCCCGGCAGCAGGTTGAGCGCGCAGTAGGTGAGCAGCGACATGTTCATCGGCACCAGCACCGGCAGGGTGAGGATGACGATCTTGCCGCCGGCCGCCTCGGCCTTCTCCGACGCGTAGATCTGGCGCGGCACGCGGTCCGGGTCGGCCGAGTCGACGGTCAGCACGTTCCAGTTCATCGGACGGCCGGCGGTCACCGTCATCTGGGTGAGCAGCTCGATCTCGTCGTCGTCGAACTTGTCGAGGCAGCCCGCGACGATGACCTCCAGCTGGGTGCCCTCGTGCCGGCCGACCTCGGCGCAGAGCGCCAGGACCTCTTCGGGGGTCGCGTGGCGCGACGGGACGGGGTTGCCGTCGCCGTCGGTGTGGTTCGAGCGGCCGGTGGAGAAGCCGAGCGCGCCCGCCTCCATGGCCTTCTTCAGCTCGACGACCATGGCCTCGACCTGCTCGGGCGTGGCCGCCTTGCCGAAGTCGGAGCCCATCACGTAGCGGCGGATCGCACAGTGGCCGGCCATGAACGCGGCGTTGACGCCGATCGTGCCGTCCAGCTTGTCGAGGTACTGGGCGAAGGTCTCCCAGCTCCAGTCGATGCCGTTCTCCAGGGCAGGGAGGGCCATGCCCTCGACCTTGGCCATCATGCGGCGGGTGTAGTCGGCGTCCTCGGCCTTGAGCGGGGCGAGGGTGAAGCCGCAGTTGCCGCCCACGATGGTGGTGACGCCGTGGTTGACCGAGGGGGTGGCGTACGCGTCCCAGTGGAGCTGCGCGTCGTAGTGCGTGTGCGGGTCGATGAAGCCGGGGGCGAGCACGAGGCCGGTGGCGTCCTCGGTGGCGGCGGCTTCCTCGGTGATGCTTCCGGTCGGGCCCACCGCGACGATGCGGCCGTCCCGGATCCCCACGTCACCTCGGTAGGAGGGTGTGCCCGTTCCGTCGACGACGGTGGCTCCGGTGATGAGGTGGTCGAGCATGACCCGGACTCCCTACTTCGATACAGAGGCGCCTGCGTGGTGCGGTGTTCCGGCGGCCCTCCACGGCGCATGCCGAGGACCGACCGCGATTTCCTGATGGTACGTCAGATTTCACATTTGGCGAGGGGCCCGGAGTCGTGAGTTCGGACTCACCTTAGGTTGCCCTAACCCGTTCCGAGCCCCCGCGAAACGCCTCGCGCGGCCCTCGTGACGGGCCGCCGAGCACGGTCGGCTACTTGTTCAGAAGGGGCGCGACCTGGGTCGAGAACGCCTCGATCTGGTCCAGCAGCTCCTGCAGCGTGCGGTTGCGGAAGCGGATCTGGATCTGGTTCGCGCCCTGCTCGCCGTACCAACGCAGCGACTCGGCGATCTCTTCCGGGCTGCCGGACAGGGTGCGCTCGCCGACCTCCCAGTCGGGCTTGCCGACGTACAGCATCTCGGTGATGGCGCCGATGTCCATCGCCTCGTCGGCGCGCCCGTACTCCGCGCGCAGGCGGCGCAGCTCGGCCACCTGGTCGGGGAAGGTCTCGCGCGGGCTGCCCTGCGGGAGCCAGCCGTCGGCGTACTTGGCGACCCGCTTGAGCGCGGCACCGGCCGAGCCGCCGATCCAGATCGGGGGACGCGGGCCCTGCACGGGGCGCGGGCGGGCGCCCATGTCGTCCACCTTGAAGCGCTTGCCCTCGTACGTCACGAACTCCTCGCGCAGCGCGAGGTCGAGCAGTTCCAGGGCCTCGTTCAGCGCCGGGCCGCGGTCCTTGAAGTCCAGGCCGAGCATCTCGAACTCGGCCTCGACGTGGCCGGCCCCCGCACCGACGATCGCGCGGCCCTTGGAGATGACGTCCAGCGTCGCGAAGGCCTTCGCGGTCATCATCGGGTGCCGGTACGCCAGCACCGCGACGTGGCTCACGAGGCGCACGTTCTCGGTGATGCCCGCGAGCCAGCCGAGCGTGGTCATGGTGTCCCACCACTCGGTGCCCATCATCGGGGCGTGGCTGCGCGGGATCGCGGTGTGGTCGCAGACCGCGATGTACGCGAAGCCGCCGCGGTCGCACGCCTGCGCGATGGCGGCCAGGTCGTCGGGCCCCGCGGTCTCCTCCCACGCCTCCGCGTACAGCTTGCTCTGCGACTGGATCGGCAGCTGCATGCCGTAATGCAGGACTCCGGGGGGAAGGATCGCGGCCATCGGGGACTCCCTTGTCTCACCTTGTGTCATCTGAAGACCGGTCACATACTCCGATCTAACGCACCGTCAGACAAGACCGATCGGGCGCATACCGAGGGGACAGGCACGTGATCAACACCACCGATCCGACCATCGAACCAGGCCAGGAGCGGATGCGCCTCGACGTGGAGGACGGTGTCGGCGTCGTCACGCTCTGCCGCCCCGAGAAGCTCAACGGTTGGAGCTGGGAGTCCAGCCGCCAGCTCGGCGTCATGGCGGACCGCATCCGCTTCGACCCGGAGATCCGCGTGGTGCTGCTGCGGGCCGAGGGTCGCGCCTTCTGCGCGGGCATCGACGTCACGGCCCCCGGCGGCAACATCACCGGCCGCTCCGGCGCCGAGCGCACCCGCAACTACTACGAGGGCCTGCGCTGGGTGCACGAGCGTTTCCGCGCGTTCGCCCGCCTCCCCCAGCCGGTGGTCGCGTCGGTCCAGGGCTACGCCCTCGGCTTCGGCTTCGAACTCGCGCTCCTCGCCGACATCCGCGTCGCCGCCGACGACGCGGTCTTCGCCCTCCCCGAGGCCCAGCTCGGCGTGGCCGTCGACGCGGGCGGCGACATGCGCATCGCCCGCGAGGCGGGCGCCGGCTGGGCCAAGTACCTCGCCCTCACCGGCCGCCGCATCGACGCCGCCACCGCCGAGCGCCTCAACCTCGTGCAACTCGTCGTCCCGCGCGACGACCTCGACAAGACCGCCCGCGAGATCGCCGGGCAGATCGCCGCGAACGCCCCTCTCGCCGTCCAGGGCATCAAGCGCTCGATCGACTCCTACGCCGACGCCGCCCTCGACAACGCCCTCGCCCAGACCGCCATGACCGCCGCGGTCACCCTCGCCTCCGAGGACATCACCGAGGGCTACGGCGCCAAGGCCGCCAAGCGCACCCCCGACTTCGAGGGCAAGTAGCCGCGGCCCGGGTGCGTGCCGGCGGAGGCCGTGCGCACCCGGGGCCGGGCGGCGTCAGGCGGGTTGGGGGACGGAGCCGACGAGGCCGCCGTCGATCACCAGGTCCTGGCCGGTGATGTACGACGCGTCGTCGGAGGCCAGGAAGGCGACCGCCGCCGCGACGTCGTCCGCGTGCCCGAGGGAACCGAGCGGCACCTCGGCCGAGTTCACCGCCTCGGCGGCCGGGTCGGGGTTGTTGTCGCGGTACATCTCGGTGTCGATGTAGCCGGGGCTGACCGAGTTGACGCGGATGCCGCGCGGGGCGAGGTCGGCGCCGAGCGTACGGGCGAGGTTGTGCACGGCGGCCTTGGTGGCCGAGTAGACGGAGGCCACGGACAGGCCGCGGTGCAGCGTCCACGACGCGTTGATCACGACCGCGCCGCCGTCCTTGAGCAGCGGCAGGGACTTGAGCACGGTGAAATAGACGCCCTTGAAGTTGACGTCGACGGTGTAGTCGAAGTCGGCCTCGGTGATCTCGGTGCTGGGCTTGAAGACCCCGACCCCGGCGTTCGCGAAGACCGCGTCGAGGGAGCCGCGCCAGGCCCGTACGCGCTCGACCAGGTCGTCGAGTACGGGAAGTGCGGCGACGTCGGCGGGCACCGCGAGGATCCGCTCGGGCGTCACCCCGGTCTCCGCGACCAGGCGGGCCACGGCCGTGTCGAGGCGGGGACGGCTGCGGCCGGTGACGGCGACGTACGCGCCCTCGTCGAGGAGCCTGCGGGCGGTGGCGTACCCCATGCCGCTGGTGCCGCCGGTGATCAGGACCGTCTTGTTCGTGTATCGGTTCATGACGACGATCCTGGGGCCGTTCCGGCGGACCCGGCAGTGCGCGCTGAACCTGGGTCCGGCACCACCACCCTGAGGGTCAGACGGTGACCGCGAGCAGCCGGGCGAGCCGGGTCTCGGTGTCGGTCGCGGCGTCCGGGGTGTGCAGGATCATGCGGTGTCCGGGCAGGTCGGGCAGCGGCAGCGAGGTGTACTCGAACGTCAGCCGGCCCACCTCCGGGTTGTCGAGGACCTTGACGCCCTGGCCCGCGGAGCCGATCGGGTGCTCGGCCCAGATCGCGGCGAACTCCGGGCTGACCGCGCACATGTCGTCGGCGATGCGGCCGAACTCGGGGTCGCCCGGGTAGCGGGCGGCGTCCGCGCGGAAGTGGCCGACGATCGCGCGGGCGACGTCGTGCCAGTCGTCCCATTCGGTGCGGTGGCGTGCGCTGGTGAAGAAGCTCACGAGGCAGTTGTGCGCGGCCTCGTCGTACCCGAACACCGCGCGGGCGGCGGTGTTGACGGCGACGAAGTCCCAGTGCCGGTCGACGACGTAGGCGGGCTTCGGCATCCACGCGTCGATCACACGCCGCACGGCGTCGGGCACGCCGCGCTCCGCCGGGCGAGCGGGCGGCGGATTGAGGCCCGACAGCAGGTAGAGGTGCTCGCGTTCCGCGGGATCCAGGCGCAGCACGCGCGCTATCGCGTCGAGCACATCGGCCGAGACGTTGATCTCGCGGCCCTGCTCGAGCCACGTGTACCAGCTGACGCCCACGCCGGCGAGGACGGCGACCTCTTCGCGGCGCAGGCCGGGCGTACGGCGTCCGCCGCCGGCCGGCATGCCCACGTCCGCGGGCGTCAGCCGCGCCCGGCGCGTCCTCAGGAACTCGCGCAGCTCGACCCGCCGCCGCTGTCGTGCCTCCGCCGGAAGCCGGGATATGTCGACCATGCCCGCCAGGCTAATCCGGCGCGAGGGCGTCGCGGGCGGCCGGGTACCCACCTTTTTGTGGGTACTTGTGGGGCCTGCGGGATGGGCACGAGGGTTGGGGTCAGGACGCGGGACGGTCCTCGGCGCGGTTGTCGAGGAGGCGGTGGCCCCAGTCGGAGAGGGGAGCCAGTGCCTCACAGAGATCGCGGCCGAAGCCGGTCAGGGAATAGACCGTCTTCAGCGGCAGGGTGTCGTGCACCTCGCGGTGGACGAGGCCGTCCTCCCGCATCTCGCGAAGGGTCTGGGTCAGCACCTTCTCGGTGAGGCCCGGCAGTTGCCTGCGCATCTCACCGGGGCGCCGCGGGCCCGACTCCAGCAGCCACAGCAGCACCGTCTTCCACTTGCCGTCGATCACCCCGATCGCGGCGGTGACGCCGCAGACGCCCGGTTCAACGGCTCTCCTGCGCGTCATCCCTTGTCCTTTTCATCATGAATTGACCACTATTCGTCGCGCTCTTCACGCGCTTGCCCGGGAGTCCTGCCATGTCTTCGAACACCGACCGGACCGTCGCTTCTTCCGCCACCGCCACTCCGTCCGTCACCGTGCTCGGCCTGGGGCCGATGGGACGCGCCCTCGCCGGGGCGTTCCTGGACGCGGGCCTGCGTACGGTCGTCTGGAACCGCACCCCCGGCCGCGACGACGAACTCGTCGGACGCGGCGCGGAGCGTGCCATGACCGCCGAAGAGGCGGTCGCGGCAAGCGCGTTGACGGTCGTCTGCGTCGTCGACTACGACGCGTCCGACGCCGTCCTGCGGCGCGAACCGGTCGCGGCGGCGCTCAAGGGGCGCACGGTCGTGAACCTGACCGCCGACACCCCGGCCCGCGCCCGGGACACCGCCGAGTGGGCGGCCGAACACGGCGTCCACTACCTCGACGGCGCGATCATGACCCCGACCACCACCATCGGCACGCCGCACGGGGTGTTCATCTACAGCGGTCCGCGGGACCTGTACGCCGAGCACCGCCACGCCCTGGACGCCCTCGGCGGCAGCCACACCCACCTCGGCGAAGAGATCGGGCGCGCGGCGGCGTACGACGTCGCGCTCCTCGACATCTTCTGGACCGCGATGACCGGCTACATGCACGCCGTCGCGATCGCCAAGGCCGAGGGCATCTCGGCACGGGAACTGCTGCCGTTCGCCCAGGGCATCGGCGCGATCCTGCCGCCCGTCTTCGCCGACACCGCCGCCGAGATCGACAACGACACCCACTCCGGCGAAGGCAATCCCATCACCTCGGCCGCCTCCTCGATGGCCCACATCATCCACGCCTCCGAGGCCCACGGCATCGACGCGAGCGTCATGCGCGCCGCCGAGTCCCTCGCCCGCAAGGCGATCGACCTCGGCCACCCCACCGACGGCTTCACCCGCATCGCCGAACTCCTGGGCCGACACTGACCGTTACGGCGTCGCGGGCCCCGGCCTCGCGGCGACGGTTCCGCATCTCTGCCAACGGTCAGCGCTCACCGCTGACTTCGTCGACGCGTCGGCGGGCCGGAACGCTTTCCGGCCCGCCGCGGCGGACCGCTCACTTGCGGGCGGCGAACTCCTCGGCGGCTTGGGCGCGCAGTTCGAACTTCATGACCTTGCCGGTGGGGTTCCGGGGGAATTCGGTGACGATCTCGACGTAGCGCGGGACCTTGTAGTTCGCCATTTCCTTGCGGCAGTAGTCGACGATCTCGTCGGTGGTGACGGAGGCTCCCGCGCGCAGGATGAGGTACGCCTTGCCGACCTCGCCCATGCGGGCGTCGGGGACGCCGATCACCGCGGCCTCGGAGACCGCCGGGTGGCCCGCGAGGACCGACTCGATCTCGGCCGGGTAGGCGTTGAAGCCGCCCACGATGTACATGTCCTTGATGCGGTCGGTGATGCGCAGGTTGCCCTGCTCGTCGAGGACGCCCACGTCGCCGGTGTGCAACCAGCCGTCCGCGTCCACCGCCTTGGCGGTCTCCTCGGGGTCCTCGAAGTAGCCGCGCATCACGTTGTATCCGCGCACCCAGACCTCGCCGGGCTCGCCGACGGCGGTGGGCTTGCCGGCGTCGTCGACGGTGACCAGCTCGACGCCCTCGATCGCGCGGCCGGAAGTCGAGGCGATGATCTCGGCGGGGTCGCCCTGGCGGCACATGCTGGCGGTGCCGCAGGACTCGGTCAGGCCGTACGCCGTCAGGACGGTGTCGAAGCCCAGGTCGTCGGCCATGCGCGTGACGAGGGAGAGCGGCACGGAGGCGGCGCCGGTGACCGCGAGGCGCAGCGAGGCGAGGTCGTACTTGCCGCGCGAGCCGGAGTCGAGCAGCGACGTGTAGATGGTCGGCGCGCCCGGCAGGACGGTGACCTTTTCGGCCTGGATCAGCGCGAGCGTGGCGTCGACGTCGAAGACCGCCTGCGGGATCATCGTGGCGCCCTTGATCAGGCTCGCGAGGATGCCGGCTTTGTAGCCGAAGGTGTGGAAGAACGGGTTGACGATCAGGTAGCGGTCGCCCTCCGCGAGGCCCACGGTGCTCGCCCACGTCTCGAAGACGCGGAGCGACTGGCCGTGCGTGGTCATGACGCCCTTGGGCCGGCCGGTGGTGCCGGAGGTGAAGATGATGTCGCCGAGGTCGTCGGAGGTGACCGACGCGGCGCGCTCGTCGACGGTCGCGGCGGGCACGGACTCCCCGGCGGCCAGGAAGTCGGCCCAGGTCACGCACGTGTCCGGGGCGCTGTCCGAGAGCACGACCGCGGTGGCCAGGTCGGGCAGGGCGGCGAACGGGCGTCCCGCGGTGCCCTCGCCGGCCGAGGAGCGCAGCATGGCGACGTACGACGCGCCGAGGAACGTGCCGGAGACGAAGAGCAGCTTGGCGCGGGTCTTCTCCAGGACGTACTGCGCCTCGGCGCCCTTGTAGCGGGTGTTCATCGGGACGATCGCGGCACCGGCCGCGAGCGCGCCGAGGGCGGCGGTGATCCAGTCGCGGCCGTTCGGGGCCCAGACCGCGACGCGGTCGCCCTTCTCGACGCCCGCGGCCACGGCCGCCGCGGCGGCGGCGCGCACCCGGTCGCGCAGCTCGGCGAACGTGATGCGTACGCCGCCGTCCACGACGGCCTCGCGGTCACCGAAGCGCTCGGCCGCGCTGTCGACGAGAGCGGGAATGCTGCCCCACTCGAGATCACCCTGCATGATCGCTCCTGAGAGGTCCGACGGTGGCCGCCTGTGCCGTTGCTAGTCTGAGCTGACGGTACGTCAGATCAGGGCGGCGAGGGAAGCTGCCGACCGGGAGATCGAGACCACGCCGGATTCGCATCCAGGCCGACAACGCGGGCCGACCAGGAGGATGGGGCACATGCGCAAGTTCGAGACGCTCGGGTACGAACAGGCCGACGGTGTCGCGTGGGTGACGCTCAACAGGCCGGACCGGCACAACGCGTTCGACCTGGTCATGATCGAGGAGCTGCACACGCTGTGGCGTGAGCTGCGCCACGACGACGACGTGCGTGTGATCGTCCTCACCGGGGCCGGCGACAAGGCTTTCTGTACCGGAATCGACCGTTCTGTCGACGTTCCTCAGCCGTCGTCGCCGTACATGATGGACGACCCGATGCTGAAGATCAGCCCGAAGCACTCCGACCTGTGGAAGCCGGTCATCGTCGCCGTCAACGGCATGGCCTGCGGCGGCGCCTTCTACCTTCTGGGCGAGTGCGAGTTCATCATCGCGAGTGAAAGCGCCACGTTCTTCGACCCGCACACGACATACGGCATGGTGTCCGGCTTCGAGTCGATGTACCTCGCCCAGCGCATGCCGCTCGGCGAGGTCATGCGGCTGACGCTGCTGGGCAACGCGGAGCGGATGAGCGCGAAGCGGGCGTACGAGACGGGCCTCGTCTCACAGGTGGTGCCGGCCGACGAGCTGCACGAGGCGGCGAAGTGGGCGGCCGAGGCGATCGCCGCCTACCCGCCGGGTGGCGTCGAGGGCTCGGTGCGGTCGATCTGGGCAGCCCGCGACATGACGCGCTCGCAGGCGCTCGCGATGGCGCCGCACATGATCACCCTGGGCAATCTGGCCTGGTCGGAGCAGGCGGGCCTGTTCCAGCAGCGCAGCAAGGAGTACCGCGTTCGGTAGGGCGGTTGCCGCGGCCGCGGCCGCGGGCGATGTCGTGTCCGCGGCCTGTCGTGTCCGCGGTCCATCTGTGTCCGCGGCTCGTCGTGTTTGCGCCCGTTGTGCGTGCGCCCGTCGTACGTACGGCTCGCGCCATCGTGTCGCGCGGCGCGTGACGCGTCGGGCGTGACGCCGCGGGGCCATAATCGTCACTGTGCGCGTTGCGATCATGACGGCGGGTTCGCGCGGGGACGCCGCCCCGTTCACCGGTCTCGGGGCGGGGCTTGCCCGGCGCGGGCACGAGGTGACCTTGGTGACCCACGTCCGCTTCGAACCGCTGGCGGCCGGCACGGGTGTGAAGTTCCACGCCCTGCCGGTCGATCCGCACGAGGAGTTGCACTCCGCCCGGGGACGCGGACTCCACCGCAGCATCACCGGAGCGGGCAAGCTGGCCCGCGTCGTGGCGCTGGCCCGCGCGTTGGCCGGTGAACTGACGGACGGCCTCTTGGACGCAGCGCCCGGCCACGACGTCCTGGTGGCGTCGGCGTCGCTGGCCCCGGTCGCCTGCACGCTCGCCGAGAGCCTCGGCGTACCGGTGCTCGGCGCGTACCTGCAACCGCTGCACCCGACCAGGGTGTTCGCACCGCCGATGGTTTCCGCGCGCTCGTTGGGCCCGCTGGGGAACCGCCTGGCCGGCCACGCCGTGGACCTGGCCGTCGACCACGTCTTCTCCGCCGCCGACCGCGACCTGCGCCGCGCTCTGGGACTTCGGCCGATCGGCCTGGCCGCCTCGCGGCGGGCCCGCGAACGCGAGGGCTGGCCGGTGCTCTACGGCTTCAGCCCGGCCGTCGTACCGCCGCCGAGAGACTGGCGGCCCGGACTGCGGCCGGTCGGCTACTGGTGGCCCGGCGACACCCGCCAACTCCCCGACGCTCTCCAGGACTTCCTTGCCGCGGGGCCGCCTCCGGCATTCGTCGGGCTGGGCAGTGCCACCGTCCCCGTCCCGGATCTGGTGGTCGCGCACGTCGTACGCGCGCTGCGCGCGGCCGGCCTGCGCGGCGTGATCCAACGCGGCTGGGCCGGGCTCGACGCCGAAGGTGCGGGTGACGACATGTTCGCGGTCGACGACGTCCCGCACCACCTGTTGTTCCCGCGCATGGCCGTGGTCGTGCACCACTGCGGCGCCGGTACGACCGGGGCGGGCCTGCGCGCGGGCGTCCCGGCCGTGCCGGTCCCCGTCCAGTTCGACGCCGCGTTCTGGGCCCGCCGCCTCGTCCGTCTCGGCGTGGCGCCCACCGCCGTTCCGCTGCGCTCCCTGGCCGCCGACCGCCTCGGTGCCGCGCTGGCCGAGGCGGCGGGCAACCCCCGGTACCGCCTCCGGGCCCGGGCGATCGCCGACCGCATGGCCGGCGAAGACGCGGTCGGCGCGGTCGACGACGCCCTCGCCGCGGCCTGCCGAGCCTGAGCGGGGTGGGCCCAGCCGGATGCATGCGGGTGGGGCTAGCCCCACCCGCATTCGGGCGTCGGCACCATCCCGCCGAAGGCCTCTCCGCCGGTTGACTCGTAGCATGCCAAGCCGCCGGTACGCCGACCTCGCAGGCAGCTTCGCGACCCTGGCCCTGGGGGTCGGGATCGTCACGTCGATGCTGCTCACCCTCGCGTCGTCGGCGACCGCCGATGGGGTCGGTGACGACAACGACGCGCTCGTCACCACGAACGCGCTGACCGGGACGGCGGTCGGAACGGCCGTTTTCGCCACGGCCTTCGTCGTGTCCTCGACCTTCGCCTTCGCGGTCGCCCGGCGCCGCCGCGAACTGGCGCTGCTGCGCAGCGTCGGGGCCACGCCCGGCCAGGTGCGGGGCATGGTCCTGCGCGAGGCCCTGGTGCTGTCGATCCCGGCGGGCCTGCTCGGCTGCCTTCTCGGCCGCCTGACCACACCGGGGTTGATCCGGTGGCTCGGCGAACACGAGCTTGCCCCTGCGTGGCTGACGATGCGTCACGTCACCTGGCCGTACTACACCGCCTTCGCCACCGGTGTCGTGGTCGCGTTGACCGGTGCGGCGGTCGCGGCCCGGCAGGCGGCGCGCGTACGCCCGGTCGAGGCACTGCGGACGGCGGCGGTCGACGACGCGCGGTCGTCCCGCACCCGGATCGTGGTGGGGGCGGTGATGCTCGTGAGCGCCGTCGCCTACCTCGGCTTCACCGCGGTGGTCACCCCCGACGAGGCGATCCACCGCAAGCACCGCACACTCGCCCCGATGCTGGTCATCCCCGGCATCGCCCTGCTGGCTCCCGTCCTGGTCGGGCCACCGTTGCGCGCGCTGGGACGGGTCACGCGCGGCCGCGAGCCCGTCGCCCTCGAACTCGCGCGCTCGGGTGTGCTCGCGTCGCCGCGCCGTACCGCCGCCACCGTCGCGCCGGTGCTCATGACCGTCGCGCTGTCGGTGTCGCTATTGGGCGCCACGGACACCGTCGACGCGGCAAACGTACGCGACGCCGAGCAGCGCATCACCGCCGAACTCGTGGTCGAGGGACCGGTGTCCGCCGACGAGCTGCGCGCCGCGGCCCCGGGGTCGACCGTGGTGGCCCCCGTCGCCACGCACGTCTCGCTCAACGCGGCCGCCTCGGTGTGGGTGGAACTCGACGCACTCGCGGTCGATCCCGTCGCGGTCGGAGACGTCATGGACCTGAAGGTCACCGCCGGTTCGCTCGCCGATCTGACGGACGACGCGATCGTGGTGCCCGACGACTGGGCGCAGACGACCGTCGGGGCCGTAGTCCCGGTGCGAATGGCCGACGGCACGCAGCGGTCGTTGCGCATCGCCGCGGTGGTCGAGGCGGGCACCGGCGGAACGCCCGTCCTGCTGACGCCACGTCATGCGCCCTCCGGCGCCGTGCCGTTGACGTTCGTGGACGTGCCGGACGGGGAGGCGGGCGTCACGGCGGCCGCGGCCGTACGCGCGGTCGCCGCAAGTACCGGCGCCGTGGTGCGTACCGACGCCGAGTGGGCGCGCGCGGACGTACACGGTGATTCGGAGGACCGCAGGCGCCTGGCGGTCTACTTCGTGCTCGGCGTCGCGGTGCTGTACGCGGGCGTCGCGATCGCCAACACCACGGCCATGTCGACGGCCGACCAGGCCCCGGTGTGGCGGGCGTTGCGGATGGCGGGCGCAACGCGTGCGCAAGTGGCGCGCATCGCGGCGCTCGAAGCGGCACTGATGGTCGGACTCGGCGTGCTGCTGGGCGTGTTGGCCGCGGCGGCGACGCTCGTACCGCTGTGGACCGCCGTCACCTTGTTGATCGGCCCCGGCACGGTGGCACTCCCCTGGGGCCCGGCAAGCCTGGTCGTTGCCGCATGCGCGGCGATCGCGGTCCCGGCGGCGCTGCTGTCGGTGTCCGCGGGTCGCGGCGTACGCGCGGAAATGTGAGCGGAGGGACGTGGAACTCATGGACGAGCTCGGCAACCTGATCGGCCAGGCCGGCGTGTGGCACGTCGTCGTGGTGCTGGTCGCGCTGTGGGCGCTGGAAATGCGGGCCTCGGTACGCGCCGCACGCAAGCGGTCGCGTCGTCCGAACCCGGGGCCTATGCCGATTCCGCGACACCTGTCGGCCCCGAGGTCCGCCCGACTGACCGCCGCCGGCGCACGCAAGAGCGCGGCACGCGGTCACTGACCGCCGACCCGGACGCTACGCGCCCGCGCGGCGCAGGAACGCGTCGGCGTCCGGCCAGATGCGGCCGGGGTCCGCGTGGTCGACGGCCCAGGTGCCGGTACGCGTCGTACCCCGCGTCCGGTAGTGCCGCATGATCGCCACGTGCTCGGGCAGGCCGACGAAGCCGCGCATGGCGTCGGCGTCGCGCCACACCGCGACGGATCCCGCGCGGCGCCGTGTCGGGATCGTCCACAGCCAGACCCCCACGGCCCCGTCCAGCGTGGGCCACGCACGCCGCAGCCGGAACCCCGCCCGGGCGATGCCCGGCAGGTCCGTCGCCCGGTCGGCGGTGAAATCGGTGACGCTCACCAGCAGCCCGCCGACGGGCACGGCGTCTCCCGCGGCCGCCCCGGCACACCACCCCGACCTCACGATCTTCATGCGTACGACCCTACGGGCCGGTCCCGCGGGACGTGCCGACCGGCACCGGCCGGCACCGCCCGGGAGCCCGTCGCCGGAACCGGCGACGACTTATGGGTGACTGATTCGCCCCTGCTGCCCCGGCCCGTACGTTCCTGCACAACCGCGTTCGGCCGACAGGCGGTCGCGCACATCACGGAGAGTACGTGGATATGGACCGGAACGACCCCACAGCCGCAACCACCCGCATCGTCGTCGACGACCTCCTGCGGCGCATCGCCGCCGGAGACCCCGACCACATCGCCGGGCTGTACGCCGACGGTGCCGACTGGAAACTCGACTGGCCCGAGAGCGAGCACGGTCGGCCCGCCACCCCATGGATCCGGCACCGTTCCTCACGTGCGGACGCTGCCGAACACTTCCGCCGACTCGGCGAGTACCACGTACCCGAGGAGGCGGCCACCGTCGTCGAGCGCGTCCTCGTCGACGGTGCGCACGCCGTCGTGTTCGGCGAGATCCGGCAGACGGCGCGGCCGACACGTCGGGCGTACCGCTCCCGCTTCGCGCTGCACCTTACGGTCGAGGCCGGGCTGATCACCCGCCACCACGTCTACGAGGACAGCCTCGCGGTTGCGCAGGCCTTCGAGTAGGCCTTCGAGTAGCCGGCGGCGCGGGACGGGGCCGCGCAACCTGTTACGCAGGGAGGTGGGCCCGTACGGTGGCCAGTACGTGTGGGCCCAGGGAGTTCCATCCGGCCACCCGCAGCAGCACCTCGCCGCTGCTGTCGCCGTCCTCGCCGCCGACTTCGGTGACCTCGCCGTCGAGCTTCAGCGTGTCGCCGGTGTGGTTCGGGGCGAGGAGCTTGAGGTCCACCTCCAGGAGCCGGGTGGCGGGACCGCCCCAGTCGGTCACGACTCCGCCGACGAGGCCCGTGGTGGCGAGGATGTTGGTGAAGATGCCCGGCCTGCGCAGCGATTCGCGCGTCCAGTCCGCGTCGTGGTGCGCGGCGTAGAAGTCCTGCGTGGCGAACGCGGTCGCGATCACGAAGGTGGGGGTGATCGGGATGACGGTGGTGGGAAGGGTGTCCCCGACACTCGGAACGGCCTTGAGCGGCAGGCAGGTACGGCCGGTCGCCACGGCGGGTGCGACGGGCTCCGCAGCGGCTTCGGCGGCAGCTTCGGCGGCGGTCTCGGCTCGTGCGGCGGTCTCGGCGGCGGGCTCCGCGGCAGGTCCAGCAGATGATGTGTCAGGCGCGTCCGGCGTACGGAAGCACAGCACCGTCCAGTCGACCGTCGCGACGTCCGCGTCGTCCTGGTCACGGAAGCTCATCCGCGTGGTGACGAAGTACCCCGCGCCGATGGCGGTGTTCTTGCGCTCGGAGACCGTGGTGAGCACCGACTCGCACGAGAGGTGGTCGCCGACCTGCGCCTCCCGGTGGTACACCTGCCGGCAGCGCGTCGCCGCACGTGCGGTGTACCCGTGCGCGGTGAGGAGCCGGTGCACGGCCGCGGCCGGGTTGTCCCCCGCGTCGGAGGCTGCCTTGTCGGCCGCGACGTCGGCCGCCGAACGGCCTCCCCGGTACGGCGCGTACCCGGGAACCTGAGGCAACGTGCCTGCCAGTGCCGACAGTTGCGGCATCGTCCACGCCTGGATCATGGTCGGCGGGGCGATGATCCCGGTCCGTCCGGTCGCGGCGGCCGCCGCCACGTCGCGGTAGACGGGATTGGGGTCGCCGAGGGCGTCGGCCCAGATGTCGAGCATGGGCGCGTTGACCGCGTGCCGCGCGCGTACGACGGACTTCGTGCCCCGCGCGACGCACTCCTGGAGCTGTGCTTCCAGCACTGTGGTGTCGGTGTCGGTGTCGGTGTCGGTGTCGGTGTCGGTGTCGGTGTCGGTGTCGATCGTCATGCCCGCCCCCTCGCCCTCCTGGCGATCACCGGTAGTCGGCTGCCGCCCGCACACCCTACCGATTTACTTGACGAAGACAAGCTAAATCGACGATCGGCCTCGTGACCTCGTACCGCCGTCGGCCGACCTCCCAAGTTGGGGCCGCGTCACCTCGGACGCTGCCAACCTGGCACGGCACGGCAAAGAGCGGCTCACGGACCCGGGTGCGTGTCCGGGTCGGTGAGCCGCTCTTCGGGCCGTGGCGGGGCGCTGCCCTGAGGTTCCCCGCTACGGAGCCGCGTGGTGACGGTACGTCAGTTGCCGGCGTGCAGCGCCCGCGTGACGGTGTGTCAGCACGTGACTGCGGACCGACGGTGACCGTCAGTCAGAAGTGATTGCCCCTCAGAAACCGGGCGTGAGCGGCGCCGGAGCCTCCGAGAGCAGGTCGGCCGCCACGCGCGCGCGGTGGTGGCCCGAGTCGCCCCAGGCCGCCCCCAGCGCCCACGCGCGCTTCATGAAGAGCTGGAGGTCGTGCTCCTCTGTGTAACCGATCGCCCCGTGCACCTGGAGCGAGTTGCGGGCCGCTAGGTCGGCCGCCTCCGCCGCGTAGATCTTGGCCATCGACACGTCGCGGGCGGCCGACGGCAGGTCGCGGGCCAGCGAGTACGCGGCGCGCATCACCACGGGACGGGCGAACTCGATCTTGATGAGGACGTTCGCCAGGTGGTGCTGCACCGACTGGTGCGTGCCGATCAGGACGCCGCGCTGCACGCGCTGCTTGGCGTACTCGACACCCATGTCCAGCATGCGCTTCGCGAGCCCGAGCAGCAGCGCCGAGGCACCCAGCGCGCCCCGGTCCGCCGCGCGGGCGAGCGCCGCGGCGGCGGCCGGGCCGGACGCCACGAGGCTTTCCGGCTCCGGCGCGAAGCCGACGCGGAAGAGCTTGCGGCTGCGGTCGACCGAGCGCTGCGCGACCAGGTCGTAGTCGGCCGGGTTGGCGACGTGCACCTCGGCCTCGCCCGACGCGTTGACCAAACCCACCACCAGCACGTCCGCGGTCGCGGCCTCGATCGCGAACGGCTGCCCGGGCAGCAGCACCGACGCCGTCGCCTCACCCGCCGAGATCTTCTCCAGCCACCCGGCGTCGGGGGCGAACTCGGCCAGCAGCCCGGCGGCGACCGCGGATTCGAGCAGGGGTTCGGGCAGCGCCGCGTACCCCGCCTGCTCCAGGACCGCCGACAGTTCCTCGTCGGTCAGGCCCAGGCCGTCCTGCTCCTCGGGGACGACCAACCCGGTCACGCCGATCTTGGCCAGCTCGGCCCAACGCGACGACACGGCGGTGTCCGCCGCCCACGCGGCGCGCAGGTGCTCGGTGGTGCAGCTCGCGGCCAGGAAGTCCCGCACGGTCTCCCGGAACAGCTGCTGGTCCTCAGTGAATGCCAGACGCATCGTCAGATTCCTTTGCTCGCTTGGCCCGGGACTGCCTACTTGGCCCGAGGGAGGCCGAGGATGCGTTCCGCGATCGTGTTGCGCTGGATCTCGTTGGTGCCCGCGTAGATCGGACCGCCGAGGGCGAAGAGGAAGCCGTCCAGCCAGCGCGAGCCGTCGACGGCGTCGGGCGAGCCCTCGTCGAGTTCGCCGTACCCGCCGAGCAGCCGCAGGGCGGTGGCGTGCAGTTCGACGTCCATCTGCGACCAGAAGACCTTGTTGATCGACGAGTCGGCGCCGATCTGGCCGCCGTCCAGCAGCTTGGTGACGGTGCCGAAGGTGAACAGGCGGTACGCCTCCGCGTCCATCCACGCCTGCACCGCCGCGTCGCGCAGCACCTGGTCGCCGCCGCCGCGCTCCTTGTAGAGGTCCAGGAGGCGGTTCGCGGGGGCCAGGAAGCGGCCCGGGCTGCGCAGGTTGAGGCCGCGCTCGCTGCCGGTCGTGGCGATCATGATCTTCCAGCCCTCGCCCGCGCCGCCGAGCACGTCGGCGTCCGGGACGAAGACGTCGTCGAGGAAGACCTCGGCGAAGCCGGGCTCGCCGTCGAGCTGCGGGATCGGGCGTACCGTCACACCGGGCGAGGCGAGGTCGACCATGAAGTAGGTCAGGCCGTGGTGCCGCCGCGACTCCGGGTCGGTGCGGAAGAGCCCGAAGAGGCGGTGCCCGTACGTACCGCGCGAGCTCCAGATCTTCTGCCCGTTCAGCACCCACCCGCCGCGCTCCTCGTCGCGGTCGGCGCGCGAGCGTACGTTGGCGAGGTCGGACCCGGCCTCGGGCTCGGACCAGCCCTGCACCCAGATCTCCTCGCCGGAGGCCATCTTGGGCAGGTAACGGTCCTGCTGCTCCTTGGACCCGAACTCGAACACGGTCGGGGCGAAGAGGAAGATGCCGTTCTGGCTCACCCGGCCGGGCGCGCCCGCGCGGTAGTACTCCTCCTCGAAGATCAGCCACTCGGTGAGGCCGGCCTCGCGACCGCCGTACTCCTGGGGCCACGAGACGACCGCCCAGCGGGCGTCGAAGAGCTTCTTCTCCCACTCCTGGTGAAGCCGGAAGCCCTCCTCCGTGTCCATCGAGGGCAGGGGGGTGGCCGGAACGTTGGCCTCCAGCCAGGAGCGGACCTCCTGCCGGAACTCCTGCTCCTTCGGTGAGAACTCGAGATCCACCGGGACACTCCTCACACTGCTCGCGTCTTCGGCGTTTCGCCGGGCGCGGGTAGCATATAACTGACGGACCGTCAGGTCAGTCGTTCAGGCGGTGTCCGTTACGTCACTCCGGTACATCACTCCGGGAGAGCTTGGGAGAGCCGATGCCCGAGGCATACATCGTCGAGGCGGTCCGTACGCCGGTCGGCCGCAAGAAGGGCTCCCTCGCGGGCGTCCACCCGGCGGACCTGGGGGCGCACACCCTCAAGGCCGTCGTGGAGCGCAGCGGCATCGACCCGGACACGGTCGAGGACGTCATGCTCGGCTGCGTCGACGCCATCGGCCCGCAGGCGGGCAACATAGCCCGTACCGCGTGGCTCGCGGCCGGCTACTCCGAGGACGTGCCGGGCGTCACGATCGACCGCCAGTGCGGCTCGTCGCAGCAGGCCATCCACTTCGCCGCGCAGGCGGTCATGTCGGGCACGAACGACGTGGTCATCGCCGGCGGCGTGCAGAACATGAACCAGATCCCGATCTCGGCGGCCATGACCTCGGCGGCGCAGTTCGGCTTCACCGACCCGTTCTCGGGCTCGAAGGGCTGGGTCGACCGCTACGGCGACGAGCCGGTCGACCAGTTCTACGGCGCGGAGCTGATCGCCAAGCGCTGGGGCATCACGCGCCGCGAGATGGAGGAGTTCGCCCTCGCCTCGCACGAGCGCGCGCTGCACGCGATCGACAACGGCCACTTCACCAAGGAGATCGCCCCGATCGACGTCGACGGCACCCTCGTCGACACCGACGAGCCGCCGCGCCGGGGCACCACGCTGGAGAAGATGGCCGAGCTCAAGGTGCTCATGGAGGACGGCAGCATGACCGCCGCCGTCGCCTCGCAGATCTCGGACGGCTCGGCCGCCCTCCTGATCGTCTCCGAGCGCGCGCTCGAGCGGTACGGCCTGACCCCGCGCGCCCGCATCCACCACATCAGCGTCCGCGGCGGCTCCCCGATCGAGATGCTCTCCGCACCGATCCCGGCCACCCAGTACGCCTTCGCCAAGACCGGCCTGACCATCGACGACATCGACAGCGTCGAGATCAACGAGGCGTTCGCCCCGGTCGTCCTGTCCTGGATGAAGGACATCAAGGCCGACCACGCCAAGGTCAACCCCGACGGCGGCGCGATCGCCCTCGGCCACCCCCTCGGCGCCACCGGCGCGCGCCTGATGACCACGCTCCTGCACCGCCTGGAGCGCACCGGCGGCCGCTACGGCCTCCAGACGATGTGCGAAGGCGGCGGCCTCGCCAACGTCACCATCATCGAGCGCCTCGGCTGACCGAGGCCCCAAGAGAGGGCGGCCCTCCCCACCGGGGGACGGCCGCCCTACTCATGCAAGATGCAGCGGTGGCATGACCAGCGGGACCACGATCAGAAACGCGCGGGGGACAGGCAGCGCGAGAAACCAACAACCCGACGGCAAGTCGACCCGGCGCAGGCCGCCCGGGGCACCTCCGTCAGGCCCGTGTCCCAGGTCGGTGATGTCAACACCGAGATCGGCAAGGGTCACAAGCTGCGCCACCAACTTCCGACCTGCGCGACCACCGACTCGTGCACAATGTTGATCACGTGATGGGCGTCGGGGTCTCCTGGTCCACCTGGCGCGTAATTGGTCGGCCCACCCGGACTACCCCGCCGACGCGGTGGCCGCCTACCTGGCACGGCTCGGCGATTGACGCGGCTTCGGACGACGGGGACTTGCAGTTCGGCGCCGTCGTCGAACTGCCGCTCGGTGCTAGAAAACCTCTGAGGACTTTTCCAGGGACATCGACGGCTGCGGGGCCGGCGGGAGTTCGGGAGGGGGCTGGGATGCCGAGGCGAGTCCCGGGTGTTGGCGCGGCTGACCCGACTGGCGGTCGGCGGACGCGGATCGGCCCGCTCCGCCCTGGGGATACATGCTCTGTTCGGCGGCGGCCTTCACGCCGTGCCAGGAAGGGCCCTTGTCGAGCCCCTTTCCCGCCAGCGCCAACACGGCCTCGACCTCGACCTCGGCGTCCGGTGCGGGGGTCGGGTTGGTGATCCCCCCGGCCTCGGCGGTGAGTTTGGCGGCCCTGGTCGGCGACGATCGGTCGGGGCCCTTGTCGACGGGGCCGGCCGGCGGGACGACCACGTCGACGGGGCGCCCCCTGCTGAAGAAGCGCCGGATGCCCGTGGGCCGGGCGCGTACCGTGACCATGACCGTTCCGGTCTCGCCCAGAGCCGGGGTACGCGCCTCGTTCTGCGGGCGAACGTCCAGCATCCCCCGCTTGAACTCCCAACGCCTGGCCCAGTCCTGGGCCAGGTTGTGGCGCCGGTCCTCCGCGGCCTGACGCTGCGACTCGGCGAGTCCGTGCCACAACTCGAGGGCCTGGTCGTCTCGTTCCGCCTGCACCGTCTCGGTACGTCGGTCCTGCCAGCGCTCTGCCATGGTCCGGCGGCGGGGGGCCGGTGACGCAACCTCGGTGGGCTTGGCCACGTCACGCGACGCGGCCGGAATGACGACGTGCTCGGGCTTGGGCGCCCCACCGAAAGCCTCACGGGCGAGCGTCTCGCCCTGGGAGAGCGCCTGTGCATTGCGGCGGAACACCCGCCCCGCGAGGCGGGCACCCGAGAGCAGGGTGTCGACGGCCCAGTCCTTGACGGACCTGCGCGACCCCTCATTCTCGGCCATCGGCCCTCCCAGACATCCTTTTGCGCCACATTACGGGCACGGATGATCAAGGTCATTGATCATCCGTTTCGCGTGGGCATGGAATCTGACCGCGTCGGCAAGTGGGCGCACGTTAGGGCCCGTCAACGGCGGGCGAGCCTGCTCGCGGTCGCCGCGTTCGGGGGATAGGGCGTCGGCCGAAGGAGGTGTGGCCGGGCTGCCGCGACGGCGGCGTCGTCGGCCTCGCGGTCGTCGCGTCGCCGCGCTGCCGTACGCCGACGAACCGGGAACTGTACCTCGCCGGGGGTGGGGGGCCGCTGGGTTATGGAGGAATTCACTCGTTCGCGCGGGGACTCTGCGTAGCCTCACGGCCACTGTTGTCACGCAGGAAGGGGAGCCCGGCGTGCCAGGGATCGACGAATGCCTGCATGAGGCGATGGAGTTGCCCGGTGCTCTCGGCGCCTCGGTGGTCGAGTGGGTGAGTGGGCTCGCGCTGGGCACGGTGGGCCAGTCGCCCAACGGGGACCACGAGGCGACGGCCGCGGAGACCGCCGAGCTGGCGCGGCTGGCCGCGGAGTACGCGGCGTTCTCGACGCCGGAGGCGCGGTACATCACGGCGGAAACGCCGGTGGAGGACATCATCGTCACCACGCGTACCGGGTTCCACCTGCTGCGGTTCGTCGAGACGCAGTTCGACAGCAGCGTGTTCGTTCACCTCTGGCTCGACCGGTCGACGGCGAACCTCGCGCTGTCCCGGCTGCGCCTCCAGGACCTCGCGGAACGGCTGGCCCTGTCATGACAGTTGCGGTCGAATCGGCGGTCGGATCGACGCTCGGTGGCGGCGGTTCGGCGACGCTGCCCCGCGTGAGCGCTCTCGCGCACCTGGCGGAGCAGCACGCGACCGGGGTGCTCTTCGGCGGCTCCGGGGCGGTCTATCTGCTGGACGGCGACGTGGTGCACGCGGAGAGCCCCGAGGCGCCGACGCTCGACGTACTGCTCGCCGCCACCGGGCGCCTGTCGGAGGGCGCCTGGCGGGACGCGATGGACCATGCCGGGAGCCACCACCGGGTCGGCCGCTACCTGGTCGACCAAGGACGGCTCGCGGAGGGCGAGTTGGAGATCTGCCACCTCGGCGCGCTGTTCGACGCGGCGTACTTCGCGCTCGCGCCGGACTCGGGGCCGGTGCGGTTCCGGCCCGGCGCGTCGCACTGGCTGGGCCCGATACGGCCGGTGCCGGCGCGCGTGGTGGAACGGGAGTCGCGGCGGCGGCGCCAACTGCTCGACGACGTGTGCCCCGACCCGCGGCTCGACACCGCGCCGGTGACGCCGCACCGGGCCACCCGGCATGTGACGCGCCGTCAACAGGCCCTGCTGGATCTGGCCGACGGCGTACGCACCCCGTGCGCCATCGCCCGCCTGCTGGGCCGTCCCGCATTCCACGTGCTGGTCGACGTACGGCGGCTGGCGGCGGCCGGACTGGTGGATCCGCCGCGTCCCGAGCCGTCGGTCGAGGCCTGCGTCCCGCCGTCCTGGCTCGACCACGCCGCCGCGGCCCGGGAACCGGACGTCGAGCTGCTGCGCAGGCTCCGCGACGCGCTGGAGGCCCGACTGTGAACTCGGCCCCCACCACACCGTCATGAGGCGCGCGCTGTGGCAGCGCGCCGGGAGGAGGAAGACGAAAGTGCCGGCGGCGGAAGCCGAAGTCCTCGAAGAGATCCGGCGGTTGCGCGCCCGACTGCCGCAGGTGACCGGGGCGGTGGCGGCCAGCACGGACGGGTTCGTCATCGCCCAGGACGCGGCGGGCCCCGAGGCGGAGGGGGTCGCCGCGCTCACCGCGGCGTCGCTGGCGGTGGCGATCCGTCTGGCCGACGCCACCGGGCGCGGCGGTTTCCGCGAACTGCTGGTGCGCGGCGAGGACGGCTACGTCGCGACGTACGCGGCGGGTCCGTCCGCGGTGCTGACCGTGCTGGCGGAGCCGCGTACCAACGTGGGCCGCCTGCACCTCGAATCCCGGATCTCCGGAGCCCGGATCGCCGAACTCGTCGCGGAGGCGTGGGCCGCCCGGGAACCCGGCGGATGACTCCCCCGCCGCGGCCCCGCCCGAGACGGCGGTACCGGCAAAACCAGGAGCCACCACACATGACGTCACCACGATCGACACCGTCCAGGAGAGGGAAGCCGAACACGATGGCTGCGAACGCGAACACCGAAAGCGCACTCAAGGAAGCGATGACCACGATCGAGGGCACCATCGGCGTCGCCCTCGTCGACTACAACAGCGGCATGGCACTGGGCACGCTGGGCGGCGGCAAGGACCTCGACCTGTCGGTCGCCGCGGCCGGCAACACCGACGTCGTACGGGCCAAGGCCAGGACCATGGAAATGCTGGGCCTGAAGGACGAGATCGAGGACATCCTGATCACCCTCGGCACCCAGTACCACCTGATCCGCCTTCTCAAGGGCCGCGGCAAGGTCGGGCTGTTCCTCTACCTCGCGCTCGACAAGAACCGCGCGAACCTCGCCATGGCACGCCACCAACTGCGCTCCATCGAGAACGACTTGGAGGTCTGAGCCGCAGCTCGCGGGGGGCGGGGGAACGGGGAACGAGACCGGGGGGAAGGGAAGCGCCGGGGCGGACAGGGCCACACGCCCACCGCCCCGGCACGCCTCCCACGCGGCCGCGACCACCCGCGCGTACGGGCCCGAGCTCGAGATTCGGGCTGTGCCGGTTGCCGTTGTAGTGCATGACGACGCAGGCCCGCTGCCGAGGCCGCAGCAGCGCAAGTGACGCGGCGAGGGTCACGCGCTCACACACCTCACCCGAGGCGTCGCGTACGTCGGACGCCGTCACCAGCCGCGGCAACGCCCGGTGCCAGCGCGCCGCCCGGCGGGACCGGTCGATGACCAGGTTGACCATGATCAGGTTGGGTCGCGCGGCGCTAAGAGGCAGTGGGCTGTCCCATGAGGCGACGGGCGGTGCCGAGAGCGGGCGGGCAAGCGCTACGGGGCGACGGGAGCGGGGAGGGCGAAGCGTACGCCGGTGGCGTGCTCGGACAGCTCCCACAGGCGCCGCGCGGTGTCGGGGTCGGCCGCGTCGCGGGACAGTTCCACCCGCTTCGGCGCGCCGCGCAGTTCGGCCGGGCCGTCGGGTCCGATGAAGTCACCGCTCGCGACGTTCGGTTCGGTGGCCGCGTAGAGCTGCGGCAGGGCACCTCGGGCAGGGCTCTGGGCCAGCAGCGGATTGCCGATGCGGCCGAGGAGCACGCGCCACAGACCGACCGTGCCGTTCATCTGGAGGTTCGTGGCGGTGTAGCCCGGGTGGGCGAGGACGCTCCGCACCGGGCTCCCGGCCGCGGCCAGCCGCAGATGAAGCTCTCGACCGAATACGGCGTTGGCCAGCTTCGACTGGTTGTAGAACCCCATGGGCGAGTAGCTCCGCTCGCCGGCTATGTCGTCGAAGTACATGCGGGCCTTGCGGTGGTTGACCGAACTCACCGTCACCACGCGCGGATCCGCCGCACCGGCCATCAGTCCGAGCAGCAGACCGGTCAGCGCGAAGTGCCCGAGGTGGTTTGCGGCGAACTGGAGTTCGTGGCCCTGGGCGCTGAGCGTACGCGGCGGCGCCATGACACCCGCGTTGTTGAGGAGCACGTCTACCGCCCGACGCTCGGCGCGGAGCCGGTCGGCGAAGGCGCGGACCGAGTCGAGATCGGCGAGGTCGAGGGGGCGGACCTCGACGGAGGCGTGCGGGTGTTCCGCGGTGATGTCGGCCGCCGCGGCACGGCCCTTGGCCTCGTCCCGGACGGCGAGGACGACGTGCCCGCCCTTGCGGGCCAGCGCCCTGGCACTCGCGAGCCCCAGGCCGCTGTTGGCCCCGGTGACGACGAACACCCGGCCGGTCTGGTCCGGGATGTGATCGGAGGTCCAGCGTTCATTCGGCATGCGACACAAGATGCCTCGCATGTCACTCGGTGTCAATCTGCATCTGAGTGCCATCCATGGCATTGCGGTACCATGCCGGAGTGAGTTCCCGCCCCGAAGTGACCATGGCCGAACGCAAGCGCCGACTCGTCTCCGACGAACTGACCGAGGCCGCACTGCAACTACTGGCAGGCAAGGGGTTCGACGCGGTCACGGTCGACGAGATCGTGGCCGCGGCGGGCGTGTCGAAGCGGACGTTCTTCCGCTACTTCGCGTCGAAGGAGGACGTGGTCGTACAGTTCCTCGCCGACCTGGGCGCCGGGATCCGCGACGAACTGGCGGCGAGGCCGGCCGACGAGCCGCCGTCGGTCGCGCTGCGGCACGCGGTGCTGGTTCCCGTCGCGGCCTGCGGCGAGCAGTCCGACCGGGCGCTGGCCGTGGTGCAGTTGATTCTGCGTACGCCCGCACTGCACGCACGGTTCCTGGAACGCCAGGCGCAGTGGCGCGAGGAACTGACCGCCGAACTGGCCCACCGCCTGGGCCTCGACGCGGACACCGACCTCTACCCGCGCCTGGCCGCGGGCATGGCCGTCACCGCCTTCGACGCCGTTCTGCACCGCTGGAGCGACAGCGACGGCGCGGACGACGCCCGCGCGTTGACCGACCGGGCGTTCGCCGTCATCGCCCCCGCGCTCGACGCCGTCTGAGCCGAGCGTCGCCGCCCGACAACGACATTCCTGACGTCCATCACGCCCGTCACTCCGCTCACTTCCACCACTCCCGCGCTTGAAGTCGATCTTGCCGGGCAATGTGCGCAACAGCGCCAGGTGGCGGCGGATCGCGTGCAGGGGGTGGGTGGGCATGAGCAACACACATCATGTGCAGGGTGGTTCGGCGGGTTGGCGGCGCGCCAGGCGGACGAGGCGGTCAGGGCAGGCGAGCCACACGCGACAAGCAAGGCAGGCGAGGCGGGCGCGCGGATCGTCGCTGCCGAGCCCCCGACTCGCCCGGCTGTACGGGCAACTCACCGTCGCCTTCCTCATCGCGGCAAGTGCCGCCACCTACTTCCGCGCCTGGCGGGTGCTGGCCGGAGTCGCCGCCATCACGGGTGCGGTGGTCGTGCTGGCGGTGGGCGTCTCGTCGATACGTCGCACCGTACGCCGGGGCCTGCTCTCCGACCCCGCTCTGGACCCCGCGCTGGACCCGGAGCTGGACCCGGCGGTGGACCCCATCCTGGAAGCGGCGCCGGAACCAGCCGTCGTGCCCCCTTCGCTGACGGACGTGGACCTCATGGACGGCCCCGAGTTCGAGCGCCACGTCGGGGCACTGTGCCTGCGCGACGGCTGCATCGAGGTACGCATCGACGGCGGCGCCGGCGATCTCGGCGCCGACGTCACCGCCCACCTGCCCGACGGCCGGCTGCTCGTGGTCCAGTGCAAGCGCTACGCGGCCGACCGCGGCGTCGGCAGCCCCGACATGCAGCGCTTCGTCGGCACCGCACGCCCTGTCCACGGGGCGGACGTCGCCCTCTTCGCCGCGTCCACCCGCTTCACCGAACCGGCGCTCGAACTCGCGCTCTCCCAGGGCATCGTGGTCGTCGACCGCGACCTCCTCGCGCAGTGGATGGACGGTACGCCGCTGACCGCGATCATCGACGGGGCCGAAGCGGACTTCGCCGCCGAGGGCTGGGTCCCGGCCTGAATTCCGTTTGGCCCGCGCCGCCGCCGTGGTGCAGCCTGAGGCGATGCGCATCGGGATCATCGGCTTGCGAATGGGTCTCCACCTCGGCGAATGGTGCCGAAGGCTCGGAATGGACGTGGCCGCGGCGTGCGACCGCGACCCGACGGCCCTCGCGGCGGCGGCCGACGCGCTCCCGGCCGCGGCACTGACCACCGACTGGCGCGACCTGCTCGGCCAAGGGCTCGACGGCGTGGTGCTGGCCAACGACTTCGACGCGCACGCGCCGCTCGCCGTCGAATTCCTCGCGCGCGGCGTGCACGTGCTGTCCGAGTCGGCCGCGTGCACGAGCGCCCAGGAGGCCAAGGACCTCGTCGAAGCAGCCGAACAGTCGTCCGCCACCTACTCGTTCGCCGAGAACTACGTGGTGCACCCGCACGTCCGCCTGCTGCACGAGACGATCCGCGCGGGGCACCTCGGCCGCATCAGCCTCATCGAGGCCGACTACCTGCATGCCATGGCTCCGGAGACAGTCGCCGCGCTGATCGGCGACCCCGGGCACTGGCGCGGCCGGATCGCGCCGACCGCGTACTGCACGCACACCCTGTCGCCGGTCCTCGCGCTCACCGAGGCGTGGCCGGTCGAGGTGACCGCCTTCCATGCGGACGACGCGGACCCGCGCGCGGCCGTGGTGATGGCCGTACGCCTGTCCACCGGCGCCCTCGCGATCACCCGGCACGGCTTCCTGCAAGGCGAACCCGACAGCCACTGGAGCTGGGTGTCGGTACGCGGCACCCGCGCACTCGCCGAGTCGGTCCGCGCCGGGGGCGACCGCGCCTGGTCGGTACGCGTCCGCCGCGAGCCCTGGGCCTCCCCCGACGCCGCCGTCCACGACGCCGAACTCGTCCCGCCGCGCCTGCTGGTGGGCGGTGCCGAGATCGAACGCAAGGCCGAGGGGACCGTACGCCTGCTCCAGGGGTTCCGCGCCACCGTCGAGGACGGCGCTGCGCCGCTGGTGCCGGTACGCCCGGCCGTCGCCGCGTCGCTCGTCGGCGTCGCGGGCGCCGAGTCCCTGGCGGCCGGTTCGCGGCCGGTGGCGGTGCCGGACTTCTCGGGGCAGGGCTGAGCGCAACGCACCCGGCCCCGCCCCGAGCCTCCGTCAGGTGCTGGATCAGGTGCGCAAGTGCGGCAGGTGGGGCTGCGGTCAGGCCCAGAGCCAGTTGGCCGCGAGGGCGGCGAAGGCGGCTTCCTCGCTCGCCGCCCGCAGCAGACGCATCTCCTTGTGGAAGTTGAAGATCACACCGGTGACGGGTATTGCCGGCTGGTCCGCGACGGTCATCAGCGTTCCCGGAGGCATCGTGAAACGCCCGATTCCCCAGGCACTCCCCCGGGACGATGTCTCCGCCTCCTCATGCCAGGCGAGTTCGGCGCGCAAGCCGGGGAGGGTGGCGATCGGATTCTGTCGGCTGTCGAGAAAGACCACGCTGTGGCTGCCGTCGTGGATGGCCTGCCACTGCCCCTCATCGAGGACGGGAGCGTCAGGCGCCTGCCGAAACTCCTGTCGGGACACGATGGCCACGTCGTGCCCCCAACTGTCCGCGCCGGTGGAACGAACGTTCAGGATACGGATGTTCCGCAGGTACGCCGCCTGAACGGCGGCTCCGGCGGGCTTGCGGCGTGAGCAGAGGAACGTCGCGGGCTGCCCGTCGTCGGCGGTCGCTCCCACCCGGGCGGCCAAGGCGGCCGTCTGCTCGACGTCCTCGACCGTGACCGTCGCGTCCAGCGAACCCGCGTCGACGAGGGCCACCACCGCACTGCGCCCGTCGTCGGCGCGGCCTACCAGCCAGCGCCCGTCCGCCGACGTCCGGACCTGCCAGATGTCGTCCTCCGCGATCAGCGCTCGGGCGAATCCGCCGAGGAACTTCCGATATCCGCCGTGCTCAGCCTGTGCCATGGCCGGTGATCGTACGGCCCGGTCCGGACACGCCGGAATGGCCTCGGACGGCATTCAACGCGGCACGCCGCCGTCAGGACGAGGCGCGCTCCAGGCCGGCGGGCTCCTCGTCCTCGGTGCGGCGTACGACCACCGCGACGGTCACGGCCATGACCGCCATGCCGCCCGCGCCGAGGCCCATCGCGGCACCGGGGTCGAGTGCCGCGACGGTGCCCAGGCTCGGCGCCACGCGGTTGGCGGGGTCGTAGACGGCGAGGAAGCGCTCACCCGGCGGGCCGGGGCACGGGTCGGAGCCGCGAAGCTCCTCGCGTTCCCCGTCCGGGAGTTCGACCAGACAGGTGGTCTTGGGGTCGGCCCCGCGCGTCACTTCGCGCGTGCGCTCCTCGACGACGGTCACGGTGCCGTCCTTGCCGAAGGCGTACATGTAGAGGTCGTACGCCTGGAGTGCCGACGCAAGCAGGAGCACGCCGCCGAGCGCCCCGGGCACCAAAACGCGCCACGGGCGCGGGTGCAGGTGCCGCAGGACGTAGTAGCGCAGCAGCGCGAGTTGGAACAGCAGCGGCGCGGCGACGAGGACTCCCTCGGCCATCCCGCCTTCGAGGAACGTGCTGTTGAGGCCGTACGCCTGCACCGGCCAGCACAGCACGCACACGCCGAGGAAAAACACGGCGCGCAAGGCGAGAGTGTGGTGGTCGACGGCGGGCAGCCGCCAGCGGGGCAGGATTCGTGCGGTGAGGTGTCGTACGGGGGCGGGCATGATCCACCGTCCATGGCCAACGCTGTGCGAACAACGTTCTACCGGCAAGCCTATGCCGCCGCATCGTAGGCGAGCGAGTAGCAGAAGTGGACAGGTTCAGGCCGAAGTTCACGCAAGCGTGTCCTGCGGCGCGGGCCCCGCCGGACGCTACCGGGACAGGTAAGAACCGCCGTCGACCGCGAGGGTGGCGCCGGTGATGTAGGAGGCGGCGTCGGAGGCGAGGAAGAGGACCGCGTCGGCGACTTCGTGTCGGGTGCCGGGCCGGCCGAGGGGGCTGTGGGTCCGGGTGCCGGTCACGGCGGTGACGCGGCTGTAGCCCTCGGTCCCGGTCATGCTGCCGGGGGCGACGACGTTGACGCGTACGCCGTCCTTGCCCCACTCGATGGCGCAGGTACGGGAGAGGGCGTCGACGCCGGCCTTCGCGGAGGCGACATGGGCCTGCATCGCCATGCCGGTGTACTGGATGGTGGCGGAAATGTTGACGATGGTGCCGCCGTGGTCGGCGAGGTACGCGTCGTAGCACGCGCGCGAGACGTTGAAGGTGCCGAGCAGGTCGATGTCGACGACTGCCTTGAAGCCGTTGGGGCTGAGGCCGGTGAGCGGGGCCGGGAAGTTGCCCGCGGCGTTGTTGACGACGATGTCCAGGCGGCCGTAGGCGTCGAGGGTTTCGGCGACGACGCGCTGCACCTGGGTCATGTCGCGGACGTCGCAGACGCCGTAGCGCGCGTCGATGCCCTGGGAGAGCAGTTCCTTGACGGCCGGGCGGAGGTTGTCCTCCTTGCGGGAGCAGATGGCGACCTTGGCTCCGTGGCGGCCGAGCGTACGGGCGATTTCGAGGCCGAGCCCGGTGGCCCCACCGGTGACGAGGGCGACGCGGTCGGCGAGGAGGTCTTCGCGGAAGAACGTCGTCATCGGCTGCTCGCGGAAACGAACGCGGCCCACCGCGCCGCCGGGAATTCGAGGTGCGGCGAGTCGGGGACCTTGCTGTCGCGAACCCCGGTGAGGGTGTCGGCAATCGGGGCGACCTCGACACACATGCCGCCTTCGTTGTTGCTGTAGCTCGACTTACGCCAGGTAGCCACCTCGACACACTCCCCACCATCGCTGCTGCTGTACGAGGACTTCCGCCAAACCGGACTCACATGGCCTCCAACACGTCTCGAATGATCTTGCGCGATTCTTCCGGTGACGCCGCTACCGCGCGCAAGAGCTCGAACTTCCGCACGCACTGTGCCACGCGCTCAGGATCAACGATGGCGTGCCCGCCCGCCATACCTTCGACGTACGAGATGTCTGGACCGTCCTCGAACCGCATCAGCTGGCTGAAGCCGTCGACACCAGGGCTCGGTTCACCACGCAGTCGCAGGATCTGGACGCAGACCTTTGGAAGCCGCGACACGTCGAGGATGTGTCGGAGCTGCTCCATCATCACCTCGCGACCCGCGAAGCCACGCAGCAACACCGCTTCGTCGATGACGAACCAGACAGCGGGTCTGACTTCGGCACGCAGGACCGTCTGCCGCGCCATTCGGGCCTCTACCGCCGCTTCGACGAAGTCCTCCTCCCTGTCCGGCTGACCTGCGCGGACCACCGCACGCGCGTATTCGGGCGTCTGCAAAAGACCGGGGACCACCATGGTCGCGAAGTAACTCAGTTCCTTCGCCATCCGTTCCAGCCGTGCGATCTCCTCGAAGAAGGCTGCGAACCCGCTGCGCCGCACAAGCGGCCACATTCGCGCGAACTCGCCGCTGGTCCCCAGAATTTCGTCGGCGCGCGTCGCAAGCTCCAAGCTCGGCGCACGCAGTGCCTGCTCGATGTAGGCCACCAGAGACGGCGAGCAATACAACTTCGCCGCCAGCGCGTCCTGCGACAGCCCTGCCCGCTCGCGCCAGTAGCGCAGCTCCGCGCCGAAGAACGCCAGCGCCGAGGCCGACCCGTCCAGTTCCTTAGGTGGCATGTCCGACCACCCCTCCCCACTAACCAGGTGTCAAGGGCAGCCCCCTGCCCGAGCCTAGGTCCGCCCCTCCAACCTTGGTAGCGATTCGGACACATTCAGTGATCGCACCGGAGGACCCGTCGTGCCCCAGCGCCAGCCCACGCCACCCCTGCTCGACCGGGCCCACTTCCTCCCCGTGGCCGAATCCGTACCCGCCGCACGGAAGTTCGTCGCACACACGCTCGACACCTGGGCACTCCCCCACCTCCGCGAGGACGCCTGCCTCTGCGTCAGCGAACTCGTCACCAATGCGGTCACCCACGCGTACGCCGTCCTCGTCAACGTCACCCTCACGCTCCACGGGGACCGCCTCCGCATCGAGGTCACCGACGACGAGCCGGCAAACCCGCCGCCCAACCGCATTCCCTCCCCCGCCCCCGACGACGAAGGCGGCCGCGGACTCCTGCTCATCGCGGCGCTGGGCGTCGCCTCCGGCTGGACCACGACCCTGCGTACGAAGACGGCATGGGTCGAGTTTCCACTCGCCACCACTTGACGGCTAACGGCGTTAGCCTCATGCTTGTGACATCAAGCTAACGCCGTTAGCCGCCAAGCCGCAGAGGATCGACCATGGCCACCAACACCGCCGCCGTCAGCCGTCGTTCGCGCATCGCCCTGCCGACCGTCACGGCCGGATACACCCACGCCGCTGCCTGGGTCGCCGCCCTCGCCGTCAGCTGGGGCAAGACCCCCGAGTTGGGCGACGACAACGCCGCGGTCGCCGCCGCGTACGCCGACAACGGCCCCGTCGCAATCGCGCAGTCCGTCCTCACCCACGGCATCGCCGCCGCCGCTGTCGCCGTCGTCGCGATGGCCCTTCTTGCCCACGGCCGCCGCCTCGCCGGGTGGACCGCCGCAACCGCCGCCGCCCTCGCGTTCGGCCAACTCGTCCTTGAGCAGGCCGCGACAGCCGCGAGCGACCCCGAGCGCGCGGGCGGCCTGTTCAACCTCGCGCTCCGTGTCGACGGCGTGAAGATGTTCGCGTTCGCCGCCGTCGCGACGCTGACCGCGCCGCTCCTGGCCAAGACCTGGCAGCGCTGGGTCGCGTACGCCACTGCCGCGACCATCACGGCCTCCGGCGTCGGCTACCTGCTGCTCGCCCCGTCGCTCGGCGCGGCCGCCATGCTCTCCCTGCCGCTGCTGCTCGTCTGGGTTGCCGTCCTCGCCGTCCGCCTGGGTCGAGGGACCTCCCTCTGACGAGGAGCAAGTCCCTTGGGATCCTTGGCTTCAGAGACAAGGAAGCGTGCGGCAAGGACGACCGCAAGGGAGGGGCACCATGCCCTGGTGGACCGAGCAGATCCTCATCGGAACGGCTGCGTGGACGGCGGTCACGGTCGCCGTCGCCGCCGCGCTGTTCCACACCCGGCGCAAGCGCGACGCACGCGATTCCGAGATCGTCGACCGGGTGCTCACCCACGACATCTCGCTGTACCAGGCCACGGAGTTCACGCGGACCAACGGCACCGAGGTCGCGGTGTGGCTGCTGCTCGAAGCCGGCTACGTGGACGTCGCGCGCGACGGACGCATCCGCGCGACGGTGGCGTCGATCACCCGGCAGCGCCCTGAAGTCGACGATCCCGCGCAGGCCGCGATCCTCGACTTCCTGCGGCGGCACCCGTCAGGCCGAAAACTGCACGAGATCATGGACGACCCGACGTGCAGCGGCGTCCGCGAACTGCGCCCGGACCTCAGGGAGTCGTTCCCGGAACTGAAGGCGGTCACCCGCGGTGGCGTGCGCGGCCCGGCGATGACCGCCGCGTACCTGATCCCGATCGCGGCGGCCGTCAGCGCCGTCGTCCACGCGACCGGCACCGCCGCCGACTACCGGGCCGAGGCGGTCTTCTACTGGACGGCCGCGACGATCGCCGGCCTGATCGCCCTGCCGATCACCGCCTCCCGAATGTTCCCCCGCTACCGGGGACTCGGCATCCACCGCCGACTCGACGAGCACTGCGAGCGTTTGCTCGCAACCCGGTTCGCGACGCTCGGGTTCGAGGAGGAGCGCAGGTCGGCAGGCGTATACCGGACGAAGGCCCCGGCGTACTCCCCCACCCGATCGAGCGGGTCCGGCAGCTCGTGCAGCTCCACCGCCGTCGACGTAGGCAGTTCCAGCTGCGGAAGCTCATGCAGCAGCAGTAGCTGCGGTGGCGGAAGCAGTTGCAGCTGAACACCGCCGCCACCCCGAACAACACGTCACGCCCCCGCCCCGGCGGGGGCTTTTGCGTGCTTGCACTTTCTTATTCTGGATGTCTAATATCCAGAATAGAAAAGTGATCAAGTTCCCGAACCGCTGATCCCGAACCCAGGAGCCCGAAGTGACCCACACCATCAGCAACCCGAGCAGCCTCCACAACCCGGTCGGCTACGGCTACAGCCACGTCGCGAGCGCGCCCGCCGCGGACCTGGTCTTCGTCGCCGGGCAGTACGCGTCCGACGTCGAAGGGCACGTCGTGTCGGACGACTTCGCCGCGCAGGTCGCCCAGTCCTTCGACAACATCGGGCGCGCGCTCGCATCGGAAGGGCTCGACTTCAGCCATGTCGTGCAGTTGCGGACGTACATCGTCGGCCACGACGAGTCCAAGCTGACCGCACTCCTGGAGGTCATCTCCCGCATCTGGGGCGACACTCCCCCGACGCAGACCCTCCTCGGCGTCGCCGCCCTCGCCCTTCCCGACATGCTCTTCGAGGTCGACGCGGTCGCCGTACGACCCTGACGACCCGCGGCGACGGTCAGTCGAGCACGGCGGCCACGGCCTCGACCTCCACCAACTGGTCCTGATAGCCGAGCACGGTGACGCCCATGAGCGTGCTCGGGACGTCGTGGTCGCCGAAGGCGTCCCGGACGACCTCCCAGGCCGCCACCAAGTCCTCCTGGCGTGAAGAGGCCACCAGTACGCGCGTGCTGATGACGTCTTCGAGCACCGCCGCCGCGTCGCCCAGCGCGGTGTGCAGGTTCTCGATGCACTTGGCGGCCTGCCCGGCGAAATCGCCGACCGCCGCCGTCGACCCGTCCTCGTTCAGCGGACACGAGCCGGCCAGGAAGATCAGGCGGGCCCCGGCCGGGGCGGTGGCGGCGTAGGCGTACTCGGCGACTCCGGACAGGGACGCGGAACGGATCAAGGTCACGGCACGGGGCACGGGGTTCCCTTTCGCAGCGTTCGACGGACTCGTGTGATCCCTGCGACCCTCTCAAAGCTCTCGCCATATCTCGCCCGGTTTGCTCCCGACACGGGCCAGCGCCCGCCGATCGCCCCGAAGTTGGTGCACCGGGACTCAGACCTGGGTCCGTCCGATCTCCTGAGTCTCCCGGCCCCTGACGACGGTCGCCCCGCGGCGAGGGCGACCGCCGTCAGGGCTCACCGCCGCGGTGCCGACCCCGGACGCGGGAGGCAGCGCGTCGCGTAGCGGGGAACAGGGGGTGTCGGGAAAATGGGGGGATGACCACGACGATCCGTCTTGCCCAGGAGCCCGAGGCCGACGCGTTGCTGGCGCGCAGTCCGCTGGCCGCGTTGGTGGGGATGCTGCTCGACCAGCAGATCCCGATGGAGTGGGCCTTCGCCGGGCCGTATACGCTCGCGCGGCGGATGAATGCGGACGACCTGGACGCGCACGACATCGCGGCGTACGAGCCGGAGGCGTTCGCGGCGCTGATGTCGGAGAAGCCGGCCGTGCACCGCTATCCCGGGTCGATGGCCAAGCGCGTGCAGCAGCTCTGCCAATACCTGGTGGACCACTACGACGGCGACGCGGCGGCGGTGTGGAAGGACGTCAAGAGCGGTGCCGAGCTGTTCACGCGGCTGAGCGAACTGCCGGGCTACGGAAAGCAGAAGGCGCAGATCTTCACGGCGCTGCTCGGCAAGCAGTACGGCGTGGCGCCGAAGGGCTGGCGCGAGGCGGCCGGCGCCTACGGAGAGCAGGGCTCCTTCCGCTCGGTCGCGGACATCACCGGGCCCGAGTCGCTGGAGAAGGTACGCGCGACCAAGCAGGAGGCGAAGAAAGCCGCCAAGGAGGCCGCGGGGGCCAAGGGGGCGGCGGCCCCGAAGAAGACGGGGACCAAGACGGCCGCGACGAAGAAGACCGCGACCGAGAAGGCGTCGGCGAAGAAGACCGCGACCGCCAAAACCGCGGCCAAGACTGCGACCAAGACCGCGGCCAAGAAGAAGTGACGTAGCGCGCGCAGCGGCGAGGGCCCGTACCGGGGTCGGTACGGGCCCTCGTCATGCGCGCAAAGTTGTGCGCGTTCAGCCCTCCAGCTCGCGCAGGATCTCGCTCGCCTGCACGGTGATGCGCTCGATGAGCTCCTGGCAGCTCGGCAGGTCCTCGATGACGCCGACGACCTGGCCGGAGGCCATGACGCCGAGGTCGGGACGCCCGTCCACCATCGCCGCCTTGAGCAGCATCGGGGTGTTGGCGGCCATGAGCACCTGCGGCCACGACAGGCCCTGGGACTTCTTCATGGCCAGGCCCTCGCGGACCATGTCCTTCAGCGGCGTGCGCGAAAGCTTCTGGAACTTCAGCGCGTTGGAGATCGCCCGCGGGTAGCGGGCGACGACCGAGCGCTGTTCCAGCCGCTTCACGAAGTCGGTCGCCAGCACGCGGTGCGGTACGCCGTCGACCTCCTTCGACACGACCGTCCCGTTGACGTCCGTCGCGAGGTAGACCTCCTTGACCGCGAGGCCCACCGGGCTGTCGCTGGTCAGCAGGAAGCGCGTACCCATGGCGATGGCGTCCGCGCCGTAGGCCAGGGCCGCGACCAGGCCCCGTCCGTCGAAGAAGCCGCCGGCCGCGATGACGGTGACGTCGGTGCCCTTGAGCACGTCGGTGACCTGCGGCAGCAGCAGCGTGGTCGGGATGGAGCCGGTGTGGCCGCCACCCTCGCCGCCCTGCACGATGACGCCGTCGACGCCCCACTCGGCGACCTTCTGCGCGTGCCGCTTGGCACCGATCGACGGCACCACCAGCATGCCGAGGTCGTGCGCGCGCTTGATGAGGTCCTTCTTGGGCGCCTGCGCGAACGACGCGACCTTGATGCCCTCGCGGCCCATCAGTTCGATGCGGTCGGCGGCATCCGGCGAGTCGGCCCGCAGGTTGACCGCGAACGGCTTGTCCGTGGCCTTCTTGACCTGCGCGATGGCGGCGACGAGTTCGTCGTACGTCATCGTCGCCGACGCCAGGATGCCCAGTCCGCCCGCCTCGGCGGTGGCCGCGACGAGCTTGGGGTACGACACGTACCCCATGCCCGTCTGCACGATCGGGTAGCGGACGCCGAACTTCTCGGTGAACCCGTTCTTCAGCGCGGGGTGCAGCGCGGTCATGCCGGGACCTCGCGCAGGCGCATGCCGCGCGGGTCGATGACCTCGCGGATCAGGCGCAGTTCGTCGTCGCTCGGCAGGCGCGTCTCGGGGACGTCGGCCGGGACGATCAGCTCGAAGCCGGTGTTGGCGACGATCTCGTCGACCGTGGCCCCCGGGTGCACCGACGCGAGGCGCATGGTGGCCGGGGCGCCGTCCACCGACTCGAAGTCGAGGACGCCGAGGTTGGTGACGACGCGCCGCACCTCGTGGAAGCGCGCGGCCTTGCCGACCTGGGCGGCCCGGTCGTACCCGATGCACGACACCATGTCGACGGCCGCCGTCAGCACGCGTGCGGAGTGCTTGGGGATCCAGTAGCTCGTGGTGTGGTTGATCGTGTTGCCCGGCCCGCCGCGCGAACCCAGCACCTGGCGCTTGGGCTTGGACCAGTCGCCGATCGCCGAGATGTTGGCGTTGCCGTGCGCGTCGATCTGCACCGGGCCCATCATGACGTGGCGGCGCCCGGAGGCGAGCACGTCGAGGACCTGGCGGTACGGGATCCAGCCGACGGCCGCGAACTCGTCGGGCCTGGCGCCGAGTCGGTGGGTGCCCTCGAAGAACAGCGACTCGCCGTTGGAGAGCACGAGGTCGGGCTCGAAGGTCGCGCGGGCGAGGCGGGCGCCGATCGTCGGGACGGTGCCCATCGGCGAGCCGATGATCTCGCCGTCGCCGCGGAAGCACTCGGCGACCGCGACGACGCAGATGTCCGCGCGCGTGATGTCGGTCAGCGTGTCCGTCACTTCGCACCCTCTTTCGCAATCAACGCAGCCTCACGGAACTTCGCGACCTCGGCCTGGTACGCGGCCTCGTCGGCGACCTTGAGGAAGCGCTCCTCGAACGCGGCCCACTGCTCGGGGTCGCCCGCCGCGGTGACGTACGCCTTCTGGAACGCCTCGTCGCGGCCGTACTCCGGCGGGCACTCGGTGAAGTGCGCGCCGTTGGGGGTCTCGACGACGCCGGCGGTCATGTAGCGGTGCAGGACCAGCGTGTGGAAGCAGCCGGCCTCCTTGAGCAGGTCCTCGCTGGGGACGACGCGCTCGGCGGAGACGTACGCCTTCTCGGCGGCCAGGCAGAACAGGTCGTCCATGAACTGGTCCGGCCCGGTCAGCGCGGCGTTGCCCTTCTCGTCCGCGACGTTGGCGTGCACGAGCGCGACGTCGAGGTTCAGGGCGGGCATCGCGACCAGTTCCTCGCCGTCCTCGTAGGGGGACGCGACGGTCTTCAGGTGCGGCGAGACCTTGAGGATGTCCGAACCCAGGCCCGCGCGGGTGGGCAGGAACGGCAGGCGGTACGCGGCGGCGCGCAGGCCGCTGAGGAACATGCCCTCGTCGTACTCGACGGCCTCCACGAGCCCGTTCTCGCGCACGTGGCGGAAGTTGGGCTCCAGCGGGATCGAGTCGAGCGACACGAAGGCGTACACGAGCTTCTTGGCCTTGCCGGCGCGCGCGAGCAGGCCGACGTCCGGACCGCCGTACGAGACGATCGTGAGGTCCTTGAGGTCGGACCGCAGGATGGCGCGGACCAGGGCCATCGGCTTGCGCCGCGAGCCCCAGCCGCCGATGCCGACGGTCATGCCGTCGGAGAGCTGGGCGACGACCTCGTCGGGCGTCATGCGCTTGTCAGCCACGTGGGTTTTCCTCTCCCCTACTTCGTGGTGTCCGCGTCGCGGCCCTCGACGAACGCGTCGCGCAGTTCGTCGGAGACGCCGGTCAGGTTCAGTTCGAAGGTGAAGCCCTGCTCGTAGCGGTACGAGCGCTTCACGTCGACCGGGTCGATGCCGTTGAGCGAGGCCTTCGCGGCGCGGATGACCGTCGGGGACTTCGCGGCGATGTTGCGCGCCACCTCGAAGGCGGTCTCCACGAGCTTGTCGCGGTCGACCAGCTTGTAGACCGAGCCGTACGCGTGCAGCTCGGACGCCGGGGCGTTCTCGCTCGTGTACACCATCTGCCGCATGCGGTGCTGCGGCACCAGGCGGGCCAGGTGGGTGGCCGCACCGAGCGCGCCGCGGTCGACCTCGGGGAGGCCGAAGAACGCGTCGTGGCTCGCGACGATGATGTCCGCGTTGCCGACCAGGCCGATGCCGCCGCCGACGCAGAAGCCGTGCACGGCCGCGATGACCGGGACCTCGCAGTCGTAGACCGCGGCGAACGCCTCGTAGCAGCCCTTGTTGGCGCCGACGAGCGCATCGTGGCCGGTGGTGTTCTGCATCTCCTTGATGTCGACGCCGGCGTTGAAGCCGCGTCCTTCGGCGCGGAGCACGACGGCCCGCACCTGCGGGTCGCGGCTCGCGGCGCGCATCTTGTCGGCGAGCTCGAACCAGCCGGCGACGTCGAGGGCGTTGACCGGGGGTGCGTCGAGCACCACCTCGGCGATGCCTTCGCGCACCTCGTAGCGGATAGCCATGGCAATCGGATCCATTCGGCCGCGTTGTCCGACCGGAGGTGACGGCACCTGTACCGGCTGCCCCTGACGAGGCATCATGTCCGGTCTGTCCTGGTTCGCCGGGGAGTCCGACTACCCAGAGTGTGGTACATCACCATCCGATCTGACTGATCGTCAGATTTCTGCCACCATAGTTGACTCTCGACGGACCGCGCCAGACGGGGCGGCCGTGGCCGACGACACCCCGCTCCACCTTCATTCCGCCTCATTCCGTTGTGGGAGACCGCCATGACATCAGCCGCCAACCCCCTGGACCTCACCGGTCGTGTCGTCCTCGTGACCGGGGGCGGCAAAGGCATCGGGAAGGCCATCACCGAGCGCTTCCTGACGGCGGGCGCCGACGTGGTGGTCTGCTCGCGGTCCGAGCCGGAGGAACTGCCGAGCGCGGGCGGGCGTACCGCGGTGTACCACCCGGCCGACGTGCGCGACCCCGACACCGCGTTCGCGACCGTCGCGTTCATCGAGGAGCGGTTCGGCCGCCTCGACGTGCTCGTCAACAACGCGGGCGGCGCGCCCTTCACGGACGCCGCCACCGCCTCGCCGCGCTTCTCGAAGGCGATCATCGAGCTGAACCTGCTCGGCCCGCTCTATTTCGCCCAGGCGGCACACCGCCTGATGGTGACTCAGGCCGGATTGAACGGTGCGCCGGGCGGCGGCTCGATCGTCAATATCAGCAGTGTGAGCGGCGTGCGCCCCTCCCCCGGAACCGCCGCCTATGGCGCGGCCAAAGCGGGCATGAACTCGCTGACCAAAACGCTCGCGGTCGAATGGGCCCCGAAGATCCGGATGAACTCGATCATCGTCGGCCTGGTCAGGACCGAGCAGGCCCACCTGCACTACGGCGACGACGAGGGCATCGCGGCGGTCGGTGCGACGATTCCGCTCGGCCGAATGGCTGAACCTGACGACGTGGCAGATGCCTGTCTTTTCCTCGCGTCGCCGATGGCCGGATACGTCAGCGGAGCAGAAATCCTGCTGCACGGCGGCGGAGAAATGCCCGCCTACCTCCGCGCCGCGAACAGCGAGTCCGATCATGCGCCCGTAAACTGACGGCATGACAGGACAAGTTCGCACCGTCGACGGCCGCGTCGCCGGGCGACGCGGCCAGGCGACCCGGCAGAAATTGCTGGACTGCCTGCGCGAGATGCTCGACACGTCGCCGTACCGGGACGTCAAGGTCATCGACGTCGCCCGGATGGCAGGCACCTCGCCGGCCACCTTCTACCAGTACTTCCAGGACGTCGAGAGCGCGATCCTCGAGATCGCGAACGACATGGCCAAGGACGGCCAGCGCCTCAAGGCGCTGACCGAGGACCAGGGCTGGACCGGCAAGGGCGGGTACGCCGCCGCCGAGGCCCTGGTCGACGGCTTCCTGGAGTTCTGGCGGGAGTACGAGCCGATCCTCCGCGTCGTGGACCTGGCGTCCGCCGAGGGCGACAAGCGGTTCTACAAGGTCCGGCAGTCCATCCTCACCGCGGTGACCACCGGCCTCACCGAGGCCATCGAAGAGGTCCAGGCCAAGGGCAAGACGGGCGACGAGGTCGCTCCGAACGCCATGGCCGGCACGCTCGTCGCCATGCTGGCGGCCGTCTCCGGCCACCAGAAGGGCTTCGAGACCTGGAAGATCAAGATGAAGGACGTGCGTCCCGCACTGTCCACGCTCGTCTTCATGGGTATCACCGGCAAGAAGCCGCCGCGCTGACGCCCCGCCCCGGTCGGCTCCCCTCCAAAGGGAGCACCCTCCGACCGGGGCGAAGCCACAGCCCCCGGCCCGAGAGTTCGGCGCAGCGGTTCGGCAGAGTTCTTCGAGCGGACGTACGCACAGGTACGTCCGCTACTTGCGCGCGCCCGCGAACCGGCACAGCGGTGCCGGTTCACTCGCCCCGGCTCACTCCCCCGGGGTCACGCCGCGACCGCCGACGCCGTGCGTACGAGTTCCGGCAGGGTGCCCGCGAAGTCGCCGAGCAGGTTGAGTGCGACCACCCACGCGTCGGCGCTGCCGCCGAGTGCGGGCCGGGTCAGCTCCGCGACCGCGAGCACCACGCCGCGGTCGAGTCCGATGTCGGGCTCGTCGTCGTAGGCCCGCGCCTCAAGGAGGCTGAGCGCGACCGCCACGGGGTCGCCTTCGCGCAGGAGCGTGCGGACGTTCAGCCGGCCCGCCGTGTAGTCGCGGCCCACCCGGGCGGCGGCGGAGTCGTCGGCCAGGCGGTCGAGCCCGTCCGGCCCTCCGTCGCGCACCGCGTGTGCGGGCCCCGCGGTGGACGCGAGAGCGCCGGCCGATCCGAGCGGAGGGAGCACCTCCGGGCACCCGATCTGGCGGGCGAGCGCGGCCCGGACGAAATCCGGCAGCGGTTCGCGGCGCTGGACATCGAGGACGAACTCCCAGTCGACCGGGTCGCGCGGGGCGTGCAGTTGGGCGACCGCCTCGTCCACCGACCGGCACCGGCGCAGGCGTTCCAGGAGCACCGGAAGACTGCTCTCGTACGCCAGTGCGCGGCCCAGGCTCGCCGGGGCGAACGGGTCGGCCAGCGCGTCGCGCACCGGCGCCGACAGGTCGCCGCGCACCAGGTCGCGGACGTCGCGCAGCGCCCGCCACGCCGGTTCGCGCCCGACGGTCCACAGCAGGCCCAGGCACCCGCGCAGCACGACCGCCGGGCAGAGCGGCAGGAACTCGCTGTCGACCATGCGCAACACCGCGGAGAGGACCTTCGGGTCCTCCGACTCGACCGCGACCGAAGCACGCCGGACCATGTCCAGCCGCATGGCGTCGTTGCGGGCGAAGCCGCCGGGCAGTACGTCGGCGTCCGGGACGAACGGCAGGACGCGCAGCATCGCCTCGCGGGGTGCGGACGGGTTGCCGAACAGCCCGGCGGCCAACTGGGGTTCGTCCGGCGTCGCGGCGAGCGCCGCGAGGTCGTCCGGGGAGACGGCGGGATTCTCGGCCAGCACCGCGCGGTCCTCGGCGGTGCCGTGCGCGAGGGCGTACGCGACGAGCCCGGGGGCGGCTCCGTCGTCGAGCAGGTCGTCGCGTACCTCGGCGGTCAGCCGCGTGAGGATCGGCAGGTGCAGCTCGGCCGGGGCCGAAGCCAGCAGCAGCGCATGCGGGTTCGTGAGGCTCACGGCATCGCCCCGCCATCGGGGGCCGCGTCGCGCGGGAGGCCGAAGGAGGTCACGCCCTTATGGAACCACCGGTTCGCCCGGTCAGGGAGAAGTGATCGTACGGGCGGAGGCGAGGAGTTCGGGAACGGTGCCGGTGAAGTCGCGGAGGAGGGACGCGCGACGGCCCACGCCCCAGTGTCGGTGTCGGTGTCGGTGTCGAGCGACCGGGCCGGCGGCTGGACGTCGGCGGGGGCGGAGTCGACGAGCAGCGCGTACGGGTTCACGGCTCCCTTGGCTTGATCACATGGGGGCGGCGAGAACCTGGGTCCAGAGCATGCCGCGCGGTCCGGAGGCGGTGCCCACACCCATCTGGGTCAGGTCGCAGTCGAGCATGTTCTTCCGGTGGACACTGCTGTCCATCCAGGTCGTGACGGCAGAAGGGGCGGCGGTCGGGCCCTGGTGCAGGTTCTCCGCCCACGCCGACCAGCGGTATCCGGCGGCGGTGATGCGGTCGCCCGGGCCCGTGCCGTCGGGTGCCTGGTGGTCGAAGTAGCGGCGGGCGGCCATGTCCTGGGCGTGCTTCTGGGCCGCGCTGTGCAGCTTGGGGTCGAGCCGCACCGGACCGCAACCGGCCTTCGCGCGCTCGACGTTCACCAGGTCGAGGACCTGCTGTTCGAGGCTGGGCGCGGAACGCGTCGGACTCGGCGGCGGCGGGGCGGACGTCGCCGGCGGCGGCGCGGCCGCACTCGGCTCCGCCGACGGCGGCGGTGTGGGGGCCGGTGCGGGGACGGAGGCGGGCGGAGCCGGGACGGACGCCGGGGCGGCGGCGCCGGGTGACCCTCCGTCAGGACGCAGCAACAGCACGGCGAGGACGGCCAGCACCGCGACCACCGCGGTGCCGAGGGTCAGCGGCCCGAGGTGGGAAGTGAGGGCGGAGGGACCGGAGGCATCCGGCGGCGTTGTCCCGGTGGGCTCGCTCCCGGCCCCCGGGACATGCGCCTGCGCCGCGTCACCGGCTGCGGACGGATCCGCCGCCGGGTCGACCGCTGCCGAGCCCGGATCGTTCTGCGGGACGCCGGTGCCGTCCACGGCGTTCGCACTCTCATTCGCACTCGCACTCGCGGGGTCGAGGGGCGGCGCGTCCCCCGCGGCGGCGTGCCCGTACGGCATCGGCACCACCAACGGCACGCCCGCCAGCAGGCGTTCGGCGGGCACCAGGCCCTTCCCGTACGCGGCGCAGGTGTCGCACTCGCGCACATGCCGGGCGATCCGCTTGCGCCACAGGCCGGACGGCTTGCCGTCCCAGGCCGTCAGCACATCCTCCAGTTCGGCGCAGCGCGGGTCCGCCGCGAGCGCGCGTACGACCCCACGCGCGATCTCCAGCTGCGCCTTCATCCGCTGCACGCGTACGGCCGCGTGCTGCGCGCTCAGGCCCAGGGACTCGGCGAGTTCGGCGCGGGTGAGGTCGCCCGCCGCCTCCAGCCACCACAGGGCCAGGAGCGACCGGTCGTCCTCGTCGAGCCACCGGGTCGCCTCCGCGACCTCGCGCCGCTGCCCGGACAGACCGAGGCGCAGGATGGTCACGCCCACGAAGTCGGCGTGCGGGTCCGGGACCTCGCGGGCCGCGTCCAGATCCGCGACGGCCTGCTTCTCGCGCGCGGCGGCGCGGTCGCGCACCTGGTTCATCGCGATGGCCACGAGCCAGGAGCGGAAGCGCGCGGGGTCGCGCAGGTCGCCGAGCCCGTCGACGACGCGCAGCAGCGTCTCCTGCACGACGTCGTCGACGTCGGCGTGGCCGTCGAGTGCGCGTCCGACCACGTTGTAGACGAGGGGAAGGCACGCGGTGATCAGTGCGTCGCGGGCTTCGATGTCGCCCGCCCGGGCGGCGGCGGCCAGCGCCGTCACGTCGGGTATCTGCGCGCGCATCTGCCTTCCTACCTGTCCTTTCCGGCGCCGCCGCGGCTCCGGGGTCCCCGGAGGCAGCCCAGCCAACAGCAATTCGGGAGCCCCGTCATCTCGCGCGGCCGCCGGTCTCCCGTAGGGGACGCCCGGCGACCCGGGCCGGGGTCAGCGCGATGCCGCGAAGTTCTGCGTCCACCACGGACCGCCCGACGCGATGTGCACGCCGACGCCGAGGTCCTTGAAGCTGCAGTTCAGGATGTTCGCGCGGTGGCCGGGGCTGTTCATCCACGCTTCCATGACCGACTCGGGGGTCTGCTGGCCGCGGGCGATGTTCTCGCCCCAGGTGCTCCACGAGTACCCGGCGGCGGTGATGCGGTCGCCGGCGCTGCGGCCGTCCTGCCCGGTGTGCGAGAAGTAGTCGCGCGCCGCCATGTCCTGGCTGTGGCCGAGGGCGGCGGCCTTGAGCTCCGGGTCCTCGGACAGCGGGCCGCAGCCGTTCTTCGCACGCTCGACGTTGGCGAGGCGTACGACCTCGCTCGCGTACTGGTCGGCCTTGCTGCCGCTCGGCGCCGCGGTGCTCGGCGGACGCGTCGACGACGGCGGACGCGAGGGCGCGGTGGTCGAGGGCTTCGCACTCGTCGGCGGCTTCGACGCCGAGGGGGACGGACTCGACGGGGCGGAGGACGGCGGCGGGGACGCCGCCGGGGGCCCGGACGAGGAAGTGGACGCGGGGCCCGGCCCGGCGGAGCCGGACCCCGCGTCAGGACCGGGGACCGGGCGCGCGCCGTCCTCGCCGGCGGCGAACCTGCCGGGATCGGCGGCCGGGTCCCCGGAAGCGTCGGTCGCGGATATTCGCGGAGAGGTCGGGGTGTCGCCCGCGGTGTCGCGCCCGGCTCCCCCGCCGCCCGACCCGTTCAGCACGCCGACGACCACGGCGGCGGCCACCACGAGCGCGGCGACGAGCGCGAAAGGTCCGCTGCGGCGTGGCTTGCGGCGGTGTCCCCCGGCCCGCCGCCGACTGTGCCGCGAGCCACCGGCCTTGTGCCGCCCTCCCCGCGAAGACCCCGCAGCCCCAGACCTGTTGCCCACGCGCCGCCCTCTCCCGATCCGTACACCCCGCAGCGGGGCCGACACTAAAGGAGACGCATTCAAGCCACCGGGATAACAGGAATCTGACCGGCCCCGTCCACCCCCGGCAACCCGGTCCCCCCGACCCGCGCGGACCCCCACGGGTGGCGCGAGGAACGAGCGCAGCAACGTCGGGAGCGACGGTCCGGACTACTTGCTACTGGGCCATTCGGGTGAACCCTTGGTGATCCGCCACACCGGCATGGCCGTTCGGCCATTCTCGTGCGCGAAAGGTATCCCCGCATACTCTGAGGGGAGTGACATGACTCTGGTTGCGGAGGAGGCGGCCGTGGCGGCCGACACCGACATGGAGCGCCCCGACATGCAGGCGGTCTTCGACAGCATCGATCCGCCCGAGGGTTTCCGGGTGGAGCTGATCGGGGGAGCGATCGTCATGTCACCGACGCCAGTGGGCTCGCACGGAGGTCTGCTGCAAGACCTCTACGAGGCTTTCCTGCGCGAGAACCGGCCGCAGGACACCCGGGTGCCGTTCTCGCCGGTGACCATCCTCCTGCCGAACGCACCGGACAAGGAAAGCTACGTGCCGGACATGTGCGTAATCGACCGTGCGGCTGTGGACACCCACTCGGAGTGGAAGTTCCCAGCCGATGTGGTGCACCTCGTGGTCGAGGTGGTCTCCGCCGGCCGGGAGAGCCAGGTCAACGACCGTCTCGTCAAGCCGGGTGGCTACGCTTCGGGGCCCGTCCCGCTGTACCTGCTCATCGACCCGCTCCGCCGGGAGGTCACGTTGTTCTCCGATCCGAAGAACAACGCGTACCAGACGTCGACCAAGGTCAAATACGGTGACGAGATCTCGTTTCCCGAGCCGTTCAAGGGCGTCCTCGACACCGCGATCTTCGACTGGTAGTCCTGCGGTCAGATCCCCGCGAGGGCGGCGATGCGTTCCCGCTGGTGGGTGCGGTCGCCGAAGAGCAGGGCGGATGTGGTGGCGCGCTTGAGGTAGAGGTGCGCGTCGTGCTCCCACGTGAACCCGACGCCGCCGTGGAGCTGGATGGTCTCCTCCGCGATCGCGCGGTACGCGGCCGTGGCCGTGGTCATGGCGAGCGGTGCCATCACCGGGAGTTCGCCCGCGCCAGGGGCGTCGGGGTCGACGTCCAGGCCCGCGGCCTCCGCCTCGGTGGCGGCCCACGCGGCGTAGTACAGCGCCGAACGGGACGTCTCCAACTGCACGTACATGTCCGCGCAGCGGTGCTTCAGGGCCTGGAAGGATCCGATCGCGCGGCCGAACTGCACGCGGATCTTGGAGTATTCGACGGTCATGTCGAGGCACCGGCCCGCCCCGCCGACCGACTCCGCGGCGACCGCGATCTCGGTGAGTTGGCGTACCCGCTCCAGGACGGCCGCGGTGTCGGCGCCCGGGGTGCCGAGCAGGCGCGCGGGGGTGTTGTCGAAGTCCAGGCGGGCCTGGTGGCGGGTCTGGTCGAGCACCGGGAGCTGAGTGCGCGTCAGGCCGGCCGCGTCGCCGGCCACGGCGAACAGGGCCACCTGGCCGTCGAGCCGGGCCGCGACCAGGACGAGGTCGGCGGCCACGCCGTCGAGGACATGGGTCTTGACGCCGTCGAGGCGGTGTTCGCCGGACGGGGTCGCGGTCGCGGTGAGGGAGACCTCGGAGACGTCGCGGCTGCCCGGCTCGGCCACGGCGAGGGTCGCCAGGGTCGTGCCCTCGGCGATGCCCGGCAGGATCTCGGCGCACGCGGCCTCGTCGCCGCTGTGCAGTACGGCCGACGCGGCCATGACGCTCGACGCCAGGAACGGCGACGGGAAGAGCGTGCGGCCCATCTCCTCCAGGGCGATGACGACCTCGGCGAAGGTGAGCCCGACGCCGCCGTACTCCTCGGGGATGCCGAGGCCGGCCAAGCCGGTCTGCCCGCAAAGGCGGCGCCACACCTTGGGGTCGAAGCCGTGTTCGGTGACCATCGCGGCACGGACCGCCGGGGAGTCGCTCTGCTTGTCGAGTGCGTCTCGGAGAGCCCTGCGGATCTCCTGCTGCTCCTCGCTGAACTCGACGTCCATTGCCCTGCTCCCTGACGATTCCGGACTACGTGATGCGACCGGCCCCATTGCCGGTGCTGCGGCCCGCCCTCCAGTATCTGACACACCGTCATATCATGCGAACATCGCCTTCATCACACCTCGGACCCGTGGTGCGCGAACCCATTTCCATGCTGTCCTCGAAGGGGAAGCCTGGCAGGAGGAGTCCTGATGACCGTTGTCGCCGCAGTGCTGCGGGACGCCGCCCGACGCTTTCCCGAGCGCAGGGCCCTGGTCCAGGGCGATATCGCCTTCACTTATGCGGGCCTGGACGCGCTGACCGATCAGGTCGCGGCCGGGCTCGCCGAGCGCGGCGTACGGTCGGGGGACCTCGCCGCGTTGGTGCTGCCCTCGGGACCGGAGTACGTGGTGGCGTACCTGGCTCTGGCGCGCCTCGGCGCGGTGACGACGGGGGTCGGCCCCCGCTACACCGCCGACGAACGGGCCCGCGTGCTCGCGCAGGCGAAGCCGGAGCTGGTCGTCGCGACCGAAGAACTGGCCGAAGGCGTCCCGTCGGGGCCCGAGGTGCTGCTCTGCGAGCCCGCCAAGCGCGCGTACGACGTGCTCGCGGACCTGCGCGTCGACGCGATCCCGCCGACGCCGCGCGTCAGCGGCGCCGACGACCCGGACCTGCCCGAGACGGTCGTCTTCACGTCGGGCACCACCGGCACGCCCAAGGGCGCGCTGTTCACGTCGCGGCAGATCGCCGCGATCACCGAGATGGACACCGGCGGCCGGTGGGGCGAGGGCGGACCGCAGCTCGTCGCGACCGGTCTGCCGCACGTCGGGTTCATGGCGAAGCTCGCCGGATACCTCAAGCTCGGCGCGACCATGCACGTGCTCGGCCGCTGGCGGGCCGAGGACGCGCTGCGCATCGTCGCGCGCGAGCGGATCCCCTACATCGGCGGCGTCGCGGCGCAGGTGTCGCTGCTGCTGCGCCGCCCGGAGTTCGATTCGTACGACTTCTCCTGCGTCAAGGGCCTGATCGTCGGGGCGGGGCCGTCCCCCGCGCCCGTCGTGCGCGAGGCGCGCGAGCGCTTCGGGGCCGGCTACTCGATCCGGTACTCCATGACCGAGTCGGGCGGCCTGGGCACGCTGACCTCGTTCGACGCACCGGACGAGGAGGCCCTGCACACGGTCGGGAGGCCGCGGCCCGGTACCGAGCTGGAGATCCGCGATCCGGAGACCGGCAAGGCGCTGGAGCGGGGCGAGGCCGGCCAGATCTGCCTGCGGGCGGCGTCCGTGATGGCCGGGTACTGGCGGAACCCCGAGGACACCGTGAAGGCGCTGGACGCCCAGGGCTGGCTGCGCACCGGTGACCTGGGCCTGATCGACGACCGGGGATGCCTCCGGATCACCGGCCGCATCTCGGACATGTACATCCGCGGCGGCTACAACGTCTTCCCCCTGGAAGTCGAGTCCGTCCTGCTCGCCCATCCCGGCGTCGCCTCCGTCGCGGTCACCCCGCGGCCGAGCGACGTGATGGGCGAGATCGGGGTGGCGGTCGTGGTGCCGAGGGCGGACGCCCCGACCCCGACGCTCGAGGAGCTCCGCGCGTTCGCGGCGCCGAGACTGGCGGCGTACAAGCTCCCCGAGGCGCTGCGGATCGTGGACGAGCTGCCGCTCACCGGAATGGACAAAGTGGACCGCAAGGCGCTCGCCGACCGGGAGCGGTCGGACCGGGCCGGGGGTCGGCGGTACTCCGTACCTGAAACAGCCGTTTGAGTGCCGTGGGGACGGCCGAACACGCTGCGTGACCGTTCGACGAAACAACCGCTACTCAGGGGAGACCCCCATTGACCGGCGGCTTCATCGAAAAATATTGACCAAGTCACCAGAAATCCCCATGATCGGACAGATATGCGCGACCACGGGGTGATGAGACGGTAGACAGTCCTGACGTCCCATCAGCAAGCTAACTGACTGACCGTCAGGTCAAGTGATTCACTGATGGATCGAAAGACGAGGGACGGGCCAGATGCTTCGTGACAGCAGGGAACAGCACGCTCCGGGACACGCCCGTACCGGTTCCGTGGGCTCCAGCCCAGTCGACCAGCCCCTCCCGGTCGACGTCACCGGCAGGCCGCTGCAACTGCGGCCCGCAGAACTCGACCGGTTCTTCCGGCCGCGCACCGTCGCCGTCATCGGCGCCTCGGACACCGAGGGACGGCCCGGAGCCCGCATCACCGCGCAACTGCGGGCGTGGTCCGACCGCGTGGGCGCGCGGATGTTCCCGGTCAACCCCAAGCACGCCGAGATCGGCGGACAGGTGTGCCACCCCGACATCGCGTCGGTCCCCGAGGTCGTCGACCTCGCGGTGATCCTGGTGGGCGATCCGCAGGAGGTGCTGGCCGACCTCGCCGCGGCCGGGGTCTCCTTCGCCGTCGTCTTCGCGGCCGGGTTCGCCGAGCAGGGCGAGGCCGGTGCCGAGGCGCAGCGCCGGCTCGCCGAACTCACCGACGGAGGCCCGCTGCGCCTCCTGGGACCGAACACCAACCTCAACGCCTTCGAGGAGTTCCGCGAGGACCTCGAAGGCCAGTCGATCGCCCTCATCACCCAGAGCGGGCACCAGGGCCGCCCGGTGTTCGCCGCGCAGGACATCGGCATCCGGGTCTCGCACTGGGCACCGGTGGGCAACGAAGCCGACCTGGAGACCGCCGACTTCATCCGGTACTTCGCCGATCAGCCCGAAGTCGGCGTGATCGCCGCCTACATCGAGGGCTTCAAGGACGGGCGCACCTTCGCGCTGGCCGCCGACTACGCGGCCCAGCAGCGCAAGCCGATCGTCATGGTCAAGGTCGGGCGTACGGAGACCGGCGCCAAGATGGCCGCGTCGCACACCGGCAAGCTGACCGGTCAGGACCGCGTCGCCTCCGCGGTGTTCCGCCAGTTCGGCGTCACCCGGGTCGACGGACTCGACGAACTCATCGACACCTCACAGCTGTTCGCACGGGCCTCGCGCCCCAAGGCGGACGGTGTGTGCGTGTACTCCATCTCGGGCGGCACCGGCGCGCACATGGCCGACCTGGCCTCCGCGCAGGGCCTGAACCTGCCGCAACTCACAGCCGGGACACAGCAGTCGCTGCGCGAGTGGATCCCCGGCTACCTCACCATCTCCAATCCCGTCGACAACGGCGGGCACCCTGCCGGCGACGAACGCGGCCGGAAGATCATCGACGCGATTCTCGCCGACCCCGACGTCGGCGTGCTCGTCTGTCCGATCACCGGCGCCTTCCCGCCCATGAGCGACAAGCTCGCGCAGGACCTGGTCGACGCGGCGGAGGCGACGGACAAGGTCGTGTGTGTGGTCTGGGGCTCGCCGGTGGGCGACGAGTCGGCGTACCGCGACATCCTGCTCAAATCCAACCGGATCGTCGTCTTCCGCACGTTCGGCAACTGCGTGACCGCCCTGCGTGCCTACTTCGACTACCACCGCTTCCGCGACAACTACGACTCGCCCTTCGAGGACGTCGCCCGGACCGCCTCCCCGGCGGCGGGCAAGGCGCGGCGCCTGCTGACCCCCGGCAAGCCGCTGTCGGAGCACTCCGCGAAGCAGCTGCTGCGCACGTACGGCATACGCGTGCCGCGCGAGCAGCTGGTCACGTCCGCCGCGGCGGCGGTACGCGCGGCCGGGCTCATCGGCTACCCCGTGGTGATGAAGGCGTGCGCGCCGCAACTGCCGCACAAGAGCGACCTCGGGCTGGTCAAGCTGGGACTGCGCTCGGCCAGCCAGGTGCGCGACGCGTACCGCGAGATCGTGGACGCCGCCCGCGACAACGGCGCCGGACGGCTCGAAGGCGTGCTGGTGTGCCAGCAGGTCGACAAGGGCGTCGAGATGGTCGTGGGCATATCCCACGACGAGCTCTTCGGGCCCACCGTCACCGTCGGCCTCGGCGGCATCTTCGTCGAGGTGTTCGACGACATCGCCATCGGCGTACCGCCGTTCGGCCCGGTCGAGGTACGCCGCATGCTCGGCGAACTGCGGGGCCTCAAGTGCCTCCAGGGCATGCGCGGCCAACCGCCGGCCGACCTGGACGCCCTGGTCGACGTGGTCATGCGGGTCCAGCGCATGGCCCTCGAACTGGGCGACGACCTCGCCGAACTCGACATCAACCCGCTCATGGTGATGCCGCGCGGCGGTGGCACGGTGGCGCTCGACGCCCTCGCCATCCCGCGATGACATCCCCCGATGATCGTTCCCGGGACCGGCGTTCCGCCGGTCCCGCCGACCGGTCACCCGACCGACCGGGCCGACCCGACGGCGTCGGCCCGACCGAGCCGATCCGACCGCGCTGATCCGCCCGCAGAACAGCGACCACCGAAGTACCCGAGAGGAACCCCGCCAGGCATGAGCACCACTCCTGAGACCGAGCCCGAGCTGCTCCACCGCGTCGAGAACGGCGTCCTGTGGATCACGCTCAACCGCCCCAAGGCGAGCAACGCCATCACCTGGGACCAGCGCGAGCTGATCATCACGCTGCTGGGCGAGGCGTCGGCGAACGAGGCGGTACGCGCGGTCGTGCTCGGCGCGGCGGGCGAAAAGCACTTCTGCACCGGCATGGACCTGCGCAGCTCGCCGGGGACCAAGTCGCTGCTGGCCGAGGCGGCCCCGGCCGAGGACGGCGCGCCGAAGCCGCCCGCCCGACCGACCGGGTACGCCTCGCGCATGATGAAGAACGGCGTCCTGCGGCTGACCACGGCCGTCCTGGAGTGCGAGAAGCCGGTGATCGCGGCGATCAACGGCACGACCGCGGGCTACGGCATGAGCCTCGCGCTCGCGTGCGACCTGGTGATCGCGGCGGACACCGCGCGGTTCATCCAGATCTTCACGCGCCGCGGGCTGATCCCGGACGGCGGCAGCGCGTACCTGCTGCCGCGCCTGGTCGGCCCGCAGAAGGCCAAGGAGCTGATGTTCTTCGGGGACGACCTGCCGGCCGCCGAGGCGCTGCGCATCGGCGTGGTCAACAAGGTCGTCGCGGCCGACGAGCTGGAGGCCACCGTCCGGGAGTGGGCCGAGCGGCTCGCCACCGGTCCGACGCGGGCCCTGGCCATCACCAAGCGCCTGGTCAACCGCTCGCTGGACAGCGACCGGGCGACGTCGTTCGGGGAGGAGGCGGACTCCGTCGAGCTGAACATGACGACCCGGGACGCCAACGAGGGTGTGGCGAGCCTGATGGAGCGCCGCAAGCCCGAGTACTACGGCTGGTGACGGCCGACCGCGTCGCCGAGGTGTCGCCGAGGTGCTGCCGGAAGCTTTGGCGGCCCTTCGGCGACGCGGTATTCCCTTGCTCGACAAGCCAACTGACTCTGCGTCAGATGTGACGCACGCCCTGTCTGCTTTTGATTGACGCAAGGTTTTTCGCTGCCATAGCGTCGCAGGCGCCGCCAGACAAAACCCGTCGGCAGACAAACCCCGTCGGCTTCTGCCGCACCCGACGACTTCTGCGAGGACCAAATGGGCCAGCTCGACGCTCCCGCCGTCGACCCCGCCGCATTCCGGCACGTGCTCGGCCACTTCTGCAGCGGCGTCACCATCATCACCGCACTGGACGGCGAGACGCCGGTCGGGTTCGCGTGCCAGTCCTTCGCGTCCCTGTCGATCGACCCGCCGCTGGTGACCTTCTTCGTCGCGAAGACGTCGACCACCTGGCCGCGCATCCAGCCGGGCGCGAAGTTCTGCGTCAACGTGCTGGCCGACGACCAGGAGCAGCTGTGCCGCGGGTTCGCGGTGAGCGGCGCCGACAAGTTCGCGGGTGTCGACCACAAGCCCGCTCCGGTGACCGGGTCGCCGCTGCTGGAGGGCACGCTGGCGTACATCGACTGCACGCTGGAGCAGGTTGTGGACGGCGGCGACCACGAGATCGTGATCGGCCGCGTGCAGGCCCTCGACGTGGCCCGCGAGGACGCCGGGCCGCTGCTTTTCTACCGCGGCAAGTTCGGGCACCCCGCCCAGAACGCCTGAAAAGGGGCCGATAGGCTCTCCCCGAACCCGTAGGCCCCGGACGCGCACGACGCTCCGGGGCCTATGCGTATTTGCGGCACGCCTGCCCGGGAGCCCGCGCACCCGACGGCCTCGCGACGCGGCGGCAGGCGACGGCGGCAGGCGCAACGGCGGATGCGGGCCGGACGACGGCGGCAAACATGCGGAGAGGCCGGTACGGGCGCCTGTGGGGCGCGTACCGGCCTCTCCGGGTGTCTCCGGGCTCAGGGGCGCGGGCTGGTCACCGCGGCTCCTGAAAGGGCGTCAGAACGCCTGTGCGCTCGTAAGTCGAGGGCGCTCAGAAGACGAAGACGCCGCGGGCGACCTTGCCCGCCTCGGCGTCCTCCACCGCGTGGTGGAAGTCGTCGAGCGCGTACGTCTGGGTCACCAGCTCGTCGAGCTTGAGGGCACCGGTGCCGTACAGGTCCGCGTAGCGCGCGATGTCGTACTGCGGACGCGACGAGCCGTACCGGCAGCCCATGATCGACTTGTCCAGGAACATCGACGACACATGGAACGACGCCTCCGCGTCGGACGGCGCGACGCCCAGGATGACCGCCTGGCCGGCGCGGCCCAGCATGTCGATGGCGTTCCGGATCACCGCGACGTGGCCCACGCACTCGAACGCGTGGTCGACGCCGTCGGGCACGATCTCCTTGACCGCGGCGACGGAGTTCTCGACGGCCTTGGCGTCCACGAAGTCGGTCGCGCCGAACTCGCGGGCGACGGCCTCCTTGGCCGGATTGGCGTCCACCGCGACGATGCGGACCGCGCCGGCGAGCTTGGCGGCCTGGATCACGTTCAGGCCGATGCCGCCGGTGCCGATGACCGCGACGGTGTCGCCCGGCTGCACCTTCGCCCGGTTGAGGACCGCGCCGACGCCGGTCAGCACGCCGCAGCCGATGAGCGCGGCCGAGGCCAGCGGGATCGACTCGGGGATCTTGACCGCCTGCACGCCCTTGACCACGATCTTCTCGGCGAAGACCGACAGGCCGGCGAAGTTGTAGACGGGCTTGCCGTCGCGCGTGAAGGGCTGGTTGAGCTGGCCGAAGCTCTTGGCGCACATGGTCGGGCGGCCGCGGTCGCACTCGCGGCAGGTGCCACACGCGGCCAGCGTCGACAGCGCGACGTGGTCGCCGGGCTTGACGTGTGTGACGAGTTCGCCGACCGCCTCGACGGTGCCGGCCCCCTCGTGGCCCAGCACGACCGGCGGCGGGAACGGGATGGTGCCGTTGATGACACTGATGTCGCTGTGGCACAGACCGGCGGCGCCGATCTTCACCAGGACCTCGTTGGGCCCCGGGTCCCGGACCTCGAGGTCGTCGACCACCAGGGCCTCTTTGCCGTCGAACAGAACGCCTTTCACAGGCTTCTCCTCCGTGGGTGGCTGATCACCGTCGTACGGACCGGTTTCGACGGCGGTCCGGCGAGTGTCGGTCTCAAACCTAGCGGTCATCTGACGATGAGTCAGCCTGTTGTGACAGTGCTCATGGTGCAGATCCGGGTGGTGCGGGACGGCGTCCGCACCTCAGGAGCGGCGGCCGGGCTCCGGGGGCAGGTGGTTCACCTCGTCGACGATGCCGCTGCCGAGGTCCGGGGCGATGCCGCGGGCCGGACAGTCGGCGTACGTGACCTCCCGGCGCAGCAGCCGGAACTCGGTGGCACCGCCCAGGCTGCCGGACAGCACGAGCGAGCGCGGGCTGACCGCGATGTCGAGCGTGAAGGGCGGGTCGTCACGCCACTCCAGGTCGTCCCATTCGATCGCGTCGCGTTCGGCGGTGAGGCCGAACGCGCACCATATGTCCAGGACTTCGACGCCGCATGGCCCCGTCGGGCGCCAGCGGAAGCCGACCACCTCGATGCCTCCGGCGGCGGTGGTCCACTCGGTCCACCCCATGCCGTTGGCCAGGAAGGCCAGTTGGGTCGTCGTCTCGGTGGCCCGCGCGTCGAGGGAGATGCCCCGCCACAGGGCCACGAGCGGGTCGACATGTGGGTCGGTCATGGCCACATCTTGGCGCAGGACGCGCGGCAAGGCGCCGAGTTGACCGAGGGCCGCCGGTGCCTCGAACGCCTGTGCCGTCTCCGGCGGGCCGCGCGGCCCGCCGGAGACGGGCGGGTCACGCGCGCTGGCTGCTGACCGACACGACCTCGCCGGTCATGTACGACGAGTAGTCCGACGCCAGGAACACCATGACGTTGGCGATCTCCCACGGCTCGGCGGCGCGGCCGAAGGCCTCCGCGCTGCTGAGCGCCGAGAGCAGTTCCTCGGAGGACGCCTTGGCCAGGAACGCGTGCATCGCGATGCTCGGCGCGACCGCGTTGACGCGTACCCCGAACTCCGCCGCCTCGACGGCCGAGCAGCGGGTCAGCGCCATCACGCCGGCCTTCGCCGCCGCGTAGTGCGCCTGGCCCTTCTGCGCACGCCAGCCCAGCACGGAGGCGTTGTTGACGATGACGCCCTTGCCGCGCGGCTGCATGTGCCGCAGCGCCGCGCGCGTCATGCGGAAGGTGCCGTTGAGCGTGACGTCGAGGACCAGGTTCCACTGGTCGTCCGTCATGTCGACGAGGTCGACCTGACCGCCCAGGCCCGCGTTGTTGATGAGGATGTCGATGCCGCCGAGCTCGCCGGCCGCGGTGTCGACGAGGTTCTGCACGTCGGCCTCGACGGTGACGTCGCAGGGCACCGCGAGCGGGCGCGCGCCGGCGACCTTGGCGAGCTCGTCGGCGGCCTCGCCGAGGCGGCGCTCGTGCTTGTCGCTGATCGCGATGGTGGCGCCTTCTTCGGCGGCCTTCTTGGCGGCGGCGAAGCCGATGCCGGTCCCGGCGGCGGCGGTGACCAGCACCGTCTTGCCGGCCAGCAGGCCGTGGCCGCCCACGTACTCGGGTGCGTTCGAAGCGGGCGCGGTCACTTGGCTTCTCCTCGGGGTTCGCGGGGCATGCCGAGGACGCGCTCGGCGATGATGTTGCGCTGCACCTCGTTCGACCCGCCGTAGATGGTGTCGGACTTGGTGAACAGGAACAGACGCTGCTGCTCGGTGAGTTCGTACGGCAGCTCGGCGGCCAGCGTGGACGCGGCACCGCCGACGTCCATCGCGAGCGTGCCCAGCCGCTGGTGCCACGTGGCCCAGACGAGCTTGGCGACGGAAGGCGCCCCCGGGTCCGGCGAGCCGAGGGTGCGCAGCGCGTTGCAGCGCAGCACCTTCAGGTCGATCCAGGCCTGGAGCAGGCGTTCGCGCAGGATGGGGTCGTCGATCGCGCCGTTGTCCTTGGCGGTGTCGATGACGGCCTGGAGTTCGAGTTCGAAGCCGATCTGCTGCGCGAGGGTCGAGACGCCGCGCTCGAAGGCCAGCAGGCCCATCGCGACGCCCCAGCCCTGGCCGAGCTGTCCCACGACGTGCTCGCTCTTGGCGCGGGCGCCGTCGAAGAACACCTCGTTGAACTCGCTGGTGCCGGTGAGCTGGACGATCGGGCGCACCTCGATGCCCGGCTGGTCCATGGGCGCGAGGAAGAACGAGATGCCCTTGTGCTTGGTCGAGCCGGCCTCGGTACGGGCCAGCACGAAGATCCAGTCGGCCTCGTGGGCGAGCGAGGTCCACACCTTCTGGCCGCTGATCAGCCAGTCGCCGGTCTCCGGGTCCTGCGTCGCGGTGGTGCGCAGCGACGCGAGGTCGGAACCCGCGCCGGGCTCTGAGTAGCCCTGGCACCACAGCTCCTCGCCACGGGCGATGGGCGGCAGGAAGCGGGCCTTCTGCTCCTCGGTGCCGAACGCGAGGACGGTCGGGCCGAGCAGGTTCTCGCCCATGTGGTTGACGCGGCCGGGGGCCTTCGCGCGGGCGTACTCCTCGCCGAAGATCACCTGCTGCATGAGGGTCGCCTCGCGGCCCCCGTACTCCTTCGGCCAGTCGAGGCCGATCCAGCCGCCCTCGCCGAGGCGGCGCTCCCACTCGCGGCGGATCTCGAAGTGCTCGTGCTCGCTGCCGGGGCCGCCGGTGCCGACGGCCGAGGCGAACTCGCCGGACAGGTTCTCGCGGAGCCAGTCGCGGACTTCCGCCCGGAACTCCTCGTCCTCGTCGCTGTAGCGAAAGTCCACGGTGTCACCTTCTGGGATGCGGTTGCGCGGGCCGCGGGCCGGTGCCCCGAGGGCTCCGGCCCGCGGCCTCCAGCGGTATGCGGGGGGAGGTCAGCCCTGCGCCGCGGCCTCGGCGGCCTTCTTCGCGGCGGCAGCGGCGGCGTACTCCTTCAGCTGCGCGAGGACCGGCATCGGGTCCTGGCCGATCGCGGTGGGCAGCGTGGCCGCGATGGACTCCGCGGTCCACTTCTCCTCGTTGTACATCGCCTTGATCTCGTGCGGCTGGTCCCACAGCGCGATCTTCGGGCCGGCGGTCGTGTACACCTGGCCGGTGATGTCCTTGGCGTGGTCGGAGAGCAGGAAGACGACCAGCTCCGCGACGTCCTCCGGGTCCCCGATCTCCTTGAGCGTCATCGGCACGTTGGCCGACATGCGGGTGCGCGCGACGGGCGCGACGCAGTTCGCGTTGACGCCGTACTTGTTGAGGCCCAGCGCGGCGGAGCGGACGAACGACACGATGCCGCCCTTGGCCGCGGCGTAGTTGGCCTGCGCGACCGAGCCCAGCGCGTACACGCCCGAGGTGAAGCCGACGATCGAGCCGAAGCCCTGCGTCTTCATGACCTTGGAGGCCGCCTGCACGACGGTGAAGGTGCCCTTGAGGTGGGTCGCGATGACGCTGTCCCACTCGTCCTCGGACATGTTGAACAGCATGCGCTCGCGCAGGTTGCCCGCGACGGTGACGACACCGTCGATGCGTCCCCACTTCTCGACGCCCGCGTTGACGATGCGCGCGCCGCCCTCCATCGTGGCGACCGAGTCGGCGACCGCGATGGCCTCGCCGCCCAGCGCCTCGATCTCCTTGACGACGGCGTCGGCGACCTCGCTGGTCGGCTCGGAGCCGTCCATCGCGACGCCGTAGTCGTTCACGACGACCTTCGCGCCGTGGGCGGCGGCGGCCAGCGCCACCGCGCGGCCGATGCCCCGGCCCGCGCCGGTCACCGCGATGACCTTGCCGGTCAGGAAGTCACCCATGTTCTGCCCCTTCGGATCGGCCTGGCGAAAGAGCCTCGGATCGGCTCTGTCCCACGGCCCCATTGGTCCCTGGCATGGTCGCCGTAGCGACCATCGACTGCACCACCGATGCGCTGCCGATGCACTGTCGACGCCATGTGAGAACTGCCTCGCCCGACAGTATCTGACGGTACGTTAGTTTCTGAGGGTAGAGTGCCGCACCCCACAGTTGAGTGGCCTCGGACGAGTACAGGTGTGTACTACTCGCCTGAGTCCGTTCAAGGCTTGCCAGGAGGTCCCGCCATGCCCATGCCCGCCGAGTTCTACGAACTGGCCAAGCGCGTCAACAACTGGGGTCGCTGGGGCAAGGACGACCAGATCGGGACCATGAACCTGATCACCGAGGACGTCGTCAAGGCCGCCGCCGCGTGCGTCAGGACCGGCAAGCGCTTCTCGCTCGCCGTGGAACTGCGCGAGGACGGCATCCAGAACGGGATGATCCCGGGCCGCGACAACCCCAAGCGCACCACCTTCCTCGTCAACCACGAGGTCTTCGGCCCCGGCACGGTCGCGACCAGCGACGATTCGGTCGTCATGGGCATTCAGGCCGGCACCCACTGGGACGGCTTCACGCACGCGACGTACGAGGACCGCCTCTACAACGGCTTCTCCGCCAAGGAGTCGGTGACCGCCGAGGCGGGTGCCGTCAACCTGGGCATCGAGAAGATCAAGACGCTGGTGACACGTGGCGTACTGCTCGACGTCGCGCGGGCCAAGGGCGTGGACGTCCTGGAGCCGGAGTACGCGGTGACCCCGGCCGACCTGGAGGCCGCCGAGGAGCTCGGGAACGTCAAGGTCCGCTCCGGCGACGTCGTGCTGGTGCGTACCGGCCAGATCACCAAGTACCTGGGCGGCGACAAGGACGGCTACTTCTACGGCCCGGGCCTGTCCGTCCGCTGCCCGGAGTGGTTCCACACGCGCGACGTGGCCGCGGTCGCCAACGACACCGTGGTCTTCGAGGTCTTCCCGCCGGAGCTGGAGGACGGCTTCATGGCGGTGCACGCGCTGCACCTGGTCGAGATGGGCATGCTGCAGGGCCAGAACTGGTTCCTGGAGGAGTTGGCCGCGGACTGCGCGGCGGACGGGGTGTACGAGTTCCTGCTCGACGCGTCGCCGCAGCCGTTCGTCGGCGGCGTCGGCACGCCGGTGAACCCGGTGGCGATCAAGTAGCGGTACGCGCCGCCCGGGCCGCGCGAACGGCTGCGCCGCGGTCCGGTTCGCCGGTAGCGCCGTTGAGCGGTTCAGTGCGAGGCACAAGCGCCGGACGGCGGCGTCCGGGCGGGCCCCGGCCCGGCCGAGACGCCGGCGTCCGGCGTTCGGGCGGCCTCGTTTCGTCGAGGTGCCCCCGGACCCTCCGAGCGTCCGGGGCGCCTCGTCGTCCCCTCGCTCGGAGGCCGCCACACCCAGGGTGATCACCGTTTCACCGCTGGTCAACACCTCGGCCCGGGTGATCTTCCACCAAGATCGCGGAGTTGCCGCTGTTTTTGATCTTGGGCCGGTGCTACGTTGATCTGACTGTCCGTCAGGTTTCCGTGGTGACCGGCGTCTTGTACCTCCCGTCGGTCTCTGCACGCGCGCCCCCAGGAGGTGCCGTGGACTTTGAACTGACCCCCGACCAGCGCTCTTTCGCCGAAACTGTGGAGCGCTTCCTCAACGAGAACGACGATCCCGAGGTCTTCGACGTCACCCGGGAGAACATGGCCCAGATCGTCGACACTCCCGCGCGCCGCGCGTTCATGCGCAAGATCGCCGACCAGGGCTGGCTGGGTATCACCTGGCCCGAGGAGTGGGGTGGCCAGGACGGCGACGGCATCTACGAGTACATCCTCAACGAGGCGCTGGCCGGCCGCGGCGGGCCGCAGATCGGCAAGGGCGTCGGCATCATCGGCAAGACGCTCCTCGCGGTGGGCAGCGAGAAGCTCAAGGCCGAGTTCCTGCCCAAGATCCTGCGCAACGAGGTCGAGTTCGCGGTCGGCTACAGCGAGCCGGAGGCGGGCTCCGACGCCGCGTCCATGAAGCTGCGCGCGATCCGCGACGACGTCCGCGGCGGTTGGGTCCTCAACGGGCAGAAGACCTGGACCACCTCCGCGCACTTCGCGGAGTGGTACTGGGTCGGCGCGCGTACCGCCGAGCCCAAGCACCACGGGATCACGCTGTTCCTGGTCCCGCTCGACCACCCGCAGATCACCGTCCGCGGCATCTGGACGATGGGCGACGAGCGCACCAACGACGTCTTCTTCGACGACGTGTTCGTGCCCGACGACTACGTGGTGGGCGAGGTCAACAAGGGCTTCCAGTACATATCCCAGGCGCTCGACCTCGAACGCTTCACCATGTTCTCGTTCGCGCCGATCTCGCAGCGGCTCGACCTGCTCACCGACTACGTCAGGACCGCGACGGTCGACGACGAGCCGCTGAGCGCGGACCCGGTCGTACGCCAGAAGATGGCCACCCTCGCCACCGAGGCCGAGGTCGCGCGCCTGCTCGGGCTGCGCGTGGTCGCCGCCGCGGAGAAGGGCGGCGCGCCGCCCACCACCGAGGCGTCCGAGTACAAGCTGTACGCCACCGAGCTGTCCAAGCGCCTCGCCAACGCGACGATGGACCTCGGCGGGCCGGGCACGCAGCTCAAGGTCGGCACGGAGGAGGCCCCGATGAAGGGCCGCGCCGAGTCGACGTACCGCTACACCGTGCTCGACACCATCGGCGGCGGCACCTCCGAGGTGCAGAAGAACATCCTCTCCCGGCGCAAGCTCGGTCTCCCCAAGAACTTCTGACGGGCGACATGACCGAGCTCCTGGAAGGCGTCACCGTACTGGATCTCGCGAGCGTGGGCCCCGCGGCCCGCGCCTCGCGCTGGCTCGCCGACTACGGCGCGGACGTGGTCAAGGTCGGCCCCGTCCCCGCCAAGAGCGGCGTGCAGATCGCCCCTCCCTTCTTCTCGTACAGCGCGCACCGGCGCATGAAGCGGGTCCTGCTCGACATCAAGGCGCCGGAAGGCCGCGACGCGTTCCTCGCGCTGGCGGCCAAGGCCGACGTCGTCATCGAGAGCTTCCGCCCCGGCGTCGTGGACCGCCTCGGCATCGGGCACGCGGCGGTGTCCGCACTCAACCCGGGCATCGTCTACTGCTCGACATCCGGGTTCGGGCAGTCCGGACCGAAGTCCCAGCAGGCCGGGCACGACCTGAACTATCTGGGCACCGGCGGCTTCCTGCACCTGACCGGCAAGGACGCGGACGGCAGGCCGCCGATCCCGGGGGCGACCGTCGCGGACAGCGCGGGCGGCGGCATGCACGCCGTCATCGCGATCCTCGCGGCGCTGCTGAACCGCGCCTCGACCGGGCAGGGGCGGCACCTGGACGTGTCCGTCGCGGACGGTGTCCTGGCCCTGATGGCCCTGTCGGTCGACGAGTACCTCGCGACCGGCGAGAACGTCGAGGTCGGCTCCAACCTGCTGCTCGGCCGCTACGCCTGCTACGACACCTACCAGGCCGGCGACGGCAAGTGGCTCTCGGTCGCGGCCATCGAACCGCGCTTCTGGGGCAACCTGTGCCGCCTCCTCGGCCTCGACAAGTGGACGGCGCACCAGAACGACGACGCGGTCCAGGACGAGATCCGCCGCGACATCGCCGAGGTGCTGCGCACCAAGTCGCGCGACGCGTGGGTCGCCGAACTGGCCCCGGCCGACACCTGCGTGTCGGCGGTGCTGTCGGTCCCCGAACTGGTCGAGGACGAGCAGTTCGCGGCACGGGGCGCGTTCGCCACCGCCAAGCACCCCAAGCACGGCACGTTCCGGCAGATCGGGGCGGTGCTGGCGGGCATGGTGCCGTCCGAGGACCCGTACCTGGTCCGCGAGTCGGACGTCACCGACACCGACGAACTGCTCGCCGCGGCGGGCCTGTCCGCCGACAAGATCACCGCACTACGCGACGAAGGAGTGGTGGCGTGAGCAACAACCCCACACCGTTGGACGACACCCTCCCCGAGGACGTCGCCGCGCTGATCGGTGCCACGCAGTACGAGAAGACCGCGGACTTCCCGGTCGAGCAGGGGTACGTGTGGACCTCCTGCGCCTCGGTGTTCAACGGCAACCCGCTCTACTGGGACCCGAAGGTCGCTGAGGAGGTCACCGGCGGGCCGATCTCGCCCCCGAGCCTGATCTCGGCGTACGCCCGCCCGCACTACTGGGCGCCCGGCGCCGAGGGCGAGCAACTGTCGCTCCAGGTGCACTTCGACCTCAAGAAGCGCTTCGGCCTGCCCGAGGCGATCATGACCGACAACACCAACGTCTTCTACGAACCGCTGCGCCCCGGCGACTTCGTGACGTCGCGTCAGGTCCTGAAGTCGGTCAGCGGCGAGAAGCGCACCAAGCTCGGCATCGGGCGCTTCTGGGTGATCGACGTCGAGTACCACAACCAGAACGGCGACCTGCTGGGCACCGAGTCGTACACCGGCTACGGCTACCGCCGGGAGGCTTCGGCATGACGAACACCACCGCACAGCTGACCCTCGACCGGGTCAAGCCCGGCGACACGCTGCCGGAGCTGTCCCACGAGGTCACCGCGACGACGGTGATCCTCGGCGCGATGGCGTCGCGTGACTGGCGGCCGATGCACCACGACTACAAGTTCGCCGTGGAGCGGCAGGGCGTGCAGGACATCTTCCTGAACACCCCCAACCAGGGCGCGTGGTTCGAGCGCTACCTGACCGACTGGACGGGCCCCAAGGGCCGCATCGGCCGGGTCGTGTTCCGGATGACCTCGCCGGTCTTCCCGGGCGACACGATGGTCTACAACGCGACCGTGAAGGACGTCTCGACCGACGACACCGGCTGCGGCTGGGTCACACTCGACGTCTCCCTCACCGTCGACGGCAAGCCGAAGACCACCTGCGAGGCGCGCGTGGCACTCCCGGTCTCCGACGACGACAACCCCTGGGACCGGCGCGCCGAGCGCTGGACCCCGTGACCCCGTGACACGGAAGGAGCTCCGATGGACCTGACATTCAGCGATGAGCAGGAAGTCCTCCGCGAGACCGTGCGCGGGCTCGCCGCCCGGCACGCCGACCTCGGCGTGGTGCGCGCGATGGAGGAGGACGAGAAGGGCTACCCGCCCGCCTTCTGGGCCAAGCTCGGCGAGAGCGGTCTGACCGGCCTGACCATCCCCGAGAAGTGGGGCGGGTCGCAGATGTCGATGCTGGACGCGGTCGTCGTCTACGACGAACTCGGCCGCGCGCTCTCCCCCTCCCCGCACTTCGTCAGCTCGGTCGTCGCGGGCGGCGTGCTGACCGCGGCCGGCACCGACGAGCAGCGCCAGGAGTGGCTGCCGAAGATCGCTTCCGGCGACGCGGTCGTCACCACCGCGTGGGTCGAACCGGACCGCGGCTACGGCCCCAAGGGCGTCGCCCTGGCCGCCACCCGCGACGGCGACGACTGGCTGCTGACCGGCGTCAAGCGGCACGTCCCGTACGCCAATTCGGCCGACCGCGTCCTCGTCCTCGCCCGCACCGGCACGGCCGCGGAAGACATCACCCTCTTCCTCGTCGACCCGTCCGCGGAAGGGGTCACCCGCACCGCGCAGCCCACCGTCGCCTCCGACACGCAGCACCGCCTCGACCTCACCTCGGTCCGGGTCGGCGCGGACGCGGTCGTCGGCAACGTCAACGGCGCGTGGCCGGTGTGGTCCGAGGTGCTCCACGACGGCATCATCCTGCTGGCCGCCCTCGCGGTCGGCGGCGCCCGCCGGGTCCTGGAGATCACCGTCGAATACGCCAAGACCCGCAAGCAGTTCGACAAGCCCCTAGGCGCGTTCCAGGCCATCGCCCACGACCTCTCCGACGCGGTCACCGCCGTCGACGGCGCGGAGACCCTGGTCTGGGAAGCGGCCTGGGCCCGCGACAACGGCCGCGGCGTCGAAAAGCTGGCCCCCATGGCCAAGTTGTTCGCCTGCAAGACGTACCGCGAGGTCAGCGACCTCGCCGTGCACGTCCACGGCGGCATGGGCTTCACCGTCGAGTGCGACGTCCAGCTCTTCTTCCGCCGCGCCAAGTCCCTCCAGCTCAACTGGTGGGACGACCGCTACCTGGAGAACCTGATCGCCGCCCAAATCCTCGACGCATAACCACCCCACCCGAACGGCGCGGCCCCACCCGGGCACCGCGCCGTTCGCGTTTTCGCGCGTGCGGTCAGATGGCTATGGCGTGGAGGGTGTTGTCGTCGACGCCTACGTAGACGCGGTCGCCGGCGACGGTGGGGGTCTGGACGGCGCCGGGGGCGGCGAGCTTCCAGAGCGGCTGCATCGTACGGACGTCCACGGCGTGGAGGTTCTGGTCCGTGCTGCCGACGTACAGGACGCCGGCGGCGACGGTGGGGCGGCCTACGTCGCCGCCCGCGGTGTATCTGCCGGTCTCCTTGCCGGTGTTGGTGTCGACCGCGTAGACGTTGGGGCCGCCGCCCATGTAGGCGGTGCCTCCGGTGACGGCCGGTCCCGCCTGGGCGGCGGTGCCGGCGAAGACCCAGCGCTGGCGGCCGTCGGCGGTGTTGACGGCGTACAGCTTGCCGTCGGTGCTGCCGAAGTAGACGACGCCGCCGTCGACGACGGGGAACCCGGAGACGGCTCCGCCGGTCGGGGCGGTCCACTTCTTCGCGGCCGAAACGGCGTCCACGGCGTAGAGGTTGCTGTCGCTGCACCCGACGTAGACGACATCGCCCGCGATGGTCGCGGAGTGGGTGTCGTTGCCCGTCTGGAAGCGCCAGCGCTCCTTGCCGTCGGCGTTGACCGCGTACAGGAAGCCGTCCGCGCTGCCGACGTAGACGACCCCGCCGCTGAAGACCGGCGAGTGCACGATGCCGCCGGTCGGGAACGACCAGCGTTCGGTGCCGGACACCGCGTCGACCGCGTACAACTTGCCGTCGTCGCTACCCAGGTAGACGACTCCCCCGACGACGGACGGGGACGAGCCGATCGCCGCGCCGGTACGGAAGTTCCAGCGCTCGCTGCCGTCGGCCGTGTTGACGGCGTACAGCGTCCCGTCGTTGCTCGCGCCGTAGACGGTGTCGCCGGCGACGCGCGGATAGGACAGGACGGTTCCGGACGTGGCGAACTGCCACACCGGCTCGCCGGACTTGGCGGCGGAGGGGGACGCGTCGTCCTGGGGAGGCGGCGAAGCGCCGGTCTCGCCCTTGGGCTTGTCGTCGTCGCGCAGCGCGGCCCAGGCGCCCGCCCCGGCTATCGCGGCGGTGGCCACGCCCGCCGCGCCGATGATGAAGCGGCGGCGGGACGGGCCGGACCGCCCGGGTGCCTTGTCGTCCGACTCCGGAGCGGCGAGTGTGGCGCCGACACCGCCGGTCCCGACCACCGTCTCGGCGGTGGACCCGGTGGCCCCGGTCCCGTCCCCAGTGGTCGCGTCCCGCGGCGGGGCGAGCCGCCCCGGTACGGCGACGGTCTCCGCGGTCGGCGGCGGGCCGGGGACCGAGCCGGGCGTCGGGGGCGGCGGTACGGCGCGTGTCGGATCCGACGGCGGCACCACCACGGTCGCGGCGCGTACGGCGTCGGACGCGATGTGCGGGACGGTCGCGGGCAGCCAGCCGGGCGTGAACATCTCGGTGGCCTCGCGCCCGTACGCCAGCGCGTCCGTCACCTGGTCCAGGCTCGGGCGCCCGGACGGTTCCTGGACCAGGCACGCGGTCACGACGTCGCGCAACTCGTCCGGGAGACGGGTGAGGTCGGGCTGCCCGGAGACGATGCGGTAGACGATCCCGGCGATCGACCCGCCGCCGAACGGGCCTTCGCCGGTCGCCGCGAAGGCCAGCACCGACCCCAGCGAGAACACGTCGCTCGCCGGACCGATGTCCGTCTCCCCCATGGCCTGTTCCGGCGACATGAAGCCGGGGGTGCCCACCATGGTTCCGGTGACGGTCAGCTCGGAGCCGCCCATCGCGCGCGCGATGCCGAAGTCGATGACGCGCGGCCCGTCGTCGGCGAGGATCACGTTGGCCGGCTTGAGGTCGCGGTGTACGAGCCCGCACGCGTGGATCGCGCCCAGTCCCTCGGCGAGTCCGGCGCCGAGGCTGCGCACCGTGCCGGGCGGCAGCGGGCCGGCGGACACGACGGCGTCGTGCAGCGACGGGCCGGGAACGTACGCGGTGACCAGCCACGGCGGATCGCCGTCGGGGTCGGCGTCGACGACGGGCGCGGTGTAGAAGCCGCCGACCGAGCGGGCGGCCTCGACCTCCTGGGCGAAGCGGCGCCGGAAGTCGCGGTCGGCGGCGAGGGCGCTGTGCACGAGCTTGACCGCGACGGGGCGTCCGCCGGGTGAGCGGCCCAGGTACACCTGCCCCATGCCGCCGCCGCCCAGGCGGCCCAACAGCACGTAGGACCCGACGCGTTCGGGATCGGTGGGCGCTAGCGGATCCATGGCGGTGGAGCCCCCGTCTGTGAACGGTCGGCCTTGTGCCGCACCGTGGTTCGGGACGGCCGGATTCTCTCAGGAAACCCCGGAGTTTGGATGCTCATGCTCGGATCCGGCGTCGAACACCGGACAAGATCGGACACATCAGGGGTTCGCGCCGGCACGCCTCGTCCGTACGCGGGTTCCACGGACCGGCCTCGGTCGGGTTCGCCGAACCCGGCCCGGGCGCGCGTCCACGGAGTGCCCGGCGGCCTTGTCACTTCTTGGCCGCAAGGCCCGCGAGGACCTGGTCGGCGTAGGAGCGTACGACGTCGGCGGGGGACTGGTCGCCAGCGCGCACAGGTCCTGCGGCGGCTTCTTCGCCTTGGCGGCCCTCGAACAGCCTGTGGTCGCGAGCACCGCTCCCACACCCACGAGAGCGGCTATGCCCGCTCTCACCGACCTCCCACGCGCCACGATTCCTCCATTGTCGACGATCTCCGCGGTGATCTTGGCGGCCGACCTGACCAACCGTCAAGAACGCGTCACCGGCGCCGCGTCGCGCGGCCGGAAAACGCCCCTGGCGACGCGGCACGGGGGCAGACGCCGACAGGGGTCGACGGACGATCGTCCGTCGACCCCTGCCCGCACGATCGCGAAGCGCGGCCGACTACAGCGTGAGCGCCAGCGCCTCTTCGTTGTCCTCGGCGGAGCCGAACTGGGTGGCGTGGACCCAGGCCCGCTTGAGGTACAGGTGGACGTCGACCTCCCAGGTGAAGCCCATGCCGCCGTGCACCTGGGTGGCGTCCTTGCCGTTGCGGGTGGCCGCGTCGTCCGCCATCAGCTTGGCGGTGGGCACCACCACGGCGGCGTCGCCCACGACCGGGTCGTCCAGCGTGACAGCCGCCGCGTACACCGCCGCACGGGCGATCTCGGTACGCACCAGCATGTCCGCGCACAGGTGCTTGACCGCCTGGAAGCTGCCGATGATGCGGCCGAACTGCTCACGCTCCTTGGCGTACTGCGTCGACAGCTCGGTCAACTTGCCCGCGATGCCCAGCTGCACGGCGGCGGTGAGCACCGCGCCCTCCCGGCGGAACCGCGCCGCCGTCTCCGCGTCGGCGATCAACTCGCCCTCGGGCAGCGCCTCGACGTGGTGCAGCGGGGTGAACGGGTCCATCGGCGTGCGGACCGGGGTTCCGGCCACCGACGGAGGCGAGACGCGGCGGATGCCGTCGTCGTCGAGGACGAGCAGGACGTCGAGGGCGTCCAGGTGCTCGACCAGGATCGGGGACGCGTCGCCTGCCACGAGCCCCACGACCAGTTCGCCGGACGCGGCACCCGCGGCCAGGCCCGCGGCCGCCTCGCCGCCCAGGGAGGCGGCCAGGTGGGTCGCGACGAGCGGCCCGGGGAGGAGCGCGCGGCCGGCCTCCTCGTACACGAGCGCGGCTTCGGCCGTCCCGAGGCCCACGCCGCCCTCGTCCTCCGCGACGCGCAGCGAGAAGAAGCCCGTCTCGGCGAGCTCCGCCCACAGCTTCTTGTCGACCATGCCGGCGACGCGGTTCTTGTCCACCAGGTCGCGCATGCGGTCGCGGTCGAACCGGCCTTCGCAGAACTCGCGTACGCCGGTGGCCAGGTCGCGCTGGTCCTCGCTCAGCTGAAAGTCCATCAGCGCTCCTTCGGCAGGCCGAGGATGCGCTCCCCGACGATGTTGCGCTGGATCTGCGAGGTGCCGGCCGCGATCGTGTACGACAGCGACGACAACCGCTCGTCCATCAGGTCGCCGCTCGGCAGCCCCGCCACGTCCTCGACGACCAGCGCGGCGCGGTCGAGCAGGCGGTGGGCCAGCTCGTACACCTTCTGCTTGGTCTCGGAGAAGCGCAGCTTGAACACCGAGCCGCCGATGCCGGGTACGCCGGAGCGGGCGGCCTCCGAGACGTTCCACTTGGTGAGCGCCCACAGCGCCTCGAACTCGGCGGTGAGGTGCCCCAGTTCACGGCGCAGCGCGACGTCGTCCCAGGCGGTGGCGTCGCGGCGGGTGACCTTCTTGGCCAGCTCGGCCAGTTCGTGCAGCAGGCGCTGGCACGCGACGACCTCGCTCACGAACGCCGTGCCGCGCTCGAACGACAGGGTCACCATGGTGACGCGCCAGCCGTCGTTCTCCTCGCCCACGCGGTTGGCGACCGGCACGCGCACGTCGTCGAAGAACACCTCGGCGAACTCCGAGGTCCCCATCACCGTCTCCAGCGGACGGATCGTGATGCCGGGGGTGTCCATCGGGACGATCAGCCAGGTGATGCCCTTGTGCTTGGGCGCGTTCGGGTCGGTGCGCACGAGCATTTCGCAGTAGTCCGCGACCTCGGCGTGCGAGGTCCAGATCTTCGACCCGTTGATGACGTAATCGTCGCCGTCGCGCACCGCGCGCGTGCGCAGCGACGCGAGGTCGGAGCCCGCGCCCGGCTCGGAGAAGCCCTGGCACCACACGTCGTCACCGGACAGGATGCCCGGCAGGTACTTGCGGCGCTGCTCCTCGCTGCCGGCCGCATTGATCGTCGGGCCGGCGTGCAGCAGGCCGACGAAGTTGGCGCCGACGTACGGCGCCCCGGCACGCTCGGTCTCCTCCAGGAAGATCAGGTGCTCGGTCGGGGTCGCGCCCTTGCCGCCGGCCTCGACGGGCCAGTGGATGCCGGCGTACCCGGCGTCGAAGAGCATGCGCTGCCACGTCGTGTCGTACGCGCGGCGCCCCGGCCAGTCGTTGCGGTCCGGCTTGGCCGGCAGTTTGGGCAGCGCCTCGTCGAGCCACGCGCGCAGCTCGGCGCGGAAGCTCTCCTCCGCCTCGGTGTACCTCAGGTCCATGGTCCTGGCCCCTTCTCGACAGCTCGACTGCGGCGGCGCTCAGGCGCCGTAGACCGGCGTGGGGGTCGGGGCCTCGTCGATCAGCTTCGCGACGACGGGGCCGAGCTCCCCCGGGTTCCAGCGGCGCCCGGCCTTGGCCTCGGGGCCGTGCTGCCAGCCGACCGCGACCGAGACCTTGTCGCCCTCGACCTCGAAGACCCGGCCGTTGACGTCCTTGGACTCGGCGGAGCCGAGCCAGACGACCAGCGGCGAGACGTTCGCGGGGTCATAGAAGTCGAACGAGCCGTCGGTCGGGGCGGCGACCATGTCGGGCATGGCCTCCTCCGTCATGCGGGTGCGGGCGGCGGGGGCGATCGCGTTGACCGTGACGCCGTAGCGGCCGAACTCGACGGCGGCGATCTGCGTCAGGGTGAGGATGCCGCCCTTGGCGGCGGCGTAGTTGCCCTGGCCGACCGAGCCCATGAGGCCCGCGCCCGAGCTGGTGTTGATGATGCGGCCGTCGACCGGGTTGCCGGCCTTGGCCTCCGCGCGCCAGTACGCGGCGGCGTGCCGCATGGTCGCGAAGTGGCCCTTGAGGTGGACCCGGACGACCGCGTCCCACTCGTCCTCGCCGAGCGAGACGAGCATGCGGTCGCGCAGGAAGCCCGCGTTATTGACCAGCACGTCGAGGCGGCCGAAGGTGTCGATCGCGGTCTGTACCAGGCGCGCGGCGCCCTCCCAGTCGGCGACGTCGTCGGCGTTGATCACGGCCTTGCCGCCCATCGCCTCGATCTCGTCGACGACCTGCTGGGCCGGGCCGGGCGAGCGGCCGTCGCCCTGCCGCGACGCGCCGATGTCGTTGACGACGACGTGCGCGCCCTCGCGGGCGAACGCCAGTGCGTGCTCGCGTCCGATGCCGCCCCCCGCACCGGTGACGATGACAACGCGTCCCTCGCAGATACCCACGCCTCTACCCCTTTTGAAGTACCCCTGGTCCGGTTTCGCCCTGGAGTCTAGATCTGACGGCCAATCAAATGACGACTAGTCAAATACCCGGAGACGGCCCACCGGACGCTTCGCTTCCGCGTCGTGGTGGGCCGCCCGAGAATGCGGGGCCGTCGACGACGGCCCCACCGGACCTACTTGTCGTGGTCCAGGTTGAGCATGCGGATCGCGTTGCCGCGGATGATCTTGTAGACCGTGCCCGCGTCGAGCCCCGCGAGGTGCTCCTCGGCGACCTTCTTGGTGTGCGGCCAGGTCGAGTCGACGTGCGGGTAGTCGGTCTCGAACGTCACGTTGTCCACGCCGATGACATCGAGCGAGTTGACCCCGTGCTGGTCGCGGAAGAAGCAGGCGAACATGTTCTGGTGGAAGTAGAACGACGGGCGCTCGGGCAGGCCGTCGCCGACGCCGGCCCACGCGCGGTGCTCCTCCCACACGTCGTCCATGCGCTCCAGCGCGTACGGGATCCAGCCCATCTGGCCCTCGGAGTACGCCAGCTTGAGGCGCGGGTAGCGGGCGGGGATGCCGGCGAAGATGAAGTCCGCCATCGACGCCATCGCGTTGTTGAAGCTGAGGCTGGCCTGCACGGCGGCGGGCGCGTCCGGGGACGCGGCCGGCATCGTCGAGGACGACCCGATGTGCATGTTGATGGTGACCTCGCGCTCCTCGCAGATGCGGAAGAACGGGTCCCAGTAGCCGGTGTGGATGCTCGGCAGGCCCAGGAACGCCGGGATCTCCGAGAAGCACACCGCGTGCACGCCGCGGTCGGCGTTGCGGATGATCTCCGCGACGGCGAGGTCGACGTCCCACAGCGGGATGATGATCAGCGGGATCAGGCGGCCGCCGGAGTCACCGCACCACTCCTCGACCATCCAGTCGTTGTACGCCCGGACACACGCGAGCGCGACCTCCTTGTCCTTCGCCTCGGAGAAGGTCTGGCCGCAGAAGCGCGGGAAGGTCGGGAAACACAGGGAGGCCTCGACATGGTTGAGGTCCATGTCCTTGAGGCGCTCCTTGGGGTCGTACAGACCCGGGCGCATCTCCTCGCGCGTGATGCCCTCAAGGGTCATCTGGTCGCGGCTGAAGCCGACGGCCGCGATGTTCCGCTTGTACGGGAAGCGCAGGTCCTCGTAGAACCACCAGTCCGCGAGCGGGCCGTCGGGGTCGGTCGTGATCTTGTAGCTGGCACCGGTGTACTCGAGCTGCCCGATACCCGTCTGGACGTGCTTGGGACCCCGGTCTTGGTACTTGGCCGGCAGCCAACGCTCGAACAGGTGCGCCGGTTCGATGACGTGGTCATCGACACTGATGATCTTCGGGAGTTCCCCGAAGCTGTTGCCGGACTCGGTGGCGTCCTGCTCGGGCAGGTTGGCGCTCATCGGCCCCTCCTACGGACTGAATCTGATGGACCGCTACGGACTGAATCTGATGGACCGTCAGATTTAGCGTAATCTCTCCCCGCAGGCAACAGCAAGCCGATGGTCAGTCAGGAGACTCACATGGCACTTGATCCGGGCACGTTGCTCGCCCCGGGCACGACCGCGCTGGTCACCCAGGAATGCCAGAACGGGGTGATCGGAAAGAACGCCGTCTTCCCGGCGCTGGCGGAGCAGACCCAGGGTCTGATTCCGGCCATCGACCAACTGTGCCGTGCGGCCCGGTCGGCGGGCGTCCCGGTGCTGCACTGCCTCGCGCTGCGCCGCGAGGACGGGCAGGGCGCGAACCGGAACGCGCGCATGTTCGGCGCCGCGGCCAAGGCATCCGTGCAGCTCACGCCCGGATCGGCGGCCGCGGAGGTCGCGGACGGTATCGAAGTGGCGCCTTCCGACCTGGTTCTGACGAGGTATCACGGACTGGGGCCAATGGCCGATACCGGTCTTGCGTCGGTGCTGCGGAACCTCGGCGTGACCACCGTCGTGGGGGTCGGCGTGTCGCTCAACGTGGGCATGGTCAACTTCGCGATGGACGCGGTGAACGCCGGATTCCAGTTCGTGGTCCCGCGCGACGCGGTGGCGGGATTCCCTCCCGAATACGCCGAAGCGGTGCTCGCCAACACGCTGAGCGCTGTGGCGACCATCACGACGATGGAGGCCGTGGCCACCGCCTGGCGCACCTGATGAGCCGGACATAAGGGACGATCTTCCGTCCACCGGCCCGAACATCGACGAGGGGCGCCGCGCTCGCGCGCGGCGCCCCTCGTCGCGTTTCGTCGCGTTTCGTCGCCTCTCGGCGCCTCCCGTTGCGTCCCGTTGCGTCCCGTTGCGTCCCGTCGTGTCCGGTCGCGGCAACTCGCGTGAACTCGCGTCCTCGGCCGCAGACGTCGGCAACTACCTCTGCGGCGCCCAGGGCTTGGCGTTGTACTCGTCGCGGATCTTGAACTTCAGCACCTTGCGCAGCGTCTCGTTGCGCGGCAGCGAGTCCACGATCTCCAACTGCTCCGGGACCTTCATCACCATCAGGCCCGCGTCCTTCAGGTACTGCACCATCTCCGCGAACTCCAGGTCCGGTTCGCCCGGCTGACGCTCGACCACCGCGCACACGCGCTCGCCGCGCTCGCGGTCGTTCAGCCCCACGACCGCGACGTCCGCGACCTTCGGGTGCGCGAAGAGCAGGTCCTCGATCTCCCGCGCGGAGATGTTCTCGCCCTTGCGGATGATGACATCCTTGAGCCGCCCGGTGAGCGACAGGTGGCCGTCGGCACGCAGCTTGCCCAGGTCACCCGTGTGGTAGAAGCCGTCCGCGTCGAACGCGTCCTTCGTGAGCTCCGGGTCGGTGTAGCCCTTGAACACCATCGGGCCGCGCAGCCGGACCTCGCCCTCCTCGTCGGGGCCGGCGAGCGTGCCGTCGGCGCGGACGATGCGGACCTCGATGCCGAAGACCGGCTTGCCCTCGCTGTACGTGAGCTGGTCCTCGGAGTCGTTCGGGCCGCCCTGCGCGATCATCGGGCACTCGGTCATGCCGTACCCGTGGCACAGCACCGCCTGCATCTCGTCGACGACCTCGCGGAACAGCTCCGGCGGCTTGGGCGCGCCGCCGCCCGAGACGATGCGCAGCGTCGGGATGATCTTGACGCCCGGCTGCTTGCGCTGCTCGTTGAGGAACGCGACGTAGAACGCGGTGGAGCCGCCGACCATGGTGACGCCGAGGCGCGCGTACACCGGGATGACCCCGGCCGGGTCGAACGTCTCAATGATGACCGCCGGAAAGCCGGTGATCAGCAGCGTGTTGACGTAGTCGGGGCCGGCGATGTGCGCGTACGGGAACGCGATCGAGCCGACGTCGGTCTCCGACATGTCGAGCGCCTTGGCCAGCCCGATGCCGCCCGCGATGAGCGTGCCGTCGGTGTGCTGCACGCCCTTCGGGTCGGACGTCGTGCCGGACGTGTAGTACAGCCAGCGCACCCCGTCGCCGTCGGCCGGGGCCGGCGGGAGCGTGGCCGGGTCGCCCTCGGGGAGGTTGTCGTACGCGGTCAACACGGTGAGGCCGCCCGGCACTTCCTTGGCCAGCGCCTCGCCCATCGCGACGAAGTCGAAGCCCTTCCAGGTGCCCGGGGTGATGTAGTACTCGGCGTCGGTCTGCCGGAGGCAGAAGCCGACCTCCTTCTCCCGGTAGAAGGGGATGATCGGGTTTTGCACGGCACCGAGGCGCGCGAGCGCGGTGGCCGCGACGATCGACTCGATGCGGGTCGGCAGCTGCCAGGTCACACGCGTGCCGGCGGTGATCCCCAGAGCGTGGTAGCCGGCCGCGACCCGCTCCGCCCACGCCTTGAACTCGCCGAAGGTGACCTTGCGGTCCTCCGGGTCGAGCAGCATCGGGGTGTCCGGCGACGCCGCGGCACGGCGCTCGACCAGCTCCCAGAGCGTCCTGGCGTCGTAGATCGGATCAGACACGTGCCCTCCACGTGAGATGGTTCGCCAACCCGGCCGCTGTTTTCCGCGCCTGCACGACGGGCACAACATGCCGACCTGACGGTACGTCAGAAGAGGTCCGCGCCGGAAGGGTGGGCGAGGTCACGCGGGTGAATTCGATCACCGATCGCCTGTCATTCCCGATGAGGTATGCCTACCCTGCCCGGTATGAAGGTGCCGTTCCGCCGGGACCGCTCCGGCACCACGCACGCGGCGGCCGCACCCGCCGCGGTCCCCGACGGGGCCGTACGCGTGGGGCCGCTCTCCGACGTGCCGGAGGGCGCCGCACGGCGCGTGCACGACCGGCCGCCGATCGCGGTGCTGCGGCACGGGGGCACCGTGCACGCGTTTGAGGACCGCTGCCCGCACGCGGGCGCCCTGCTGTCCCGCGGCAAGGTCTCCGGCGACTCGGTGACGTGCCCGTCGCACCGGACCGTCTTCCGGGTCGACACGGGCAAGTCGTCGGGCGAGTTCTCCTGCCGCGCGCTGCGGACGTACCCGGTGGTGACGGTCGACGGGACCGTGTACGTCGACACCGCCGCACGCTCGCCGCGCGACGCCCGGCGCGGCAAGTGCGGGGACGGTACGGCGGCCGACGTCTGAGCAGTTGGACATCGGCGGCGGCCTGCTGTCGGCGAACGGTCGTCAGGACTGCGGCTCGGACTCCAAAGGCTGCGAGGGCTGCGAGGGCTGCGAGTTCGACGTCTCGGACGGTGCGGGCTGCGAGGGCTGCCCGGGCTGCGCCGAAGGCTCGGAGCCCGGCGGCAGCGGGGCCCGCGGCGGCGCCGGGACCGGGAAACCGCCGGACGTCGGCGGCGCACCCCACATCGCCTGCGGGCCGCTCATCGCCCACAGTTGCGCGGTGCGCTCGTTCTGGAGTGCGGTGATCCGCCGCACCAGCAGGATCGCGAAGACCCCGGCGATCACAAAGAGCACGCCCGTGAGCGCGCCGAGGCGGTCCGACGCGATGACGTCGTCGAGCGTCCCGGTGTCGTCCGGGCTGTACCCGTCCGGGGCTCGAGCCGTGCCGACCCGGTTGATCACGGTGGCCACCGAGAACGCCACCCACCAACTGGCGATCAGCGTGACGCGGCCCAACGGGTTGCCGATGTCGGCGGCGCCCTTGGACGTGTCGCTGCCCTTCCACAGATCACTGGCGATCCGCGCCGGGAACCACATGTTGACCACCGGGCAGATCCATCCGCCGATCGCCCACCCGCAGCCGAGCCGCGGCCGGTGCAGGCCGAACATCTCGACGTTCTTCCGGGCTCGGAAGAACCAGACGACGAACACCACGGCCGTGGCGATGAACACGATCATGTCGAGCCCAGAGGCGACGAGGACGAAGTCGTCCGCCGACGCCAAGTCGTCCGGGCTCACGCCGCCCAGTTCACCGCTGAACGGGTCGACGTCGAACGGATCGGCGTCGCGCAGGTCCCCGACCAGCGACGCCCGACGGAAACTCGCCACGGCGACGGCCACCGAGACCGCCATAGAGGCCGCGAGCAGTGCGTACAACGCGATCGCCAGGCCGCCGACGGACTTGAGCTGCCACAGCTGCCAGCCCTGGGCGGCCGGGGTCGGCGCGGTGGTGTCCCAGGCCGCGCGGGCCGCTTTGGCGGACTCAAGTCTGCCGACCGTGTCCGCCGTCGACCGCCACGAGTCGTCACCGCGGTCCTCCGCGAAGCTCCAAGCGGCTTCGTCGCGGTCGTCCGGGCGGTCGTCCGGGCGGTCGCCTCGGTGGTCGTCGGCGCGGTCGTCGGCACCCCCGCCGGGCCGGCACGGGTCGGCGCCCGGACCGGCCGCGGGTCTCCCGCAGTTCGTGCAACGCGTGGAAAGCGTCGAGGTCGCACCGCAATCCGGGCACAACAAAGGAACCCCCCGAAATGGTCGTGAATCCGGCGCGCGGGACGGCGCAACCGATTGACGTAGCGCGCATCATGCCGCGTCGGGGCAACAAGGTCACGCGTGATTTCCGGCCCCGCAATGGGCTCAGTCCCGCGGCGCCCCGGCCCACGGAGACCTCGGGAGGGGCGCGATAGAGGCCGCGGCGGTCGTACGCCATCGCGGCGGCGATCCGTGCGTCGCCCACAACTGCCGGGTCCGCTCCGTCTGGAGCGCGGTGACGCGGTGCACCAGGGGAATCGCGAACGCGCCGGCGACCACCATGAGCAGCCCCGACGCCGCCGCGATCCGGCTCCACAGCAGGAACCCGTCGATGCCGTCGTCGAACGGGAGGATGTGGAACCGGTCGGCGACCGCCCCGAACCCCGCGACGAGCCGATCCACGGACACGGCGAGGACGAACGGAACCCACCAACAGGTGATCAGGACCGTGCGTCCGACCGGACCGCTGGTCTGCCGGGCGCCCCGCGACCCGTCGCTCCCCGTCCAGATGTCGTGCGCGATACGCGCCGGGAACCACAGGTTCACCACCGGGCAGAACCATCCGCCGACCGACCAGCCCGGGCCCAGCCGCGGGCGGTCCGGTCCCATCCACATCACGTTCCGCCGGGCCCGGTGGAACCAGGCGATGAAGACGGCCCCCGTCACCGCCAGCGCGACCGTGGAGACCGTCGTGCTCACGACGACGAAGTCGTCCGCCGCGGCAATCGCCTTCAGGTCGCCGAACGACCTGGCCTTCGGGTCGCCGTGGAAGAAATCGTCCACGCGCTCGGCCCGGTGGAGGTACGCCGCGGCGGAGACGGCGAAGGCGATCACGGTGGCGCCGAGCAGGACGTACAGCACGACCGCCAGGCGGACGAGCGGCTTGATCCGCCACAACTGCCAGCCGTCGGAGGTCGGCGGCCGCGGGTCGACCGGGCCGGGCAGCGGCGCTCCGCAGTCGGTGCAGCGGGTCGCGAATGCGGACTCGGCGCCGCAGTCAGGGCACAGCAAGAGGGACCCCCGGTGAGGCCGTGGTGCCGGCCTGCGACGGAACGCGGCCGGGGCGGATGGCGTAGCGGGCATCATGCCGTGCCGGACGATCAAGGTCACCCGCCTTGTCCGGGAACCGCACCAGCCGGCCGCGCACGCGGGGTGCGCCGACTCGGCGGACCGCGGTTGCCGCCGCGTACCGGACAATGGACGGATGCCCTCCGCACTCCTGGACGAGATCCTGCACGGCCTCATCGGCGCGCCCGACGAGGACGCCGTGCAGTTCGCGGTCGACTCCGGGGCGTCGCGGCTGGCCGAGTCGGCCGCGCGGTGGCCGGACATGAGCAGGGCGTACCTCGCCCTCGCGGAACGCGTCGCGGCCGGCTGCTGGGCCCGCGGATGGCAGCCCGCCGACGTCGTACGCATGGTGGACCGCGCCTTCGCCGACGAGCGCCCGGCCGACCGGCACGTCCGCATCGCCGTCGACGTCGTCGCCGCGGCGCAGCGCCGCGAGTCCGCGGCCGCGGGCGGACCCCGGTGGCAGCGGCAGATACGCGAGCTGGACGCGGACGTGTGGTGGGACGGCGACGACGCGTACCTGCCCGGACTGGCCGCACGGATGAACGTGACCCGCTTCACCTGTGCCGGCTACGTGCTCGAAGTCCTGCGGGTGCTCGCCCGTCTCCCGGGCATCGTGCCGCTGCACGCCGAGGCCGCCGAACCGGGGCCGCGGCACAGCGCCGATCCGGCCGCCGCGAACGGCCGCGGCACCGGCGCCGAGCCGCCGCGCATGCTCGGACGCATCCGCGCGCTGCTCGCCAAGGCGGAGTCGACCGAGTTCCCCGAGGAGGCCGAGGCGCTGTCCGCCAAGGCCCAGGAACTCATGGCCCGGCACAGCATCGACGAGGCGCTGCTCGCGGCCGGCCCGGGTGCGGCACCCGGCGTACGGCCCACCGCCGTCCGGGTCGGCGTGGACGCGCCCTACGACGAGGCCAAGGCGATGCTGCTGGACGCGGTCGCCGAGGCGAACCGCTGCCGTACGGTCTGGTCCCCCGACTTCGGCTTCTCCACGGTCATCGGCTTCGACACCGACGTCGACGCGGTCGAACTCCTCTACACGTCGCTGCTCGTGCAGGCCACCGCGGCGATGACGCGCGCCGGAGGCCGCTCGCGCGGCGGGCGCAACCGGTCGGGTTCACGCGACTTCCGGCAGTCGTTCCTCATTGCGTACGCGGGCCGCATCGGCGAACGCCTCTCGGCGGCCGCACTGCGGGCCGAACGCGAAGCCGCCCGTGAGGCGGCGGCCGAAGCGGCGGCGGAAGCAGGGGCGGGGCGGGTCGACGCCGACGGCGCGGCAAGCCCGGCCGGCTCCGACGACGCGCTCCTGCCGGTGCTCGCCGCTCGGGACGTCGCCGTACGCGAGGCCGCCGAGGAGATGTTCCCGAACCTGACGACGCACCGGGTCCGGATCCGCGACGAGGAAGGCTGGATCCACGGCAAGGCGGCCGCGGACCGGGCGCGGTTGCAGCCCCGCCCGATCGGCAACGCCTGACGTACCGCGGTCGGCGGCGACACTCGGCTCGCCGCCGGTTGTCACGCCGCCGTCACGCCCGGCGGACCGAGCGCCGGGACCGGTCGGCCGCGGCGGCGATCGGGGACATGGTCCGGGCAATCGTGTCGATCATGTCCCGGAGGTCCGTGTTCACCGATGCCGAGTCCGGGACGGACAAACGCGATCCGGCGGTCTCGGGCGCATGCACCTCGGCGGTCGGCCTCGGCGGTCCGGACGGCGCCGCCGCTTCGGCGGGTGCCGGAACTCCCTTCGCGGGCAGTGGTGTTCGATCCTTCTCCGGCGGCGTCGGAGCGGACGCGGGCGGCGCCGACGGGAAGGGATCGACCAACCGGGGCGCGGCCGGGGTCCCGACGGCGGGGATGCGGACGGACGGAGCGTCGACGACGGCCGGGTCGACGGCAGCCGGGCCGACGGCAGCGGTGTCGACGGCAGCCGGGCCGCCTGCGGGAAGGTCGGCAGCGGGTACGTCGCCAACGGGAACATCGCCGGCGAGAACGTCGACGGAAGCAGCACGCGGGGCCGGGAGGGGCAGCGGCGTCTCGGCTTCGGCGCGTTCGTCGACGGGAGCGGCGGGGGCGGCGGGGGCGGCGGGGGCGGCGGAAGTGGCGGTGACGGTAGCGGGGGCAGGTGCCGCGGGGGCAGCGGGGGCGAACAGAGCCAGTGCCCGCGCCACGGCCTCCCAGTAGATCGACGCCGCGACGGGCATGAGACCCGAGACCACGCACGCGTGCAGGCGCAGGCACAGCCCCCGCGTCCAGTCCCAGAAGAGCGCCACGACCCCTGTGGCGGCGGCGGTCGCCGAGCACGGACCGGCCTGATCCGCCGGAACCGCTTGGTCCGCCGCAACCGGCAAGTGCGCGGGCTCCGTGGCACCCGTCGACGCGACGGAGATGTCCGCGGCCGCGGTGGCGTTCGTCAGCCACGGGTTCTCCGCGGTCGCCGCCGGGGCCTGCCCGTCGACCAGCGCCGCGCTCAACTTCCCTTGTTCATAAGGGCCTTCGATGGAACCCCAGGCGATGTCCCCTTCGGTGACCCGGGCATGCAGGGCCTCCAGGTGGTCACCCGGCGACTTTGGCACCGCACTCACGCCCACCGAGGACGGCAGCAACATGTCGAGTTGCCAGAGGAGTTCGCCGGACGGTTCGCGGCACAGCACCGCGCGCGTGGCAGTGGCCCACAACGCGTCCAGTTTTTCCAGGGGTTCGGCGACCCGGGTACGCCACACCGTGTCGGCCCCCAGGAGACCCGCCTCGGCCATCACCTCGTCGAGCCCGTCGTCGCCGACGACGTCCGACAGGTCGCCGAGCAGCCCGCGCAGGGCCTCGTCGATCGCCAGCTCGCGCACCATGCGGTGCAGGATCGTACGGGAGGCCCAGGCCTGCCCGTGGTCCGGGGGCCGGGGCAACTGCACGGGTACGTCCAGCAGTCCATCGCGCAGGCCGACCACCACGCCGTGCCCCGCGAGTTGGCAGAGCACGCGGCTGTAGGCCGCGCTCGCCCGCCACTCGGGCGGGGTGTCCCGCAATACCCGCCGCACTCCGCCGACTGCCGTGTGCAGGGCGTCTCTCAGGACCTGGGAGTCAAGGTCCGTCTGCTGCGCGCTCCACCGGAGGTTTCGCCTGTCCCGGAACCATGATCCTCGGATCCCGTCCGTCATGCGGTCGCCCGATCCTTCGTCGTCCTACAGGAGCGTTTCGCATGATAGGAAAACGACTGCACAGTGGGACACCCGCAACCTCATAGTCAAGGGTGTTCTTTACGTTCGGCGCATTGTCGCGCGGCACGGTTCGCCGTCCTAGGCGCGCGACGCGCGGCTCGAAGCAGCTTGTGACGCACGCCCGTGGCGGCTCGCGGGTCAGCGGAGCTTGCGCGCGACCTCGGCGGCCCAGTAGGTGAGGATGCTGGTCGCGCCCGCGCGGCGGATGCCGGTGAGGGTCTCCAGGATCACCCGGTCGCGGTCGATCCAGCCGTTGGCGGCGGCGGCCTCGACCATCGCGTACTCGCCGCTCACCTGGTACGCGGCGACCGGGACATGGACCTCGTCGGCGATGCGCCGCACGATGTCGAGGTATGACATCGCGGGCTTCACCATCACCATGTCGGCGCCCTCGGCGATGTCGAGCAGCACCTCGCGCAGGGACTCGTCGGCGTTGGCCGGGTCCTGCTGGTAGCTCATGCGGTCGCCCTGCAGCGTGGACTCGACGGCCTCGCGGAAGGGGCCGTAGAAGCCGCTCGCGTACTTGGCGCTGTACGCGAGGATCGACACGTCCGTGTGGCCGGCGGCGTCCAACGCCCGGCGTACGTGCGCGACCTGACCGTCCATCATGCCGCTCGGGCCGAGCATGTGGGCGCCCGCCTCGGCCTGCACGACGGCCATCTCGGCGTACCGGTCGAGGGTGGCGTCGTTGTCGACGGTGCCGTCCTCGCGCAGCACGCCGCAGTGGCCGTGGTCGGTGAACTCGTCGAGGCACAGGTCCGACATGATCACCGTGTCGTCGCCGACTTCGGCCGCGACGTCGCGCAAGGCGACCTGGAGGATCCCGTCCGGGTCGGTGCCGGCGCTGCCGCAGGCGTCCTTCGCCGACGGGATCCCGAACAGCATCAAGCCGCCCACACCGGCCGAGACGGCCTCGTGAGCGGCTTTGCGCAGCGTGTCGCGGGTGTGCTGGACGACGCCGGGCATCGAGGAGATCGGCACCGGCTCGGTGGCGCCCTCGCGTACGAAGAGCGGCAGGATCAGGTCGGCCGGGTGCAGCCGGGTCTCCGCGACCAGTCGGCGCACCGCCGGGGTCCGGCGCAGCCTCCTCGGTCGAACCAGAGGGAACCCGCCGGACCCTGACAGCGCGTCAGACATGGGTTACTTCGCCTTCCTCCGCGATCCGGGACGGCGCTCGCTGGGCTTCGTCACCGGTTCGCCTGCTTCGATGAGTGAGGCGCGGCGGGCCGCGCCGAATTCCGCGAGGGCCTCGGCGAGGGCGGCGACCGACGGCTCGGGGGCCATCACGTCGACCCGCAGGCCGTGCTCCTCCGCGGTCTTGGCGGTCGCCGAGCCGATGCACGCGATGACCGTCACCGCGTGCGGCTTGCCCGCGATGCCGACCAGGTTGCGGACCGTCGAGGACGACGTGAAGAGCACGGCGTCGAAGCCGCCGCCCTTGATCGCCTCGCGGGTGTCCGCGGGCGGGGGCGCCGCCCGGACGGTGCGGTAGGCCGTGACGTCGTCGACCTCCCAGCCGAGTTCCACCAGACCGGCCACCAGTGTCTCGGTGGCGATGTCGGCGCGCGGCAGGAAGACGCGGTCGATCGGGTCGAAGACCGGGTCGTACGGCGGCCAGTCCTCCAGGAGCCCGGCCGCGGACTGCTCGCCCGACGGCACCAGGTCCGGCTTGACGCCGAAGTCGATGAGCGCGCGGGCGGTCTGCTCGCCGACCGCGGCCACCTTGATGCCCGCGAAGGCGCGCGCGTCGAGCCCGTACTCCTCGAAGCGCTCGCGTACCGCCTTGACCGCGTTGGTCGAGGTGAACGCGACCCACTCGTAGCGACCGGTGACCAGGCCCTTGATGGCCCGCTCCATCTGCTGCGGGGTACGCGGCGGCTCGACCGCGATGGTCGGCACCTCGTGCGGCACCGCACCGTACGAGCGCAACTGCTCGGACAGCGAGGCCGACTGCTCCTTGGTGCGCGGCACCAGGACCCGCCAGCCGAAGAGCGGCTTGGTCTCGAACCAGGACAGGATGTCCCGCTGGCCCACGACCTCGCCGACGACTATGACGGCCGGGAGCGTGACGCGCGCGGCCTTGAGGTCGGCGGCGACCGCGGCCAGCGTCGAGCAGATGGTGCGCTGCTCGGTCGTCGTGCCCTGGGTCGTCACCGCCACCGGGGTGGCCGGCTTGCGTCCGCCCGCGACGAGCTCCTGCGCGATCTCGGCGATCTGGTCCACCGCGCCGCGCAGCACGAGCGTGCCGTCGGTCGCGCCGACGGTCGCCCAGTCCACGGACGGCTCCGCGGTGTCGAGCACGCGTACCCCGCCGCCCGCGCGGGGGCCGGTCAGCGGCACACCGGCGTACGCCGGGACCGCGGTCGACACCGGTACCCCGGGGACGACCTCGAACGGCACCTTCGCCTTGGCGACGGCGGTGATCTCGTCGACGACGCCGTGGTCCACGACCGGGTCGCCGTCCACGGTGCGCACCACGGCGCGGCCTGCACGGGCCGCCGTGACGATCAGCTTCGCCCGGCCGGCGGCCGCGAGCGGCTCACCGTCCTCGGCACCCGCGGGGTCGACGACCTCGACGTCGGCACGGCAGTGGAACAGCACCTGGGCACGCGTGGCCGCGTCGGCGACGACGACGTCGGCCTCGGCCAGCACCTCGACGGCGCGCAGGGTCAGGAGTCGGGGATCGCCGGGGCCCGCACCGACGAAGGTGACGGTTCCGCTTGGCTTCTTCTTCGCTCTGGGGCTCAAGGGACGCGCTCCCCCATAAGACCGGCGGCACCCCGGGCAAGCATCTCCTTGGCCAGCTCTCGGCCTAGAGACGCCGCCTCGTCCAGGGGTCCGGTGGCGGACAACCGTACGCTATGGGATCCGTCGCCGTTGGCGACGACCGCCCGCAGGTACAGCTCGGTGACCTCCTCGCCGTCGGACTCTCCCACGGACACGTCCGCGAGAGCGCCCACCGGAGCCGAGCAACCGGCCTCCAGTTCGGCGAGCAGCATGCGCTCGGCGAGCACGGCGGCCCGGGTGTCCGGGTCGTCGAGCACGGCGAGCAGTTCGACGAGTGCGGGGTCCGAAGACTTGCACTCGACGGCCAGAGCCCCCTGACCGGGGGCCGGCAGCATTTGGAGCGGGTCGAGAACCTCGGTGGCCTCGTCCGCACGGCCGAGGCGGGCCAGGCCCGCCTTGGCGAGGACGACCGCGTCGAGCTCACCGGAGGTGACGTACCCGATGCGGGTGTCGACGTTGCCGCGGATCGGCACGATCTCGTGGCCGAGGCCGAGCGCGAGCAACTGCGCGGCCCGGCGCGGCGATCCGGTGCCGATGCGCGAGCCGGCCGGCAGCTCGCCCAGCGTCAGCCCGTCGCGGGCCACGAGGGCATCGCGCGGGTCGTGGCGCGGCGGCACCGCGGCGAGCGCGAACTCGTCGGGCGTCGCGGTCGGCAGGTCCTTGAGCGAGTGGACCGCGAAGTCGATGCTCCCGTCCAGGAGCGCGTCGCGCAGCGCGGAGACGAAGACGCCCGTGCCGCCGATCTGCGCCAGGTGCTCGCGCGAGGTGTCGCCGTACGTGGTGATCTCCACCAGCTCGACCTGACGACCCGTCAACTTCGTGACCTGCTCGGCCACATGGCCGGACTGGGCCATGGCCAGCGCGCTGCGGCGGGTGCCAAGGCGCAGGGCGGTCTCCGTGCTCATGCCGCCACCTCGATTCGCACGGCGGCCGCATCCGCGAAACGCACCTTCTTGTCGATTCGCTCGCTCATGCCGCACCTGCCTCTCCTGCGGAGGCACCGGACGAGAGATCCGCGTCGAGTACCTGGGCGACGTCGATGTCGGCGTCCGCGCCGACATCGGCACGGCTGACCGCGGCCATCGGGCCGGGGCCGAGGTCGAACAGCGTGCGCAGCGCCTCGGCGTACGACGCGCCGCCCGGCTCGCCCGCGAGCTGCTTGACCCGCACCGTCGGCGCGTGCAGCAGCTTGTCCACGATGCGGCGGATGGTCAGTTCGACCTCGCCGCGCTCCTTCGCGCCCAGGTCGGGGGTACGCCCGGCCAGTCGCTCCAGCTCCCCGCGCACCACATCGGCGGCCATCGCGCGTAGAGCGACCACGGTCGGGGTCACCGCCTGCGCGCGCTGCGCGGCCGCGAACTCGGCCACCTCGTCGCCGACCAGGCGCCGCACGACGTCGACGTCGACGGTGCCGTGCGCGCCGGTGCCGACGTCCGCGAGGACTTCGAGGTCGATCAGGTGCACGCCGTCCATGTCGCGCACCCGCGCGTCGACGTCGCGCGGCAGCGCCAGGTCGATCAGCACGAGCGGACGGTCGACGCCGCGCTCGCGGCGGGCTTCGAGGACCGCCTCGATGTCGGCCGCGGTGACCACCAGGCCGGTCGCGCCGGTGCACGAGATCACCAGGTCGGCGGAGGTCAGCGCGTCCTGGAGGGCGGCCATCGGCACGGCCCGGCCGCCGACCTGGTCGGCCAGGTGCTCGGCGCGCTCGTACGTGCGGTTGGTGATGAGGATCGTGCCGGCGCCCTGGCGCTGCAGCGTGGTCGCGGCGAGCGCGCTCATCGAGCCGGCGCCGACCACGAGGGTGCGGGTGCCGCCGACGTGGCCGCCGACCAGCTCGGCCTGTTCGAGACCGACGGTCACCAGCGACTGGCCGGCACGGTCGATGTCGGTCTCGCTGTGCGCGCGCTTGCCGACCCGCAGCGCCTGCTGCACGAGGTCGTTGAGGACACGGCCCGCCGTGTCGTACTCCTGGGCGAGCGCGAGGGAGGTCTTGAGCTGGCCGAGGATCTGGCCCTCGCCGATCACCATCGAGTCGAGGCCGCACGCCACGGAGAACAGGTGGTGGACCGCCCGCTCCTCGTAGTGCACGTACAGGTGGGGGGTCAGCTCTTCGAGGGGTACGCCGGTGTGCCGGGCCAGCAGCCCGGACAGGTCGGAGACGCCGCCGTGGAAGCGGTCGACGTCGGCGTACAGCTCGACGCGGTTGCACGTCGACAGCAGGAACGCCTCGGCGACCGACTCCGCGGCGGCCATGTCCTGGAGCAGCTTGGCCTGGCCATCGCCGGCCACGGCGACGCGCTCCAACAGGCTGACCGGGGCCGTGCGATGGCTGAGCCCCACGACGAGGACGCTCATGCGGCCTCCTCGGTACGCGAGGGTGCCGCATTCGCGAAACGCATCCCTCTGCTGTTCCGCTCGCTGCGCTCGTTCATGTCGCCCCCTGGCAACAGACGTACGTGCTCCGGGCGTTCACGCCGGCATCACCTCGGGCAGGTCGCCGCCCACGTCGCCGGCCCGGGAGGCCGCGGCGCCGGGTGCGGCGGGGGGAAGGTTGGGGGCAGCGCCGTCGCTGGTGGACTTGCGCTGCTCGTGGAAGGCCAGGATCTGCAGCTCTATCGACAGATCGACCTTGCGCACATCGACGCCCTCTGGGACGGAGAGGACGGTCGGGGCGAAGTTCAGGATGCTCGTGATTCCGGCCGCCACGAGGCGGTCGCACACCCCCTGCGCGGCAGGCGCGGGAGTGGTGATGACCCCGATGGAGACGTGGTCGTCGCGCACGATCTGCTCGAGGTCGTCCATGTGCCGCACGACCATCCCGGCTATGCGCTGGCCCGCCACGGCGCGGTCGGCGTCCAGCAGCGCCGCGACCCGGAAGCCGCGCGACGCGAACCCGCCGTAGTTGGCGAGCGCGTGGCCCAGGTTTCCGATGCCGATGATCGCGACCGGCCAGTCCTGCGTCAGACCGAGTTCGCGGGAGATCTGGTAGACGAGGTACTCGACGTCGTAGCCGACGCCGCGCGTGCCGTACGACCCCAGGTACGACAGGTCCTTGCGCAGCTTCGCGGAGTTGACCCCGGCGGCGGCGGCGAGTTCCTCGGATGACACGGTGGGGACACCGCGATCCGAGAGCGCGCTCAGCGCCCGGAGGTACAGAGGAAGCCGCGCCACCGTCGCCTCGGGAATACCGCGTCCCCGGTGCGCCGGTCGCTCGGTACGGCCTGTAGCCACGGTGCTCCTGTGGGTGGGACCTGCGGTTTCGGAATGCCAGGTTAGGCTTTTGTGAACGTGTGCACAAAGCTGGTGTCCGTTTTGTGCACACGCCGTGACATGCATCACGCGACGGTTCCCGCGAAGTTCTGTGAAGTCGATCACAAGTGGTGACCCCGTGCTCACGCGAGGGCAGCACGCAGTCGCCGTTCGTCAACCCGCCAGAAATCGTGCTGGCGACCGTCGACGAACGTCACCGGGATCTGCTCGCGGTACTCCTCCTCCAACTTCGCGTCGGTCGTGATGTCCACCTCCTCGAAGGGCACGCCCAACTCGCCGGTGACACGCACGATCACCGCGCGCGCGTCGTCGCACAGGTGGCAGCCCGGGCGACTCAACATGGTCACCCGGCGCTCGGACGGTGTGGCGGCACCCCGCCGTCGGAAAAGACTCACTCTTCGATTGTCCTCCGTCCGGCCCACGCCTCCGTCGCTTGTTTGCCCATTGATCACGCGCACGTTGCGGACCGGGCACCTCCGGATCAGAAGCATTACGCGAGCTTGACGACAGACCGCCACGGCGCCGCCACACAGTCGCAACGCGAGGCCGTTACGCTCGCGATATGGCTCTGCTGCGACGGAGTGTCCGAAATGTTTCCCTGACGCGCGCCGTCACGGCGGGTGAGGCCGCGGCAGCGGCCGCCCATGCCTCGGCGCACCCCGACGCAGCCGCCCGCGACATAGCGGGACGCGCGGACCGCACGCTCAACGGCAGCGCGGACGGGGCTGCGGCGGGCCCGCCAGACCTCACAAGCGCGGACGCGACCGGCGTCGCGGACGGTGCCGCGGACACCGCCGGACCGGAGGAACCGCCCGTCCTCGGGGCGGCGTTCTTCGACCTCGACAACACCGTGATGCGCGGCGCGTCGATCTTCCACCTCGCCCGCGGCCTGTACGCGCGGCGGTTCTTCGACAAGCGCGACATCGCCCGCTTCGGCTGGCAGCAGGCCCGCTTCCGGCTCGGCGGCGAGCACATGGGCCACGTGGGCGACGCGCAGGAGACCGCGCTTTCGTTCGTCAAGGGCCACTCGATCGACGAAGTCACCGCCCTGGGCGAGGAGATCTTCGACGAGTACATGGCCGACAAGATCTGGCCGGGCACGCGCGCGCTCGCCCAGATGCACCTCGACGCCGACCGGCAGGTCTGGCTGGTCACCGCCGCACCGATCGAGATCGCCAGGACGATCGCCGGCCGCCTCGGCCTGACCGGCGCGCTCGGCACCGTCTCCGAGACGTGCGACGGGGTCTACACGGGGCGCCTGGTCGGCGAGTTGCTGCACGGCGAGGCGAAGGCCGAGGCGGTGCGCGGACTCGCCGCGCACGAGAACCTCGATCTCGCGGACTGCTCGGCGTACAGCGACTCGTCGAACGACATCCCGATGCTGTCGCTGGTCGGCGACCCCTGCGCGGTGAACCCGGACGCGAAGCTGCGGCGCCACGCCCGGGAACACGGCTGGCGCGTCAAGGACTACCGCACCGGACGCAAGGCCGCCAAGATCGGCATCCCCGCGGCGGCCGGCATCGGCGCGGTCGCCGGGGCGCTCGTGGCGGGAACGGCCGTACGCCGACGGGCCGCACTCGGCTGAACGGCACGGTGGCCGAACGACGCGGGCGGCCGAACGGCACGCGCCTGGCCGAATGACGCGCACGGCCGGTCGGCCGCACTCGGCAGGGTGACCTGTCCGGCCGACCGGGCCCCTTCGTGTGACCTCTCCCGTGCGTTCCGCTCCGCGGACCCGGACGCGCGGGGGCGTTCGCGCGCGTCCGCACGTGTCCACGCGTGCCACGCGATGTCCTGACACGCCCAACACGCGGAGATGTGCGGCTTATAGCACTCGGCGGTCACCGCGTCCCGGGAATGGCCCAAACAGCACACTTCGGCTGGCCATGCGGGTAGCTTCGCATCGCCGATGAGCACACTTGGTATCCCTTCCTTTACTAAGCGTTATTCTCGATCGGCGCACAGCAGTCCCCATTGTCCCTACGATGGGTGATCGTCCCCGCACAGTAAGTCATGACGCCGATGATGATGCCGACGCAACAGGGAGTCCCGTGCACCGAATCGTCCGGGTTGACGTGACCGGGCTGGCGACGCTTCGGGCGGCGGTGGTCGCCGCGCTCGACCCCTGGCCCAACCACCTCGTTCTCGCCGCCGTCGCGGACACCGGGCCCGCCCGCCGCGAACGCGCGTACACCGGTGTGGCCGGCCGCACCGCCCGTACCGGCACCACCGAACCCGCCCGCCCGGCCCGAGGGTCGTCGGGCTACGGCACCGCGCGCGAGGGCGAGGCGGGCCGCATCATGGCCCTGGTCGAACTCGCCCAGGACGGGGACGGCGAGGCGTTCGCCCAGTTGTACGACAACTACCTCGACACGGTGTACCGCTACATCTACTACCGGGTGGGCGGCCGGGCCATCGCCGAGGACCTCACCAGCGAGACGTTCCTGCGCGCGCTGCGCCGCATCGGCACGTTCACGTGGCAAGGCCGCGATTTCGGGGCCTGGCTCGTGACCATCGCGCGCAACCTCGTCGCCGACCACTTCAAGTCCAGCCGGTTCCGCCTCGAAGTGACCACCGGCGAAATGCTCGACGCCAACGAGGTCGAGCCCAGTCCCGAGGACTGCGTGCTCGAATCGCTGTCCAACGCCGCGCTGCTCGACGCCGTACGCCGCCTCAACCCGCAGCAGCAGGAGTGCGTCACCCTGCGCTTCCTGCAAGGCCTGTCCGTCGCGGAGACCGCCCGCATCATGGGCAAGAACGAGGGCGCCATCAAAACCCTCCAGTACCGCGCGGTCCGCACCCTCGCCCGGCTGCTCCCGGAGGACGTGCGGTGAATCACACTTCCGTAACCCCCGGGGGCCTCGGCTCGTTCTCCCAGATAGCGCGCCCCTCGGGGGCGCGGCGCGGCGGGGAGCCGAATCACGGCCCCCGACCCGTAGACGTCCCTGGACGGGCATCCGGGGAGAGGAGGTGCGGCCCGTGAGCATCGCGGTTGTGGACCGGCGACGTGTGTTGGCCTTCGCCGAGGCACTGGAACAGCTGGAACAGATGGGATCCGGCCCCGCGCCGAGCCGGGGGGCGACCCACGGGGACGGCCAGGGGGACGAGGTGGTCGCCGCGGCTCTGCGGACCGCGGCCAAGCTGCACGACGAGGCGGCGGCAGGCCCCACTCCGACCGCCGACTTCCGGGCGGCCCTGCGCGGCAGACTGCTCGACGAGGCGTCCGCGCTCCCGGCCGCGGCGGCATCCGTCCCGGCACCGCGCGGCGCGCACCGGCGCCCCGCCCCCGTCCCCAAGCCGCGCGCCGTCCGCTGGCGCAGGCGGTGTGCCGTGGCGGGCAGCGCACTGGTCATCACGGCCGGCGGCCTCGGCGGCATCGCGGTCGCCAGCTCCGACGCTCTGCCCGGCGACATGACGTACAACGTCAAGCGGGCCGTCGAGGACATCCAGATCTCGATGGCCGGCTCCGACCGCGAACGCGGCGAGCGCTACCTCGAACAGGCCCGCACCCGGCTGGCCGAGGCGGAGCGGCTGCTCGACCGCGAGGGCGGCGGTGCGATCGGCAAGAGCACCATCGGCCACCTGCGCAGCGTGCTCGACGACGCGCGGGAGGAGACGGCACGGGGGCGTGCCCTCCTGACCGAGTCCTACCAGGACAACCAGACCAAGGTCGGCCCGATGAAGGACCTCGCGCAGTTCGCGAAGTCGGGCACCGAACGCATGGAGCGCATGGCCGACCGGCTCCCCGGCGAAGTGGCCGTCGAGCGCGACATGGTCTGGCAGCTGCTGTACGACATCCGCAAGCAGGTCTCGCCGATCCCGGGGGCGCTCGCCCCGGACGACGCCGGCGAGATGGACTCCGCCCTCCCGGTCGGACCCGGCAAGCGCAACCCGCCGAGTACCGTCGGCCCCGCACTGCCCGGGGGGCTGCCGCAGGCGCCCGCCGCGCTGCCGGGCGTCGTCGGGATCGTCCCGCCGGTGGTCGGGCAGGCCGCCACCGGCGCTCCCGGCAACGGCACTTCGCCGACGCCGGCCGCGACGTCGACCGCCGGTCTGCTGCCACACGTCAACGTGCCGCTGCTGGAGCCGACGAAGACCGACTCGGGCTCGCCTCCCTCGCAGAGCCCGAGCCCGGTGGGCGTCGACGTCCCGGCGCCGGTGCTGCCTCCCGTGGGGCTGAACGTCCCGCCGCTGCTGCCCGGTCTTCCGGGCATCGGCATCACCATCGGCGGCGCCCCGCAGGCTCCGGACGGGGAATAGTCCTCGGAACACCGCACAACTGCACAGCTGAACGACCGCAAGACCCTGGACGACCTGATTCATCCGAACGACAAATGACGGTGCCCCGGCCGCGAAGGCCGGGGCACCGTCATTTGTTCGGCCGAGCGGGCGGACCCGCACGGATCCGCCCGGACTCGGAAGGACTCAGAAGAACACCGAGCGCCGCTGCATCAGCACCCGGTAAATCGTGTGCTGGATCGTCTCGCGCACCTCGTCCGTCAGGTTGAACACCACCATCGGGTCGTCGGCCGTCTGCGACGGGTACGAGTCGGTGCGGATCGGCTCGCCGAACTCGATGTGCCAGCGCGTCGGCAGCGGCAGCAGACCCAGCGGCCCGAGCAGCGGGAACGTCGGCGTCACCGGGAAGTACGGCAAACCCAGCAGCCGCGCCAGCGTCCGCACGTTCCCGATCATGGGGTATATCTCCTCGGCACCCACGATCGAGCACGGCACGATCGGCACCCCGGTGCGAAGCGCGGACGACACGAACCCGCCGCGCCCGAACCGCTGGAGCTTGTACCGGTCCTTGAACGGCTTGCCGAGCCCCTTGTAGCCCTCCGGCCAGACGCCCACCAACTCGCCGTGCGACAGCAGCCGTTCGGCGTCCGCGGGATGTGCCAGCGTGTGCCCGCTCTTGCGTGCGACCTGGCCCACCAGCGGCATCTGGAAGACGAGGTCGGCGGCCAGCAGCCGCAGGTTCCGCGACTCGGGGTGGTGGTCGTGCACCGCCACCTGCGTCATGAGCGCGTCGAGCGGCAGCGTCCCGGAGTGGTTCGCGACGATGAGCGCGCCGCCCTTGTCGGGGATGTGCTCCATGCCGCGCACTTCGACGCGGAAGTACTTCTCGTACAGCGGCCGCAGCAGCGACATGATCAGCGCGTCGGTCAGCTCCTCGTCGAAGCCGAACTCGTCCACCTCGTAGTCGCCGGTGATCCGCCGCCGCACGAACGCCAGGCGGTCGGCGGCCTTGTCCTCCCACCCCGGCCCGGCAAGCCCGTCGGCCAGGCCGCGTGCGGCCCCGCCGACCAGCCCGCCCAGCGCACCCGCCAGCGCGCCGAGGCCGGTGCCACCGCCGGGGGCGGCACCCCCGTCGCGCCGGGCGGACGAATCGCCGTCGGGCTCGGGGACGGCACCGATCGCGCGCACGTTCGCACGTGCGCCGGAGCGGCCGGTGCGGCGGCGCTCCCGGACCGGGATGTCGTCCTCGTACGCCTCGTTCCCGCCCGGCGCCGCGCCCTGGCGCGGAGTGCGGTTCTGCCGACGGGCCCCCCGGCCGGCCGGACCCCGCGAGCCGCCCGCGGATCCGTCGAACGGGATGATCCGGGCGTCACCCATCGGGACTCCTTCTGGTGAGCAGTAGGGACGCGATGCGGTCGGGAACGCCGCCGACGCGCTCCGGGTCGAGCAACCCGCGCAGCCCTCGGCCGCGCGCGAAATCCTCGAAGGTCTCCGCGGTGGTACGCCGGGGCGCGAACCCCAGGCGCTCGCGCGCCCGGGTGGTGTCGACCACGCGCCCGTGGGTCAGCAGCCGGATCTGCTCGGCGGACAGGTTGACCGACCCGACGCCGCGCAGCCCCTGGCTCACCACCCCGATCGCGGGTGACGGCACCGGCACCACCGGCCGACCGAGCCGCCGGGCGGCCTGCGACAGCAGCAGAATGCCGTCGGCGGCGATGTTGTACGTGCCCGGCTCGCCGGCGGCCATCGCCACGCGCAGCGCGTCGAGCGCGTCCTCCTCGTGCAGGAACTGCAGCCTCGGGTCGTAGCCCAGCACGGTGGGCAGCAGCATCAGGCCGAAGTAGTCGGCCATCGGCGACTCGATGGTCGGGCCGAGGATCGGCGCGAACCGCAGGACGGTCACCGGGACGTCGGGGCGCCGGCGCGCGAAGCCGCGTACGTACCCCTCGACTTCGACGGCGTCCTTGGCCCACCCGGAGGTCGGCGGTACGCGCGGCTCCATGTCCTCTTCGAAGATCGCCGGGTCGCGCGGCGAGGCGCCGTACACCGCGGTCGTCGAGCGGACCACGAGGCTGCGCACCGACGGTGCCTTCTGGCACGCGGCGAGCAGCTGCATGGTGCCGATGACGTTGGTCTCCTTGGCCGACGTCGAGGTCCCCGCGTACCCGCTCGGCGGGGTCTCGGCGGGGCTGAGGTGTACGACGGTGTCGACGGAGGCCTGCGCGACGACCTTGGCGATCATCGGGTTGCGGATGTCGGCGTGCACGAACTCGACGCCGTCCAGCTCGTGGCGCGGCTCGACCGCGTCGACGCCGATCACGCGCTCGATCCCGGGAGTGCGCAGGATCATGCGCGCATAGCGGCTGCCGAGGTCCCGGGTCACCCCGGTCACCAGCACGACCTTGCTCATCGGTGCCTTCACCCCCGATCACCCCGATTCGGTCGGACCGCGCCCGGAGCACGGCCGGGTACGCCGGGCCGGGTACGTCGGGTCACGGTCTCAACCTAGTAGTCACCGACACCTGTCGGGACCGGCCACGACAGGGTTAACCAGTCGTTCACACCGTACGGAGGATCGAAACCCTCCAGGTGGCGGAGTGCCGCGCCGCGGACGGCGGACCTCCGCAAGCACGTCAGGCCGCCGCCTCACGCCGTGACGGCGGGGGCGGCGGCCTGAACAGGGACCGCGCTCAAAGACCCCGCGTGCACGGGGAGCGCCAAAGAAGACCCCCGCGTGCGCGGGGCATCGAAAGCACGGCAGCAACCCGCGAGCGCGGGTCGGCGTCGGCTACTTCTTGTTGCGACGCTGGACTCGCGTCCGCTTCAGCAGCTTGCGGTGCTTCTTCTTCGCCATGCGCTTACGACGCTTCTTGATGACAGAGCCCACGGAAACCCTCGCTCACGTGTACATACGGACGACCCCGCCTGCGCGGAGAGAACGGACCGCCCACCGCAAGCCGCGGGGGCGCATTCCACTGCGCGGAGCCGAGTCAGCCCGCACGTCTGGCCCTAGCCTACTCGCCGTTCCCGGGCGCCCCGAAATGAGGAGCCCTCGGACGTGTGAGCGCACTGTTCGGGAGTTGTCCCACGGCAGTGCCCGGGCGCACATCGTGCCATGCGGGCGCCCGGGGCCGGCTGACTGCCGTACTCCGGTCGTGCCGCGCGCCTGCGCGGCGCTATGCGGTCTCTACGTACGAGTCCCGCAAATAGTCGTGGACAGCCTGCTCCGGAACCCGGAAGGACCGTCCAACCCTGATGGCGGGCATCTCGCCACTGTGTACCAACCGGTACACGGTCATCTTGGACACCCGCATCACCGCAGCCACTTCGGCCACGGTCAGAAAATTGACCTCGTTCAGAGGCCGATCTGCAGAAGCCATGCCGCACCTGAACCATTCAGCACGCGACGGGCACCGGCTTCCCCTCCGGTGACATCCACACGCACGTGCGTCCTTTCAGGGTAGTGGCGGGTGGTACCAGTGGGGAAGAGGAGCAGTTATCCGTCCCGTTTCGCCCATCCGGCTTGTTTCAGGACAGTCCCGCCCTATCCAGTACGTACGCCAGCAGCGGACGGTACAGATGGGGCTGCACGTTGTCGTCGAGCGGAACCGCCGCGACCACGCTGCCCTCCTCCGCGCCGACGAAAAGTGCCGGGTCGTTGCAGTCCGCGAAGCCGATCGCGTCGACGCCGGCCTGGCCCGCGCCGCCCGCCCAGCCGTGGTCGCCGACGACCAGGTCCGGGAGTTCGCCGCCGTCGTCGACGATGCTCGCGAGCATGGCCCGTATCGGCCGCGCGGAGTGCGTGTGCCTGGGCTCGCCGACGTCGTCCACGACGACGGCCACGGGGCCGCGGTAGTCGATCGAACGGGCCTTGGCCCCTTCGGAGGCCGGTGTCTTGTACGTCCAGTCGCGCGCGGGGCGCAGGAGCGTACACCCGGCCTCGCGCAGCGCGCGCGCCAGCGCCCGGTAGTAGTCCAGCAGCCCGTCCGGGTGACCCGTCGCGACGACGACGCGCTCGCGGCGTCGGCCGGCGAGGGCGAGGCGGTCGGCGTAGTCGTCCAGGGCCGCGATCGTCAGGTCCGGGTCGATGGTGTCCTGGCCGTTGAGGTGGGCGGGGTCCGCCACGACTCCGCAACGGCGGACCATCAGCGCGAGGACCTCCTCCGGGGTCCAGGTGCCGTCCGGTTCGAGGCCGAAGAGGTAGGCCGGGTGCCGCTCGCTCATCAGGCGGAAGTGCCGCAGGTTGTTCTCGCGCGGGGTGGCGACGTCACCGGCGATCCGGGCGCGCACCAGGTGAGCGCGCAACTGCGCGCGGTCGGGGACCTTGCCGTGGCTCACTTCCGTCACGTCCACCTGCCGTTTCGTCGTGGTGAGGCGGCCGACCGGGTGCGGCGGCGCGATGCGGCGTCAGAGGTCGTACAGCGGTTCGATGCCGTGGGCCGGGAAGACCGCGCGGCGGGTCGCCAGCACGGCCTGGTCGAGCCGGTCGGCCGGGTCGTAGCCCGCCGAGAACGGCCGGAACGAAGGGGTGCCGCCGTCGGTCATGCGGAACGGCCCCTGGTCGCCGGTCATGATGCGGACCTGCTCGCGCCACTCGAACGGCAGTTCCGACTCGGGGTCGATCGGCGCGTGCGCGGCTTCGGCGACGAGGTGGGTCCAGGTACGCGGGACCACATCGGTGGCGGCGTACCCTCCCCCGCCGGTGGCGATCCAGCGTCCGTCGCAGTACCGGTGCGCGAGGCCGTGCAGCGCGACGGCGGCGAGCCGCTGCGCGTCGACGGTCAGCGCGAGGTGCGCCAGCGGGTCCTCGACGTGTGTGTCGGCGCCGTGCTGCGTGACCATCGCCTGCGGCCGGAAGGCCTCGACGAGCGGGGGCACGACGGCGTCGAAGGCGCGCAGCCACTTGGCGTCGGCGACACCGGGCGGGAGGGCGACGTTGACGGCGTACCCCTCGGCGTCGGGGCCGCCGGTCTCGTCGGGGAAGCCGGTGCCCGGGTAGAGGAAGCGCGGGCTCTCGTGCAGCGAAATGGTCAGTACGCGCGGGTCGTTCCAGAACGCGGTCTGCACGCCGTCGCCGTGGTGGACGTCGATGTCGACGTACACCACGCGCTCCGCGCCGAGTTCGAGCAGCCGGGCGACGGCGAGGGCGGCGTCGTTGTAGACGCAGAACCCGGCGGCGGCTCCGGGCATCGCGTGGTGCAGCCCGCCGGCGAAGTTGACGGCGTGCGGGGCTTCGCCGCGCCACACGGCGTCGGCGGCGGCGAGCGAGCCGCCCGCGATGAGCGCCGACACCTCGTGCATGTTGCGGAAGGCGGGGGTGTCGTCGGTGCCGAGGCCGCACGAGACGTCCGCGCAGGCGGGGTCGGCGGCGGCGGCGCGTACGGCGGCGATGTAGTCGGCGGTGTGCACGAGCCGCAGCTGCTCGTCGCTGGCGACGGTCGGCGCGACGATGTCCAGGCCGTCCCCGGCGTCGAGGCCGTACGCGCGGATCAGGTCGATGGTGAGCTGGAGCCTGATCGGCTTCATGGGGTGCCAGGAGCCGAAGTCGTACCCGGTCATCCGGTTGTCCCAAAGGAGTTGTACGGCTTGACTCATGGCTGGAGGCTACCGCCCGGACCCCGTCCGGCGGCCTATGCCGTGACCGGCTTCACCCTGGGGCGCGAACGCGCGCGCCAGAGGGAGGATCGCGAGCACCAGGACGAGCGGCACCGCCATCGCGGCGCGGAAGCCGGCGAGGTCGCCGACGACTCCGACGAGCGGGGTGCCGATGAGGAATCCCGCGTAGTTGAAGAGGTTGAGGCGGGCGATCGCGGTGTCGCGGTCGTCGGGGCTGGTCTCGGCGCCGGCGGCGAACGTCTGCGGGACGAGGACGCTTATGCCGAGGCCGAGGACGGTGAATCCGGCGAGCGCGACCGCGGGGTTCGGTGCGGCGACGACGGCGGCGAATCCGGCGGCCGCGGTGAGCGCGCCGGCGCGCACGACGGGTAGCGCGCCCCAACGGCGTACGCCCAGGTCGCCGAGGCCGCGGCCGAGGAGTGCGGTGACCATGTAGACGAGGTACGGGAGGGCCGTGTTGTCGTCCATGTCCTGGGCCTTCTCGGCGTAGACCGCGCCCCAGGAGGAGACGGCGGAGTCGCCGATGTAGACGAAGGCCATGACGGCGCACAGGGGGAAGATGGTGCGCCAGGGGAGGGTGGGGGTGGTTTTGGCGGCGGAGCCGCTCTCGTTTGCGGTTGCGGCCGCCGTTTTGGGGGCGGTTGCCGCCGCGGTTTCGGGTTGGGTCGCCGTCGCCGTTTCGGTGGTGGTCGCGGTCGGCAGGTAGTGGCGTCCGATGAGCAGCGCGGCGGGGGCGGTGATGGCGGCGCTGAGGGCGTACATGACGACGAGGGCCACGTCTTTGTGGTCGGCGAACGTGGCCAGGCCCGCGCCGGCGATGCCGCCGAGGCTCCAGGCGGCGTGGAAGCCGTTCATGACGCTGCGGCCTTGGCGTGCCTGGATGCCGATGGCCTGCATGTTCATGGTCGCGTCCACCGCGCCGAGGGCAAGCGCGAACACGACCAGTACAGAAGCCAGTTGCCACACCGCGTCGCCCGCTCCCACGCCGAGGACCGAGGCGCAGACGACGGGCTGGGCGGTCCGCAGGACGTGGTGGCTGCCGTACCGCGCGGCGAGCTTCTCGGCGAGCAGGCTGCCGACGCCGGCGACGATCGGAACCAGGGAGAGGACGATCGTGAGCGCGCCGTCGCCGAGGTGGTAGCGGTCCTGGATGGCGGGGACGCGGGTGACCAGGACCGCGAACGACGCGCCTTGGATGAGGAAGCAGGCCAGGACGGCGAGCCGGGCCCGGCGTACGGCCTCCGGCCCGGGGGCGGACAGCGCGTCGGGTTCCGCGGGATCGCGCGGTTCGGTGGCCTGCATGTGGCGGGACGTTACTGGCGGGTTGGGCGCGACGGCGAGGGGCGCGGGCGATCTTTTGCCGGACGTTGATCGGGAGCCGGAGCAGGGGTCGGCCACGGTGTTCGGGGCATCCCGAATTGACCCATGAAACTGGGCATTGAATGCACCATATGACAGGTCTTTCCACCGCATAGATTCTTGTCCGTCAGCACCGGACGGACCGGCCGAAACCCCGGCCCACCTGCACAGGAGCCAAGAAATGAACACCTCCGCGAACACCTCTGCCGCCGCGAACACCCCCGCCGCGAACCCGGTCCTCGTCCGCGCCGAGAACGCCGAAGCCATCCAGGACGGCGCGACCAGCCTCATCACGCTGCTCGCCGACGCGGGGGCCACGGGCGGGGCGCTGACCGCCAACAAGGCGACGTTCGAGAAGGGCTCGCCGGGCGCCCCCGCGCACTTCCACACCAAGGCGACCGAGATGTTCTTCGTGCTCGAAGGCACGATGCGGATCCTGGTCCGGGACGAGGTCGTGCTGCTCGGCAAGGGCGACTTCCTGACCGTCCCGCCGACCGTTCCGCACGCGTTCGCCCCGGCGCCGGGCACCGAGGCCGAGATGCTGGTCGTGTTCACGCCGGGCCTGCACCGCTTCGACTACTACCGCCTGCTGGAGCGCGTCTATCGCGGCGAGGCCACGGTGCAGGACATCCGCGACAGCTCGGAGCTGTACGACAACCACTACTTCGAGAGCCCGGTGTGGCAGAAGGCGCTCACCGAGCGCTGAGCCGCGGCTTTGCCCGGCCTCCGCGTCGACCGCCCCGGCCTGCACAGCCGCCCCCGCGCCCGGGCCCACCACCACACCCGGGTGCGGGCCCGCCGATTGCCGCGCGGTCCTCCCGCCGCGTACCCCTCCCCCGCCTTCCCCGAAAGCAGGCTTTGCCATGCCCTCGAACCGACCGCCCTCGCCAGACGTCACCGCGCCTCCGCGCCGCCGCCTCGGACTCACCCTGGCCCTGCTCGCGTTCGCGCAGCTGATCATCTCGATCGACTACAACATCGTGTACGTCGCGCTGCCCGAGATCGGCTCGGGCCTGGGCTTCTCGGCGCAGAACCTGCAATGGGTGATCAGCGCGTACGCCGTCGCCTTCGGCGGCTTCCTCCTCCTCGGCGGCCGGGCGAGCGACCTCTTCGGCCCGCGCCGGATGTTCGCCCTCGGTCTCGGCCTGTACGCGGTCTCGTCCCTGCTCGGCGGGATGGCCGCCTCCCCCGGCACGCTGATCGCGGCTCGCGCGGTCCAAGGTGTCGGCGGCGCGTTCCTCTTCCCCGCGACACTCACGCTGGTGTCCACGAGCTTCGCCGAAGGGCGGGAGCGGAACCGGGCGTTCGCGGTGTGGGGCACCGCGGGCGGCAGCGGGATGATCCTCGGCTCGCTGCTCGGCGGCGTGCTGACGGACGCGTTCGGGTGGGAGTCGGTCTTCTTCGTCAACGTGCCGCTCGCGGGTCTGGCGGCCGTGCTGGCCTTCTGGTTGATAGCCCCGGACGCACCGCGCGCCAAGGGCCGTTCGTTCGACCTGGCGGGGGCGCTGACCTCGACGATCGGTGTCACCGCGGTGGTCTTCGCGCTCGTCCAGGGCCCGGAGTCGGGCTGGGGATCGCCGTCGGTGGTGGCCGCCTCGGCTGCCGGCGCCGTCCTGCTCGCCGCCTTCGTCGCCGTCGAACTCCGCAGCGCCGACCCGCTGTTGCCGCTCCGCCTGTTCCGCAACCGCAACCTGAGCGTGGGCGCGGTCGTGACGTTCCTCTACATGGGCACCTTCGGCACGCTGCTGTACTTCCTGACCGTGTACTTCCAAGGCGTGCACGGCTACGACGCACTGACCACGGGTCTGGCGTTCCTGGTGCCGATGGTCGCGATTGCGATCGGCTCGCAGTCCGCCGGCCGGCTCGCGACGCGGTACGGCATCCGCCCGATCATGGTCCTGTCCCTGGTCGTCGGCGGTGTCGGAGCGGTGGTCGTCGGTGCGACGATGGCGACGGACGCGTCGTATGCCGCACTGATCCCGGGCCTGATCGTGCTGGGCGTCGGCCAAGGCGCGGGCTACACACTGATGTTCGGTGCCGCCGCGCTGGGTGTCGCGGCGGAGGACCAGGGCATCGCCTCGGGCGTCGCGTCCACGAGCCAGCAGGTCGGCGGCGCGGTCGGCCTCGCGCTGCTGGTCGCGGTGGCCAACTCGGGCCTGGACGGCCTCGGCGGTGAGGCCCTGCGCTCGGCGACGACCGACGGCCTGCGTACGGCGGTCTTCATCGCCGCGGCGGGGATCGGCGCAACTGCCCTGGTGGCCCTCGGCCTCCGCAAGCCGGCGACACGGTCGATCGCCGAGCACCGGGCCCCGACAGAGCCGAAGTCCCGCCCTGTGGCCCACGTCTGACCGACCCGAACGCGTTGTGCCGCCCGCTCCCCGGGCGGCACAACGCATTTGTGCGTTCGGCGCCGACGTGAGCCTGTTGGCGAACCCTTCATGACACCCCGTCAGCCTCCGGTACCCCGGTCAGGCCGGGCCGCCGGTGCCCGGGTCCGGTTGCGGGGGCAGCGCGAGGCACAGCGCGTCGAGGGCGGCCTGGTAACGGTGGTCGGGCGGGGTGGCGTACCCGACCACCAGGCCGTCGACGTGGGGCTCCGGGCTCTCCGGGTGGCGGAAGAGGGCAAGGCCGTCCAGGGCGATGCCCATCCGCGTGGCCGCGGCGACCGTCGGCGCCTCGGTCCCCGGCGGCAGGCGCAGTACGGCGTGCAGTCCGGCCGCGATGCCGGTGACGGTGATGTGCGGGGCGCGTTCGGCCAGCGCGGCGACGAGTTGGGTTCGGCGCGTGCGGTAGCGCCTGCGCATGCGCCGAATGTGCGCGTCGTACTGCCCGGACTCGATGAAGTCGGCCAGGGCGAGTTGGTCCCCCACACCCGCCCACGCCTCGCGTAGCCCTTTGGCCGCGAGTACGCCGTCCACGAGGCGCGGCGGCAGCGCCATCCAGCCCAGTCGGATCGCCGGGGACAGGCTCTTGCCGGCCGACCCCATGTACACGACGTGCTCGGGGTCCAACCCCTGTATCGCGCCCACCGGTTCGCGGTCGTAGCGGAACTCGCCGTCGTAGTCGTCCTCCAGCACCACTCCCGCGCGCGTCCGCGCCCAGTCCACCGCCGCACTGCGGCGAGCGGAGTGCAGCGGGCCACCCACCGGGAACTGGTGGGCAGGGGTGAGCAGTACGGAGCGCGGCCCGTGCCGTGCGGTGGTCGCGGGATCGACCGCCAGTCGATCGGTGCGGGCGCCGCGCTCGTCGAGTCCGAGCGCGACCGTGCGTACTCCGGCGTGCGCCAGGATGCCGCGATGGAACGGCAGCCCGTACGGCTCGACCGCGAGCGGCCCCGGCAGCACTCCGCCCTCGAAGAGCAGCCGCAGTCCATGGGCGAAGCCGGAGCAGACGACGATGTGCTCGGGCGCGGTCCGTACGCCGCGCACGCGCGCCAAGTAGTCCGCGAGTGCGTGCCGAAGCTCCGGTCGCCCCTGCGGATCTCCGGGCCCGAACGCGTCCGTCGGCGCCGCGACGACGGCCCGGCGTACCGAGGCGATCCATGCGGTACGCGGGAACGACGCCGCGTCGGGCTGCCCTTGGCGCAGATTGTGCGTGGCTTGCGCCGCCTGCCCGCCGACGGCCTTCCGGGCGGCCCGATGTCGTACGGCGGCCGCTCGTTCCGCAACACGCGTCCCGGACCCCTGGCGTGCGGTCAGCCACCCTTCGGCGACGAGTTCCGCGTACGCGTCGGCCACGGTGTTGCGCGCGACCCCGAGATCGACGGCAAGGGCGCGGTACGGCGGCAGGCGCGTCCCGGGAGCCAGCCGCCCCGACCGCACCGCCTCCCGCAGCGCGGCCGCGAGGGCCGCGCGCCGTGGCCCGGTGGGAGCAAGCTCCAGATAGAGGTCGGCGCCGCCGTCGTGGTCGGAATTGACCTGAGCTCGTGCCATGGACCTGCGCCTTCCACCCGGTCGATTCCGCCAGGCTAACCCGCGCCGTCCGGGCCCTACCGCTCCGCCGCGAGCCGGTCGCGCGCCGCGCGCACCTGCTCCGCGGTCTCCTCCGCCGACCCCATGCGACGCTCCACCGCGTCGAGGACCTGCGCGACCGGCACGCGGACCGCGTCGTCCGCGTCCGACCGGCGCAGCCAGTCCGCGAGCACCAGCGCCTCGTCACCGGTCAGCACGATCGTGATCCGTTCTGAGCCCATCCCCGCAGGCTAACGCCAGCGCCGCCGGGAGCCCCGCAGGGCCTGCGCCGACGCGGGCGACGCCGACGGCTGGCCCGGACTTCCGGCCCGGCCGGAACCCCGCCGGACCAGGGCGTGTCCCGCCGGATGTGCGTCGGACGGGACACGCCCGCCGCAAATCCCCCGGGTGATCGCCGATGAGTTCGCCCGCCCCGTCAGGTCTATCTTTCGACGGGGCAATCGACTCGGCGGGAGCACGCCATGGGCCTCATTCACATCGAGATGTTCGCCACCCTCGACCTCGTGGGGCAGGCGCCCGGCGGGCCCGAGGAGGACCCGGAGGGGTTCGCGTTCGGCGGCTGGCAGGCGCCGCTGATGGACGACGTTTCCGGGGCGCAGGTCTACGCCGCGTACGAGGGCACGGACGCCCTCCTGCTCGGCCGGCGGACGTACGACATCTTCGCCGCATACTGGCCGCACCAGGAGGGCGGTCAGGACAACGAGATCGCCGAGCTGTTCAACCGCGTCCCGAAGTACGTGGCCTCGCGCGGCACGCCCGACCTCTCGTGGGCCGGGTCCAAACAGCTCGGTCCGGACCTCGCCGACGCGGTGCGCGAGATCCGCGACCGGCACGAGCACATCAAGGTCGTCGGGAGCCTGAACCTCGTGCAGACCCTCCTGCGCGAGCGGCTCTTCGACCGCCTCGACCTCTGGGTGCACCCGATCCTGCTCGGCAGCGGGAAGAAGGTGTTCGACGGCGGCGCGGTGCCGACCAACGTCACCCTCCTCGAACCGCCCGCGGCCGGCCCGAGCGGCACCGTGTACCTGCGCTACGGCGTCGCCGACGGGACGCCCGGGACCGGGGACATGAGCGAACCCGACCGGGGCGTGGTGCGCGGCTGAGGTCGCGTCACGGAGTCCGGTGGAAATACGACGAATCACTCCTGGGTGTTGCCGAGGTGGAATCGGACCCCGGGAATCGGCAGCATGATCCGTCGGCCTGGCCCCGATCGGCGCCGGCACTCCACCCCGACAATCTGGAGCCCCCGGTGTTCAAGGGATTCCGCAACTTCCTCCTGCGCGGCAACGTCGTCGACCTGGCGGTCGGCATCGTGATCGGCGCGGCTTTCACGGCCGTCGTCACAGGGTTCGTCACCGCGTTCCTCACCCCGCTGATCGGCGTCGCCACCGGCGCGGTCGGCGACTTCAGCAAGCAGACCTTCACCGTGGCGGACACGGACTTCCCGTACGGCGCCTTCCTCAACGCGCTGATCAGCTTCGTCCTGGTCGCCGCGGTGATCTACTTCGTCGTGGTCATGCCGGTGACCAGGCTCCAGGCCCGGCTGGACGGCGACAAGGCAGCCGTCAAGACGAAGTGCCCGGACTGCCTGAGCAGCATCCCCTCGGCGGCCGTCCGCTGCGCCCACTGCACCAGCGAACTGGCCGGCCGCCCCGGGTTCCCCGCGCAGGCCCGGGCGACGGTCGCGCCCTGACGCCGGCTGACCGCAGGCGGTAGCGCGGGTGGTTTCCGCAGGCCCCGGTTCGGGGCTCGCGGAAACCACCCGTTGGCCGTTTCGGGCCCGGCTTCGGGATCCGCCCGAACGGGGGAAATCCGAACCGCCCCGAAATTCAGGCCGTCACAGGCCCAGGAGGGCCGGGACCTCGGTCATCGCGGCGAAGAGCGCGTCGGCATCCGCGAGGCGTCCGGGCGGGGTCAGGGCGGTGTGGCCGTAGACGCGCATTCCGGCGGCGCGGGCGGCGGTCACGCCCAGCGGGCTGTCCTCGATCACCGCGCAGTCCTCGGGCGCGAATCCCATCTTCTCGGCGGCCAGGAGGAACAGGTCGGGCGCCGGCTTGCCGTGCGCCACGTCCTGGCTGCTGAAGATGACCGCGTCGGCGAAGCGGTCGATGAGGCCGGTGGTGGTGAGCGTGAGGCGGATGCGCTCGTGCGTACCGGAGGAGGCGACGCAGTGGGGGATGTCCGCCGCGGCCAGCGCGTCGAGGAGGTCGGACACCCCTGCCACCGCGACGAGCTCGGCGCGGAAGGCGGCGAACGCTGCTTGGTGGTAGGCGTCTTCGAACGCGGACGGGAGGTCGCTGCCGTGGCGTTCGCGGACCCTCGCGCGGACCAGGGCCATGGATCCGCCCATGTAGTCGCGGATCGCCTCTTCGGTGGTGGTCGGCACGCCGTAGCCGGTGAGGAGGTCGGCCATGACGGCGTTGGCGATGCGCTCGCTGTCGACGAGGACTCCGTCGTTGTCGAAGATCACCAGGCCGGGACGGGGAACCCGGGTCATTTGAGGCCCTCCGCCAACTCCTTCGAGCGGTTGGCGGCGGCTTCGAGGGCGGCGAGCAGGGCCGCACGTACGCCGTGGTTCTCCAGTTCACGGATCGCCGCGATGGTGGTGCCGGCCGGCGAGGTGACCGCCTCGCGCAGCAGCGCCGGGTGCTCGCCTGAGTCGCGGAGCATCACGGAGGCGCCCACGGCGGCCTGCACGATGAGGTCGTGCGCGGCGGCGCGCGGCAGGCCGAGCAGGATTCCGGCGTCGGTCATCGCCTCGACGAGGAGGTAGAAGTACGCGGGGCCCGAGCCGGACAGCGCGGTGACGGCGTCCTGCTGCTTCTCGGGGACGCGGATCGTCTTGCCGACGCCCTGGAAGATCTCCTCGGTGCGCTTGAGGTGGTCCTCGGTGGCGTGCGCGCCCGCCGAGATCGCGCTCATCGCCTCGTCCACCAGCGCCGGGGTGTTGGTCATGACGCGGACGACCGGCGTGCCGGGCGCGAGCCGGGCCTCCAGGTACGCGGTCGGGATGCCGGCGGCGCCGGACACGACCAGGCGGTCCGCCGGGACCTGCGCGCCGAACTCGTCGAGCAGCGCGCCCATGTCCTGCGGCTTGACGGTGAGGATGAGGGTGTCGGCGGCCTCCGCGGCCTCCGCGTTGCCCACCGCCTCGACGCCGTAGCGGTCGTGGAGTTCCTTGGCCCGCTCCGGGCGGCGCGCGGTGACCATGAGGTCGCCGGGGCGCTTGCCGCCGCGCAGCATGCCGGACAGCAGTGCCTCGCCGATCTTGCCGGCGCCGATCACCGCGACCCGCTGGGTCATGTGCTCCACCTCTGTCTCTCCGAATCCCGGTCCGCGTGCTTGTCCACGCGACCGCGCGCCTCCGCCGACCGGGCTATCCCCGGCCGGCGAGGGAGCGCAGGAAGAACGTCATGTTGGCGGGCCGCTCGGCCAGACGGCGCATGAGATACCCGTACCACTGGTCACCGTACGGCACGTACACGCGCACTCTTTCGCCCTGGGCGGCCAGGCGGGTCTGCTCACCGGGCCGGACGCCGTACAGCATCTGGTACTCGTAGGTGCCCGGTTCGCGGCGGTTGCGGGCGGCGAGCATGCCGGTCAATTCGATGATGCGGGGGTCGTGGGTGGCGACCATGGGGTAGCCGCCGCCCGCCATCAGGACCTTGAGGCAGCGCACGTAGTTGCGGTCCACGTCGGCGCGGTGGGTGTAGGCGTCGGAGGCGGGCTCGTCGTACGCGCCCTTGCACAGACGCACGCGCGATCCCGTGCCCGCGAGGTCCCGACAGTCGCCCTCGGTGCGCCGCAGGTACGCCTGGAGCACCGCCCCGACCCACGGGTAGTCCGCCCGCAGTTCGCGCAGCGCCGCCAGGGTCGCATCGGTGGTCGCGTGGTCTTCCATGTCGAGTGTGACGGTCGTGCCGCACGTCTTGGCCGCCTCGCAGATGGCGCGCGCGTGGTCGAGCGCGATGGCCTCGCCGTCGCCGGGCAGGTAGCGGCCGATGGCCGACAGTTTCACGGACACCTCGGCGTGGCCCGCGAGTCCGGCGTCGTCGAGGCGGCCGAGGAGGGTGACGTACGCGTCGCGCGTCGCCCGTGCGCGCGCCGGGTCGAGGGTGTCCTCGCCGAGGTGGTCGATGCTGGCGTACAGGCCTTGCGCGGCCAAGTGCTCGGTCACGCGCACCGCGTCGAACGTACGCTCGCCCGCGACGAACCGGTGGACGAGGGAGCGCGTGACGGGAGCGGTCTCGACGAGGCTCTTGACCTTGTCGCTCCGGGACGCGGAAAGCAGGACCTGGCGCAGCACGGGACCTCGCTTCGGGACGGCGCCGGACGGGCGGCGCCTCGCAACGGCGTGGGGACGCGGTCGGCCGGTGCGGCCTCCCACGTCCCCACAGTAAGTCCGAATGCGTCCGATTTGCCGGATCCGTTCGGGTCCTGGTGTCAGCTCCTGACCCAGGCCGGCGCCGCCAGCAGCAGCTCGACGTTGCGGTCCGACGCCTTGCCGCGCTTGCCGTCCTCGGCCGGGTCCTTGCGCTCGCGCTCCTGCCAGTCGTTGGCGGCCAGCTCACGGGACAGCGAGGCCAACGCCAGCGGGTCGTCGATGCGGCGGGCCAGGTCGGCCGGGGCGGCGCTGTCGACGATCGTGCCGAAGACCGACAGCGTGCCGTCGCCGTTGTCGGCGATCTCGACGATGCGCGCCTGCTGCGGCCAGTCGATGTGCGCGGCCGTGTTGACCTCCCAGAACCCGCCCGGCGCCGGGCTGCCGGCCGCCCGCGCGTGGGGGCGCACGGTGTTGCGGTGCGAGTGGCCGTTCACCCACGCGACGACGTTCGGGAAGCGCTTGAGCAGTTCGACCACCTTCGGGCCGAGCACGCGGTCGGGGCCGTTGGCGTTGTCCATCGACGTGGACGTGTGGTGGCTGAAGACCACGAACAGCTTGTCCTGGACCGGGTTCTGCACCTCCTTGCCCTGCTCGTCGAGGTAGCGCGAGCTGTTGGCCTTGAGCTGGCCCTCCAGCCACGCGTACTGCGCCGCGTCGAGCGACCCCTCGGAGCCGCCGTTGGTGTTGACGGTGTCGAGCGTGATGCAGCGCACGCGGTCGTGGTCCACGGCGTAGTACGCGGTGCCCGCGCTGACGTTCTCCTGCGTGAAGCCGTGCCCCTCGGGCTTTCCGGCCGTGCGGAAGTGCTCCTTGACCGCCTCGGTGCGCGTGACCGGGCGCCGGTCCGGGTCGGCGGCGACCGGGCGCGACGGACCGGACAGCAGCGTCTGCACGGCCTGCTGGTTGCCGCCCTGCACCTGGACCAGGAGCCCCACGAGGTTGACGCCCGGCGCAAGGCCGGTCACCTTGCGGTCGCCGACCGCGGCCTTCATGATCGCCTCGCCGGGCAGCAGGTTCCCCTGCGCGAGGCCGTCGTGGTTGCCGTACGCGCTGTACCAGGGCGTCTTGAGGCCGGTGGCCTTGAAGGGCTTGCGGGCGGCGTCTAGCAGGCCCGGCACGGTCGGGAAGCCGTACTTGGCACGCGCGACGTCGTCGGCGGCGCCGGGCGGGGTGCCGTCGGGGTGCCAGTAGCGCTCGTCGTAGGCGATGTGGTCCGCGACGCCCTCGTACTTGTTCAGGTCGCCGGAGTCCGGGCGGACGTCCTTGCCGCCGTCCAGCACATCGATGTACCAGCGCAGTTCGTTGTACTGAACGTTGTCGGTGTTGTCGCCGGTGACGATCGTGAAGGCGACCGGAGCGCCGGTCACCGGGCCCTTCTCGATCTTGTTCACCGCCCGCACCATCGCCTCGGCGACCTGCGCCGACAGCATCTCCTGTGCGCGGTACGCCCCCTCGACCGGCAGCAGCGCCGCGAACGGCTCGCCGGGGTCGCGGTTCCGGTCCAGGAACTCCACCCGCGCGGGCGACTGGCAGTCGAGGATGTGCAGGTCGCTGAGCTGCGTGAACGCGATGACCGGCTTGCGCGTCGCGGCACGCGCCTTGACCGCGGCCTCTCCCGCCGCGTCGGGCGCGACCAGGTCGCCGCGCAGGACGTACGGCTCGCCCGGCCCCTCGACGACCTTGCGGTAGCCGCCCGCACCCTCCGGGCCGAGCACGAGGGTGCGCTCGACGGTGGTGGCCCATCCGTTGGGCTCGACTGGCGGGCCGGCGGGCTGCTGCGAGCCGGGAGTGCCGTCCTTCGGCGGGTCCTTCTTGTCGTCGTCGTCCGAGCAGCCGGTGAGCGCTGCGCCGCCGCCCACGGCCGCGGCTCCCACCGCGGTGTACCGCAGGACTTCCCGCCGACTCACACCCATGGCGCGGCCTCCCCTGATGTTGTTGCGACATGCCCGGTCGACATGACGGCTCGACAAGCTGCACGCACAACCGGCCGGTGACCAGTGCGTGATTACCGGCGGGTTTTGCTCCGACAGTTCTACCCGGTGCGGCGGCGCAGGGTCAGGGCACCCAGCGCAACTGCGGCCACAACGCAACCCGCGCGCGGCGACGGCCCTGCACGCCTACTCCTCCGACCACAACGCGGCGGCCCCGCTTCCTCCGGGGAGGGGCGGGGCCATGGCGTGGTGGTCGGGTCAGTCGAGCAGGGAGACGTCGCGGACGGCGCCCTTGTCGGCGGAGGTGGCCATCGCGGCGTAGGCCTTGAGGGCCGTGCTGACCTCGCGGTCGCGGTTCACCGGACGGTACTTGCCGAGGGTGGCGAGCAGCTTCTCGCGGCGGGCGTCCAGCTCGGCGTCGGAGACGTCGAGGGAGATCGAGCGGTTCGGGATGTCGATGGAGATGGTGTCGCCGTCCTCGACCAGGGCGATCACCCCGCCGGCCGCCGCCTCCGGGGAGACGTGGCCGATGGACAGGCCCGAAGTGCCGCCGGAGAAGCGGCCGTCGGTGATCAGCGCGCACTTGGCGCCGAGACCGCGGCCCTTCAGGAAGGACGTCGGGTAGAGCATCTCCTGCATGCCGGGGCCGCCCTTGGGGCCCTCGTAGCGGACGACGACCACGTCGCCCTCCTTGACCCGCTTGGTGAGGATCGCCTCGACGGCGTCCTCCTGCGACTCGACGACGACCGCCGGGCCGGAGAAGGTCCAGATGGACTCGTCGACGCCCGCGGTCTTCACGACGCAGCCGTCCACGGCCAGGTTGCCGACCAGGATGCCCAGGCCGCCGTCCTTGCTGTACGCGTGCGCGGCGTCGCGGATGCAGCCCTTCTCGACGTCGAGATCCAGCGTCTCCCAGCGTGCGGACTGGCTGAACGCGGTGGCCGAGCGCACGCAGCCGGGGGCGGCGTGGAACAGCTCGACGGCCTCGGGCGACGGCGAACCGCCGCGCACGTCCCACGTCTTGAGCCACTCGGCGAGCGAGTCGGCGTGCACCGCGTGCACGTTCTCGTGCAGCAGGCCCGCCCGCTGCAACTCGCCCAGCAGCGCCGGGACGCCGCCGGCGCGGTGCACGTCCTCGACGTGGTACGGCGCGTTGTTGGGGGCGACCTTGGCCAGGCACGGCACGCGGCGCGACAGGGCGTCGATGTCGCCCATGTCGAAGTCGACCTCGCCCTCCTGCGCGGCGGCCAGCAGGTGCAGGATCGTGTTGGTCGAGCCGCCCATCGCGATGTCGAGCGCCATGGCGTTCTCGAACGCGTCACGGGTGGCGATGCTGCGCGGCAGGACGGTCTCGTCGTCCTGGTCGTAGTAGCGCTTGCACAGCTCGACCGCGGTGGCGCCGGCCTGCTCGTACAGCGCCTTGCGGGCGGTGTGCGTGGCGAGCACCGAGCCGTTGCCGGGCAGGCCCAGGCCCATGGCCTCGACCAGGAAGTTCATCGAGTTCGCGGTGAACATGCCCGCGCAGGAGCCGCAGGTCGGACACGCGGCTTCCTCGATGCGCTCCAGGTCCTCGTCGGAGACGGCGTCGGACGCGGAGTCGGAGATCGCGGTGATCAGGTCGAGGTGCGCGCGGACCGTGCCGTCGACCATGACGGCCTTGCCGGCCTCCATCGGGCCGCCGGACACGAACACGGTCGGGATGTTGAGCCGCATGGCGGCCATCAGCATGCCCGGGGTGATCTTGTCGCAGTTGGAGACGGCCACGAAGGCGTCCGCCTGGTGCGCGTTGACCATGTACTCGACGGCATCGGCGATCAGCTCGCGCGACGGCAGCGAGTAGAGCATGCCGCTGTGGCCCATCGCGATGCCGTCGTCGACGGCGATCGTGTTGAACTCGCGCGGAATGCCGCCCGCGGCCTTGATCGCCTCGGACACGATGCGGCCGACGGGGGCGAGGTGGGTGTGGCCCGGTACGAACTCGGTGAAGCTGTTCGCGACCGCGATGATCGGCTTCCCGAAGTCCTCGCGCTCGACGCCCGCGGCGCGCAGCAGCGCGCGGGCGCCCGCCATGTTGCGGCCGTGGGTGACCGTCCGAGACCTCAGTTGCGGCACTGGGCACACCCTCTCGCTCGTAGTCCTGGTCGACGGCACGCCCGGGGACCGTGGGGCCGGGCTTCCGACGACTGCGGTACTCCGAGCTTACGTCCGTGCCGCGAAGGCTGTGGGGGACGTCCAGGATGCGACCATGACGCGGCCGGGACGCGGTCGTGGCGCGGCGGGCCCGCGAGGGCGGTCAGTCCCCGCAGAGGTAGCGCTGGAGGGTCGGGCCGACCGACGCCACGAGGGTGTCGACGTCGGTGCTCGCGACCGGCTCCATGCACAGGACGTACCGCGTGAAGGCGAGCCCCATCAGCTGCGCGCCGCACAGGTTCGCGCGCAGGAGGGCGTCGGGGGCGTCCAGCTCGCGGGCCAGCCGGCGGACCAGCTCGGTGGTCATGAAGTCGCTGATCACGCCGGCCGCGGCATCGCCCGACAGGACCGTGCGCAGCAGCGCGAGCAGGCGCGGCTGGATCTCCGGGTCCTCCCACAGGGCGAAGAAGTAGCGCGCCAGGCGCTCGCCCATCTCGTCCGGTCCCCCGGCAAGCACGTCCGGCACCAGGCTGTCCGGGTCGAACGGCAGGTTCAGGGCCGCAACGAACACGCTCTCCTTGGGGCCGAAGTAGTGGTGCACGAGGGCGGGGTCGACGCCCGCGGTACGGGCGATGCCGCGTACCGAGGTGCCCGCGTAGCCCGCCCGGGCGAACTCGGACCGTGCGGCGTCGAGGATCAGGCGCCGGGTGTCGGCCGCACCACTGCGGCGGCCCGCCGGGCGGCCGGGGCCGCGACGGCGCGGGAAGCCGTCCGGCTCGGCGGCGTCGCCCGGCCCGCCGGGCAGGTCACCGGCCATATCCGGGGACCTCGGCAGGCGCCGCGAGGTGCAGGCGCGTGAAGGCGAGCGCCTCGGCGAGGTCCGCCTCACGTTCCGCGCGCGAGGTGATGCGGCGCGTGTTGACCTCCAGCACGACCGTGCCGGCGAACGACTGCCGGGCCAGCCGCTCCAGCAGCTCGGCACACGGCTGCGTGCCGCGGCCGGGGATGAGGTGCTCGTCCTTGATCGAGCCGCTGCCGTCGGCGAGGTGCACGTGTCCGAGGCGGCGGTCCATCTTGGCGGCCAGCGCCATGGCGTCGACGCGCGAGGTGGCGGTGTGCGACAGGTCGAGGGTGAAGTGCCGGAAGTCCTCATCGGTGGGATCCCAGTCGGGCGCGTACGCGGCGACCTCCTTGTCCCGGTACCGCCACGGGTACATGTTCTCCACCGCGAACATCACGTCGGTCTCGTCGGCCATGCGGTGGATGCCACGGACGAAGTCCCGGGCGTACCCGCGCTGCCAGCGGAACGGCGGGTGCACGACGACGGTCCGCGCGCCGAGGCGCTCCGCCGCGACACGGGCGCGCACGAGCTTGTCCCAGGGGTCGGTGCCCCACACGCGCTGGGTGATCAGCAGGCACGGCGCGTGCACCGCGAGCACCGGGACGCCGTGGTGGTCGGAGAGCCGCCGCAGGGCCTCTATGTCCTGGCTGACGGGGTCGGTCCAGACCATGACCTCGACGCCGTCGTAGCCCAGCCGCGCCGCCATCTCGAAGGCGTCGGCGGTCGTGTCGGGGTAGACGGACGCGGTGGACAGGGCGATCTTGGCGTCCGGGACACGCAGGATGGCGTCCGGTACGCGCGCTTCCGTGGCGGGCACGGCCGCGACCGTCGGCACCGCGAGCCCGTTGGCTGGGCGGTGCGCGTAGTGATCGAGGGGATCCCTGGGGTCGGCCACGTCGCCAAGAGTAGAACGCGTGAACGGCGTCGGGACCCCCTACGCGCACGTTCGGCGCGCGCTGACCTGGAACGTCCCGTTCCGCCCGGGGCTGCGGAGCCCCCGGAACCGGTCCCTCAGTGGCCCGCCATCCAGTCCAGCCGCCGCAGGATGATGCCCTCCCGCAGCGCCCAAGGGCAGATCTCCAACTGCTGCACGTTGAGCAGGTCCAGCGCGGCGTCGGCGACGACGGCGCCCGCCACCAGTTGCGAGGCCCGGCCCTCGGAGACGCCGGGGAGCGCGGCGCGCTCGTCCGAGGTCATCGCCGCCAGACGCGGCAGCCACTCGGCCAGCGAGGCCCGGGTCAGCACGCGCTTGATGTACGGCCCCTCGCTCGACGCCGGAGCCCCCGCGATCCGGGCGAGCTGCTTGAAGGTCTTGGAGGTGGCCACGACGTGGTCGGGACGGCCCAGCCTGGCGAACTCGGCCACGGTGCGGGCGATTTCGGTGCGGACGTGCTTGCGCAGCACGCGTACCTCGTCGGCTCCGGGCGGGTCGCCGTGCAGCCACGCGCGGGTCAGGCGCCCGGCGCCGAGCGGCAGCGAGACGGCGGCGTCCGGCTCCTCGTCTATCCCGGCGGCGACCTCCAGCGAGCCGCCCCCGATGTCGAGGACCAGAAGGCGGCCGGAGGACCAGCCGAACCAGCGGCGTACCGCGAGGAAGGTGAGCCGGGCCTCGTCGGCGCCGGTCAGCACCTGAAGGTCGACGCCGGTCTCGCGGCGGACCCGGGCGAGCACGTCCTCACCGTTGGGCGCCTCGCGCAGCGCGGACGTCGCGAACGGCAGCAGGTCCTCGACGCCCTTGTCCTCGGCCACTTCCAGCGCGTCCGCGACGGTCTCGACCAGGCGCTCCACCCCCGGCTCCCCGAGGTGGCCGTCCGGCTCCAGGAGCTCGGCGAGCCGCAGATCGGTCTTGTGGGAGTACGCCGGGAGCGGCCGGGCGCCCGGATGGGCGTCGACCACGAGCAAGTGGACTGTGTTGGAGCCCACGTCGAGTACACCGAGTCGCATGTTCGACGCCAGGACCTCTCGTTCGGATCTTGCCGGGTGGGTCGCGTCGCGCCGGGCCCCGGCGGCCCGTTCTGCGTGCGTGCGAAGGCAACGCGCAGGGCCGCAGCTCGGCACCGATCGTACTCGCCCGGCCTTGCGGAGCCGGAGTGTATGGGGGCAGAGCATGTGGTCGGGGGCGTACGGGCGGGGTGCGCCGGATGCGCAACCCGGGGGCGCGTGCGAGGACCGGGCGGGCGCGGTGGGCTCGGGATCGGCGGCAGTGGGCCGCGCCCGCCGGCGGCGCGGGCCCGCCGGCGCGACGACGCGTCGGCCCGCTCCCGGTGAGGTGGCGAAGAGAGCGACGGACACACGTCTACGCTTGGCCCGTGCCCGAAGTAAGTCTGGATTTCCCCCGAGCCTGGTTCGAGTTCTCCGACCCCGCACCGCGCGAGGATCCGGAGGACGCCGAGCAGGTGTTCCGCTGCGACCTCACCTGGCTGACGTCGCGCTGGACCTGCGTGTTCGGCAGCGGTTGCCAGGGCATCGTCGCGGGCCGGGCCGCCGACGGCTGCTGCACGCTCGGCGCGCACTGGTCGGACGACGACGACGAGAAGCGCGTCATGGAGTGGGTCGACCGGCTCACCCCCGAGACATGGCAGCACCACGCGACCGGCACCGCCGACGGCGTGACCGAGCCCGACGAGGACGACGAGCCGCGCACGCGCCGCGTGGACGGCGCCTGCCTGTTCCTCAACCGCCCCGGCTTCGCGGGCGGCGAGGGCTGCGCGTTGCACGCGCAGGCGCTGCGCGAGGGGCGGCATCCGCTGGAGGCCAAGCCCGACGTGTGCTGGCAGCTTCCGATCCGGCGCACCTTCGACTGGGTGGACCGCCCGGACGACACGCGCGTGCTGCTGGTCGGCATCGGCGAGTACGACCGGCGCGGCTGGGGCCCGGGCGGGCACGACCTGCACTGGTGGTGCACCGGGGCGACCGAGGCCCACGTGGGCGGGGACCCGGTCTACGTGTCGTACGCGCCGGAGCTGCGCGAGCTGATGGGCGACCCGGCGTACGAGGAGCTGGCGAAGGCGTGCGAGGCGCACATGGCGTCGCGGTACGCATCGCACCCGGCGGACCCCGCCTGACGTCCCGCGGGCTTCGCGGCCGGGACCCGAGCCGGGTTTCCGGCCCGGCTCGGCCCGGCGCCGCGCCGGTGGGCCCGGAACTCAGCGCCGCGCGGACGCGGTGGCCGACGCCGTCGGTGACGCCGTAGGACCGGGCGTGCCGGAGCCGCTGGGCTTCGGGGACGTGGACGGCTCCCCGCCCGGGTCGGTGCTGCCCTCGATCGTCACCTGCGAACTCCCCGGCTGGATCCGGATGTTCGCGGTCCACGAACCGCTGGGTGCCTTCGCCGAGTCGACGGTGACCGTCAAGGTCGCGGTCTCGCCCGGAGCGAGGGTGCCCGAGGTGCGGCTCAGCCGGAGCCAGGCCGCCGCCGTCTCCGCCGTCCAATCGACCGGGACGGGGCCGGTGTTGCGCAACGTGACGACCGTGCTGTCGCGGTCGTGCGCCACCTCGACGCGAGGCGGCGTCGGGGCCTGCTCGGGCCCGCCGCCGGTCGGGGCGGGCCGGTCGCCGACCGCCGGGGGCGGCGCGACCGGTTGCGGAGCCACCGGCCCGGCCGCGGCCGGGCCCGGCACCGCCGGGGACTGCACTGCCTGCACACCCGACCTGCCGCCGGGCTGCGGCGCGGCCGGCGGCGCCACCGACGACGGGAGGGGGCGGTTCGCCGGACTGCCGAGCTGCCCCTGCCGGGTGCTCCCGGCCCCCGTGGGCTCGCGTGTCGCCTCGTCGCCGTACGCCGGTCCGACCGTCGTGACGCGCGCCGCAGAAATGGTCGTGGCCCGCACCTTCGTGTCGTCGTTGCGGTGCACGGCCTGCCACAGCGCGAAGGCGGGCACCGCCGCGATGATGACGAGCACGGCCGCCGCGACCGCGGTCATGCGGCGGCGCCCCGGCCGCCCGCGCCCCGCCCGGGAACGGAAGACGGGGAAGCCCGCCCGGTCGAACTCCGCGACCCTGCGCGTCAGTTCGGCAGGACGATGGGCCGACCGGCCACGACCGACGTCGCCGAGCACCTGAGTACGCAGTTCGTCGGGCGGCGTGATCGTGGGCAGCGGGTGCGGGTCCGCGGCGGCGCCGACGATGGGCACCAGGCGTGCGGCGGCAAGGCGCACGTGCGGGCGGCAGCGGCGGCAGGCGTCGACGTGGTCCACCAGGCGGTCGCGTACTCCCGGGCTCGCGACGTCGGCGGCGAGGCCGGGGCCGTCGGGACAGCTCACGGCGGCGCCCGCGCCCTCGAGCGCGGCGCGTGTACGGTCCACCTCGCGCCCGGCGTGCAGGAGCGTGCGCCGGGCGTGGTCCTCTTCCCAGCCGAGCACCGCCGCGAGCCCGCGGGGCTCCAGGCCGTGCCGCACGGACAGTTCCAGCGCCTCGCGGTGCTCCGCGTCCAGACCGACCGACTCGGGCCAGGCGAGCAGCGCGAGTTCGGACCGCTCGCGCGCGGCGCGGCGGCCCTGGACCGGGATCACGCCGGGCGCGGACAAGTCGGCGGGGTCGGGCTCGGGCGCCGGGACGGGCAGCGCGACGGGGCCGCCGCCGTCGAGGCGCACCAGGCATTCGTAGCGGGCCAAAGCGTACAGCCACGGCTTGAGCAGGCCGAGGTCCGGCAGGCGCCCGATGTGGCGGTCGGCGAGGACGAAGCTGCTGCGCAGCGCGGACGAGGCGGCGGAGTGGTCGCGCAACACCGACAGGCAGTACGTGTAGAGCCCCTCCGCATATGCGTCGTAGGCCGCCCGTCCCCAAGACTGTGCTGCGTGGGGCGTCGCCGCAGGGGCCGCTCCCGTCGTCACCGATTCCGTCACACGGGCGAACGTAGGCGGCGCACACCCCGGAACTCAGGTGAATTGCACTTTCATACGTCTTTCGGGATCGATAATCACACTTCCGAGTGAATCGGCGTCACTGGTGCCGCGTATCGGGTCAAGTCGGACCGTTCTCCCCCGCGCGTCCGCCTGACGCACGCCCGCCGCACGCCCCGATATCCGTCCGGCTGTCCCCCTGTGGCTTCTGTGCGCGCCCTCCCCGCGCGCCCGCGGCTACCTGCCGGGCCCCGTGACGGTGACCGTCTGGCCCCCGGGCCCGACCGTGAGGACCGCGGTGGCCGTACGCCCCGCCGGCGCCTTGCTCCGGTCCCACGACACGGTGACCGAGACGGTGCCGCCGGACCGCAGCGTTCCGGACGTCCGCGAGACCGTCACCCAGGGCGCCGACACGCCGAGCGACCAGGTCACCTGTCCGCCGATAGCGGAAAGGCGCAGCGTCCCGGACGAATTGCCCGAGGTGAACGCGAGGGCCGGGGTGAGCACGACCACCTGCGGCCCTCCGGATCCGGGTCCGCCGTCGTCGTCCGCACCGGCGATCCTGGCCCCGCCCTGACTGTCCCCTTGGCCGGTCCCCTGGCCGTTCCCCGGCCCGCCGCCCGGGCCGTTCTGCGGCCCGTTGCCGGTGCCCTTGGGGCCGCCCGAGGGCGGAGTCCGCGTACCGGAGGCGCCCGGCGTGCGCGATGCGGTCGTCGAAGGCTTCCCGGCCGACGAAGCGGAGGTGCTCGGTGCGGCGGCCGAGGTCGGCGCCTCGACCGCGGCGCCCGGAACCCCCGCGCCGGCGATGCCGGGCTCGGGTATCGCCCCGGGTATCGACGGCGGTGCCGAGACCAGCGCGACGGGCGTGTTGCCCTGGTCGCCCGAGTCGGCCGAACCGTCCGAGGCGACCAGGGCGACGATCATGAGCAGCCCCGCCGCGGCGGCGACCGCGGCCGTCGCGAGCGGCGCGCGCTTGCGTCGGCGCGTACGCGGGAACCCGTCACGCCCGGCACGCACGGCGCGCGCGACCACCAGCCCGTGCCCGTGCGCGCCGCGCGCGCCCTGGGCCGAGGTGCGCAGCAGCGCCGCACGTACCGCGAGCGGCGCCGGGCGCGCGGGCCCGGTGGCCACGAGCGCGTCCAGGACATCGGGGTCGCCCGCCGCCAGTTCGGGCCGGAACGGCGTGCAGGACGCGCACGAGTCGATGTGCAGCACGGCCGGCACCCGCAGGCCGGGCTCGACCGGTTCGGGCAGCGTCGCGCCCGACACCACGCCGGTCGGCAGCAGCACCGCGAGCTCGGCGCACTCCTGGTCCGGGTGCACGCACACGGCATGTACGCGCAGGCACGCCGCGAACTGCTCGCGCCCGCGGTCCACCAGCTGCTCCGCCCGGCGCTCCGACACGCCCAGCACGCGGGCCAGTTCGGCGGGTGCCAGGCGGTGCCGGACGGACAGTTCCAGCGCTTCGCGCTCGAGCGCGTCGACGCCGGCCAGCGCGACGGGGACCAGCGGGAGGAGCCGGGCGCGGTCGCGTACCGCCCCCAGGACCACCACGTTGGGCCGCCAGACCGGACCGGAATCCGCCGCCGGCGACGCCGTGCGGGTGCCGTGCGGCCGTGCTCCCCCGTGCCGCACGCACTCGCTCCGGGCGACCGCGTACATCAGTGCGCGTAGTTGCGCCTCGTCGTTCAGCCCGGCCGCCCGCGAGCGGACGACCACCACTGTGTCGTGCACGATTTCCCCGGCCACGCGTTCGTCGCCGGTCATCGTGCGGCAGTACGCGAACAGGCCGTCCGCGTACACGTCATAGAGCTCCGCGACGCCCTCGGGCGTCCCCTTCTCGTGGCCGCGCGCAAGCGCAACGGCAAGCCCGGCCCCCACGACCGGCGCTCCCCCACCATGCATGAGGCCACACCGTACGCACGCACGGACCGCGCCACTACGGTTTTGGCGGACGACCACCCGATTCCAGTCTTCCTGTCACAATCCCTTGACTCTTCCGCGACCCTGCGCGCGCCTTCCGCGCCCCGAAATGCGGGCGTTTCGCGCGATCCGGGTGGTGCGCGCCGTCGGCGCCGGACCGTGTCGGGGACGCGGTGTCGGTGCGGGGGGCTACCGTGCCGCACATGGCCAAGACCACGTCGTCCGCCAAGGCGCGACCCTCGTACCGCTGTACCGAGTGCGGGTGGACCACGCCCAAGTGGTTGGGCCGCTGCCCCGAGTGCCAGGCCTGGGGCACGGTCGAGGAGTTCGGCGCGCAGTCGAAGCTCCGTACCGTCACCGCGGGGCCCGTCACCTCGCCCGCGCTGCCGATCGGGCGCATCGACGTCGAGGCGGCCCGTTTCCACACGACCGGGGTCGACGAACTCGACCGGGTGCTCGGCGGGGGCGTGGTGCCGGGCGCGGTGATCCTCCTCGCCGGCGAGCCCGGGGTCGGCAAGTCCACGCTGCTGCTGGACGTCGCAAGCTCGTTCGCCACCCCGGGGGCCCCGACGCTCTACATCACCGGCGAGGAGTCCGCGTCGCAGGTACGGCTGCGGGCGGGACGCATCGGCGCGCTCAACGAGCACCTGTACCTCGCCGCCGAGACGGACCTGTCGGCGCTGCTCGGGCACGTCGACGCGGTCAAGCCCGCGCTGCTGGTGGTCGACTCGGTGCAGACGATCGCGTCACCGGAGATCGACGGCGCGCCGGGCGGCGTGTCGCAGGTGCGGGAGGTCGCGGGCGGGCTGATCCGGATCGCGAAGGAACGCGGCATCGCCACGATCATCGTCGGGCACGTCACAAAGGACGGCTCGATCGCCGGCCCGCGGCTGCTCGAACACCTCGTCGACGTCGTGCTGCACTTCGAGGGCGACCGGCACGCCCGGCTGCGGCTGGTCCGCGCGATCAAGAACCGGTACGGAACGGCCGACGAGGTCGGCTGCTTCGAGCTCCACGACGAGGGCATCAAGGGCCTGGCCGACCCGAGCGGGCTGTTCCTGACGCAGCGCAAGGAGCCGGTCGCCGGCACCTGCGTGACGGTCACGCTGGAGGGCAAGCGCCCGCTGGTCGCCGAGGTGCAGGCGCTCGTGGCGCCGTCCCAGATCCCCACGCCGCGCCGGGCGACCTCGGGCCTGGACTCGGCGCGCATGTCGATGGTCCTGGCCGTGCTGGAGCGGCGCGGCGGCGTACGGCTGGACAAGACGGAGATCTACACCGCGACAGTCGGGGGCGTACGCCTGACCGAGCCCGCCGCCGACCTGGCCGCCGCGCTGGCCCTCGCGGGGGCGGCGGCCGACCATCCGCTGCCCGCCAAACTGGTCGCGATCGGCGAGGTCGGGCTCGCCGGCGAGGTGCGCCGGGTGACCGGCGTGCAGCGGCGGCTCGCGGAGGCGCACCGGCTCGGATTCACGCACGCGCTGGTGCCCCCGGACCCCGGAAAGGTGCCCGACGGCATGCGCGTCACGGAAGTGGCGGACATCTCCGAGGCGCTGCGCGCATTCTCCCTTGTGTCTCACCGGTAGACTTTTCCACCGATCTTTCTCAGCGGCGGCAGGGCAGGCGCCCGGGGCACCCTCCGGACGATGCCCGGCCGCCGCAGCCGGGGACGGCAACGACCACGGGGAGTTCTGTGGCAACGAACGACCGGACCGACAAGGGCGCGACCGACCAGGCCCTGGTACGGGCTTCGCTGATGGCCGTGGCGCCGGGCACGGCCCTGCGCGACGGCCTGGAACGCATCCTGCGCGGGAACACCGGCGGCCTGATCGTCCTCGGCTTCGACAAGACGGTCGAATCGCTGTGCACCGGCGGGTTCGTGCTGGACGTCGAGTTCTCCGCGACCCGGCTGCGCGAGCTGTGCAAGCTGGACGGCGCCCTGGTGGTCGACAAGGACTTCACCAAGATCGTGCGGGCCGGCGTGCAGCTGGTGCCCGACCCGTCGATCCCCACCGAGGAGACGGGCACCCGGCACCGCACGGCCGAGCGCGTCAACAAGCAGACCGGGTACCCGGTCGTCTCGGTGAGCCAGTCGATGCGCCTGATCGCGCTGTACGTGAACGGCCGCCGCTACGTCCTGGAGGACTCGGCGGCCATCCTGTCCCGGGCCAACCAGGCGCTGGCGACCCTGGAGCGCTACAAGCTCCGGCTCGACGAGGTGGCGGGCACGCTCTCCGCACTGGAGATCGAGGACCTGGTCACGGTCCGCGACGTGTGCGCGGTCTCCCAGCGGTTGGAGATGGTGCGTCTGATCGCCCGTGAGATCGACGGGTACGTCACGGAGTTGGGCACCGACGGCCGCCTGCTCTCGCTGCAGCTCGAGGAGTTGATCGCGGGTGTCGAGCCGGACCGCTCGCTGGTGTCGCGCGACTACATCCCGGAGCGCGCGCTCAAGCGGGGGCGTACCGAGACGGACGTCCTCGACGAGCTCGACGGCCTGACCCACACCGACCTGCTGGACCTGCCGACGGTGGCCCGGGCGCTCGGCTTCACCTCCAGCGCCGAGGTCCTCGACTCGGCGGTCAGTCCGCGCGGCTACCGCCTGCTCGCCAAGGTGCCGCGCCTGCCACCGGTGGTCATCGAGCGGCTGGTGGAGCACTTCGGCGGCCTGCAGAAGCTGCTGGCGGCCAGCGTCGACGACCTCCAGGCGGTGGACGGCGTCGGCGAGGCCCGGGCCCGCAGCGTCCGCGAGGGCCTGTCGCGCCTCGCGGAGTCCTCGATCCTGGAGCGGTACGTCTGACCCGACCCGCAACGTGAGAACGCCCCCACCGGCTCCGGTGGGGGCGTTCTCACGTCGTGCCTACTGCGTGACGAGCCACTTGAACGGCTGGCTGGCCCACTGCATGCCCGCGACCTTGCCGGTCGCGGCGAAGAGCGCGCCGGGCGGCGGGGTGTTCAGGGTCGGCGGGGTGCCGCTGCAGCGTGCGGGGTCGCTGCGGGTCCAGTTCCAGGTCCAGGTGCGGCTGACCGACTTGCCGGGCTGGATCTGGGTGATCTCCGGGGTGCCGGGGGCGCAGTCGGCGGGCGACCAGATGCGGTCGCTGCCGGAGCGGACCTCGACGGTGGCGGCGCGCTGCGACATGTCGACGGCGCAGGTCTCCGAGCCGGTGTTGCGGACCTCCAGGGTCAGCTTCACCTGCTCGCCGACCCGGAACTTGGTGTCCTGCGGGCGGTCTCCGGTCACCACCAGGTTCGCGTTGCCGGGGAACTGGCAGGCCAGTATGCCGTTCACCGTCGAACCGGGCGGGTTGCCGGCGCCGGGCTGCTGGCCGGGCGGCGGGGCCTGGCTCGTGCCCGGGGTGGCACCGGGGGCGGTACCGCCGTTGGCCGCGCCGGGACTTCCGCTCGCACCGGGGTTGCCGCCGGTACCGGGGGCGGTCCCGCCGGTGGGGCCGGTCGCGCCGGGGGAACCGGTGGCCTGGCCGCCCGTGGCCGTGCCGTCGGTCGGGCCGGGCCCGATCGGCGCCGGCGAACCGGAGCCCGTGGGCGCGGTGCTCTCGGCGGAGGTGTTCTTCTTGTCGTCGCCGTCCCCGCCCCCGGCGGTGCACGCCCACGCCACGAGCGCGATCAGAACGGCGAGGCCGACCAACACGATCGCCCGTCGGCGCCAGTACACGGACGGGGGAAGGTGGCCAACAGGGCGGGTCACAGATTCCACTTGGCAACTCTATGTGTCGCGGTTACGCCGTCTGGCGCAGCCGCGCCGGTTCCGACGTGGGATTTTGGATGTTGAGACGACTTCGCGAGGACGCTTTCCGGCAAACCCCCGCAAGCCTCCCGGGTGTTGCCGGGTTCCCTCGTACGAGTGACCGCCCGGAACGTGGGAGGATCGGTCCCGTCATGCCGCACGCACTCAACGACCCGGTGATCGCCTGGTACGCGGAACACGCCCGCGATCTGCCGTGGCGCACCCCCGACGCCTCCGCATGGGCCGTCATGGTCAGCGAATTCATGCTCCAGCAAACGCCCGTCAGCCGCGTCCTGCCGATGTACGAGGCATGGCTGACCCGTTGGCCCACCCCGACCGCGCTCGCCGACGACGAGCCGGGCGAGGCCGTACGCGCGTGGGGCCGGCTCGGCTACCCGCGCCGCGCGCTGCGCCTGCACGGCGCCGCGACCGCGATCCGCGACCGCCACAAGGGCGAGGTCCCGGACGACCACGAGAAGTTGCTCGCGCTGCCGGGCGTCGGCGAGTACACCGCCGCCGCGGTGGCGTCCTTCGCGTTCCGGCAGCGGCACGCGGTGCTCGACACCAACGTGCGCCGGGTGCTCGCCCGCACGGTCGACGGCACCGAGTACCCGCCGCAGTCCACCACGGCCGCCGAACGCCGGACCGCGACCGACGCCATGCCGCTCGCCGACGAGACCGCCGCGACCTGGGCGGTGGCCGTCATGGAGCTGGGCGCCCTCGTCTGCACCGCGCGTACTCCGCGCTGCGCCGACTGCCCGGTGGCGGCCATGTGCGCGTGGCGCCTGGCCGGGAAGCCGGCGTACGCCGGTCCGCCGCGCCGGGGCCAGACGTACGCCGGGACCGACCGCCAGGTGCGCGGCAAGCTCCTCGCCGTCCTGCGTGAGGCACACGGGCCGGTCCCGCGGGCCCGGCTGGACGCGGTGTGGGACGAACCGGTCCAGCGCGCCCGCGCGCTGGACGGCCTGGTCGCCGACGGCCTGGTGGAACCGGTGGCGGACGGCGTATACCGCCTCCCCACGGGCGCGCCCGTTTCGTCCTGACCGGCCGCCCTCGGCGGCCATGCCCGGTGCGCCCCACCTGAGTTCGCGACGGTAGAGCCGACAAGGTGCCCCACGGCGTCCGAGACGGCCCAACCTACCCGCGGTAACACGTCTCGGCCGACGGTCTTCCCTCGTACCCTACCCGCGAGTAATCTCCGATTCATGGACCTCACGACGTATGCGATACCGGCCTTTGTGCTGCTGCTCGCCGTGGAGATCCTGGCGTACCGCTTCACCCCCGACGACGACCGCCGGGGGTACGAGACGAAGGACACCGCGACCAGCCTCTCGATGGGCATCGGCAGCATCGCCGCCAATCTGGGCTGGGGCCTGCTGGCGATCCTCGTCTGGTCGGCGGCCTTCGAGGCGACGCCGCTCGACGTGCCCGGCACGTGGTGGGGCTGGGCGCTGGCCGTGCTCGCGGTGGACTTCTTCTACTACTGGGAGCATCGCGCGATGCACGAGATCCGCCTGCTGTGGGCGAGTCACGTCGTGCACCACTCCAGCCGCCACTACAACCTCTCGACCGCGCTGCGGCAGAGCTGGACGGGCGCGCACCACCTGGTGTTCATGGCGCCGGTCGCGCTGCTGGGGTTCGAGCCCGCGATGGTGTTCGCGGCGTACTCGGTGAACCTGATCTACCAGTTCTGGATCCACACCGAGCGGATCGGCAGGCTGTGGCGGCCGGTCGAGTACGTGCTCAACACACCGTCGCACCACCGCGTGCACCACGGGTCCAACCGCCAGTACCTGGACCGCAATTACGGGGGGATCCTGATCGTCTGGGACCGGTTGTTCCGCTCGTTCGAACCGGAGCGCGAGAAGGTCGACTACGGGCTGACCAAGAACATCTCGACGTACAACCCGCTGCGGGTGGCGTTCCACGAGTACTGGGCGATCGGCCACGACGTGCGGCACGCGGCCTCGTGGCGCGAGCGGTTCGGGCGCGTGCTGCGCGGTCCGGGGTGGCGCCCGGCGGCCGACCGGGGCCCGGAACCGGAGTCACCGCTGTCCGGCGCGCCGGTACCGGGTGGTACGCAGGCGTCGTTGCCCGGTGCGTCGCAGGCGTCCGCGGGGGTCGTCGCGTGAAGTTGGCCCGGGTGTTCCGGCGGATCGGTCCCAAGGGGCTGGTGGCGGCGTACCTCGCGGTCGGCGTGGTCGACTCGGTGCTCGCCGCGGCGGACGTGGGGGCGGTGCGCTGGGCGACGAAGCCGCTGCTGATGCCGCTGCTCGCGGCGTACGTCGTGGCCTCGGCCCGGCGCGGCGCCGACCTGCGGCTGCCGCTGATCGCGCTGGCCGGCGGGTTCGTCGGCGACGTGGGACTGCTGCCGGACCGCGAGGCGCTGTTCATGGTGGGCATGGCCGGGTTCGCGGTGGGACACGTCGCGTACATCCGGGCGTTCGACCGGGCCGGCGCGCGGGCGCGGCTCGCGGCGAAGCCGTGGGTGCCCGTCGCGTACGGCGCGGCGTGGGCGGCCACGATCGCCGTGCTGTGGGGCGGACTGGACGACCTGCTCGTGCCGGTGCTCGGCTACAGCCTGCTGCTCACCGCGATGGCGGTCTTCGCGGCCGGACTCGACGGGCGGACGGCGCTGGGCGGGGCGTTGTTCCTGCTGTCCGACACGCTCATCGCCTTCGGGATCGCCGACGTCGACGCGTTCCCCGGGCAGGACGGGCTGGTCATGCCGCTCTACGTGGCAGCGCAATTGCTGTTGACGACGTCGTGGGCGCGGTGGCCGTTCGGGAGCCGGGAGAACGGCACGGACGGCGTCCCGCGCCACGGCACAGGACGCGCGACGGCGGCGGACCAGGGGTCCGCCGCCGTGTGATCCACCGCAGGTCAGCCGCTACGCCGACCGCGCGCGGCCGCTCAGTCCTCGTGCGGCGCCGGCATGTAGCGCCATGCCGCCGTGACGTACTCGGGCTCGGGACACATCGCCGCGGCCAGCCGGAAGTACGGCCCCGCCTCGGCCCCGCGCCCCGCGCGCTCCAGCGTGCGCCCGAGCGCGTGCAGCGCCCACGCGTCACGCGGGTCCAGCTCGATGACGCGCCGCAGCGTGGCCTCCGCGTGGCGCAGCTGCGCCGATCCGAAGTACGCGCGGGCGGCCAGGAGTTGCACGGACAGGTTGTCCTGCTCGGCCTCGAGGGACGGCTCGATCAGCTTGAGGGCGCCGAGAGGGTCGCGGGCGTCGACGAGTTCCTGCGCCCAACGGTAGTTCTCCACGGTCATGCCGGACATCTGCGTCGTCACGTTCGCTCCTTTCAGCGCACCCGGGCCGGACGGCCCTCCCAAGGTGTTCGGGACACGGGCGTCAACCGAATCGCGGCCGGTTCTGTTCCGCAACGGATTTGTGCCCTCGGGCGCGCGGAACTTGCGTACGCGGGTCGGGTGCACGCAGGTCAGGCGTACGGCGACTTGATGTCGCGCCCCACCTGCCCCCGCGGCACGATGCCGTGGAACGCCACGTCGAACGACCGCTCGATCGCCGCGTCCTGCGCCTCCTGCGGCAGCTCGGCGAGGTTGGTGTCGATCAGCAGCATCGCGATGCCGTGGACCGAGCCCCACAGCGCGATGTCCATGTACGGCCTCCGCTCGGCGGCGAGCACGCCCTCCGCGACGAGCGTGTCCAGGGCGTCGGCCATCGTCATGTACGACTCGTCGCCTTCCTTGGCCGGCGAGGCGTCCTCGGCGGCCAGCGCGAGCGCGGTCCGGCCGGCGTTCTTGCTCTTCCGGAAAATGAGCCGGAACAGGCCCGGTTCGGCGACCGCGAAGCGCACGTAGCCCGCCCCGGCCGCGGCGATGCGGCGCAGGGCCTCGTCGACGGGGTCCGGGCTGGGCGGCTTCGCCTCCAGTTCGGCGCGGACGCGTCCGGCCATCAGCCGGGTCGCCTCGTGCTTGACCGCATCGACCAGGTCGCCGTGGTTCTCGAAGTGCCGGTACGCGGCGGTCGACGAGACCCCGGTGGCCCGGGCCACCTCGCGCAGCACGAGCGCGTCGGGATCGCCGGAGCGCACGAGCTCCATGCCCGCCTCGACGAGGGCGTTGCGCAGGTCGCCGTGGTGGTACGCGCGGCGCGTGCCACGCGGCGCCGCGGTACGCCCCACCCTGTCGACGCCCTCGCCGACCGCCTTGTCGGCTGCCGTGTCGACCGGCTTGCCGACGGCCCCGCCCGCGCTCTGGCCCACGCCCTGGTCCGTGTCCCGCTCGTCCGCCCGATCCGCCCGATCCCGTGGGGTCACTCCTACCGCCTCCGAACTTGATCTCCTCCCCCATGTTGACAGCGACAACATTGGATGCCAAGTTATCAGTGCAAACAATGTTGACGGCATAAACATCCCGGATGGTGGGCCATGCTCGAACGCATCGGCAAGATCGCCGCACACCGCGCACGTACTGTCCTCGTCACCTCCCTGCTCCTCCTGATCGCCGCCGCGGTCGCCGGGTTCGGCGCCTTCGGCGTGCTGAAGGGCGAGGGCTTCGACGACCCGGCCTCCGAGTCGTACAAGGCCGACCAGCTCATCGAGCAGACGTTCGGCCAGTCACCGAGCCTCGTCGTGGAGGTACGGGCCCGAGGCCAGTCCGTCGACGACCCGGCCGTGGTCGACGCCGGCCGGCGCCTGACCACGGCACTCGGCGGCGCCGAGGACTTCAAGGGGGCCATCTCCTACTGGTCGACCGGCGCTCCCGCACTCAAGTCCGAGGACGGCACCAAGGCCCTCGTCATCGCACAGACCGACGAGGACGTCTCCGAACTGCCCCAGTCGGTGCGCGACGCGATCGCCGCCGACCTCGCCCCCGACGGCACCATCTCGGTCCGGCTGGGCGGCGGCGCGGCACTCGGCCCCGAGGTCAACGCGCAGGTCGGCAAGAGCCTCGCGATAGCCGAGGCGATCGCCGTACCGATCACGCTCATCCTGCTCGTGCTGGCGTTCGGCAGCGTGGTCGCCGCGCTGGTGCCGCTGGCGATCGGGTTCGTGGCGATCCTGGGCACGTTCGGCGAGTTGTTCGTACTCGGCAGCATCACCGACGTGTCGATCTTCTCGATCAACCTGACCACCGCGCTGGGCCTCGGCCTGGCCATCGACTACGGCCTGCTGATCGTCGCCCGGCACCGCGAACTGCTCGCGGGGGGCGCCACCGTCGAGGAAGCCGTCGTCCGCACCGTGCAGACGGCGGGCCGCACCATCGTCTTCTCGGCCGCGACCGTCGCCGCCGCCCTCGCGGTGCTGCTCGTCTTCCCGATGTACTTCCTGAGGTCCTTCGCGTACGCGGGCATCGGCGTCGTCATCATCTCCGCCCTCGGCGCGCTCTTCATCGCCCCGGCCCTGCTGGCCGTCCTCGGCCCGCGCGTCGAGGCCGGGCGTATCCGCGGCATCAAGGGCGTGCAGGGCGCCGAGACGCCGTTCTGGTCCGGCCTGGCGGGCGGGGTCGCCAAGCGTCCCGTCCTCGCCGCGCTGCCGGTGCTGGCGGTGCTGCTGTTCGCCGCGTCGCCGCTGCTGGGCGTCAAGTTCGGCACGCCCGACGAGCGCGTGCTGCCCAAGGACAGCGCCATGCACCAGGTAGGCGACTCGCTGCGCGAGGACTACGCGAGCAACGAGGAGAACACCCTCGAGATCGTGATCACCGGCGCGGGCGCGAACGGCGGCGTGGCGGCGTACGCCACCGAGGTCTCCGCACTGCCCGGCGTCGCCCGCGTCGACACCGCCGCCGCGAGCTACGCGTCCGGCAACCCGGCCGGCGGGCGCCCCAACCCGGCGATGGCACGTCCCGACGCCCAGATGCTGGCCGTCGTGACCACGGTGGCACCGAAGTCGGACGCCGCACAGGACCTCGTCCGCGACATCCGCGCGGTCCCCGGGGCACCGGACACCCGCACCCTCGTCGGCGGCGACGACGCCCAACTCGTCGACACCAAGGACGCGATCGCCGACCGCATCCCGCTCGCCGCCGGGCTGATCGCGCTCACCACGTTCATCCTGCTCTTCCTGTTCACCGGGAGCATCGTGCAGCCGCTGCGCGCGCTGGTCCTGAACGGCCTGAGCATCGCGGCGGCGATGGGCGTCACCGTGTGGGTGTTCCAGGACGGCCACTTCGCGGACTTCCTGGGCTTCACCCCGATGCCGATGGACACCTCCATGACCGTGCTGCTCTTCTGCATCGCGTTCGGACTGTCCATGGACTACGAGGTGTTCGTGATCAGCCGCATCAAGGAACTGCACGACCAGGGCTACTCGGGCGAGGAGGCGGTCACCCACGGCCTGGCGCGCACCGGCCGCATCGTGAGCACCGCGGCCGTGCTCCTCGCGGTCACCTTCGTGGCCTTCATGACCAGCTCCGTCAGCTTCCTCCAACTGTTCGGCCTGGGCGCGGCGCTGGCGATCCTGATCGACGCCACGCTGGTCCGCGGCATCCTGGTGCCGGCCACGATGAAGCTGCTGGGCCCGGCGGCGTGGTACGCGCCCAAGGCCATGCGGCAGGTCCACGAGAAGGTCGGCGTCAGCGAAGGCTGACGGCCCGACCGGCAACGACTCCCGGTCGGCCGACCGGGACGGCCGGCCGGGGCCAGGCTCCACGGTCCCGCCGACGCGAGAGGGCCGCGCGATACGCGCGGCCCTCTCCCGCTGTCCGGAACCAACCACTACCGTGGGTGCAATGGCCAATCACCCTGAGGTAGTTGCCGCCGCTCACGGGCAGTGGGGCGACGAAACGCTCGACTGCCTCCTACGGGACCGGGTCGCGCTGCACCCGGACGACCCCGCGGTGGCCGATCCGCCCGACATCCACCTGCTGACCGGACGCGGGCCCGAGGAATGGACGTGGAGCCGCCTCGACCAGGAGGTCGACCGGCTGGCGGCGCTGATGCTGGGGCACGGCGTCGGCCGCGGCGACACCGTGGCGATCCAACTGCCCGCCGGGGTCGAGCTGGTGCAGGCCGGCCTGGCGTGCTGGCGCATCGGCGCGACGGCGATGCCGCTGGCGGTGAGTCTGCGTGACCGGACCATGACGTACCGCGCGCGCCGCGGCGGGGCCCGGACCATCGTCACCAGCACCCGCATAGGCGGCTACCGCGCCGCGGCGGTGGCGGTGGCACTGCCGTGTTTCCCGACCGTACTGGCATGGGGACCCGAAGTGCCGGACGGCGCGGTCGACTTGGATTCCGCCGTACCGGCCCCGGACGAGCCCGCCGCCTATCTGGCCCGCGAACGCGTGCGGGCCGACGACCGGGCGGCGCTGCTGTGGACCGCCTGCGACGGCGAAATCCCCTACCGGCACCGGGATCTGCGGGACGCCGGTGCCGAGGTCACCGGGGACACACTCACGAACGCGCCGGGCCCCACCTGTCCGACGGACTTCCCCGAGGTTGTGGTGCCGTGGCTGCGGAGCGGCTGCCGTCTGGTGCACCCGGAGACGCAGCGCCCGGCAGCGGTGCGCTCGCAGCCGGTGCGCTCGGAACAGGTCCGTTCAGAAGCGGCGCGCTCGGAAACAGCACGCTCGGAGTCGCTGCGCGCGCGGACGCATCGCCCGGAGGCGGGAACGGCGGGGCTCACAGGAAGCGGTCGAACTCCCCGGCTTTGACTCCCGCGACGAAGGCCGCAAGCTCCTCGCGCGTGTAGCAGAGCGCGGGTCGCCCGGTGTCCATGGAGTCGCGCATGGCAATACCGCCGGGGATCTCCGCGAGTTCGACGCAACACCCCGCCTGGTCGGAGATTGTGGACTTGACCCAAACAGCGTCAGTCATATCCGTCAGGTACAGGGAGGACTTGTCCATCACTGACTTTCTGCTCGCTCCAGAAGCAGCGCGATGGTGTCTTCGGGTGACAGTGCCGCAGCCTCGATGCTGGTGAAAAGCCTTTCGAGGCGCCGGACTTCGCGCTCGCTGTCTCGCGAGATCATACCGCCGATCCCTTCCAGGAACGCGACGGCGGGATCCCCCGGGCGGGTGAATCCCAGGGTGACGAATCCCCCTGAGTGCGCCGCCTGGCGGCCGGCACTGAAGGGCACCACCTGGACGATCACATTCGGCAGACGTGCCATCTCCACCACATGGAGCAATTGCGCACGCATGACCTCGGGGCCGCCGATCTCGAAGTGCAGCGCGGCTTCGGTGACGATGCCGTGGTACCGCAGCACGGGTTCGTCGAAGAGCCTGCGCTGCCGCCCCCGGCGTACCGCACTCAGGCTTTCGATCTGATCGGCGCCCAGCGCGAGCAGACCGGTCGCCATGATGACCGAGCTGTACTCGGCGGTCTGCAGAAGGCCTCCGATGACCAACGGCTGGTACTCGCGTTCTTCCGCGGCCTCGTCCTCCAGTGCCACGAACTCCGTGAGATGGGTGTTCATCACCGCGTCGTGCTCACGCCACCAATGCCGCGGACGCTTCTCGACGATCAATTGCTGCAGCTCGAACTGCAGTTGGGGCGGGACTTCATAGAGACGGCACAGCGCTTCGAGATCGTGCGGGCTGACATAGGCGCGCGCCAGCTCCATCCGACTGATCTTCGTCGGGTCGCCTTTGATGGCCTCGGCTGCGGCGTTGCGGGAGATTTCTCGCTCTTCACGGAGTCTGCGGAGCTCATATCCGAGGCGCTTGCGCTTCAGGGTGTGCTGAGAGTCGGTCGCCATCGGTACTCGCCTTCCCCGGAGGACGATTCATGATTCTTGTGCGACTTTTCGGCATCTACTTGCACGTGCAGTTTCGTGAGTGCTTCACTCATCTTGACTACACACCGCTCTTGAGTCAACACCAAGAGCGACGATCACCGCGATGCCGAAGTCGCACCGCGCGGCCCCCAGGGAGAGCTGTGCACGCCACCGCCGCGTATTCGGAGCCCGTCTATATCGTGCGGCTGCCACCCCTCCCCAGCTCCGTCGCGACCGCGCGCGAACACGTGGAGGGTCTGTGCCACAAATTCGGCGTGGACAGCTTCGCGCCGGTCCAGGTGGTGTCCGAACTCGCCGGCAACGCGGTGGAGCACGCCGGCATGTGCGGCGGAATAGAGGTGTGGGTTTCCGTGGATCCGGGCTACCTGTGGATCGAAGTGGTGGACTTCGCACCGGAATTCGTCCCGGACCTCGACCAGGTCCGGGACCCGGGCGAGGAGCGCGAGCGCGGCCGCGGGCTGCTCATCGCCCGGACCCTCGCCGAGCGCGTCGAGACGCTGGTGATGGCCGACCGCAAGGCGCTGTGCGCCTGCTTCCCGGTACCGGTCTGAGCCCTCCGCGGACCGGCACCGGGCAGGACCCGGAAACGGCGGAGGGCCGCCCCCGGTTTCCCGGGGGCGGCCCTCCGTCAGTCGCGCGGGTCGCGCGCGATGCCCTGCGTCAGGACGCCTCGCCCTTGGTCAGGTCCGGGCCGGAGCCCGCGGCCTCGACCGGCGGGACGTCCGGCAGCGCGGCCTTCTCCTCACCGACGAAGGTGAACTTCTCGCCGCCCTCGCCGTCGGGCTCGGTACCGACCACGACGATCGAGCCGGGCCGCAGTTCCGCGTACAGGATCTTCTCGGACAGGTTGTCCTCGATCTCCCGCTGGATCGTGCGCCGCAGCGGACGCGCGCCCAGGAGCGGGTCGTAGCCCTTCTTCGCGAGCAGCTTCTTGGCCGCGGGGGTGAGCTCCAGGCCCATGTCCCGGTCCTTGAGGCGCTCGTCCACCTTGGCGATCATGAGGTCGACGATCTGGATGATGTCTTCCTCGGACAGCTGGTGGAACACGATCGTGTCGTCGACACGGTTGAGGAACTCCGGCCGGAAGTGCTGCTTGAGCTCCTCGTTGACCTTGGCCTTCATCCGGTCGTACCCGGTCTTGACGTCCGAGTTGCCGGTGAAGCCCAGCCCGAAGCCCTTGGAGATGTCCCGGGTTCCGAGGTTGGTGGTCATGATGATGACGGTGTTCTTGAAGTCGACCACCCGGCCCTGCGAGTCGGTCAGGCGACCGTCCTCCAGGATCTGCAGCAGCGAGTTGAAGATGTCCGGGTGCGCCTTCTCGACCTCGTCGAACAGCACGACCGAGAACGGCTTGCGGCGCACCTTCTCGGTGAGCTGGCCGCCCTCCTCGTACCCGACGTAGCCGGGAGGCGAGCCGAACAGCCGCGACACGGTGTGCTTCTCGGAGAACTCCGACATGTCGAGCTGGATCAGCGCGTCCTCGTCCCCGAACAGGAACTCGGCGAGCGTCTTGGACAGCTCGGTCTTACCCACGCCGGACGGGCCCGCGAAGATGAACGAGCCACCCGGGCGCTTCGGGTCCTTCAGACCGGCACGGGTACGGCGGATCGCCTGGGAGAGCGCCTTGATGGCGTCCTTCTGGCCGATGACCCGCTTGTGCAGCTCGTCCTCCATGCGGAGCAGACGGGCCGACTCCTCCTCGGTGAGCTTGAACACCGGGATGCCGGTCGCCGTGGACAGCACCTCGGCGATCAGCTCTTCGTCGACCTCGGCCACGACATCCATGTCGCCGGCCTTCCACTCCTTCTCGCGCTTCGCCTTGTCGGCAAGGAGGGTCTTCTCCTTGTCGCGCAGCGAGGCCGCCTTCTCGAAGTCCTGCGCGTCGATCGCGGACTCCTTCTCGCGGCGCACGTTCGCGATCTTCTCGTCGAACTCGCGCAGGTCCGGCGGCGCGGTCATACGGCGGATGCGCATGCGCGAGCCGGCCTCGTCGATGAGGTCGATCGCCTTGTCCGGCAGGAACCGGTCGGAGATGTACCGGTCCGCCAGCGTCGCGGCGGCCACCAGCGCGGCGTCGGTGATCGAGACGCGGTGGTGCGCCTCGTACCGGTCGCGCAGACCCTTGAGGATCTCGATGGTGTGCGACAGCGACGGCTCCGCGACCTGGATCGGCTGGAAGCGGCGCTCGAGCGCGGCGTCCTTCTCCAGGTGCTTGCGGTACTCGTCGAGCGTCGTGGCACCGATCGTCTGCAGCTCGCCGCGGGCGAGCATGGGCTTGAGGATGCTGGCGGCGTCGATCGCGCCCTCGGCGGCACCCGCACCCACCAGGGTGTGGAGCTCGTCGATGAACAGGATGATGTCGCCGCGGGTGCGGATCTCCTTGAGCACCTTCTTCAGGCGCTCCTCGAAGTCACCGCGGTAGCGCGAGCCGGCCACCAGGGCGCCCAAGTCAAGCGTGTACAGCTGCTTGTCCTTCAGCGTCTCGGGGACCTCGCCCTTGACGATCGCCTGGGCCAGGCCCTCGACGACCGCGGTCTTGCCGACACCGGGCTCGCCGATCAGCACCGGGTTGTTCTTGGTGCGGCGGGACAGCACCTGCATGACCCGCTCGATCTCCTTCTCACGCCCGATGACCGGGTCGAGCTTGCCCTCGCGGGCAGCCTGCGTGAGATTGCGGCCGAACTGGTCGAGCACGAGCGAGGTGGACGGGGTGCCCTCCTGCCCGGCGCCGCCCGGCGAGGCGGTCTTCTCGCCCGAGTACCCGGACAGCAGCTGGATGACCTGCTGCCGCACCCGGTTCAGATCCGCGCCGAGCTTGACCAGGACCTGGGCGGCGACGCCCTCGCCCTCGCGGATCAGGCCCAGGAGGATGTGCTCGGTGCCGATGTAGTTGTGGCCAAGCTGAAGCGCCTCGCGCAGCGAGAGCTCCAGGACCTTCTTGGCACGGGGAGTGAAGGGGATGTGCCCGGACGGGGCCTGCTGGCCCTGGCCGATGATCTCCTCCACCTGCTGACGGACCGCCTCGAGCGAAATCCCGAGGCTCTCGAGCGCCTTCGCGGCCACGCCCTCACCCTCGTGGATGAGGCCGAGGAGGATGTGCTCGGTCCCGATGTAGTTGTGGTTGAGCATCCTGGCCTCCTCCTGAGCCAGGACGACAACCCGCCGCGCGCGGTCGGTGAACCTCTCGAACATCGTTATCGCTCCTCAGAGCGGTCGTGCAGTTCGGGGACGGTCCCCTCCCTGTCCTTCCGCATGCTAGTCCCGCACGCGGGACCGCTCACTTCGTCCACATGGACGTGCGACCCACGTGTTGCGGGCCGCTCCGGACACCTAGTCAAACCTGATAGTGCGGGGCAGTGTTCCCCCGAACCAAGCAGAGTGACCGATTGCGAGTACGCCAGAAGCGAACGCGGCGGTTCGACGACGACTCCGAAGGCCCGGCCCCTGCGGACCGCGCCCCCTTCAAGCCTCACCCCACCTCGCACATGCGCCCCCTCGATCGCGGTCCTGACCGGCTCATACCCACGGCCGTGCGGGGCATACGCCCGCCGACCACCATCCGGCACACGGAAGTCCGCAGGTGGCACGGCTTCCGGCGGACCGCCCGCAACGCGGATTACAGTAGGCGCGTGTACGTAGCGCAATCGATCAATCACCTCTCGTAACCGGCATCCACTCCCGGAGTTGAACACGCTATGACAGCGACACTCCTTTTCGCCCCTCGCTCGGCGGCGATGGTCCCCGGGCCGCAGGACGAGGCGCTGTGGTACGCCCGCGCCCTCGGGTGGCCGGTGCTGCCCGGCGAGGTGGACCGCGCGGAGCCGGACGGCGTCCTCGGCAGCACCGATCCCGGCGTGATCCTGCACTGGTGGCGGACCGCGCCCCGGCGGCCTGTGCGGCTGGCCGCGGGCGTGCACTTCGACGTCCTCGACGTACCGGGCGCCGCCGGGACCCGCGCGCTGCGCCGGGCCGAGCGCCTGGGCCTGCCGCTCGGGCCGGTCGCAGCGACGGCCGCCGGCCGGGTGCAGTTCTTCGTCGCGCCGGGCGTCGCGGAGGATCTGCCCGCGCTGCTGGACTGGCTGGACTGGTCGGATCTCGACCTGGACCTGCGGGCGTTCGGGGCGGGCGACTCCGTACCGGCCCCGTCGCCGTGGCCGGCCACGTGGCTGGCGCCGTGGCCCCGGGCGTGGGAGTCGGCCCGCTGGATGCGTGCCCCCGCGGCCTCTCGGCTGCGCTGTGCGGCCGGAGCGCGGGCGGAGCCGCTGATGAGGGTGGACGTGCGCTTCCCGGACGTCACACGGCTGCTGAGCGGCCTCGCCGACGCCTGCCAGCAAGTGCGACTGCTCCCCCGGCAGCGGTGCCACCGGGAAGCCTGACCCGGCCTGCCCTTCAGATATATCTACAAAAGGGACATAAATCAGCAAAGGGCGGCCCTGTCACTTCTTCATCGAAGGCAAGAAGTGACAGGGCCGCCCTTTGTCGTCGATCAGGCGTGAGCCTTGTCGTACGCCTCGCGGATGTTCGCGGGCACGCGACCGCGCTCGCTCACCTCATATCCGTTGTCCCTCGCCCACTGGCGCACAAGCGCCGTGTCCGCACCCGCGCCGGCCGACTTTGCCGTCCCCCGCGCGGCCCGGCGGCCGACCCGGCCACCGGTCTTGCGAGCCACCTGTACATAGGTGGCGAGAGCGTTGCGGAGCTCGCCCGCATTCGCTTCGCTGAGGTCGATCTCGTACGAGACACCGTCGAGGGCGAACGTCACCGTCTCGTCGGCCTTCCCGCCGTCGAGGTCGTCCACGAGAAGAATCTGGACCTTCTGTGCCACCGGTTTCCCTTTCATCGGGAGGGATCGCCACCAACCATGAAAAGGAAACCGCTTTTCCGGGAAAAATTCAAACCCGGGGAAGCGGAACCGAACGCCCCGGCAATGCGTTTGACTGTGGATAGACCATGTGGCTCGGGCGGTGCGCTACAGGTGAAGGAGCATCCGCGTGTTGCCGAGGGTGTTGGGCTTCACGCGTTCCAGGTCCAGAAACTCCGCGACGCCTTCGTCATACGAACGAAGTAGTTCGCGGTAGACCTCCGGATCCACCGGTGTCGCCTCGATCTCCACGAAGCCGTGCCGGGCGAAGAAGTCGACCTCGAAGGTCAGGCAGAATATCCGCCGTACGCCGAGCCAACGCGCCGTCTCCAACAACTTGGCAAGGAGCCGGTGGCCCACTCCGTGGCCCCGGCAGGACGTGTCCACGGCGAGGGTGCGGACCTCGGCGAGGTCCTCCCACAGGACATGCAGCGCGCCGCACGCGACGACGAGTCCGTCCGCGTCGCGTTCCGCGACCCAGAACTCCTGCACGTCCTCAAACAGTGTCACAGTCGGTTTGTCGAGGAGGATGCGCTTGCCCGCGTAGTCGTCCACCAGCCGGCGAATGGCCGTGACATCCGAGGTTCTGGCCCGGCGGATCGTGACTTCCATGTCGTGAAGGTATCGCGATCACGCGAGGCGGTCGCAGGCACCCCGGCAGCCCCTGTGAACATCCGGCGAACACTCCGGCGCCGGTCGCCCGGAATGCGGACACAACCTTTGCCGACAACTCGCCGACACACCGGACCGACAACCGGTGGGTATCTAGTCGGCATGCATTTGCGGGGCACCGGAACGGGCTCCGGAATCACCCCATTCGGGGTTGTTGAGAGGTCGGTCCGCGGCATCGTGCGCGTTCGGGATCTGCGCACGGGAACGCGCGTCACGTGCCGCGATTCGGGTGCTGCTGCAGGCCGCGTCCGGATCATCGGCACAGGGCCCGGTGACGGTCGGCGCGGGATCCGACGACGCGACGAAATCCGAGCGCGCCGCCATCACCGTTCCGGCCGCCGGATCCGGTACGCGGACCGCGAGCGTCAGGGTCGCCCGCCCGTCGGCGGCGATGCGGCCGGTCTGCCAGACGCCCGTGCCGACGTCGTACGTGCCCTGCGACAGCGCGCCCCAGAGCAGCGGGGCACCGGCCGGGAGGCTGTTGCGGACGTTCGCGAACAGCGCGGCGGCGTTGCCCGAATCGGTGACGGTGACGGTGTGCGTCAGGGTCTGGCCGGGGCGCGCGTCGGTGGTGTCGACGGTCCGGGCCAGGGTGAGTCGCGGCTTGCCGAAGCGGAGGTCCGCGCAGGCGGCGGTCGCGTCGTGGGCGCAGCGTTGGGCTGTCGGCACCTCGACCTCGGACGCGGGTGGCGGCGGCGGAGGTGGCGGCGGCGGGGATGACGGCGGTTTGGGCGTGGTGGGTGTCGGCTTGGCGGTCGGCGTGGGGCTGATGGTGGGCGCGGGCTTGGAAGTCGGGGTCGGCTGGGTCGGCGGAGTCGGCTTGGCCGTCAGGGTCGGAGTCGGAGTCGACGTGGGGCTGGCCGCCGGGCCGGGAATTGCGGTGGGCTTCGTGGACGCCGCGCCCGGCGATGTCGACGGGGACGGCGGCGGGGCCTTGGGCGATTCGGTGGGCCCATTCGGCGTGGTGGGCTCCGTGGGCCTTGTGGGCGCAACCGGCTTTGTGGGCTCGACGGGCTTTGTGGGCTTGCCGCCGGTGGGCGTGGCGGTGACGGGTTTTCCGGAGGCCGACGGCTTGCCCGGCTTGGCGGAGCCGGCAGATCCGGTGGCGCTGCTTGCCGACGGGCGCGGCGACGGACTGCCCGAGACGACCACGCCGTGTGCCCGCGTGCGCGGCGACGTGACGGACACGCGTACGCGCTCCACCGCGTCTGCGGCCTTGGCGGTGGCCTGGATCCGCCACACGAGGACGGCCTCATTACGACCAGGGGCAGTGGGCACCGTCCAGACACCTGACGGCCCGTCGAAGCCGCCGCGCGACGGGTCGGCGCCGACCGTACGCAGACCGCCGGTCAGTCGTCCGGCGACCGTGACGTGGTCGCCGGGCTTGGTGTCGGACATGGTCAGGCGTACGACGGCCGTGACGGTCTCGCCGTCGGCGGCGACCGGCGTGCCCAGCGTGAGATCCAGCGCGAAGTGCGGGCGTACGTCCCGCCCGGCGGCCACCGCCAGCTGAACCACGACCAGGGCGGCGGCAGTCGCCAGCGCGGTGAGGACAGGCCGCGCCACCCTCTGCGGACGGGAGTGCGGACGGGAGCGCGCCCGGGCATGGGCCGACCTGTTCCGGGTCATGTGGCGCCCACCTCACTCCGTTCGGCGCATCACCAGTCCGATAAGCGGATGTTTCACCCCTCCAAAAGGTGAGCGCATTCAGCGGAACGAGTGGGGGCAACACTCCGAACAGACCGGTGATTTCACCCGGCCGGACCAGCTGTGGGACCGGCAGGTCGGCGGGCGGCCCGGCGTGCGGATAGATCAGGCGGGTCGATCAGGCGGATCCCGCCGGGATCACGGGTCCGGCCCCTCGGAAACCTCCGGCAGCGCCACTCGCAGGGCATCGCGAAGCGCGTCGTGCTGCTCGGGGCTCATCGCTTCCACGAAATGGACCAAAGCCCCCGCGCGCCCTCCGCCGGAAAGCCAGTCCTCGCGCATGAGGCCCGCGGTATGCGCTTCGCGGGAAAGCGCGGGTTCGTAGCGATACGCCCGCCCGTCGAGCTCCCGGCGTACCGCGCCCTTCCGATAGAGGTTGTCGAGCACGGTCATCACCGTCGTATAGGCGAGGTCCCGTTCCGGAAGCAGCGCGTCGCGCACCTCGCGTACCGCGAGCGGTTCGTGTGCCGCCCACAGGTGGAGCATCACTTGCTCCTCAAGTTCTCCGAAGCGGGTCATGAGCGCCCCTTCCCGCCGGAAATTCACGACCTCTGCGGGTTTAGCCGGAATCAAACCTGCGGAATTTGTGATCTGAAGCACAGGGGTTTCAGCGCCTCCTAGCCGCCATAGTAGAGCCTCGATGCGGCAAAACCGGCATATCTCACATTGTCGGCACCGCACTACGACCGCGCGTCGTAGTGACCGCACGGTGACAGGTTGGCTCCGCGGTGAACCGGTCTGTTACCACTGTTGAGCCGGCCCCGACGCCGGGTCCCGCCGACGAAGGCGAACCCCGCGCACTCCAGCGCCAGAGCTTCGGGCCGGCGGATTCGTACGAGGACGTTCGAGTCCGCGTCCCGCTCCGCAGCGAGTGCCGCGCCGCATCGACGCCGCGGCGCCCGCAGCCGCCCGCACAAGGCCGATCCGGCCGTTGCCCGGGCGCGCCCGATCTCCATCCGGCGGTTCTGCCGCACGGGGGCGCGAGCATGCCGTCGAACACCCCGAGGTACCCGTGCAGAACCCCATCGACAACTCCCGCACGCCCAAGTCGCGCCCGGCCAAGCACCGCGCGCCGAAGCACCGCGCCGACCGTCTGCGCGCCCTGCGCCGGCCGACCCGGCCCCTCGTCATGGTCGCCGGGATCGCCGCGCTGGCCACGGCCACCGGCATGGGCATCGCCTCGGGCGTTCCGGCCGCGGACGACTCGCACATCGCAGCGGTCGCGCAGGCCGCCGGTACGCCCGGCACCTCCGCCGACGCCGTCGCCGCCGCCCAGGCCGCGGCCGAGCGCGGGGACGCGGCCGCGGCACGCGGCCAGGCCCGTGCACCGCTGGCGGGCGACGCGCCCGGCGCTGCCGACTCGTCCAAGGCCTCCAACCTGTCCGACGTGTCGGACGTGCTTGCCGCCAAGCAGCACACGCGGGCCCAGGAGACGCTGGCCGCCGCCGAGCAGAAGGCAGCCGCCGAGGCCGCCGAGCGGGCGCGTGTGGAGGCCGAGCAGAAGGCCGCGGCCGACCGCGCCGCCGCCGAGCGTGCGGCGGCCGACCAGGCAGCCGCAGTTGCCGCGGCCGCAGCCCGGGCACAGGCTCCCGCGCCGAGCGCCCCCGCGGTGTCGGCGCCGGCCGCCTCCGCCCCGGCCGCCTCGGGTTCCGGGTACGTCCGTCCCGTCGCGGGCGCCGGCCACGGCAGCTACGGCCGCTCCGGCTCGCTGTGGTCGCACGGGCACACCGGCGAGGACTTCTCGGCTGGCATGGGGAGTTCGGTCAAGGCCGTGACCTCCGGCACCGTCGTCAAGACGGGCTGGGGCGGCGCGTACGGCAACGAGGTCGTCATCAAGCACCCGGACGGCAAGTACACGCAGTACGGGCACCTCTCCAAGTTCTCCATCTCGGCGGGCCAGAAGGTGACCACCGGGCAGCAGATCGGCCTGTCCGGCTCGACCGGCAACTCGACCGGCCCGCACCTGCACTTCGAGGTGCGCACCGGCCCGAACTACGGCTCGGACATCAACCCGATCGCGTACCTGCGCTCCAAGGGCGTCGCCGTCTGACACCCCCGAACAGCGCCTGACTTAGAGTCAGAACAATGCCGCAGGGCGGGAGTTCCCCATGGAACTCCCGCCCTGCGGCATTGCTCGACGACGACGGAGCCCGCCCGCACCCCGGCAATCATGCGCCTCTTGCTGTCACGCGCCTCGGCCGTGAGGCGCCGCGTGCTGTGACGCGTACCCGGCCGTCACGCACCCCTGAGTGTCACTCGCCTCCGCCGGAGTCGCCGGAGTCGGCGCCCGCGTCACCGCGCGAGCGCCGCGCGTCGGTCCCCCGGAAGATCGTGATCATCACCCCGGCGAACATCGCGGCGACGACGGCGGAAGGGATGAGGGCGGCAACAGCGTCCATGGTGACTACTCCGGCTTCACGAGCGGGAAGAGGATGGTTTCGCGGATGTTCCGCTCGGTGAAGGCCATCACCATGCGGTCGATACCGAGGCCGAGGCCGCCGCTGGGCGGCATCGCGTATTCGAGGGCCCGCAGGAAGTCCTCGTCGAGCTGCATCGCCTCGGCATCGCCGCCTGCGGCGAGCAGCGACTGCTCGGTGAGGCGCTTGCGCTGCTCGATCGGGTCGACCAGCTCGGAGTACGCGGTCCCGAGCTCCATCCCGAAGCCGATCAGGTCCCACTTCTCGGCCAGCCCCGGCAGCTCGCGGTGCTGGCGGGTCAGCGGCGACGTCTCGATCGGGTAGTCGCGTACGAACGTGGGCTGCACGATCGTGTGCTCGACCAGCTCCTCGAACAGCTCCTGCACGAGCTTGCCCTGCCCCCACGCGGGGTCCCACCCGATGTCGCGGGCGTCGGCCAGCTTGCGGACCTGCTCGATCGGGGTGGCCGGGGAGATCTCCTCGCCGACCGCCTCCGAGACCGAGCCGTAGACGGTGATCGCCGGCCACTCGCCGGAGATGTCGATCTCCTTGCCGTCCCAGGCGAAGACGTGCGTGCCGAAGACCTGCTGAGCGGTGTACTGGTACACCTCGCGCGTGACCTCGGCCATGGTGTTGTAGTCGCCGTACGCCTCGTACGCCTCGAGCATCGTGAACTCGGGGTTGTGCGTCGAATCCGCGCCCTCGTTGCGGAAGTTGCGGTTGATCTCGTAGACCTTCTCGGCACCGCCGACCACGAGCCGCTTGAGATACAGCTCTGGGGCGATGCGCATGTAGAGGTCCATGTCGTACGCGTTGATGTGCGTCACGAAGGGACGGGCCGTGGCACCGCCGTGCACCGGCTGCAGCATCGGCGTCTCGACCTCGAGGAAGTCGCGCGCATTGAACCACGTGCGCACGGCGCGCACGATCTCGCTGCGGGTGCGCAGCATCTTGCGGGACTCGTCGTTGACGATGAGGTCGACGTACCGCATGCGGACGCGCGCCTCGGGGTCGGTCATGCCCTTGTGCTTGTCGGGGAGCGGCCGCAGGCACTTGGCGGTGATCGCCCACGAGTCGACCATGATCGACAGCTCACCGCGCTTGGACGTGATGACCTCGCCCTCGACGCCGACGTGGTCGCCCAGGTCGACGTCCGACTTCCAGGCCGCCAGCGACTCGGCGCCCACCTTGTCGAGCGACACCATCACCTGGAGGTCGCCGCTGCCGTCGCGCAGCGTCGCGAAGCACAGCTTGCCGCCGGTCCGCGCCAGCAGGACCCGGCCGGTCAAGCCCACCCGCTTGCCGGTCTGCGTGTCCGGCTCCAGCGCGGGGAACTCCTCGCGGAGTTTCGCCACACTCGTGGTCCGCGGGAACCCGACCGGGTACGGATCGACGCCCTCCCCCCGCATCCGGTCGAGCTTCTCGCGGCGCACCCGCATCTGCTCGGGAAGGTCATCGGCCTGCACGGAGTTCGGCTCGCTGGTCTGCGCAACGTTGGCCTGGGCGTTCTCGGTCACCAGGCAAGGCTACCCGCGCCCCTGTCCGGGTCCGTACCCGAATACCGCCGTCGCGGTCAAGCGTCGCTCGCCGCGGCCGCCGTCACACGGTCACGAACGCTCCGAGAGCTGCGCGGACGCGTGGCGCCCGGCCTCCGCCGTACGCCTCAGGAACTCCGCGAGCAGGGCCAGCTCCGCCGGGTCGTGTTCGGCGCAAATCGCCTCCACCGACGCGCTCATGCCGGCGAACAGCTCCAGCAACTCGCCGTTGCGGTCGCGCAGCGCGCGTACGAGGGTGCCGCGGCGGTCCGCGGGGTCGCGCTCACGGACCACCCACCCGGCGCGTTCGAGCCGGTCGAGGATTCCGGTGAGGGTCGCGGGGTGCACGCCGGCGAGCCGGGCGAGCGCGCTCGGCCCCACGGGGCCATGGGTGTTGACGAGGTCGAGGCAGTCGAGGTCGACGTCTTTGAGGGCGAGGCGGCTGCCCACCTGGCGGTTCAACCGGCCGAGTTGGAGGCTCAGCTCGCGCAGCCCCTGCTTGACGGCGGCGGTCGCCTGCTTGCGGCCCCGCGGCGTTCGGCCGCCCTCGCCATCAACTACGGAACTCATAATATCTGCCTCTCAAATCAAATATGTTACGGTTCTCGTACTTTACGGCAGCCAAAGAACGGCTGCCGTCGACGTACGGAGGCATGCCATGCACGTGGTCGTCGGAGCAACCGGAACCGTAGGCCGGACCGCGGTCCGGCTCCTGCTGGAGGCAGGCCAAGAGGTGGCCGCCGTCACGCGCAACCCCGAGGCGGAAATCCCCGACGGCGCCCGGACCGTCGTGGCGGACCCCAGCCGCCCGGCCACGCTGGCCGACGCCCTGCACGGGGCCGAGACCGTCCTTCTGAGCCCCCGCGCCGTCGGCGACGCCGCGGCGGAACTCCTGTCGCTGGCCGGCGGCTTCGGAGCCAGGCACGTGGTGGTCCTGTCCGCCGCGACCGCGGACCACCCGGTCGGCGACCCGCGCTTCATCCGGCACTTCGAGGCCGTCGAGGCCGCAGCGCGGGAGTCCTCACTGTCCTACACGTACCTGCGCTGCGCCGACTTCGCCGCGAACTCCGCCGCCTGGGCGCCGCAGATACGGAGCGGCGACGTGGTGCGGGGCGCGTACGCCAAGGCGTCGACGTCGCCGATCCACGAGCGCGACATCGCCGAGATCGCCGTCGAAGCCCTGCTGAAGGACGCGCACTCGGGGCGCGCCTACGTGCTCACCGGCCCCGAGTCGCTCGCCCAGCACGACAAGGTCCGCATCATCGGCGAAACCCTGGGCCGAGCGCTGTCGTTCGTGGAACTGCCGGCCGAGGCCGTGCGGTCGGCGATGCTCACCCAGGGCCTCCCCGACGAAATCCCCGACCGCCTTCTCGGCTCCCTCGCCGACTACGCCCAACACCCCGGCCCCACCACCGACACGGTGGAACGCCTCCTCGGCCGCCCCGCCCGCAGCTTCCGCGCATGGGCCGAGGAGAACACCCACCTGTTCAGCGCGGACGGCCCTTCCTGAGACGCCTGACACCGCCGCCGGACACCCCGGCCCGGCAGTCGCCGCACGCAAAGGGCGGGGCCCAAAGGCCCCGCCCACCGCGCATCACGCATTGCTAGTCGATCAGACCGCGACGTCCCCACTCCTGCGCCGCCGGACCACGACGAACGCCGCGGCCGCCACCACGAGCAAACCGCCCCCAACACCGGCAATCAACGCCGTCGACGACGACCCACCCGTCTCCGCCAACTCCGGCCCCATGTCACCAGGCTGCTGCGGCCCAGTGGCGGCACCGCCGGTCGAAGCACCTGGGCTTGCGGACGGGCCGGCGCTCGGCGTACCGGTTCCTCCGGTCGTGCCGCCCGGGGCCGTGAGCGCCAACGGAACCGTGATGGTCTGGTTAACGTGGTTCTTGTCGTACGCGGCCGTCGACAGGGTCATCTTCGCGCTGGAGCCCGCAGGCACCGAAGCCGCGTCCAGTGTGAGCCTGACCTGCCACGGATTGGCGGCCTCAAGCGGCAGGTACTCGGTCGTCCAGCAGACCAGGAACACACCGTCGCCCGTTCCCAGCGAGCCGTAGTTCGCACCCTTGACCGACGTCCTGCACATGTCGGTGCGGCCTTCCACGAGGCGCGCGCCGGCCGGCAGATCCACCCGCACGAACGGGCGGGTGTCGACGCTCTCGTAGACGGCACCCGGCCCCAGGTTCCGCAGGCCGGCCGTGAGAACCCACTGGCCGGGCGTCCCCGCGTCCACGACGCGACCGTTGTCGAGCGCCAGGTCCGCCGAGAGGACCGTCTCCAGGCGAAGCCTGTCCCAGTTGTTCCACGGGCTGTTGTCGGGGAGGGCCTTGGCGCTGGGCTGCTGGGCAAGCCCGAAGGTCTTCGACCCGGTGCCCGGGACGTAGCCCTGCGACCGCACGAACTCGTCGAACTGCTTTTCGTCGTAGACATCGACGCCCAGGGAGAACTCGTCGATTGCTACTGCATCCGGGACCCTGACCTGTACCGGCGTGGCCACCGTGTACTTGACCCCCTTGGTCAGCGGCTGGTCGAGAACGCAGACCATGCCGTAGTCCGAGTACAGGCAGTTCTTGAACTGCTCCAGGAACCGCCACTGCGCGCGCCCGTTGTCGATGCGGAGCACGAACTTGCCCGGGTCGGCCCCGTTGCTCCGGACGGAGAACGGGACGTTCAGAGTGCCTCCGCCCTGGAGACCGGTGACGGGCTCGGGAGCGTCGATGCTCAGGTCCGGTCCGCCGGCGCCGACCTCGATCTCCGGTGTGGCCACGCTGACATCCGCATTGTCGGCGGTCGCGGTGACCTTGACGCTGCCGTGGTCACCCTCGACGGCCGTCTGCTTGGCGTTGATGCGGAAGCCGGGCACATAGGTGTACTGCTCAAGTGTCGGGAACGTACAGGTGATCTTCGTCGGCGTGGTCACACACGGCGAGTCCACCGGGTAGGGCTTCTCGAACTCGGCGAAGTCGGCAATGCCCGCGCCGTCGAAGGTGACCACCACGTTCTTCACCGGGTCGCCGGCGGACTCATACGAGATGTACGGCGAGACCACGGCACCGTTCACCGATCCCCCACCCGGCGGAGGCAGGGGCAGGCTCACCGATTCGGGCCACACGAAGACCCGCAACTTGGCACGCTCAGCGTGCGCCGTACCGGCCAGGCCGACCACGGCAATTGCACTGGAGACGACTGCGGCCAAGGCCGCCCCGCCAAGGCGTCCTCTTGCTCGCGCAGACTGCATGAAACCTCACTCTCAGGGAGTTGGGAGAGACCACGCCGTTGAGATCGCTCGTGCCGTCGCGGCCCCGCGGACCGGGCGGGCACGAGGGCCCGCCCGGTCCGGCGGCCTGTGCGGCGCCGAGCGGTTGCGATCACGCCGTGGCGGCGCCTGCGCCCTTGCGACGGCGGACGACCACGAACGCACCGGCCGCCACGGCCAGCAGACCGCCCGCGACACCCGCGATCAACGGCGTCGACGACGACCCACCCGTCTCCGCCAACTCCGGCCCCGCGTCATCAGGCTGCTGCGGCCCGGTGGCGGCACCGCCGGTGGTGCCGCCCGTTCCGCCCGCGGGAGGCTTCGTCGGGTTGACGACAAGTTCCGCACGGTTGTTGGCGGCGTTCTTGTCGAGCCTCGCGCTGGTGATCTGGATGGCGCCCTTCGCGTCGGGGACCACCTTGTCGATCCTCAGGTCGAAGGTGAACAGGCCCTTCGAGCCGACCGGGTACGCGAAGTAGTCGCCCTGCCACTTGCATACGTACGCAGGGCGCCCATTCGCCTCAAGGCCGGGGAAGCGCGGGGTCTTCTGGTCGAGGCCCAGGTCCTTGCCATCGGACAGGCGGCAGTCCTCGGGCACCTTGGTGACGGTGACGCCTTCCGGCACGACCACCTTCACCGAGTAGTCCGTCTCGCCGCCCGAGCGGTCCGTGAAGCGGCCGGGGCCGAGGTTCTCGATGCCGATGGACGCCCGCACGGTGGTGCCGACCGCGCCAGGCACGCCGGCGCCGACCGCGGCCAGATCGGTCGTGAGACTTGTGTGGATCGACAGACCGGCGAAGTTGTCGGCGGGGTCGATGTCCTTGGCGATCTTCGAGGACGCCGACGTCTTGCGCACAAGCCGCAGCTCCGGTCCGCCACCCGGGACGCCGTCGGTTGGCGAGCCGGAGGAGAATTCGGGCCAGTCCACCACGCCGCCGACCGTGTAGTTCGCGTATGCGCGCGTCGCCGCGGGCATGACCCGGAACTTCTCGGAGGCCGCCAGAGCGTATGTCTCCCCCGGCTCGACCGTGACGTCGGGGAAGAGGCAAGTCGCTTCGGAACCGTAGAAGTTCGCTTCGCCGTACCGGCAGTTGCTGTATCGGGTGACGAACTCGGCGCCGTCCATCCCGGACATGCGGAGGAAGACGCCCTTCACGCTCTCGTTGCCGGCGTTGGTCAGCGACACCGGCATGTCGACGATGTCCCCGGGCTCCGCCCGCACGATCTCCGGGAGCGGGCCGGGCACGAGGTCGTGTCCGCTGGAGACGGTGATCTCGGTGAAGCCGGCGTCGGCGCGGAACTTGCCGTTCGACTGCGCCACGCTCACGTAGTCCAACTGGCCCTTGGCGCCGGGCTTGGCGTTCTTCGCGCCGCGGAGCTCGACAGGCAGAGTGACAGTCGGGCGCCACGTGTCGGGCTGATGCACGGGCACCGTTCCGACGCTGCATGTGACGACAGTTCCGGCGGTCTTGCAGTAGTCGGGGAACGACGCGTCGGCCACCCCGGCAAGCTTCTTGATGTCCAGGGTCACCACGACGTCCTTGCCGTCGGCCGGGCCCTGGCTGTACATCGAGAGGTTCAGGGTTCGTGCCTTCGCGGCACCCGTGTCGGGGGCGCTGAGGACCGAGAACTGGTACGGCGCGGAGAAATCCACGAAGTTGTCGTACTCGTCGGCACTCGCGCCGACCGCAGCAGGACCGACAACCACGATGGTTGCCGCGGCCGCGCCGAGGAGACCGGCGCGCCGCCGCATGTGGAACAGGGACATCAAACCTCGCGTGCTCGGGACGAAGGCGAGTTCACCGACAAGTGCGGTGCGGTCAGGGGCCATGGCGCCCCACCACTAACGCCTCCCCCGCGGCGATCAAAGGCCTGTCGGCCGTGCGTGTGATCGCTGAGGGACGTGAGCTTATTGGTATGGACCTCAATGCCAACCAGCGATTCCGGCAACGATTCGGTTACGTCGATTGTCCGTCAGTGAACCGTCACATCGGGTCATGGCCGACGCGTCGACTTGATGCTGAATAGCCGTCAGAGTGCTTGGGTCCCAGTCGAGTTGGTCTTCGGTGATCCGTCCGGCCCGGCGCTCGTCGACGCGTCCGGCGATGCGTCTGACGGCGGATCGGCGCAACCGGTGGCCGAGTCGTCGGCCACGAACGTGAGCTGTACGGGGACCAGCAGGTCGAGCGGCGCGGGGGACTCCTGGCGTTCGCGGGCCTTTTCGGCGAGGCGGCGGTCCAGGGCTCGTTCGGCGAGCTGGGTGCAGTGCGTGAGGAGGCGTTCGCGGCGGTCCTGCTCGCGGGCGCCGCAGGGTTGGTCCGCAAGGCCGCGTAGCGCGGCGAGGTCGTCGGCGGTAGGGGTGTAGCGGTATCCGGCGACGGCGTGTTCGAGGCTGCTCAGGTACGTCGTCCCGCTCCCCGGCAGTGCCGCCCGCTGGTGCGCCAGCTCCGCCAGATGGAACGCGCGCAACCGGTGGCGCTCGGCGTCCGCCTCGCCGATGGCCCGGTCCAGCAGCCAGTAGTCCACCGGCTCCGGATCCCCGGGCCGCCGCGGACATTCCGACTTCATCGCCAGCAGCAGCGCCCTCCGCAGCACGCCGACCTCGGACATGGCAAAGGCCAGCCCGTGGTCCCCATGCGGCATCGGCATATCCGAACGATACGTCGACGGCCCGGCCCGGAAGCGGAACCGCCGCCGTCGCCCGGCATCTGTACCCGACCGGATCAAGGCCCCGAGTGCGCGCCTCGCACGTACCGAACGTGGTGCCGGTGGCCGACGGCAAGCGGAGGGAGTTCGGGTAGACGCCACGCGCTTGGCATGGAGGGCGCCTGGGACGGGCGGTTCCAGGCGCGTGGCGGCCGGACCTGCGGTTCCTCGGGCTTCAGACGGTGAGGCCGAGTCGGGACCAGACGCGCTTGCCGTCGGGGAACGCGTGCGTGCCGCAAGCCTGCGAGACGGCGGCGACGATTGCCAACCCGCGGCCGTCCTCGGCGAGCGGCGGGAGCGCGCGGGGAGCGGGCACCTTCGGGTGTTCGTCGGCGACCGCGATGACGACGGCCGGACGCTCCTTGTCGTGGTGCACCGTCACTTCGGTACGCGAACCGGGCACGTGCCGTACCGAGTTGCCGAACAGCTCGGAGCAGACCAGGCGGCCGGTCTCGGTGACCTCGGAGTCACCGTGGAGTCCGAGGACGGCCGCGACGAAGTCCCGGACAGGCTTGGCGAGTTCCGGGACCGCGGCACAGATGACGGTGACGACGTGAGTGCCGTCCGGCGGTGCCTCCGGAGCGGTTTCGGACATCGGACCTCCTTGCGTGGTGTGATTGCCCCTTCACGATGAGTATGTGGTTCGCTGTATTCATTCTGCAAGCGACTCTCAACAGTCGGTGACATCAGAGCTCTTCATTGCGGGAGGATGCGGCCATGCCACCCAAGAGCACCGTTTCCCTGCGTCGCCGACGCCTCGGCACCGAGTTGCGGAAGCTTCGCGACGCCAAGGGACTTCGGCTCGAAGACGTGGCCGAGCACGTCGGCTGGAACAAGGCGAAGCTGAGTCGCATCGAGCTCGCGCGCGTCGGCCTGCGGCGCCATGACCTGCACTCGCTGCTCGACCTGTACGAGGCCGACGCGGCGACACGGGCGGCGCTCGACGCCTTGGTGCTGGACGGAACCGAGCGTCGCTGGTGGATGCGCTACGCCGACCTGATCAGCGTCGCCTACCAGGAGTTCATCGCCTACGAGGCGGAGGCGTCGCACATCCAGGACGTCAACTTCAGCATCATCCCGGGCCTGCTCCAGTCACCGGACTACGCGCGAGCCGTGATCACCGCCGGGCCGTTCATCACCGACCCTGACGACGTCGACGGGCTCGTCCTGGTGCGCGGACGCCGTCAGGCCGTTCTGACCGACGAGGCTCCGGTCCGGCTGACGGCCGTGGTGCCCGAGGCCGCGTTGCACCAACATGTCGGTGGCGCCGCGGTGCTGCGCGGGCAGCTCGCTCACCTGCTGGAGCGGGCCGAACTGCCCAATGTCTCACTCTCGGTGCTGCCGTTCGCGGCCACCGGAGGCGCGTACGTCGGCGGTGTCACCCTGTTCCACTTCGCGCAGACCGGCGATCCGAGCATGGTCTTCCTCGAATACCAAGGCGGCACCACTCTGCTCGACACCGATCGCGAGATCAGTCGATATCAGCGCTTGTTCGATCACGTCTTGCGGCAGACATTGTCTGAGGACGACTCGTTCCGACTGATCGAGCAAAGGCGGAAGACCCTGTGAAGCATTGGCAGCCGAACTGGCGTAAGTCGAGCTACTCCGCGCAGAACACGCAGTGCGTCGAGGTCGCACCGGCCCCACCCGGTGAGGTGTTGGTCCGGGACGGCAAGGTGCCCGGTGGTGGGTGCCTTGCCTTCTCGGCGGGGGCGTGGGAGCGCGCCGTGGGGCTTGTTCAGGCTCCGGCGTTGCGTTCGTAGACCATTCGCAGGCCGATCAACGTCAGCCACGGCTCGTGGATGTCGATGACCGACGCCTCGCCGAGGACCAGGGTGGCCAGGCCTCCGGTGGCCACGACGGTGACCGACTCCGGGTCGTCGGACAGCTCCGCGGCCATGCGCTTGACGACGCCGTCGACCTGGCCGGCGAAGCCGTACAGGATGCCGGCCTGCATCGCCTCGACGGTGCTCTTGCCGACGACGCTGCGCGGGCGCATCAGCTCGATCTTGCGCAGCTGGGCGCCCCGGGCGCCGAGCGCGTCGACGGAGATCTCGATGCCGGGGGCGATCGCGCCGCCGATGTACTCGCCCTTGGCGCTGACCGCGTCGAAGGTCGTCGCGGTGCCGAAGTCGACGACGATGCACGGGCCGCCGTACAGCTTGATCGCGGCCAGCGCGTTGATGATGCGGTCGGTGCCGACCTCTTTGGGGTTGTCCATGAGGACGGGGACCCCGGTCTTGACGCCCGGCTCGACGACCACGGCCGGGATGTCGCCGTAGTACCGACGGAACATGTCCCGCATCTCGTGCAGCACCGAGGGCACGGTCGAGCAGACGGCGATGCCGTCGACGCCGCCCGCGCCGATGAGCGGATGCTGTCCGAGCAGGCCTTGCAGCACGACCGCCAACTCGTCGGCGGTACGCCGCGCGTCGGTGGAGATGCGCCAGTGCTCGACGATTTCGTCGCCGTCGAACAGGCCGAGCACGGTGTGCGTGTTGCCTACGTCGATCGTCAGGAGCATCGTCGCGTGTCCTTGGCTGTGGCGGTGGTCGCGGTCGGGGCGAGGGAGCGGGGCGGGAGCGAGGGGTCGGACGGGACCGGTGGGGACTGCCGGGACCCGGGGGGCGGAACTGTGCAGAGTACCTCGCGGAGGAGCGGGCAAGTCAGTCGCGGAGGTCCACGCCGATGTCGAGGATCGGCGCGGAGTGGGTGAGCGCGCCGACCGCGAGGTAGTCGACGCCGGTCGCGGCCACCTCGCGGGCGGTGTCCAGGGTCAGGCCGCCGCTGGATTCCAGGCGCGCGCGGCCGGCGACCAGGGCCACCGCCTCGCGCAGCTGGTGCGGCGTCATGTTGTCCAGCAGGATCAGGTCCGCCCCGGCGTCGAGCACCGGCGGGATCTGGTCCAGGTGGTCGACCTCGACCTCGACGGGGACATCCGGGAAGGCCTCGCGTACGGCCCGGAAGGCCTCCGCCACGCCGCCCGCCGCCACCACGTGGTTGTCCTTGACCATCGCGGCGTCGGACAGCGACATGCGGTGGTTCACGCCCCCGCCGCAGCGCACCGCGTACTTCTCCAGCGCCCGAAGGCCGGGGGTGGTCTTGCGGGTGTCGCGGATCGCCGCGCCGGTGCCCGCGACGGTGTCGACCCACTCGCGCGTCAGGGTCGCGATGCCGGAGAGGCGGCACAGCAGGTTGAGCGCGGAGCGTTCGGCGGTCAGCAGGTCGCGGGTCGCGCCGGTGGCGGTGAAGAGCACCTGGCCGCGGGCGACGCGGTCGCCGTCGGCGGCAAAGCGCTCGATGGTGACGTCCGGGCCGCAGACGGCCTCGACGACGGCCTCGGCGACCGGGATCCCGGCGACGACGCCGACGGTACGCGCGGTGAAGTCGGCATGCCCGCGCGCGTCCGCCGACACGGTCGCGACCGAGGTGACGTCGACGCCGCCGTCCAGGTCCTCGGCGACGGTCGCGCGCACCAGCGCCTCGACCGCGGCCGGGTCCAGACCGGCCTTGGCCAGGCGGGACGTGAGGTCCGGGGTGAGGGTCACGGCTTCTCCTTCGGCTCGTACGTCAGGTCGAGGCGGCCGCCGGTCATCGTGGCCACGACGTGCCCCAGCCAGTCCTTGTCGTCGGCGTCCGGGAAGTCCTCGCGCCAGTGGCAGCCGCGCGTCTCCTCGCGGTCGTACGCCGCCGCGGCCAGCGCGCTCGCGACCGTGTGCAGATTGGTCGCCTCCCACGCCTCCGTGCACGGGTCGGACCCGGTGCGGGCGGCGAGTTCGTCCAGCACGCGCTTCGTCTCCCGCAGGCTGTCGCGGCTGCGCAGCACCCCGGCGCCCGCGGTCATCGCGCGCTGCAGCGGCAGGCGTACGCCCGGGTCCAACAGCGCCGCCTCGCCCACCGGTTCGGCGGGCTCGCGGCGCGGCGGCAGGTCGCGGGCCAGGTCCGCGGCGATCCGCTCGGCGAAGACCAGGCCCTCCAGGAGGGAGTTGGAGGCCAGGCGGTTCGCGCCGTGCACGCCGGTGCAGGCGACCTCGCCGCAGGCGTACAGGCCGGGCACGGACGTACGCCCGTCCAGGTCGGTACGCACGCCGCCGCTCGCGTAGTGCGCCGCCGGCGCGACCGGGATGGGCTGGTGCGCCGGTTCGATCCCGTGCGCCCGGCAGGCCGCCAGGATCGTCGGGAAGCGCTCGGCCCACATGCGCTCGCCGAAGTGCCGTGCGTCCAGGTACATGTGCTCGGTGCCCGTCTCGGCCATCCGGCGCATGATGCCCTTCGCGACGATGTCACGCGGGGCCAGCTCGCCGAGCGGGTGACGACCCGTCATGAACCGTGTGCCGTCGGCGTCGACGAGGTGCGCGCCCTCGCCGCGCACCGCCTCGGAGACGAGTGGCTTCTGCCCTTCCGCCCCCGAGCCGACCCACAGCACCGTCGGATGGAACTGCACGAACTCCAGGTCGGTCACCTCGGCGCCGGCCCGCATCGCGAGCGCGACGCCGTCGCCGGTGGAGACGTGGGGATTGGTGGTGGACGAGAAGATCTGGCCCATGCCGCCGGCGGCCAGGACGACCGCGCGCCCGTGCACGGCGCCCACGCCGTCCCGCGCCCCCTCGCCCATGACGTGCAGTGTGACACCGCACGCGCGGCCCTCGTCGTCCAGCAACAGGTCGAGCACGAGGGCGTGTTCGATGACCTCGATGCCCGCGTCCTGCACCGCGTGCACCAGCGCGCGCGATATCTCCGCACCGGTGGCGTCGCCGCCCGCGTGCGCGATCCGGTTGCGCAGGTGCCCGCCTTCACGTGTCAGCAGGATCCGGCCCTCGGCGTCGCGGTCGAACTCCGCGCCGACCGACATGAGTCGGCGTACCGCGTCGGGCCCCTCGGTCACCAGGGCCCGCACGGCCTCCTCGTCGCACAGCCCGACCCCCGCGACGAGGGTGTCCTGCATGTGCTGCTCGGGGGTGTCGCCGTCGCCGAGCGCGGCCGCGATGCCGCCCTGCGCCCAGCGGGTCGAACCCTCGTCGAGGACCGCCTTGGTCACCACGAGCACGCTGCCCACGGCGCGGGCGCGCAGCGCGGCGGTCAGGCCCGCGACACCGGAGCCGACGACGATGACGTCGGCGTACGTGGTCCAGCCGGGGGCCTGCGCGGCGAGGCGGGTCGGGTAGGTGGTCACCGGGTCGCCGCTTCTGAGACCCCAGCGGTCGTAGACGACTTCCCGCCCGGGGACGAACCCCCGGAGGACACAGCAGCCTTCGCGGCTTTCTTCGCGGCCTTCTCGGCAGCCTTCTTGGCAGCCTTCTCGGCAGCCTTGTCGGCCACCTTCGCGGCCTTCGCAGTCACCGCGGCCTCGGCGTCAGCCCCGCCGTCGCGCTGCGCCGGTACGTCGCCCCGCACCAACTCGCTCCCGGACGGGACTTCGGCCGGGTCGTGGCCCGTCCCGGTGATCCGGTTCGCGCCGTCGACGAAGACCACGCGCGGCTTCATGTCGCGCGCTTCCTCGTCGGTGACCTGCGCGTACGCGATGATGATCACCAGGTCGCCGGTGTGCACGAGCCGCGCCGCCGCCCCGTTGATGCCGATGATCCCGGTGCCGCGCGGGCCCGCGATCGTGTACGTCTCCAACCGGGCGCCGTTGTCGATGTCGACGATGTGGACCAGTTCGCCGGGCAGCAGGTCGGCGGCGTCGAGCAGGTCTTCGTCGATGGTGACCGAACCGACGTAGTGCAGGTCCGCCTGGGTCACGGTGGCCCGGTGGATCTTGGACTTGAACATCGTGCGCATCATGACCGTGCTCCTGCGATGACCAGGGGGACATTGTCGATCAGGCGGGTCGTGCCGACCCGTGCGGCGACGGCGAGGACGGCCGGGCCGGAGTGGTGCTCGGGCACCTCGGTGAACGTGGCGGGGTCCACGAGCGCGAGGTAGTCGAGTTCGAGGGGCGGGGACGCGGTCGCGGCCTTCCCGAGGACGGCTGACGCGGCGTCATGGACCGCCTGGGGGCCGCGACTTGCCGTCGCCTCCGCCTCCCCGGCCCGCAGGGCGCGGCTGAGCGCGAGGGCGGTGACGCGATCGGCGTCCGAGAGGTAGCGGTTGCGGCTGGACAGCGCGAGGCCGTCGGGCTCGCGGACGGTCGGGACGCCGACGATCTCGTGGTCGAAGTTGAGGTCGGCGACCATGCGGCGGATCAGGGCGAGTTGCTGCGCGTCCTTCTCGCCGAAGAACGCGGCGATGTGGGGATGGCCCACCATCGGCGCCGTGAGGTGCAGCAGCTTGGCGACCACGGTCAGCATGCCGTCGAAGTGGCCGGGCCGGGACGCCCCTTCGAGGACCGTGCCCATGGGCCCGGCGGTGACGCGCACCTGCGGATCGCCGCCCGGGTAGACGTCCTGGACCGTCGGCGCGAACACGATGCTCGCGCCCGCGTCACGGCACACGTCGACGTCGGCGTCGAGCGTGCGCGGGTAGCGGTCGAGGTCTTCGTTCGCGCCGAACTGGAGCGGGTTGACGAAGACGGTCACGACGACCTGTCCGTGCTTCCCCACCCGTTCGCGGGCCGCCCGCACGAGCGCGGCGTGCCCGTCGTGGAGCGCGCCCATCGTCATGACGACCGCCCACGGACGCGGCGGCATGACCAGGTTCTCGCGGAACTCCTGGAACTCCGCGAGGCTCCGCGCGACCGGGATGTCGCGGCCCCGCCTGCTCAGGAACCCCATCACGCGCCCCCTTCCGCCAGCACGTCCAACAGCGCCTCGGCGGCCTCCGGCTTGAGCAGCCCGGCGGTCAGCGCGCGGTCGGCGGTGAGGCGGGCCATCGCGATGTACGCGGCAAGCGCCTCGGGGGCGACGCGGCGCAGTTCGGCGACGTGCGCCGCGACCGTCCCGGCGTCGCCGCGCGCGACCGGGCCGGTCAGCGCGAGGTCGCCGGACCGCAGCGCGTTGTCGAGCGCCGCGCCGAGCAGCGGGCCGAGCATGCGGTCAGGGGCGCGTACGCCCGCCGCCGCGAGCAGGTCGCGCGACTGGGCGACGAGGGTGACCAGGTGGTTCGCGCCGTTGGCGAGGGCGACGTGGTAGAGCGGGCGGGCGGATTCGTCGATCCACTCGGGCTCGCCGCCCATCTCGACGACCAGCGCCTCGGCGACCGGCCGCAGCACCTCGGGGGCGGTCACCCCGAACGAGCAGCCGACCAACCGCTGCACGTCCACGGACGTACCGGTGAAGGTCATGACCGGGTGCAGCGCAAGGGGCAACGCCCCGGCGCGCGCCGCCTCTTCGAGGATGGAGACGCCGAAGCGCCCGGACGTGTGCACGAGCAGTTGGCCGGGCTTGAGCGCACCGGTGGACGCCAGTCCGGACACCAGGTCCTGGAGTGCGTCGTCGGGGACGGTGAGCAGGACGAGGTCGGCGCGCGCGATCACGTCCTGCGGTGTGGTGAGCGGTACGCCCGGCAGCAGGTCCTCGACGCGTCGGCGGGACGCGTCCGAGACGCCGGAGGCGGCGACGACGTGGTGGCCCGCGAGGGCGAGGGCGGCGGCAAGGGGTGCGCCGACGCGTCCCGCGCCGACGACACCGACCGCCAGGCGGGCGGGTCGGTCCGCGGGGTCCGTGGGGCGGGGTCGCCGTTGAGGTACGGCGAGGGGGTCGTTGTCGTTCACGATGGCCTTCCGTTCCAGTCCGCGGTGGGTACCGGACGAGTACTGGCCTGATCAGCGTACTCAGGTGGGGGGCGGGCCGAATCGCGGGTGGCCTCCTGGCCGGGGGACGTGGAGGGGCGCATACACCGGCACAGCGGGGTGCCCCGGCCCCGCGGCGTACGGGAGTACGTCGCCCGCGGCGGGCTCCGCGCCGGCCGCCGGGCGGCGCAGCAGGCTGGGGCCGCGCATTCCGACGGCGCCGAGGCCGGTGAGGACCAGGCCCGTGAGCAGCAGCGTCGCGGTGACTATGCGGGCGGCGAGGGCCGCGCGGGGGCCGTTCTCGGTGCGCAGCGTGTAGGTGGAGGCGCCGCGGCCGGCGGGTTCGGCACGCAGGCCGTCGGCGGCGGGGGCCGCACCGGAAGAGGTGCCGGGAGCACTGTCGGATGCGGTGTCGGCGGTGCCGTACGCCGCGGCGCGCACTTGTGCGGAATGACGCGGGCCGTCGGGGGTACTCCTGTTCGAGTCCCCACCGAACACCCCCGTGGCGGTGACGATGCCCACCGCGGATATCGCGAGCGCGGACCTGAGGGCCACGCGAGCCATGAGCTTGCGCATGTGAACCTCCGACCCCCAGGGGAACATACCGCCTGATATCGCGCATATCGGCTCATTTCACAGTTCCCAGCAGGAGAAAACGAAACCCCCGGACCGCACGGGGCGGTCCGGGGGTTCGGCGTGGAGGTCGGCTCGGCAACCGGTACACCGGGGAAGTCGGCCGGGCGAGCGGGGTTGCGCGCTCCCGCGGACGGGAGGGCGCAGCGGTCCGCCGGGCGGCTCAGGCGCGGTGCAGGCGTACCGGCAGTTCCGCCAGGGCGTTGTTGAGGTTCGAGCGGACGCGGCGGGGTTCGCCGGTCAGTTCGATGCGCGGGAACGTGGCGAGCAACTCCTCGAAGAACACCCGGCCCTCCAAACGGGCGATGTGCACGCCCAGGCAGAAGTGCTCGGCGAAGCCGAACGACAGATGCGGGTTCGGGCGGCGGAAGATGTCGAAGCTCTGCGCGTCCTCGAACACCTCCTCGTCGCGGTTCGCCGACGTGTAGTACATGGCGACCTTGTCGCCCGCCTTGATCCGCACGCCGCGCAGTTCGACGTCCTGGGTCGCGGTGCGGCGGAAGTAGTGCAGCGGGTTCGCCCAGCGCAGGATCTCCTCGACCGCGCCGGGCACCAGCGACGGGTCCTCGCGCAGGGCCGTGAACTGGTCCGGATGGGTGAGCAGCGCGTGCAGGCCGGCCGCCAGCATGGTCTTGGTGGTGTCGTTGCCGGCCGTCACCAGCTGCACGAAGAACATGCCGAAGTCGAGGTCCGACATCCGCTTCCCGGCGAACTCCGACTCCAGGATCAGCGTCGTCAGGTCCTCGGGCGGCTCCTCGGCGCTGTCCAACTCCGACCGACGCTTCATGGCGAAGCCGATGGCGTACTTCGCCATCTCGATCGACGCCGCGCCCGGGCCGTAGCCGTCCTCCTCGGTGCCGCCGACCTCGGGGTCCTGGCCCGTGGTGTTCCGCTCGGCCAGCCGGTGGATGTAGTCCCAGTCCTCCTGCGGCAGGCCCATCAGCTCGCCGATGACCTGCGTCGGGAGGCTGGAGGTGACGTCGTGCACGAACTCGACGTCGCCGTCGAGCCGGGCGAATATCTCGCGGCAGATCTCCCGGATACGGGCCTCCATACCGCCGACGACCTTCGCGGTGAAGGACTTCACCAGCGGCTTGCGGTACTGCCGGTGGCGCGGCGGGTCCATGGCCAGCAGGCTGCCGCGCAGCGCCGCCAGGCGCGCCTCGTCCAGGTCCTCCAGGACGATGCCGCCGCGCTCGGCCGAGAACAGCTCGGAGTGCTGGGAGACGTACTCGACGTCGGTGTGCTTGAGCACCGCCCAGTAGCCCGGCTCGCCGGGCATGTCCTGCCAGAACACCGGCTGGGTACGGCGGAGTTCGGTGAACAGCTCGTGCGGCGGGCCGGCGATGTACAGGTCGGGCGTGTAGATGTCCGGGACGGTCGTGGTCATCGCAGGGGGACCCCTTTGGTGGCGGCTGGGAGGCAGCGTCGGCGGCTGTCGGGTGTCGGCGGTTACGCGACGAGGACGTTCGGACGGCCGAAGCCCTGAGCCTCGCACAGCGCGTAGTAGGCGCGGAGCGTTCCCGGGCCGTCCGTGACCGACTCGATCGTGGTCCCGTCGGCGGCCAGGTTGAGGTTGGCGCCGTACATCTGGAACCACACCCGGGTGTCCGCCTCGAGGCAGGTGAGGGTGTGCACCGAGCCCGCGGGCTCGTAGAGGAAGGACCCGGCGCGGTTGACGTAGTCGTACTCGGCGTACTTCCACGCCCCGGCGGTCGTGTAGGCGTAGACCGGGCCGGTGTGCCGGTGAATCGGGGCCTGGAAGCCCGCCTGGAAGACGTTCTCGACGATCCACAGGCCTTCCTGCGGCTTGACGCAGAGGACCTTCAGCTTGTTGCCGCCGCCGATCTCGACGAAGGGCAGGTCGTCCGCTCCGATGTGGATCGACAGGTCGGGGCCGTCGGCAAGGGTGGTCATGGTGCCTCCTGATGCTGCGTCATTTCTGTAACGGTGTAACAGCATGCCTCAGGGGGCCATCGGTTTCGAGGTCCGGTTTGGAGTACTGATCCGGAGGGGGAGGATGGGTCGGTACGCGCGCGGCGGACGCCGCCGGGGGCATCGGGCGCGCGTATCGGGAGGGGTACGGCACATGGGGCAGGGTCAGGGCGGCACGCGCGGCCTGTTGGACGGCAAGGTCGCGGTGGTCACGGGCGGTGCCAACGGCATCGGCCGGGCGTGCTGCGAGCGCTTCGCCGAGGAGGGCGCGGACGTCGTCGTCGCGGACATCCTCGACGAGCAGGGGATAGACACCATCGCCGCGGTCGAGAAGAAGGGCCGCCGCGCCGCGTACATGCACGCGGACGCGAGCAGCCCGACCGACAACGAGACCGTCATGCAGCACGCCGTCGACGTCTTCGGCGGCATCGACATCCTGGTGACCGCCGCCGGGATCTCGACCGCGGACTACCGCAGCGACAAACCGGAGATCGTCGCCCGCAAGGCCGCCAAGCACGCCCGCGAGCAGCCCGACCCGATGCGCCGCTTCACCGAACTGCGGCTCGCGGAGTGGCAGAAGGTCCTGGACGTCAACCTGACCGGCACGCTGCTGGCCGTGCAGGCGGCGTCACGCGTCATGCTCGACCTCAAGAAGCGCGGTTCGATCATCACCATCGCGTCGATCGCGGCCAAGCACCCGGAGGCCGGCGCGCCCGCGTACTCGGTGTCCAAGGCCGGGGTCTGGATGCTCACCAAGTACGCCGCCCGCGTGCTGGGCCCGGCCGGGATCCGGGTGAACGCGATCGGCCCCGGCTTCATCGAGACCAACATGACGGCGGTGGTACGCGGACTCCCGGACCTGGAGGAACGCCTCCTGGCCAACGTCCCGCTCGGACGCATGGGCACCGCCCGCGAGGTCGCGGACGCGGCGCTGTTCCTGGCCAGCCAGCAGTCGTCGTACTTCACCGGCGAGATGCTGCACCCGGACGGCGGCTTCTACACCGACTGATCCGAGGACGCGCCCGGCGCCGCGCGGACCGGCCGGACCGGCGGGCCGTCAGGCGCCGCGGGCGCGGACGAGGCCCGTCTCGTACGCGAGGACCACCGCCTGCACGCGGTCGCGCAGCCCCAGTTTCATCAGGATGCGCCCGACGTGCGTCTTGACCGTCGCCTCGGACAGGAACAGCCGCTCGGCGATCTCCGCGTTCGACAAACCCTGCGCGACCAGCAGCAGAACCTCGTGCTCGCGCTCGGTCAGCAGCTCGACGGCCTCCGGCTTGGCGTCCGTCTCGCTCGGCAGTATCGGTGCGAAGCGGTCGAGCAGGCGCCGCGTGGTGCTGGGCGCGACCACCGCGTCGCCGGACGCCACCGCGCGGATGCCGGACAGCAGTTCGGTGGGCGGGACGTCCTTGAGCAGGAAGCCGCTGGCCCCCGCCTTGATCGCGGCGAAGGCGTACTCGTCGAGGTCGAACGTCGTCAGCATCAGCACCTTGGGGCGCTCGCGGCCCGACGGGACCTTGATGGCGTCGGGGCCGTCGTCGCAGATGCGGCGGCATGCCTCGACACCGTCCATGCGCGGCATGCGCACGTCCATCAGCACGATGTCCACCGCGGTCGACCGGAGCTTGTCGATCGCCTCGGCCCCGTTCCCGGCCTCGGCGACCACCTCCATGTCGGGCTGCGCCTGGAGCACCATCGTGAATCCGGTACGCAGCAGTTCCTGGTCGTCGACCAGCATCACCCGGATGGTCATGCGGCTCCTTGTGCGGTGGGTGCGGTGGGGGCGGGCGGTACAGGGGGTACAGCGGGTGTGGTCCGCGCCGCGAAGGCGGCGGCGTGGTCTCGGGTGGGCCGGCCGGCCGGGGCACGGCCGCTCGCGGACGGCACCGTGGTCGGCCCGGCGTCGGCGACGTACGGCAGCACGGCCCGCACCCGCCAGCCGCCCTCGGGTGCGGGGCCGGTCTCGATCCGGCCGCCCAGCATCGCGACGCGTTCGCGCATGCCGACGAGGCCGTGGCCCATACCGTCGCCGGGCGCGTCCGCGCCGCGGCCGTCGTCGGTGATCGTCATCTCCAGGACATCTTCGCCGTAGCCGAGCAGCACCGATGCGTTGGCCGTCGGCCCGGCGTGTTTGCGGGTGTTGGTCAGCGCCTCCTGCACGATGCGGTACGACGCGAGCGCCACACCCTTCGGCAGTTCCACCGGCACGCCGACGATGCGCAGGTCGACGGGCAGCCCCGCGTCGCGCACCCGGTCGACGAGGTCGCCGAGCTGCTCGACGCCGGGCTGCGGCGCGTACGGCCCCCGGTCGGCGTCGGAGCGCAGCACGCCGAGCAGGCGGCGCATCTCGGCGAGTGCCTCGCGGCCCGTGGTCGAGATGGTGCCGAGGGCGTCGCGGGCGCGGTCCGGGGCGGAGTCGATGGCATACGCGGCACCGTCCGCCTGCACGACCATCACCGACACATTGTGCGCCACCACGTCGTGCAGTTCCCGCGCAATGCGGGCCCGTTCGGCGGCGGCGGCCACTTCCGCGTGGGCGTCGCGCTCGCGCTCCAGGCGGGCCGCGCGGTCCTCCAGCTCGGCGTAGTACGCGCGGCGCGTGCGCATCGAGTCGCCCAGCACCCACGCGATCACGAGCATGAACGACACGAACGCGAAGAAGAAGAACCGCTCGCGGTAGCCGCCCGGCTCCTCAGGCTCGATGCGCAGTGCCAGCAGCGCCGGGCCGACGAAGGAGAGCACAAGGCCGAGCCGCGACATCCACCGCGGCCCGGACTTCGCGGCGTAGTGCAGCACGACGATGATCGCGGCGTCCGCGACGAGCGGGAGCATGCCGGCCGCGATCTGCATCAGCCCGCCGGCGATCGCGCCGAAGGCGGCGACGGTCAGGTGCTTGCGGCGGACGGCCATCGACGCGCACAGGATGAAGGTGATGAACCCGTTGGCCATCGCCTCCTCGCGGGCGTTCTCGCCCAGCACCGCGATGGACCCGAGCATGAGCAGCACGAAGGCACCCGACGCGTCCACGGCGAACGGGTGCCTTCGCAACCACTCATACAGAGTCTGCATACGTTCGACACTAGGCACCCGGGTGCGGCGCGGCGTCCGCCTGCATGGGGAATGGCCTGTACGACGTAGGTATCAGGGCTGGGCGGTCCGGGTGGACGGCGACGACCCGGCGTCTCGTCCGCGGCGACGAGGTGACGGACCGCGAAGTCAGGGGCGGACTCGGGGGCGTGGTCGGGGTCGCGGTCGGGGACAGGGACGAGGACGGGGTCGTGGGCGGTCAGACCGGGGCGACCGGGCCGTCCGCCGGGACGTTCAGCGGGAGCACGGCGGTGACGCGGTACCCGCCGCAGGAACACCGTGTGCATCAAGGTGGTGTTCGGCAGGTCCCACCAGCGGGCCGCGGCGGCGAGCGGCGCGGCGACGCAGGCGGCCAGTGCGGTGCGGGCGGCCCAGCGCGGCGCGTACGCCGCGGACGGGTAGACGATGACCGGCATCGCGAAGTCCATGGTCGCGGGCGGCACGTCGCCGATCAGCTGCGCGAGCCCCGCCACGACGGTGGCGGCCAGTGCGCCGACCGGGAAGCGCCGGCGCAGCGCGACCGCACCGCACAGCAGGGCCAGCGCGAAGTACATGGTGCCGGAGTCGCCGGCCAGCGTGTCGGTCAGGATCTCCAGCAGGCTCAGGTCCAGCAGGAGCAGCGCCCACGCGATGTCGACGTACAGGGGACGCGCCCGAAGCCAGGCATAGACGTATTGCACATATCAACCCTAAGAGTTTGATCTCGGGCCGCCCGGTCCAGCTACGCCGGATGCCCCGGGGCGGTAGCGTCGTCGGCGATGAACACCTGGTCCACCTGGCGGGACGCCACGCACCGGGCCCTGTACGGGACCGGGGGCTTCTATCTGCGTCCCGAGGGTCCCGCGGGGCATTTCCGCACCTCGGTCCACGCCTCGCCGCTGTTCGCCGGCGCGCTGGCCCGGCTGGCCCGCGAGGCCGGCCTGACCACGGTCGTGGACGTCGGCGCGGGCCGCGGCGAGCTGTTGATCGCCTTGCGCCGCATCGATCCGGCGCTGACGCTGCACGGTGTCGACGTGGCCGGGCGGCCGGAGGCGCTGCCGCCGTCGATCGGCTGGTCGCCGGAGGTGCCGGGCGACGTGTCCGCACTGCTGGTGGCCAACGAGTGGCTGGACAACGTGCCCGTGGACGTCGTCGAAGTGGACGGGCACGGCGTGCCGCGCATCGTCGAGGTCGAGTCGGGCACCGGGCGCGAACGCCTCGGAGCGGAGGCCGGCGGTACGGATGCCGCGTGGCTCGACCGGTGGTGGCCGCTCAAGGGGGCGGAGCCCGGCCTGCGGGCGGAGGTGGGCGTACCGCGCGACGAGGCGTGGGCGGCGGCCGTCGGGGCGTTGTCGTCCGGGCTCGCGGTGGCGATCGACTACGGGCACGAGCGCGCGTCGCGGCCGCCGTTCGGCACGCTCGCGGGTTACCGGCAGGGGCGCGCGGTGCCTCCGATTCCGGACGGCACCTGCGACGTCACCTCGCACGTCGCCGTCGACGCGATCGCGGCGGCGGGCGAGGCCGCGGGGGCGACCGGGACCAGGCTGTCGAGCCAGCGGGCCGCGCTGCATGCGCTCGGCGTGAGCGGGAAGCGTCCACCGTACGAGCAGGCGCGCGCCGATCCGCGCGGCTATCTGGCGGCGTTGCGCGATGCGGGCGAAGCGGGCGAAATCACCGCGCTCGACGGCCTAGGCAGTTTTCGGTGGGTAGTGCAGGGTGTGAATTCGGGGGTCCCTCCCATCCTCGAGTGACTTCGTGAAGGCGGTGGCGAATGTCGAGATTCGGCGACTTCGCCCGCGCGGCCTTCACCAAGGTCACCGGCAGGGGCCGACAGGCGGCGAACGCCTCCGGACCGACGGCGGCGCCCGCGGGGCCAGGCCTCACGAATTCGGCCGACCTCGAATACCTCATGTCTATGCTGGCCGCCCGCATGAAAGCGCAGCAGGCCGACTACGAACGCCTGGCGGGCGCCCAGGCATCGCGAATCCAAGGACGGGACTACAACGTCCCCGACTACCAGGTCCCGCACTACCAGGTCCCGGACTACCGGGAGCACCGCGGCGGCGAGTCGGTCGCCGCCCACGCTGCCGGCCTCAAGGCCGAGATCCAGCGGGAAACCGCGCAACTTCGTGCGGAGATCCAGCGGGAAACCGCGCACATGCGGGCCGAGATCCAAGGCAACGCCGCACCGGGCGCCCGACCGACCGGCACTCGGCCGGGTGCCGCACCGACGCCTCCCCCGGCCCCCGCCCCGGCTCCGGCCCCGACGCCCGCCCCCACCCCGGCGGCCGCCCCGGCCGCGGAACCGCCAGCGGCGGCACCGACACCCGAACCCGAACCGGAACTGATCGAGCACGCGACGGCAGAACCCCCGTCGGCGGTGGCCGAGACACGGTCCCGGGACGACTGGCAGCCCGAGGCGGAGTTCAGCTCAGCCGCCCCGGAAGTCAACTCGGCTTCCGCGGGCATGGATTTCGAGCCGGCCATGTCGCCGGGCGCGGGCATGGATTCGGCGGCCAAGATCGCGGCGGCGGGGATGACCTCCATGGCCTTCGACTCCTCGCGCGATGTCGCCCCCGAGGAGGTCAACAGCGTCGAGGTGGTGTCCGAAATGGACATGGGCATAGGCGTGGACGCCGGGGCGGCCTTGGAGCAGCGCCTCGACAAGAGCTAAGCGACCGCGGGAACTGGGGCACACTTCCGCGCGGCCCAGCACGCACTCTCGCGGCGTTGCGGGACCTTGCGAGTACGAGCTTCGGTCCCGCGCCTTGCGGTAGCACGCACTGGACAACCCGGAAGCGCACTTGAGTTCCCCGAGACCGCTTGGCCATATCCGGGGGTGGCTCCGGTCGGCGCCGGCAAGCGTGTGGGCGGGGCAAGTTGCCTTGCCCCGCCCACGTCGGTCCGCTTGCGGCCCGCGGCCTGTTCCCTCTGACCGCGGGCCTGCTCTCGGGTTCAGCTCTTGCCGAGGACGCCCGCCTCGCGCAGTTCGGCGATCTTCGCGTCGTCGTAGCCGAGCAGGTCCTTCAGGACCTCGCCGCTGTGCTGGCCGATGGTCGGCGCCTTGAACGGCCGCGGCAGTTCCTCGCCGACGAAGTGGATCGGGCTGGAGAGCTGGTCGGAGCCCAGCTCCTCCTTCGGGAACCACGTGAAGCGGTGCTGGAACTGCGGGTCGTCCGCGATGGTCTTCGGGTCGTTGACCGGGGCGATGGGGGTGTTCGCCTCGTTGCCGAAGGCCAGCCATTCGAGCGAGGTGCGCGTCTCGAAGATCTTGGTGAGCTCCTCGCGGAGTTCGAGGTTGCCCACCGCGTGGTCCGCGTACGTCGAGCCCGGCCACTTCTCGAACAGGTCGGGGCGGCCCACGGCCTCGCAGAAGTTCTTCCACAGCGACTGCTCGGACGCCATGAACAGGATGTAGCCGTCCGAGGACTTGTACATCTGGTAGCGCACGCCCTCGGTCATGCCCGCGGTGCCCGGCGCGCGGCGGACGTAGTTGTCCGTCTTGTTGCCGGTGACCTCGGACTCGGGACGCTCGTACGCCTTGTACGTCTCGCTGCGCAGCCAGTCCATCGCCGCCGCCGCGTCGGACTGCGCGATGTCTATCTGCCCGCCGACGCCGGTGGCGCGGGCGCGGATGATCGCGGCCAGCACACCCAGCGCACCGAACAGCGGGCCCGCGTGGATGCCGATCGACGCGTGCTCCGGCGTGTACGGGTGGCCCTCGTCGGTGAACGCCGGCTTCACGACGCCCGCCCACGTGTCGTACGCCACACCGTGCGACGGCATGTCGCGGTAGGGACCGGTCGCGCCGTAGCCGGAGATGGTGCAGAAGACGATCTTCGGGTTGATCTCCTTCAGGTCGTCGAACCCGATACCGCGCTTGGCCAGACCACCCGGCCGCATGGCCTCGATGACCGCGTCCGCGTCCTTGACCAGTTCCTTGAACGTGGCCACGGCCTCGGGCTTGCGCAGGTCCAGGACCAGCGACTTCTTGCCCCGGTTGATGTGGAGGTGCATCAGCGAGACGCCCTCGACGATCGGCCACGTCATGTCGCGGATGTAGTCGCCGTTCGGCGGCTCGATCTTGATGACCTCGGCACCGAGGTCGACCAGGGCCGAGGTGATCGCGGCGGGGCCGAGCATCGAACATTCGATGATGCGGACACCGGCCAGCGGCGCTGGCACCTGACTCATCGTGACCTCCAGGGGAATATGACGATGCGTCAGATATTAGCGATCGATCCTTTCAGGGGAACCCCCAGAGTGCGCCGACCACCTGTGAGGCCCCTCTCCTCGACGTCCGATACGAGACCTTTCAGCCTGTTCGTCCACCAGTTGCGACGCCTCGTCGGCGTCCCGGAGCTGGGCGGTGACACGTACCGGACCCGGCGTCGAGTCCAAGTGCACGGTCGCCAGACCGAGCAGGCGCTCGATCGGCCCCTGGGTGCGGCGTACGCTCTGCACCTTCGCGTGCGGGATGACATCCGTCTCCCGCTGGAAGACCCCGCGCCGCACCACGAACACCCGGTCGTCGGCGCCGCAGAACATCCGGCGGCGACGTACCGGGCTGTGCCAGCGGGCCCGCTTCGGCACCGGGGTCAGCGGCACCGACCCGACGTCGACCCCGGGCAGGATGCGTCCGAGCACGCCGAGCGCCACCTCGCGCGGGGCGACCGGCAGCAGCGTCGACTCGTGGTGGTCGGTGCCGTCCTCCTGCGCCCCGTAGCCGGCGACGTTGACCTCGACCCGCACCCAGCCCTTCCAGCGCCACAGCAGCGGCTGCACGATCCGGACGGCCTGTACGCGGCCCGGCGGCACGGTCTGGTGGCGGTGCTCGATCAGACCGTGGGCCAGCCGCAGGCCGTCCGGCGACTCGGACAGCGTGAAGTCGAAATAGCGCAGCACGCGCCCCGCGGTGAACTGCCAGGCCGCGATGAACAACGGGATGAAGCCGAGCAGCAGCGCCTCGTTGCCCATCACGACGCCCGCGACCACCAGGCCGACCGTCGGGACCAGGAAGGCCCACGCGGCGAACGACAGCAGCACGGACCCGATCAGCACCGGCATCGGCACGACCACGAGCGGGTGCTCCGGCGCCTCCCCCGCGTCCGGGCGCACTCCGGCCGCGCGGGCGAGCAGTTCGGCGCGGAGCAGGGAAGCGTCCGACTCGCGGACGTACGCCAGCGACCCTTCGGCCGAATCGCCGCCCGCGACCTGGAGCTTCAGCTCCGCGAGGCCCAGCAGGCGGGCGATGAACGGGCGTACGACGTCGACCGCCTGAAGGCGCCCCAGATGCACGTGCCTGGTCCGCCGGAACAACACGCCGGAATCAATCCGCAGGTCGTCGTCCTCGATGCGGTAGACGGTGAACGCCCAGCTGAGCAGCCCCCACAGCAGCGCCCCGAGGAACACCGAACCGGCCACCATCACGCCGAGCCGGGTCTCCTGGGTGCGGGCGGCGTGCTGGCCGAAGATCGCGATGACCACCGCCATCGCCTTCCACCCCTTCGCCACCGGGGTCAGGGGGTGCAGGCGGCGCGGTTGCGCGCTGTCGGAGCCGTGGGCGCCGTGGGGGCTCTGGGTGTCGTGAGTGCCGTGAGCGTCGTGGGTGCTGTCCGCGCTGTCCGGACGGTCCCGACGGTCCGACGGGACGGCGGGCGACGGCGGGCCCGGCCGCGCCGTACCGCGCTCGGGGTGGTCTATGGTCATGGCGCGTCCCGCCTCACAACCCTGCCGAGCGGGCCTCGCCGCGTTCGGCGAGGCGGTCCCGCAGGCGGGCCGCCTCCTCCGGCGGCAGGCCCCGGATGACCGCGTCCGTGCCGGCCGACGCGGTGTGCAGCTTGATGGTGGCGATGCCGAAGCGCCGCTCGACCGGCCCGGCCGTGACGTCGACGAACTGCATGCGGCCGTAAGGCACCACGGTCAGCCGGCGGAACTGCACGCCGTGCGCGATCAGCAGGTCGTCGGCGCGTTCCGCGTACCGCCACGAGCGCTGGTTGCGGCGCAGCGCGATCACCCCCCACACCAGCCCCACCAGCACCGCGGCGACGATCAGCGCGCCCAGCCAGGCCGCCACGAACAGCGCCGCGAGCACAGCGCCGGCAACCGCGATCGGCACCATGGCGCCCACCAGGAGGAACCGCCGCACACGGAACAACTGCTCGGAGACGGGATGCCACGGCTGCTCGGGAGGTGCCAGGGCGTGATCCATGCCTTTCAGCGTATGCGGCCCCGTTCCGAACAGTGGGCACACAATCCGGGCAGGCGCCCGGAAGCCTGGCAAAATCTGCCGCATGACAGAAGCCACCCTGGGCGTCGGGATCGGCGCGGACCAGCTCGACACCACCGACATGGTGCTCAACATCGGTCCGCAGCACCCCTCGACGCACGGGGTCCTGCGGCTGCGCCTGGTCCTCGACGGCGAGATGATCCTCAGCGCCGAACCGATCGTCGGCTACATGCACCGCGGCGCGGAGAAGCTGTTCGAGGTACGCGACTACCGGCAGATCCTGGTCCTCGCGAACCGCCACGACTGGCTCTCGGCCTTCTCGAACGAGCTGGGCGTCGTGCTCGCCGTCGAGCGCATGCTCGGCATGGAGGTGCCGGAACGCGCGGTCTGGGCGCGCACGCTGCTCGCGGAGCTGAACCGCGTGCTGAACCACATGATGTTCCTCGGCTCCTACCCGCTCGAACTCGGCGCCATCACACCAATCTTCCACGCGTTCCGGGACCGCGAGGAGATCCAGACGGTGATGGAGGAGATCTCCGGCGGGCGCATGCACTTCATGTTCAACCGGGTCGGCGGGCTGAAGGAGGATCTGCCCGCGGGATGGCTCGGGCGCGCCCGCCACGCGGTGGCCGAAGTGCGTTCGCGCGTACCGGTGTTGCGGGACCTCGTGCACGGCAACGAGATCTTCCGGGCGCGGACCGAAGGCGTGGGGGTGCTGTCCCCGGAGATGGTGCGGGCGTACGGCGTGAGCGGGCCGATCGCGCGGGCCTCGGGGGTGGACTTCGACCTGCGGCGCGACGAGCCGTACCTGGCGTACGCCGAACTCGCCGACGTCCTCAAGGTGGTGACCCGCACGGAAGGCGACTGCCTCGCGCGGTTCTCGTGCCTGCTGGACCAGGCGGACAACTCCCTCGACCTCGCGGACGCGTGCCTCGACCGTCTTGAGGCGCTGCCGGCCGGGCCCATCAATCTGCGGCTGCCGAAGGTACTCAAGGCACCGGAGGGGCACACGTACGCGTGGACGGAGAACCCGCTCGGGCTCAACGGCTACTACCTCGTGTCGCGCGGCGAGAAGACGCCGTGGCGCATGAAGCTGCGCTCGGCGTCCTACAACAACGTGCAGGTGCTTTCGGAGATGCTGCCGGGCTGCCTGGTCGCGGACATGGTGGCGGTGCTGGGCTCGATGTTCTTCGTGGTCGGCGACATCGACAAGTGAGCGGCGCACCGCCGCGGCGGACCGTGGGTCAGGCGGGTCAGGCGCGGCGGCGCTCGTCGACGATCCTGGGGAGCTGCTCGGTGTCGTCGTGCGCGGTCAGGTCGACCGGGATGGGGCGGCCGGTGCGCGGCTCGTGCGTCACCAGCGCTCGCGGCCCCGCCTCGACGACCCGGGGCCCGGCGTCGCGCGGGGCGCGCGTGGCGGGTCGCGTGGCGGCCGCCGGCGCCGAACTTTGGGCGGATTCCGGGGACTTGGCGGCAGCGCCGGACTGGGCGGGCGTGGAAGCGCTGGCGTCCGTCGGCGCGGCGGCCGTCCCGGCGGATGTGGTCGTGTCGGGTCCGCCGGCCTCGGCCCCGGTCAGCTGACGTCCGAAGAAGTCGAACGAACTCGTGTTCTCGGGACGGGACATGCGCTGGTTCGTGGCGCGCACCGTGTCCGCGACGTCGCGCAGCACGCGGGCGACGGCGTCGTCGGCGGGCAGCGCGGCCACGGCCGGTTCGAGGGATCCGACGCCGAGGTCGAGCACGGGCGCTTCCGGTACGGCCGACTGCGGTACGGCGACCTCGGCGGGCGGACGCCGGATCGGGAGCCGGGCGGCGGGGAGTTCGGGACGCGGAGCGATCGGATCCGCCGGAGCGGCCGGTTCGGCGGACCGGAGCCCGTACATCGCGGCGGCGTACGCGGGCACCAGACCCTCGACGGTGATGGGGCGGTGCCGGACGTTGGGGATCTCGGGCGGAGCCGGCGCGGCTTCGACGGGCTCGGCGACGTCCGGTGCGGCAGGTGCGACCGGTTCGCTCGGTTCGGTCCGCTCGGCCGGTTCGGTGGGAGCCGCGGCCTGCGCCGGAATCGGGGCCGGGGTCGGCGTCGAGGCAGGCACCGGGGTCGGAGCAGGCGTCGCGGTCGGGGTCGAAGTCGGGGCCTGCGCCGACGTGCCAGCCGGGGTCGCGGCCCGCTCGCCGCTGCCGCGCTCCAGGTTCCGCAGGGACGCCGCACCGCGTACGAGGAGATCCCGGGTCAGGCGTACCGGAGGACGCGACGGGAGGTCCCAGACCAGGGCGTCCAGCTCGGCGGCGTGCTTCTCGGCGGCGGCGGCGCGGGCCTCGGACTCGGCAGCGCGGCCTTCCGCCCGCTTGGCCCGGCCCTCCGCCTCGTCGGTGCGGGCTTCGAGTGCCTTGGCGCGGGCCTCCAGCTTGGCGACCCGCTCGCGCAGCCGGGTCTCGCCCTCGCGCAGTCGCGTCTCGCGTTCGCGGACTGTGGCCAGTTCCCGTTCCCGGCCGGCGAGCCGGGTCATGGTGTCGGCGTGCGCCTCGCGGGCCTCGCCGAGCTGCTCGTCGAGACGCTCGCGCTCGCGGCGGCGGGCGGCCAGATCCTTGCCGTACCCGATCCGGCTCTGGCGCAGCAGCGCGACGACAACCGCCGCGGACACCACCGCGCATATGACCGCGACGCGAAGCACCCCCGCCCCGCTGCCTGTTGCCGCGAGAATGACCGCTATCAGCGCAGGGGCAAGTGCCGCGGCCAGCACGGATATGCGCATGAGGGCGGAGGACTGGCGGTGACGTCCACGAGGCATAGATGTGACCCTAACGCGGACGCCTACACGAACGCATGGCGCCACACCGGATTCTGATGATGTATCGACAAATCAAACCTCGTTTTGCGACGAACGGCGCGCAGCGGTCAGATCAAGCCTTTTTCCGTCAGGTAGTCCTTGACCACCGTGGCCGGCCGGCGGCGCTGCTGGTCCACCTTCTTGTTCATCTCGGCGAGGTCCTCGGTCGTCAGCACCGGCGACAGCTTGTCCAGAATCGGCAGGACCTTCGCCGCGTCGCCCTCGTACGCGACCGGCACGATGTTGTCCGCGTTCTGGAGCTTGCGGTCGTCGGCGAGCAGCACGAGGTCGTACCGGTCCAGCGTCGCGTCGGTCGTGGTCACCAGCGCCATCTGGTCGCGCCCCTGCTGCACCGCCTGCTTGGACGCCGCCGTGCCCACACCGAGCGGGTCGACGCCGCTGACCTTGATGCCGTACGTCTTCTCCAGACCCGGCGCGCAGAACGGCCGCACCTTGCACTCCTCGCCCGCCGCGATGGTCACCGGGATCCCGGAGGCCCCCAGGTCGGACAGCGTCTTGAGGTTGTTCTTCGCAGCGAAGTCCCGGGTCACCGCGAAGGCGTTCTGGTCCACGGCCAGCGTCGGCACCCCGACGCGCAGGTTCTGCTCGGCGGCGAGGCGGCTGAGCACCTCCATCGTCGCGCCGATGTCCGGCGAGGCGACGGGTGCCGCGTCCGGGCCGTTCTCCTTCAGGTTGAGGAACTCCGCGAGCGTCGCGGCGTAGTCGGGGGCGACCGAGACCTCGCCCTTCGCGAGCGCGGGCTCCAGCAGTTCACGGTTGCTGACGGTCTTCACGTACGCGTCGACACCGCCCGCTTCCAGCAGTTGCCGGTACAGCTCGGCGAGGATGCGGCTCTCGGTGAACCCCGACGAGCCCACCGCAATCCCGCTGCCGCCGGTCCCGACCGCCTTGTCGAGCAGCCCGCACCCGGTCACGCCGCAGAGCAGGGCCGCGACGGCGCCGAGCGCGGCGGCACGGCGGCGGATGCCCCGCCGTACGCGGTCGGTCGACAACAAGTCCCGCTCCCCTCAGCCCTGCCGGGGCGTGCGTGCCACGGCCTTCTGCGCCAGCGCGAACACGCCCTCCACCACCAGGGCGAGCACCGCGACCAGGAACGCCCCGGCCACCACCTGCCCTTGGTCCTGGAGTTGGAAGCCCGCGGTCACGATGCGCCCGAGGCCGCCGCCGGCGACGAGCGCCGCGAGGGTCGCGGTCGCCACGACCTGGACGGCCGACGTACGCAGCCCGGTGACCACCAGGGGCAGCGCGAGCGGCAGTTCGACCCGCCACAACGTCTGCGTCCCGGACATGCCCATGCCCTTGGAGGCCTCGACCACCTCGCGGTCGACGCCGCGCATGCCGACGTACGCGTTGGTCAGGATCGGCGGAATCGCGAACAGCACCAGCGCGACCACGGTCGTCGTCGTGCCCATGCCCAGCGGGCTCAGGCCGAGGAGCGCCAGCACCGCGAACGTCGGCACCGCACGCCCGATGTTGGAGATGTTGACGGCGAGCGCGCCGCCCTTGCCGATGTGGCCGAGCCACAGCGCGACCGGCAGCGCGATCGCCGCGGCGACGGCCAGGCAGCCGACGGTGAGCAGCACGTGCTCCAGCAGGCGCTGCCACACGCCGTCGCTGCCCGACCAGTTCGCGCCGTCGGTCAGCCAGTCCCATGCGGACTCGATGGTGTTCACGCCACCGCCTTGGGGTGTGCGTGGGTGTCGTCGATCCCGACGTCGGCCGTCGGGCCGGGCACGAACGGCGAGCCCCGCTTCCACCGCCGCTTCTTCGCCCCCGCGCGCTCCCACGGCGTCAGGAGCCGCTGCACGAGCAGCAGCAGGAGGTCGAACGCGACCGCGAGCAGCACGCACAGCACCGACGCGGTGAGCACCTGCGCCTTGAACTGCGTGTCGATGCCCGCCTGGATCAGGTTGCCGAGGCCGCCGGACCCGACGACCGAGCCGACCGTCGTCAGAGCCACCGTCGAGACGGTGGCCACCCGCAGCCCGGCCATGATGGTCGGTAGCGCGAGCGGGAGTTCGACGCCGAAGAGCAGGCGGACCGGGCCGTACCCCATGCCGCGCGCGGCCTCGACGGCGTCGGCCGGCACCGCGCGCAGTCCCGCGAGGGTGTTGCCGACCAGGATGGTCAGCGAGTAGAGCGTCAGGCCGATCACCACGGTCGACGGGTCGAGGCCGGAGAACGGCTGGAGGATCGCGAACATCGCGAGTGACGGGATCGTGTAGAGCACGGTCGTCGTACCGATCACCGGGATCCCGGTCCTGGGCCAGCGGCGCACCACGAGCGCGAGCGGGAACGCGATCAGCATGCCGAGCACCACTGACACGACGGTGAGCACCACGTGCGCGCGGAGCGCCGTGGAGATGTCCGGCCAGTACTCACCGACGTACTCGCCGCAGATCCACGCGTTCCGTTCCAGGCAGTCCCCCGACGAGGCCGCCATGTCCGATGCCGTCACGGCCGCACCGTTACCCGCGCCCTGCCCCTTCACACACATATTCCCCGGTGTCACATGCGCCACGGCATGGCCGTGCGTGCACGGGGTATTGGTCACCCGGACCGCACCGGGAAGGCGACCGCATGCCCAGCTCGCACGAGACGAACCCGCCGACGGACGGCGCCGCGGAGGGCGAACGTCCGGTGATGATCCGGCTCGACCGGGTCTCCAAGCGCTATCCGGACGGCACCGGCGCCGTCGAGGACCTGTCGCTGGACGTCGCGGAAGGCGACCTGGTGACCCTGGTCGGACCGTCCGGCTGCGGCAAGACGACCACCATGAAGATGGTCAACCGGCTCATCGAGCCGACCTCGGGCCGCATTCTGATCAACGGCGAGGACATCACCCGGCGCGACCCGGTCAAGCTGCGGCGCGGCATCGGGTACGTGATCCAGTCCGGCGGCCTGCTGCCGCACCGCACGGTCCTGGACAACACCGTCACCGTGCCGTCGCTGCTGCGCTGGGACCGCCGCAAGGCCAAGGCCAGGGGCCGCGAACTCCTCGAACTCGTCGGCCTGGAGCCGGACACGTACGCGGACCGCTACCCCCACCAGCTCTCCGGCGGCCAGCGGCAGCGCGTCGGCGTGGCCCGGGCGCTGGCCGCCGACCCGCCCGTCCTGCTCATGGACGAGCCGTTCGGCGCCGTGGACCCGGTGGTGCGGGACCGGCTGCAGACCGAGTTCCTGCGCCTGCACGCGGAGCTGAAGAAGACCGTGCTGCTGGTGACGCACGACATCGACGAGGCGGTCCGGATGGGCGACCGCATGGCGGTCTTCGCGCCCGGCGGCCGGATCGAGCAGTACGACACCCCGCTCGCGGTGCTCGGCTCCCCCGCCAACGACTACGTCGCCGACTTCGTCGGCGCCGACCGCGGCCTCAAGCGCCTGGCCGTCACCCCGATCACCCCCGACGACCTCGAACAGCCCCCGGTCGTGCGCCTCGACGACAGCCTCACGCACGCCCGCCAGACCCTGCGCGCGGCGGACGCGCGCTGGGCGGTCGTGCTGGACACCCAGGGCGACCTGCACGGGTGGATAGACGACCGAGAGCCGATCTCCGGCAGTGGCACGGTCCGCGACCGGGCGCGGCGCATGGAGGCGTGGGTGCCGGCCGACAGTTCACTGAAGGCGGCGTTCGGCATGATGCTGCAGTACGACGCGGGCTGGATCGCGGTCGTCGACGGCGGGCGCTTCCTCGGCGTGCTGACCCCGCAGCGGCTGCACGAGGCGCTGCGGCGCTCGGTCGGGGCCGAAGAGGCGGGCATCCCCCCGGAGCACGTCGTGCTGGAGACGATCGACTCCATCATCGACTAGGCGGTCGACCGGAGCGGCGGTCGACCGGGCCGGTGGTCCCGGGTCAGCGGGGTGCCGCTCCCGTGGTGCCGCCCGGCTCGTCCGGGTCCTCCGGCACGCGGCACACCTTCTCCAGGAAGAGCGCGGCGAGGATCAGCAGCACTGCCGCCGCGACCGAGAAGCCGCAGCGCGCCGCCTGTTCGCGACGTGCGTCGTTGTCGAGGTGCATCCACAGGTACAGGCCGTAGCCGCCGTACAGGCCCGCGATGAGCGCGGCGACCAGCGAACTGGCCTTCGCGAAGACCACCGCGCGGGCGGCGGTCAGCGGGTCCACAGGCCGGGCGTCGCGGCGCCGTTCGCGCTGCGCCTTGAACCGGGTGCGCAGCGAGAGGCCCGTCGAGAGGGCCACCACCGCGAGCAGCAGCAGCACGAACGGCGCGAGCACCGGTACGCCGGGCGGCGTGCCCCGGGTCAGCCACAGGTCGACGGCGCCGTACGAGAGCGCCCCGGTGGCCAGGGCCAGGCCGAGCAGGATTGCGGGGCGCGTCGGCTTCACTCGGGGAGCCTCAACTCCAGGTCGTCGCGGCGTTCGACACCCGTGCGGCCGAGTTTCGCGAGCAGGTCCGCCGCGCGTCCCTGGCCCGGGATCTCCGCGGCGGGATCCGCGTCGACCCAGGGGGCGAGCACGAAGGCCCGCTCGTGGGCCCGCGGGTGAGGAATCGTCAGCTGCGGGTCGTCGGAGACCCGGTCGGCGTAGACGATGATGTCGACGTCCAGCGTGCGCGGACCCCAATGCTCGGTGCGCACCCGCTGGAAGGCCTCCTCGACCGCGTTGGCGCGCTCCAGGAGCATCTCCGGGGGCAGGAACGTGTCGACCAGGATCACCGCGTTGAAGTACGCGGGCTGCTCCTCGGGGCCGCCCACCGCCTCGGTCACGTACAGCGGTGAGACGACGTTGACCCGGATGCCCGGGGTGTCGGCGAGCGCGTCGATCGCGCCCTGCAGGTTTTCTCTGCGGTTGCCCAGGTTGCTGCCCAGCGCCAGCACGGCGCGGTGCGGGCCGCTGACGGCCTGCAACCGCATGAGAGTGTCCGTTCCCAGATCCGTCACACACGACTCCGAACAATCGTCACGGTCACATCGTCGAACGGCACCGTGATCGGGGCGTCGGGCTTGTGCACGACCACCTCGACCTCCTCGACCTGCTTGTGCTCCAGGCAGGCGTCGGCGATCCGCTGCGCCAGCGTCTCGATGAGGTTCACCGGTTCGCCCTGCACGACGGCGACAACCTGCTCGGCGATGACACCGTAGTGCGCGGTGCGCTCCAGGTCGTCGCCGGAGGCCGCCGGCCGGGTGTCGATGCCGAGCACGAGGTCGACGATGAACGTCTGACCCTCCTCGCGCTCGTGGTCGAACACCCCGTGGTGCCCGCGGGCCTTGAGGCCCCGCAAAGCGACGCGGTCCAGCATCAGGTCGCCCTCCTCGGCGCTCTACTCTCTTCCGGCGCACTCGGGGGCTTCACGCTGGTCCTCGTCAGGTCCTCGATCGCCTTGGTGCCCTACGAATGTACCCATGCACACCGACGCGACTCCCCGGGTGGGGTGCCGTCGGGCGCCTCCGGGCGCAGTGATACGCAAAATGCCAACCGCCGTACCCCACCCGGTGTTCCCCAGGGCACCGACTGTTCACGCCCGGCCCCGGAAATCCGGCCGCGAGGCCCCTTTCCAGGGGCGACGCGGCCGGGCCGTCGGCAGGCGACATGTGGTCTAGATCTCGTCCTCGGCGTCCGCCTCGGCCAGGACCGGGGAGGCGTGATGCAGCCACAGCCGCCAGTCGCCGTCCTTCCGGCGGAAAATGTTCGTCACCACCGCCTGGCCGCCCGCGAAGCCGGTGTCGTCGCCGCCGTCCTCCTCGCCCATTCCGGTCAGGAGACTCGCGGTGCAGGACAGGATCGCCACGTCGCCGTCCAGGGTCACCTGCACGTCGGTGAGGAAGAACTGCACGTAGCTGGTGTTGGCCATGATCAGGGCGTACGACCGCAGCACCTCGGCGCGGCCGCGCAGCACCGGCCACCCGGGGTGCACGCAGGTGATGCCGGCCGCCTCCGGGCCGTCGGCCCATATGGCGCCAAGGCGGTCGAGGTCGCCCTCCTCCACGGCGGTCCACAGCGCCAGGTTGAGGTCGCGTACCTCGGCCTGGTCGGGGGACAGCAGCTCGTCCTCCGGGCCGGTCATCGGGCCGCCTGCCAGGCCGCCGCAACCCGAACCGCGTCCCGCGAGGCCGGAACCTCGTGCACCCTTACCCCCCATGCGCCGGACGCCGCCGCGAGGGCGGTCACCGCGGCGGTCGCGTCGTCACGGCCGCGCGGCGGGCGCAGCCCCTGGTCGTCGGCCAGCAGCCGACCGAGAAACGCCTTGCGGGACGCGGCCACCAGCAGCGGGCGGCCGAGCCCGGTCAGTTCCGGCAGCCCGGCGAGGAGCGCCCAGTTGTGCTCGGCGTTCTTCGCGAACCCCAGACCCGGGTCGAGGATGACCGCCTCGGGGTCGACCCCCGCGTCGACCACCCGGTCCATGCGCCGGGCCAGTTCCGCCCGGACGTCGGCGACGACGTCGTCGTAGTGCGCCTTGTCCTGCATGTCGCGCGAGTGCCCGCGCCAGTGCATCACGACCACCGGCACCCCGGTCGAGGCGACGAACGCCGCCATCGCGGGGTCGGCGAGGCCGCCGCTGACATCGTTGACGACCGTGGCCCCGGCTTCGACCGCGGCCTGTGCCACCTCGACGCGCATGGTGTCGACGCTCACGATCGCGCCCGCCGTGGACAGCTCCCGGACGACCGGGACCACCCGCCGCAGTTCCTCGTCCAGCGGCACGCGCTCGGCCCCGGGGCGGGTGGACTCGCCGCCCACGTCGATCAGGTCGGCGCCCTCGGCGATGAGTGCGTGGCCGCGGGCGATCGCCTCGGCCGGGTCGAACCACATGCCGCCGTCGGAGAACGAGTCGGGGGTCACATTGACCACGCCCATGACCGCGCAGCGGCCGAAGTCCGGGAGTCCTCGCACGGTTGGTGGCCTCGGATCCCGCTCAAGGCCCCGGCCGGTGCCCCCCTCGGACTTGGTCGTCGCTGTCATGGCCCCAAGCGTAGGGGCAAAGGCCTGCCGCTCAGCCCAGGCGCCACGGTGCGGCGCGGGGCGTAAACAGCCGGAAAGCACAACACACCGGGCATGTGCCCGGTGTGCGTGGCGACTCCTGGGGCGTACGGGGCCTCTTCGGGCCGCCCCCGACGGCCTGACGGACTGTCAGCGCCGCGAGGCCGCCGCCCTGGGACCGGCAGGTGCCGGGCGGCGCTTCCGGGCGGTGGCCCGGACCTACGCCGGTTCGAGGGTCAGCGCTGCAGGATGAGGCTCATGGCCTCGGCGCGCGTCGCGGCGTCCAGGAGCTGGCCGCGCACCGCCGAAGTGACGGTCTTCGCACCCGGCTTGCGGATGCCGCGCATGGTCATGCACATGTGCTCGCACTCGAACACGACGATCACGCCGCGCGGACGCAGGATGCGCACCAGGGCGTCCGCGACCTGGGTGGTCAGGCGCTCCTGGACCTGCGGCCGCTTGGCGTACACGTCCACCAGGCGGGCGAGCTTGGACAGGCCGGTGATCTGGCCGTCCTCGGAGGGGATGTAGCCGACGTGGGCGACGCCGTGGAACGGCACGAGGTGGTGCTCGCACGAGCTGTAGACCTCGATGTCCTTGACGAGCACCATCTCGTCGTGGCCGAGGTCGAACGTCGTGGTGAGGACGTCCTCGGGGTTCTGCCGCAGTCCGGCGAATATCTCGCGGTACGACCGGGCGACGCGGGCGGGCGTGTCCTTGAGCCCCTCGCGGTCGGGGTTCTCCCCGACCGCGATCAGCAGCTCGCGTATCGCCCGCTCCGCGCGGTCCTGGTCGAACTCACCCACGGCGCCTCCGCCGTCGAGGGTGACCGGGTCGATCGTCACGTTCAGTTCTCCGCAGCGTCAGACGGGCCTTCTGGCACGGCCGTGCCGGTGGTCCCGCCGGTGGTTCCGGTGGTGGTCCCGCTGGTGGCGGCCCCGCCCCCGTTCAGCACCGCGCCGCTGCCGTTGACGGTCAGTTCCTTGGGGGTCATGACCGGCGGACGGCTGGAGGGCGTACGGCGGCTCGACCCCGTCCACGCGGGGCGGGCCGGACGCTTGGTGACCGGAGCGAAGATCTCCGCGACCTCGTGGCGGTCGAGGGTCTCCCGCTCCAGCAGGGCGAGGACGAGGTTGTCGAGCACGTCGCGGTTCTCGACGAGGATTTCCCACGCCTCGTTGTGCGCCGCCTCGATGAACCTCTTGACCTCTTCGTCGACGATAGCCGCGACCTCTTCCGAGTAGTCGCGCTGGTGGCCCATCTCACGGCCGAGGAACGGCTCGGAGCCGTCCGTGCCGAACTTGATGGCACCCAGCCGCTCGGTCATGCCGTACTGCGTGACCATCGCGCGGGCCAGGCCGGTCGCCTTCTCGATGTCGTTCGAGGCACCGGTCGTCGGGTCGTGGAAGACCAGCTCCTCCGCCGCGCGCCCGCCCAGCATGTACGCCAGCTGGTCGAGCATCTCGTTGCGCGTGGTGGAGTACTTGTCCTCCTCCGGAAGCACCATCGTGTAGCCCAGGGCCCGGCCGCGGGACAGGATCGTGATCTTGTGCACCGGGTCGGTGTTGGGCAGCGCGTGCGCCACCAGGGCGTGGCCGCCCTCGTGGTACGCGGTGATCTTCTTCTCCTTGTCGCTCATCAGACGCGTCCGCTTCTGCGGACCGGCGACCACGCGGTCGATCGCCTCGTCGAGCGCCTTGTTGTCGATGAGCTTCTCGTTGCCGCGCGCGGTGAGCAGCGCGGCCTCGTTCAGCACGTTCGACAGGTCGGCACCGGTGAAGCCCGGGGTGCGCTTGGCGACCGCGCGCAGGTCGACGTCCTCGGTGACCGGCTTGCCCTTGGCGTGCACCTTGAGGATCGAGAAGCGGCCCTCCAGGTCGGGGCGTTCGACGGCGATCTGCCGGTCGAAGCGGCCCGGGCGCAGCAGCGCCGGGTCGAGGATGTCGGGCCGGTTGGTGGCCGCGATCAGGATCACGCCGCCCTTGACGTCGAAGCCGTCCATCTCGACCAGCAGCTGGTTGAGGGTCTGCTCGCGCTCGTCGTGGCCGCCGCCGAGACCCGCACCGCGGTGCCGGCCGACGGCGTCGATCTCGTCGACGAACACGATCGCGGGGGCGTTGGCCTTGGCCTGCTCGAACAGGTCGCGGACACGCGAGGCGCCGACACCGACGAACATCTCGACGAAGTCGGAACCGGAGATCGAGTAGAACGGCACGCCGGCCTCACCGGCCACGGCACGCGCGAGGAGCGTCTTGCCGGTTCCGGGCGGGCCGTACAGCAGTACGCCCTTGGGGATCTTGGCACCGACCGCCTGGAACTTGGCCGGCTCCTGGAGGAACTCCTTGATCTCGTGGAGCTCCTCGACGGCCTCGTCGGCCCCCGCGACGTCGGCGAACGTCGTCTTGGGGGTGTCCTTGGAGATGAGCTTGGCCTTGGACTTCCCGAAGTTCATGACCCGGGAGCCGCCGCCCTGCATCTGGTTCATCAGGAACAGGAAGACGATGACGATCAGGGCGAACGGCAGCAGCGAGAAGAGGATGCTGACCAGTGCGCTCTGCTTGCCGATCTTGACCGTGTAGCCGTCCGGGATCTTGCCCTCGGACGCCTTCTGGGTCAGCAGGTCGGCGATCGTGTCGCCCTGCTGGTCGTTGAGGTACGAGGACTTGATCTTGCCGCTGCCCTCGATCTTGACCTGTTTGCCGTCCGGGCCCTTCTTGAGCAGCGACAGCTCGACCGCCTGGTCGTTACCGCCGATGATCTTGGCGCTCTGGACCTGGTCCTTGTTGATCGCCTCGATCACTTGGCTCGTGTCGACGCCCTTGTAGCCGCTCGACCCGCCGACGAGCTGCATCAGGACGAAGACAGCAAGTACGGCCAGCACGACCCACATGATCGGCCCGCGGAAAATGCGCTTGACGTCCATTCATGCGGGGCTATAGCCGCCCCGTCCCTCCTGCCAGCTCCTTACCCGGGGACCTGATGGCCCCAGGCTCACTGCCCTGCTCCGATGTCGCCCACGAAGTGTCACCGCTTGTGCGCCACTGCGTATGAAGGTACACCGGCGGTCGCCCAGGCACCGCGCCGCGCGCGCCCTACGGCGTCGCGGCGCGGAGACGACTCCCACCGACCCGTCCAACGTGGGGGGTGTGTTCCGTTGTTCCCGGTTCCCGGCACGAGCACGGGGTAACCGGGGATTCGAGCGTACGGGGCAGCGGGCGGCCTCGGTGACCGGGCCCGGACCGGACCCGGCTGCGGGCGGCGGGTGCCGGTCGGCGGCCGGTGCGGGTTGCCGGTGCCGGTTGCCGGTGCCGCTTGCGGGTGTGGCTGCCGGTGCGGGACCGGGCGGGCGTACGGCGGCCGGGTCAGTGCGGCTTGGCCCCGGCGTACACGTGCTCCGCGAGGGTGCCGACGAAGGGCAGGTTGCGGTAGCGCTCGGCGTAGTCCAGGCCGTAGCCGACCACGAACTCGTTGGGGATGTCGAAGCCGAGGTACTTGACCGGGATGTCGACCTTCGCGGCCTCGGGCTTGCGGAAGAACGCGCACACCTCGAGCGAGGCGGGGCCGCGGGACGCGAGGTTCGCGAGCATCCACGAAAGCGTCAGGCCGGAGTCGATGATGTCCTCGACGACCAGGATGTGCCGGTCGACGATGTCGGTGTCGAGGTCCTTCAGGATGCGGACGACCCCGGACGACTTGGTGCCCGACCCGTAGGACGACACCGCCATCCAGTCCATCTTGACCGGCGAGTGCATGGCGCGGGCCAGGTCGGCCATGACCATGACGGCGCCCTTGAGCACACCCACGAGCAGGACGTCGCGGCCCTCGTAGTCGCGGTCGATCTGCTCGGCAAGCTCGCGCAGCTTGGCGTTGATCTCTTCCTCGGTGACCAGCACGCGCGCGAGGTCGGTGCCCATGTCTTTCTCGTCCACCAGTGCTCTTCCCTAACGAGTGTCCTGTGCAGTCCCCGAGGTGGGGGCCCCGGCGCCGAGCACGCCGCGAGTCAAAGCTGCGAGGGCCGGTGGAAGAGAAGCTTTCCACATCGCCGACGTATCTCGACGCCGCCCGGCAGGTTGATGGGCCCTTGCCCCCGCCACGAAATCACCAGCCGCTCGACCATGTCGACGTGCCGCGCGAACAGGTCGCCGGGCGGGGAGCCCGCGCTCACCGCGCTGCGGCGCAGCACGCGGCGCCGGATCGCGGCGGGCAGTTCGGCCAGGGCGAAGACGTCGAGACCGCCGTCGTCGAGGGTGAGATCGGCCTGCACCCGTTCCGCCCACGCGTCCAGCGCGTCGGCGTCGTCGCGGAACAACCGCGCGGTGCGGGCGAGCGATTCGCTGATGCCCGGGCCGAGGGCCTTCTCCAGGATCGGCAGCACGTCGTGGCGTACGCGCGCCCTGGAGTACGCCGGGTCCGCGTTGTGCGGGTCGTCCCAGGTCGCGAGGTTCTGCGCGTCGCACGCGGCCCGGGTCGTGTCGCGGTCGATGCCCAGCAGCGGCCGGCGGTAGTGCCCCATGGCGACGGCCATGCCGGCGAGCGAACGTGCGCCGGAGCCGCGCGCGAGGCCGAGCAGGACGGTCTCGGCCTGGTCGTCGAGGGTGTGGCCGAGCAGAACGGCCTTGGCGCCGTGCCGGGCGGCGGCGATGTCGAGCGCCTCGTAGCGGGCGGAACGGGCCGCGGCCTCGGGGCCGCCGCGCCTGCCGACGCGTACCCCCAGGGCTTCGACCGGGTCCAGGCCCATGTCGCGCAGCCGGGCGACGAGGTCGACCGCGCGCCGGGTGGAACCGGGCTGCAGGCCGTGGTCGATGGTGATGGCGCCGACCCGGATGCCGGCCCGGGGGGCCTCGAAGGCGGTGGCGGCGGCAAGCGCGAGCGAGTCGGCGCCGCCGCTGCAGGCGACGAGAACGAGGTCGCCCGGGTTGAGCGGGTGCAATATTTCACGGACGGCGACGCGGGTCGCGGCGACGGCGGGGTGCGGTCCCACGCTCTCCTCCTGGGGTTGGCGGGCTCCGAGCGGGCGGGCCGGGAACCGGGCCGCGGCTTGCGCACTCCAAGGTCCAGGCGGGCCGGTCCATACGGGCGAAAAGGCACGCCCGAGCCTGCAACAAAGTTACGGCACGCACTGGCCCGACCGCGTGAAGCTTTCGGAGTGTCGCACCGGAAAGTAGTCAGGCGGATACTCTCAGTGTTTCCCCGGTGGCCCCGGAACCCCCGCGAACCCCTCGGCCAACCGCCGGTCAGCTGGTCCCGGGACGCGTCCCGTGCACCCGGTCCACCCAGGTCTGCGGGTCGGCGATCTCACCGCGCGTCGGCAGTGTGTTGGGCGAGGTCCACACCCGGTTGAAGCCCTCCATGCCCACCTGGTCGACGACGTTGCGGACGAAGCGCTCGCCGTCGCGGTACTGCCGGAGCTTGGCGTCCATGCCGAGCAGCTTGCGCAGCGCGAGGTCGAGCCGCCCGGTGCCGCGCGCCCGGCGCTGCTGGAACTTCTCGCGGATCTCCGCGACGGTCGGGATGACCTGGGGGCCGACGCCGTCCATCACGTAGTCGGCATGGCCCTCCAGGAGCGACATGACCGCCGTGATGCGGTGCAGGATCTCGCGCTGGACCGGCGTCTGCACCATCTCGACCAGCGAGCCGTCGTTGCCGTTCCTCGCCTCGGCGCCCTCGTCGCCGCGGCGTCCGGCCACCAGCGCCTGGGCCGCCTCGCGGAACCGCCGCATCATCGCGGCCGGGTCGACCTCGGTCTCGGTGAGGAAGGCGTGCACCTCTTGTTCGAGGTGGTCGCGCAGCCAGGGGACGGCGGTGAACTGCGTGCGGTGGGTCTCCTCGTGCAGGCAGACCCACAGCCGGAAGTCCGTGGGGTCGACGTCGAGTTCGCGTTCGACCTGGACGATGTTGGGGGCCACCAGCAGCAGCCGGCCGGCGTTGCCCGGCGCGGCGTCGGCGGCACCGGGGGCGAAGGTCTCGTACTGGCCGAGCACGCGCGCGGACAGGAACGACAGCAGCGTGCCCAGCTCGATGCCGGTCACCTTGCTGCCCACGCCCGACAGCGCGTTGCCGCCGGGGATCGTGTCGCGCCGCTCGTTGACCTTGTCGAGGAGGGGCCGCAGGACGTGCCGGAAGCCCTGCACGTTGGCCTGGACCCAGCCCGCCCGGTCGACGATGAGCACCGGGGTGTCGTTGCCACGCGTGTCGAGCCCCGTGAAACCGCGGACGTGCCCCTCGGAATCGGCGGCGTGCACCCGCAACTCGGCGACGACGGCGCGGGCCTCGTCGCGACTCACCTCGGGCCCCGGGCGCACCAGCCGGTTCGCCGTGGAGACGGCCAGGTCCCAGTCGATCATGTCCGCACCGCTCGTCATACGGCCACCGTACGTGCAACTGCGGTCCCCGCGCTGCGTAGGACGGCAAAGGAGCGACCGAAAGGCTGTGCGGATACGCCCGCGGTCAGCCCGCCGCGGCGACGACGGGCGTACCGCAACCGCAGCCGGCCAGTGCGGTGGCGAGGCTGTCGAGGGCCGGGCGTGCCACGTCCGGGGCGCCCTTGACGCCGTCCGCCAGGAACGCGAAGGCGAGCAGGCGTCCGTCCTTGTCGCGGACCAGGCCCGCGAGCGTGCTCACGTTGGTCAGCGAGCCGGTCTTGGCGCGGACGAGCCCGGCGCCGGCGAGCGAGCCGCGGTCGTCGAAGCGGTCCTTGAGGGTGCCGGTGAAGCCCGCGATCGGCATGCCGGTGAGCGTCGGGCGCAGTTCGGGCCGGGCCGGGGACGCCGCGAGGGTGATCGTCTGGGTGAGCACGGCGGGCGGCATCTTGTTCTGGTTGTCGAGCCCGCTGCCGTCGTTGAGGTCCAGCGCCCCGAGGTTGACGCCGAGACCGCCCAGGACCTCGCGCACCGCCTGCTCGCCGCCCTCGAACGAGGCCGGCTTGCCCTTGGCCACCGCGATGTGGCGCAGCAGGGCCTCGGCCATGTCGTTGTCGCTCGCGGTCATCATCTGCTCGACGAACTCGGGGACGGGCGGCGACTGGACGGCCGCCAGCTGGGTGCCGGGCGCGGTGGGCGCGCCCTCGGCGCCGGTCGGGGGCGCGTTGCCCGGCGCGGGCGTGCCGTTGACCGCGATGCCCTGCCTGGCGAGCAGTTGCGCGAACTGCTGGGCCGCCTTGGCCGACGGGTCGGCCACCCGCTTGCCCGGGCCTTCGGCGATCTTGCCGTCGACGCGTCCCTCGTCCGTCGTCAGCGGGACGACCAGGGCGATGTTCTCGTTCGGCCCGATGGGGTGCTGCGCGGTGCCGCTGTAAAGGGAGTTGTCGTACGCCAGCTTCAGCGAGGTGACGCCGGCCGCCCGCAGCGCCGCCGCGGTGGCCTCCGCCAACTGGTCGAGGCGCGCGGGGGCGTAGCTCCCGGCGTACTGCGTCCCGTCGAGTGCGGTGAGGGTCGGGTCGCCGCCGCCGACCAGCACGATGGTGCCGGGGTCGGCGCCCATGACGACGCGGGTGGTGAGCCGCATGTCGGGGGGCAGCGCGGAGAGCGCCGCGACGGCGGTGACGATCTTGGTGGTGGACGCGGGGGTCGCGCCGCGGTCCGCGCCCACGCCGTAGAGCGGCTGCCCGGTCACCGCGTCGACGACGGAGACAGCGGTGCTGCCGCCCAGGGACTTGTCCGCGAGCAGCGGGTCGAGGATCGCCTTCACGCCCGCGTCGGTCGGGGCCGGCCCGGCGGGGTCCACGCCCACCGGGAGCAGCACCGGCGGTGTGATTCGCCTCTCACCCGCGGCCGTGCCGCCGTTACCGGAGCCGTCCGCACCGACGGCCGACTGGACGCCGCCGCTCTTGTCGCCGTGCCGCTCGGCGACGCGGTAGCCGTCCTTCCACGGGCCCGCCGCCCATACCGCGAGGACCGCGAGGAGGATCCCCAAGATTGCCGCCGCCAGGGCCGCCGTCCTCACCCTGGGCACGCGCGACCAACCCCTCTCACACCGTTTCGACAGATCCACTTCGGCAGCCCGGACGGGCATGCGAGACACTGTCAGCAGACTAGGTTCTGTTCGGGACTCCGGCAGGACTCCCGTCACCCTCATGGGGGTGCGGGACGCTCCCACCGAAACACCGTCCACCGTGTTCTGCGCGGCGGAAGGCCGGGCTTTGGCCCGGTGCGGGTGTCCGATGTCCGCGAGGGGTCATGTCGGGATCCTTCCGGAGCACCGCGGACTTCACGGACAGACCCTAACGATCCCGGCCGAACAATGGATGGAGGAGCCTTGGAGTTCGACGTCACCATCGAGATCCCTCGGGGTTCGCGGAACAAGTACGAGGTGGACCACGAGACCGGCCGCATCCGGCTCGACCGCATGCTTTTCACCTCGACGCGGTACCCGGCCGACTACGGCTTCATCGAGGACACCCTGGGTGAGGACGGCGACCCGCTGGACGCCCTGGTGCTCCTGGAGGAGCCCACCTTCCCGGGTGTGCTCATCCGCTGCCGCGCGATCGGCATGTTCCGCATGACCGACGAGGCCGGCGGCGACGACAAGGTCCTGTGCGTACCGGCGACGGACCCGCGCATGGAGCACCTCCGCGACATCCACCATGTTCCGGAGTTCGACCGCCTGGAGATCCAGCACTTCTTCGAGGTCTACAAGGACCTCGAGCCCGGCAAGTCCGTCGAAGGCGCCGACTGGGTCGGCCGCGTCGAGGCCGAAGCCGAGGTCGAGGCGTCGTTCAAGCGCCTCAAGGAGTCGGGCCACCACTGACCGGTGTGTCGGTGGGCCCGCGAGGGCGGCCTGCGGCTTGAGCCGCGGGCCGCCCTTCTTGCGTGCGGTGTGTGCCCATGGAGAACATGCCGCCGATGGACCCGAGGCGGACGGGCGGTGATCGCGCTCGTCACGCTGGTTACACGACATGACCATCGCAGTACAGGGCACAGCGACTTACCCCTGGTGGCCGAACACGCCGGGAGTCGCCGCGTGCCACAGCCGCACCAGCCCCGAGTCGGGGTCGGCGGTCACCCAGGTGCCGTCGTGGCGCACCACGAGCCACGCCCGCTCGGCGTCGTCCGGGTACTCCACCTCGGCGATCGGCCGCAGGTCGGGCACCGAGAAGACGACGTGCCGCTGCTCGGACGAAGCCGCGAGGACCCGGTCCGGTCCCAGGAACCCGGCGTAGAAGTCGAACAGTTCGTCGTCGCCGGGGAGCAGCGGGTCGGGTTGCCGGGCCGCGACGATCCCGCCGTCCGGCGAGCGCAGCAGGGCGAGCGGACCCGGACCGTACGGCGTCGTCAGCATCAGGCCCGAGCCCGGTTGGATGTCGATGAGGATCCGCGAATCGCCGGGGGTGATCTCGACGGCCGGACCCACGCCGTCGGACGCCACGAGGAACACCCGGTACACGTCGTCCCCGTGCCCGGCCGCGATGCCCACGTGGATGCCGTCGGGGTGCGGCAGCAGCTCGGAGCCGACGGTCGGCGAGGGCAGCGGCGCGGTACGCAGCACCTGCCCGTCGGCCGCGTCGAACAGCACGCAGTGGTCGGAGTCGCCGGCGCGCAGCACCGCCCACACTCCCCGCGCGTCGGTGGTGACCACACACGACCCGGATTCCTCGAACTCCCAGTCGGCGTGCGGGTGGGACCAGACCTGACGGCCGGTCATGTCCAGGACGCACACCCGGTCGGGACCGGACGCGGCGACGAACGACAGGTCCGGCGCGACGGCGTGGCCGCCCTTCCACTCACTCGGGAGCGGAACGGTGCGCTGCACCTCGAGCGCGTCGTCCAGCACGAGCAGTTCGCCGTCTTCGGTGTGCGCCAGCCATACCGACGCGCCGGGCACCCGGTCGAGGCTCCACAAGGGCGGCAGAGAGGTCTGCGCGGCGAGGTGAGGACGCATGGGCAGACGCTACCGCCGCGGGCCCTGTTCGTACGCACGGCGGTCCGGACGGGTGTGCGAACACCGCGGGCGGTTCGCGCTCGGGCTCGCCCCGGCCTCCGCCCCCGGCCGTGGGCGACCGGGGGCCCGGGGTCCCGGGGTCCCGCCAGGCCCGAACTCGGTCCCGGCTCAGGCCGCGTGGCGCCCGCGGCCACCCTGGTCGCCGGCATCCGCGCGGTCGCGGCCCTCCTCGTCCTCCGCGCGGGCCGCGGCCCGCCGGTCGGCCGCGCGGGCGCGCAGCACCTCGATCACGATCGGCAGGACCGACAGCGCGACGATGAGGATGAGGATGAACTCGATGTTGTCGCGCACGAACGCGATTTGGCCGAGGAAGTAACCCAGTACCGTCACGCCGCAGGCCCAGAGCACGCCGCCGATGACGTTGTAGACGACGAACGTGCGGTACTTCATGCCGGCGACGCCCGCGATGATCGGCGTGAAGGTGCGCACGATGGGCACGAAGCGGGCCAGGATGATCGAGCGCGGGCCGTACTTCTCGAAGAACTCGTTCGCCTTGACCACGTTCTCCTGTTTGAACAGGCGTGAGTCGGGCCGGTTGAACAGCGAGGGGCCGACCTTGCGTCCGAACAGGTAGCCGACCTGGTCGCCGACGACCGCCGCGACGACCAGCAGGAGGCAGATGAGCCACAGCGGCTGCGTCAGGTACTCGCCGTCGGCCACCAGCAGGCCGGTGGTGAACAGCAGCGAGTCACCCGGCAGGAAGAAGCCGATGAGCAGGCCGGATTCGGCGAAGACGATTGTGAGGATGCCTATCAGGCCGAACGTCGAGATCAGGTACTCGGGATCGAGCCATGAGGGCCCGAGGGCGAGGGTGGTCACGGCGGCGGCCTTCCGATGGGTGACAGGAGCCGGTCCACGTCCGGGCACAGAGGCACCAGGTCATGGGAGTGCAAAGGAACGGTCTCCCAAGAGTAACGCGGATCATGTCGGCCCCGGTTCCCGGAATCCGCGGACTTATGTCGGGGAAATGCCGGACGCGGACGGCGCGGGGGTGACGGTCGTACGCGCGGTCAACTCCGTGCCGTCCGCCGACAGGTCGAGTGCGACGACGACCGACGCGAGGTCGGCGAGGCTGTGCGCGTGGCTTCCGCCGCACGGGATGTGCGCGTCGCCGTCCGGCAGCGCGCAGTGCCACACGCGGCGGGCGGTCAGGGCGGTGTCGGGGACCTCGATGCGTACCGCCGCGCCCGAGGCGACCCACTCCGCGAGCGTCGCGTTGGCCCGCTCCTGGACGGCGGCCAGGTCGTCGGCGAGGCCCTCGCTCCCGAAGCCTTTCTTGCGCAGCGACTTGCCGATCCGGTAGTCGTCGCGGCTCGTCCATTCGCCGATGCGGGACGTGTCCATCGCGAGGTTGTCGAAGTCGGGCCGTCCGAGGGCGTCCGTGCGGACCTCCTTGCGCCACCGATCCGCCAGGGCCTCGTTGAGGGCGAAGGCCATCAGGTGGCACGCGGTGTGCGCGGCGCTCAGCGCGGCCCGCCGGGCGGGGTCGACGGCGAGCACGGCCTCCTCACCGACCAGCGACGCGGGGTCGACGCCCTCGGCGGGGTCGACGACGTGCAGCACGAGCCAGACCCACGACTCGTCGCCGCGCCGCACCGGGATGTCGCCTGCCACCGCGAACGCGCCGTCCGGCCCCACTCCCCCGGTCTGGCAGTCGACGACCGGGTACGCGCGTCCGGCCACGGTCAGCGTGCCGGTGTCGGCGGGCTGGTCGGGCCAGGTGTGGTCGAGCGGGTGGAAGGGCGTGTCCGCCACCACGACGGCCCAGCGACCGTCGGGCAGGACCGGGACGGCCAGTACCGGGGACGTGCCGGCGACGTCACCCGCGGGGTAGCCGACGGTGGTCGAGGCGGTGGGGAGGGACATGCCCGGCAACTCCTTCGGTCGTCTTTCGCGCGTCCTTCGGTGGTCTTTCGCGCATCGCGACCGTGTTTCGGCGCCGGGTTCCCGGGCCGGACGGTTCGCACGGTCGATCATGTACGAAGCGCACCCGATCGGAAACTCCGGACAAGGCGAGGCATGGCGTACGACGCGTATGACCTGTTCCGGTGGGCGGCGACCGCGCCACCGGACACCGAGGAGCAGCCCGAGCCCATCCGCCGCGCCATCGGCTGGATGCTGATCGCGTTCATCGTCACGTTCCTGCTGACGCGCATGATCACCCGCATGATCCGGGCGGGCAAGGGCCCGTTCCGCAACGTGACGTTCTCCGGCGGTCTGCACGTGCACCACCAGGTGTACGGCATCTTCCTGATGCTGATCGCGGGCGCGGCGGAGTTCGCGTACGAGCCTGGCGGCGTCGCGCGCTCGGTCCTCGCCGCGGTCTTCGGCGCGGGGGCCGCCCTGACGCTCGACGAGTACGCGCTGTGGTTCCACATGGACGACGTCTACTGGTCCGCCGAGGGCCGAAAGTCGGTGGACGCGGTGCTGATCGCGGCCGGGGTCGGGCTGCTGGTGATGCTCGGCGCCAACCCGTTCGACATCGGCCCGGGCGAGAGCGCACCGGTCGGGGCGGTGGTCGCGCTGATGAACCTGGTGTTCGCCCTCGCCGCGATCTTCAAGGGCAAGGTGGCGACGGGGCTCATCGGCGTGCTGGTGCCGGTCGTCGCGATGGTCTCCACGTTCCGGCTCGCCAAGCCCGACTCGCCCTGGGCGCGCTGGCGCTACCCGGCGGGCTCACACAAGCGTGCCAAGGCGGTGAAGCGGTTCCCGCCGGGCAAACGCACGGCGTGGGACCGGGTCAAGGACATGATCGGCGGCGCCCCCAGCACCGGATGAGCCGTGGCGGCGGGGGCACCGGACCGGTGTCGGTCAGAGGTTGGGGATGACGTCCGTCTCCAGGAGCTTGAGGCTCTCCCAGGCCAGCTGCGGCGGGATGCCGCCCATCATCGGGTGGAAGAGGCCGAACGCGGCGTCGCCCATCGCCTTGAGCTCGTCGACGTACTGCTCCGGCGTGATGACGCGGTACTGGCCGGTCTTCTTCAGCTCCTCGGCGCTGCCGACCGGCTCGTAGCCGCCCGCGTCGGTCCCGGCGGTGCCCGCCTCGGCCATCATCGCGCCGTAGGCGTTGACCTCGTGCATCGCGAACGGGGCGATGCGCTCCCAGTCCGCGTCCGGGTCCTTGGACAGGTGCAGGAAGCCGGTGTCGCCGCCGAAGTACGGGCCCGGGTCCTCCTGGCCGAGCTTGAGCTTCTCGTCGCGGTAGAACTCCCACAGGCCCGGGTTGGACGGCATGAAGCCGTCGGCGATGCGGGCCGCGCGGCGGGCGGCGGCCTCGACGCTGCCGCCGAGCACGATCGCGGGGCCGCCGGGCTGGAACGGGGTCGGGGTCACCCGGACCGTGCGGCCGCGGAACTCGAAGGGCTCGCCGGTCCACGCGGCGCGCAGCGTGTGCACCATCTCGGTGGTGAGCTTCGCCCGGTCCTTGAGGGAGCGGTCGAACATGTCGAACTCGTGCGCGGCGTAGCCGTTGGCGAGGACGACGCTCACGCGGCCCTGGCTGATGAGGTCCACGACGGCGAGTTCTTCGGCCATGTGCAGCGGGTCGTGCAGCGGCGCGGGGATCGCGGCGATGTTGACCATCATGTTCTTGGTGCGCGAGGCGACCGCGGCGGCCATCGGCAGCGGGCGCGGCAGGTAGCCGTCCTCGGACGCGTGGTGCTCGGACAGCACGACCATCATGAAGCCGCGCTCTTCCGCCCAGGAGACCATGTCCAGCGCCGCTCCGTACCGCTCGCCCATGGTGGTCCCGGCAAAGGCCGGATTGCGGAAGTCGAAGCGAAGCGCGAAAACTGCCATGCGTAGTCTCCTGGATCCCACGCCCGCAGCCTGCGGACGCCCCGTGCCTGATGGACCGTCAGGTTAGTGTCGGGGGGCGGCGAGAGCCAGATGCAGGACACAATCCACGACTTTGTCTCACGACGGGCGCACGTGGGACCGCGCTGCCGGGCCGCGGCCGGGCTACGCCGGGTCCGGGTCGGCGAGGGCCCGGGCGAGCAGGGTGCGGAGCGTACGGCGCTCGTCGTCGCCGAGTCCGCCGCGCAGCGGGGGGTCGACGGCGAGGCGGTCGAGCAGGTCGCGGCGCAGGGCGCGGCCGTCCTCGGTCAGCTCCACCTGCTTCGCGCGGCGGTCGCCGGGGAGTGGGCCGCGGCGTACCAGGCCCCGTTCTTCGAGGCGGTCCACGACGAAGGTGACATTGGGCGGTTCGCAGCACATGCGGCGGCCCAGCTCGCGCATGCCGGCCGGTTCGGCGAGTTCGTAGACGGCGTTGGCCTGCGACGCGGTGAGCCCCACGGCCGCGGCGCAGGAGGCGAAGTGCGCGTCGAGGCGGGCCGTCGCCTCGTACAGGAGCGGGGTGAGGCCGGGCAGTCCGGCGATGTCGGCGGCGCCTCGGACGGTGCGGCGCGCGCCCGCTTCCGTCTCCGTGCGGTCCGGCGCGGCTTCTCGCTCGGCTTCCCGCCCGGGTTCCCGCGCTTCGTGCCGCGCGACCGCGGACCCGCCCTCGCCCGCGGAGGCGCCGGTGCGCCGTCCGCCTCCCCGTGTGTCCATGGCTCCGAACCCTATCGTGCGAGCCCGAAAGATTACAGCTCGAATGTTTTCCGGTATAACGGTCTCGCGGACTGACGGCTCGTCAGATCAACCGGCTGAGAACGGAGACCGAAGCATGACCACTCCCGTCCCCCCGGCCGGTCCCCTGGCCGGCCGCATGGCCCTGGTCACCGGCGGCAGCGGCGGAATCGCGTCGGCGAGCGCCGAGCGGCTGCTGCGCGACGGATGCTCGGTCACCCTCACCGCGCGGCGCGAGCCGGAGTTGGCCGCGACCGCCGAGCGGCTGCGCGCGGTGGCGCCGGAAGGCGCCGAGGTCAGGTACATCGCGGGCGACTCGTGCACGACCGAGGGCGTGCGCGCGGCCGTCGACCTGGCCACGCGCGACGGCGGACGCCTCGACATCTGCGTCGCCACCGTCGGCGGCGGCAAGGTCGCACCGCTGCTGGCCATGGACGACGGGCAGTTCGTCGAGGACCTGCGGCGCAACACCGTCAGCGGATTCCTGGCGATCAAGTACGCGACCCCGCCCATCGCCGCGGCGGGCGGCGGTTCGATCGTGCTCATCTCGACCAACGCGGCCAAGCTGTCGTGGCCGTACCTCGCGGGCTACGCGTCGGGCAAGGCCGGGCTCGAAGCCCTGGTACGGGTCGCCGCGGACGAGCTGGCGCCGCTCGGCGTGCGGGTCAACGCGGTACGCCCCGGGCTGGTGAAGTCGCAGGAGGACGCCCGGATCTTCCGCAACGAGGAGCTGATCGCGGCGTACCTCGCCAACAAGCCCCTGGGCCGCATCGGCGCGCCGCGCGACATCGCCGAGGCCGTCCGGTACCTCGCGGGGCCCGAGGCGTCCTGGACGACCGGCCAGAGCATCGCCGTCGACGGCGGCCAGGAGCTGCGGGCGGCACCGTCGTTCGAGAAGCTGGCGCGCGCGACGGTCGGCGACGAGGCCGTGGACGCCGCCCTCGCCGGACGCATCCCCCAGACCCCGCCCGCCGCGGGCTGACGCCGACCCGAGCGCCGAAGTCCCGGCACCGTCTCCGAACGAACGAATGGAGAAACGAATGACAGACGACGTGCAGTTGTCCATCGGACTGCCGAACTTCGGCCCCTGGCCGGACGGCGACTGGCGCGGCTTCGTGGACGTCGCGCGTGCGGCCGAGGACGCGGGCATCGACCGCGTCGTCCTGGTCGACCACGTCGTCATGGGCCCGAACACCGACAAGTACGTCTGGGGCCGCTTCCCCACGCCGCCGGAAGCCCCGTGGTCCGAGCCGCTGACGCTGCTCTCCGGCATGGCCGCCGTCACGTCGCGCATCCGCCTGGCCACCGGCATCCTGGTCGCGCCGCTGCGCGGGGCGACCCTGCTGGCCAAGACCGCCGCGACGCTCGACCAGATCAGCGGCGGGCGCCTGGAACTCGGCGTCGGGACCGGGTGGCAGCGTGAGGAGTACGACGCGGCCGGCCTCGACTGGGACCTGCGCGGGCAGTTGCTGACCGACACGATCGCGGCCTGCAAGGCGCTGTGGACGCAGACCCCGGCGGCGTTCGCGTCCGAGACGGTCAACTTCAGCGACACGTACCTGATGCCGAAGCCCGTGCAGCCGGGTGGTGTGCCGCTGTGGATCGGCGGCACGCTCAACAAGCGCAACCTGGCGCGCATCGTCGAGTCCGGCGACGGGTGGATCCCAATCATGGGACTGTCGACCGAGGACATGGCCCGCGATGTCGTGACGATCCGTCAGGCGTTGGCCGACGCGGGCCGCGACCCCGCGGCGCTGCGCGTACAAGGGCCGATCCCGATGGCGAAGGGCGACGACGGCAAGTTCGACCTCGCCCGGACCATGGACAACGCCGCGGAGGTGGTGGCTGCGGGCGCGACCGCACTGCAGCTGCCGATCCAGGCGTTCTGCCCGGGGCCGAAGGAGGCTCCCGCGTTCTTCGCCGAGGCACGCAGGCTCTTCGACGCGGCACTCGGCCGCTGACGCGGCCCGGGCGCCAGGCCCGGCGAACAAGGTGAACGAGGTCAACAACACGTGTGGGCGGCACCTTCTCGGTGCCGCCCACACGTGTGTTCGGGTCTTCGGGTGTGCTGCCGGCCTGGGCCGAACGCTCGTCCGACCGCGGCACGGCCGCAAGGCGACCGCGACGCTGCCGCCGCTACGAGCGGTAGACGATCACCTTGTCGCCGATGCGCGACTCGTTGAAGAGCTTCTGCACGAGCGCCTTGTTGCGGACGTTGACGCAGCCGTGCGACGCGCCGTTGTAGCCGTTGGCGGCGAAGTCGGGCGAGTAGTGCACGGCCTGGCCGCCGCTGAAGAACATCGCGTACGGCATCGGCGTGTGGTATAGCGTCGAGACGTGGTCCCGAGACTTCGACTGGACCGAGAACGTGCCCTCACGCGTCGGCAGTTCCTTCGAGCCGAAGCGGACCTCGAACGAGTACTGCGGCACCCCGTTGATGACCCAGGTCAGCTTGCGCGTGGTCTTGTCGACGCACATCGCGCGCCCGGTCATGCAGCGCGGGTCCAGGTTGCCGGCCGGCTTCGGCGGCTTGCTGGTGGTCGGCGGCTTCGAGGTCGCCGGCTTGCTGGTGCTCGGCTTCGTGCTCGTCGGCGGCTTCTTGGAGGTCGCCGACGTGGAGGGCTTCGCCGAGGTGGGCGGGGTGCTGCTGGGGGCCGTCGTACTGGGTACGGCCGACGGCGAGGTGCTGGGGGCCGCGCTCGTGGTCTCCGGGGCCGGCGGCGTCGCGGAGGCCGGGGCCGACGAGGAGGGGGCTGCGGAAGTGCTCGTACCAGGCTTGCCCTTTGCGTCGCTGCTGTCCGACGACGACCCCGACTCACATGCCGAGGCGGCCAACACCACGGCCACCGCGACAGCCACGGTTATGCGCGTCTTCTTCAATTCCTTCCAGCCCTTCTGTGCCCAGCACGACTATTTGCCACCCGAGGTACTTCACTGCCCGATTGACGCCGCCGGGAGTAACCGGGGTTGCACCCCGTTTGTCTCAGGTGTGTCACCGTGCCGTCTTCACCACGAAGCCGGAGCCGCCGGTCTCCGCCGCCTCCACGGCCAACTGCCGAAGATCGTCTATCCGGCCTTCCCCGAGTACGCGCGGGCCAACCGCGCCTTTGTCCACCGCAATCGCCCGCATTCCGGCGGCCCGGGCGGCCAGCAGCCCGGCTTCGGCGTCCTCGACCACCAGGCAGTCGGCGGGATCGGCGCCGAGCAGCCGCGCACCGCGCAAATAGCATTCCGGATCCGGTTTCCCGTCGGCGACGTCCTCGGCCGCGACGAAGTCCTCCGGGACCGGGAGGCCCGCCGCGGCGAGACGTCCCCGGGCCACCGCGCGGGCTCCCGACGTCACCACGGTCCAGGACCCCGGGGGCAGCGCAGCCAACAGCTCCGCGGCACCCGGCAGGGCGCGGATCCCGTCGAAATCGGCGGCCTCGCGGGCAATCAACTCGCGCGCGCCTTCCTCGGCATTCAGATGCGGGGCGACCAAGGCCACCAAATCGACATCGCGACGTCCTTGCGACTCCGCAACCGCCACATCCGGATCCACCGCATTGGCAATTGCCCACTCCCGCAAAATGCGTTCGATCGTCGGATGCGAATCGACCAGCACTCCGTCAAGATCGAAAAGCACTGCCGAACACCGCAGTCGGGCCACGCCGGCCGTCTCGTCCACAAACTCTCTTTCCGGTCGGAAAACCCACTGATCCTCGAACACCGCGGTGTGCCGCGGGAGATCGTCTCGCGGGCGGCCGGGCGTCAGGATTCCAGCGGCATGAGTTCCTGGGTGAACTCATCCATGAAGGCCGCCCAGTTGGCGGGCGGCGTGGCCGGGCGAACGACGAACTTGCTGATGCCGCTGTCGATGAAGGCGCGGATCAGCTTCCGGGTGGCCTCCCAGCCGTTCGGGATCAACGCGGCCGGGTCGGTCTCGGGAGCGCGCTCGCGCAGGGCGCGCAGCAGGGCTTCGGGGTAGTCGCCGAAAGCGACCGCGAGGCTGAGGCCGTAGTGGTCGTCGTCGATCGCGCGTCCGGCCTCGCGTGCGGCGGCCTCGATCGCGGTACGCCCGCTCGCGGCCTCGGCGGCGGTGACGTTGGCCGCCAGCCAGCCGTCGGCGAGGCGGCCGATGCGGCTGAGAGCGGCCGGGCCGCTGCCGCCCAGCCAGATGTCGAGAGGGCGTTCGGGCTGCGGCCGTACGGTGATCCCCTCGCAGCCGAAGTACTCGCCCTGGAAAGACACTTCAGTCTCCGACAGGAGTCTGCGCACCAGGGTCAGCGCTTCGTCGAACACCGCCCCACGGCGGCCCGGGATGGGGAACAGCGGGCGTTCGAAGGCCCGGGCGTGCTGGACGCCGAAAGCGGGGAGGATGCGGCCCGGGGCCAGTTCGGCGAGCGTCGCCAGCTCCTTGGCGACGGCGACGGGGTTGCGGCCGGGGAGCACGGAGACGCCGGTGCCGAGCTTGAGACGTGCGGTGCGCCCGGCGGCGTAGGCCATGCCTACGTGTGGGTCGGGGAGGTCGGTCGTGATCGTGTCGGGCAGCCAGAGCGAGTCGATGCCGAGCTTTTCGCACGTGTCGACGACGTTCGCGAAAGTCGTGCCGTCGTCGTGGGCGCGGGGCCCGATGCCGATGCCAATGCGAATCTTCACCGACCCACCGTCACCCCGTTACTGACGCCGCGTCAATGGTGGGCGCCGGCTGCCGCGGCGACGGCCTTCGCCACCTGCACGAGCTCCTCCGCGTTGTCCAGCACGGACTGGCGTACCTGGACCGCCGCAAACGCCGCCCGCGTACCCCCGTACGCGAGCGCCTGCCGCGACCGGCTGCCCTCGTCGGCGCCAGGGCACGTGTCCACCCACGACCGGCACACCGTGAAGCCCGCCTGCTCGGCCGACACCGCGATCGCCTCCCCGAACGAACTGGCCGACCCGTCGGGCACGTCCACCTCGACGTCGGCGACCGCGCGGTCCGTGGCCAGACCGACGAGACTCACCGCCGGCAGCGAACGCCCACGCAGGTACTCGCTCCATGTGTGGAAGACCGTCTGGTCGCAGACCCATGGATCCGACGCCGCCTCGCAGTCCACCGGCAGCGGCTCCTTCCCGGGGTGCGCGCAGCCCGCTCCCGGTCCGCCCGCGAACCGCTTCGCGCCGGCCACCAGCAGCACGGAGTCCTTGGCGCCGCGGGCCACTTCGACACCCAGCCGGTCCACGCCCGGCTCACAGACGGGATGCGGGACATGGACCGCGACGGACGTGCCCTCGCCCATGACGTACGCGGCGCCCCGGCCCGCGTTGGGGTGGTCGAGCGGGAACACCCGCCCGAACAACACTCCGCTCGGGGAATCGGCCTGCGTCGTACCCGAATAGTGGTGCGGGCGGAGCGCGTCGTCGACCGCCTGCCAGTCCCGCGCCACGACGCGATCGAGGCCGGTACGCAGCGCGGCGCGTACGTCTTCCCCCGGCCGGGTGTAGCCCCTGTCGGGGAGGATGCCGAGGTCCCGGCGGACCATGTCGTACAGGTCGACCGGCGCCGGCGGCGGCAGTCCCGGCCGAGCGGTCGCGGACGGCACCACGGTCAGGAGGGCCGTGGCGACGAAGGCCGCCAGGAGCACGCGCAGACGCCGCACACCTTTACCACACAATACGGTCATACTTCACGCTAAGTGATCACGGTCCCTACGCTCCGTCGACACCCTCGGCGGATTACCCGGGAGGGACCGTCTCGCCAGGAAAGATCAGGCGTGTCCGCTTACGATCGAATTCGATCAACACATGAGCGCTATCCGGGATTCGGCTCGGCTCAGTCGACGCGTTTGGCCTAGTCGATCCCGGTTAGCCGTCAGAAGTAACGGCACGGCTCAAAGGCCGCCGCGAGGACGTCGCAGACCTCCAGCCCGGCCTTCACCCCCCGACCTCAGGCGGCGCACATGTATCTTGTCTTCGCCCTCCTGGCTCCGATCGGAATGTTCGGCCTCATATCGGGTCTCACGTGGTTCGAGGACCGGATGCTGGGCCCTGCCGTTGCCGACAGAGAGGTACCGCGCACGCCGCGCGCCAAGCCGGAACTCCCCGCCGAACTCCCCGCCGCCGTGCGCGTCGCCGATACGGACACCGCACGGCCGGCCCCCGCGCCGGTTCCCGAGGCGTCCGCCGCCGAGTCCACACCGCCGCAGCCGGATCCTGAGCCGGTGTTGAAGCCCGTGGCCCTGGAATCCCCTGTAGTCCTGGCACCCGTGGCGCTGCTGACCAGCCCGATCCCGCTGCAACCCGTCACGGCTCCTGCCCGCAGGCCGGCCCCGACTCCGGTACGCCACCGCCTGCGCCACACCCTCAAACGCGGTCGGGGCCTGCGGGCGGCGTGACGCCCCGCCAGGCCCGCCCCCGCGGCCGCCACGCGGGGACCGCGGCGCGGTACCTCTCGTACTCTGCCCCGAACTGCCGTCGCAATGCGGGTTCTTCGTCAGCGCGTACGAACAACGGCGAACAGCACGCCCAACCCCGCCGCATATGGCAGCAGCGCAAGCGGACGCCATAGCAGCAGTGCTTGGCCCACCACCGCTCCGGTGACGGCCAGGTACATCGGGTTGCGGACGTACCGGTAGAGGCCGCCCACCACCAGGCGGCCCGTCGGAGCCACCGGCGCGGGCGTGCCGATCCCTTCGACGACGAAGCGCACGAACGCATGTACGAGCACCGCGGCCGAGGCGGACAGCAGGACCCCGCCCGCCACGCGTACCGGGACGCCCCAACTCGCGGACGCGTGGCCGGGCTGCCAGCGGGTGAGCAGCCGGGGAACCACTCCGGCCACCACGCCCGGCGCGGCCGCGAAGAAGAGCGAACTGCCCAGCGCGGCGCTCGATTTCCGCATGGTCACATTCTGCGCCGGGGGCTCGCTCAGTGGGGCTGCCGGTGGGGGCTGTCGGCACAAGGAGAAGACCGCGCGGCGGATTCTGCCAGGGACTCCGACGACCGGCTCTGTCAGCGGGTATCGGCGGCGGTCACGGCTTCGGCCAGGCCGCGATGGCCATCTCGGCGACGGCCCGCAGTTCGTCGGTGGTGCCGCCGTCCCGGGCACGTTGCGACATGCCCTGGAAGACCGCGGCGTAGAAGTTCGCCATCGCGTGCGGATCGGCGTCGGGCGCGGTCTCCCCCGCCTCCACGGCGCCCCGGAACCGGCGCTCGAACTCGGCGATGTTGCCGGCACGGAGGGCCCGCAGGTCGGCCTCGACGTCGCTGCTCTGCTCGGTCACATTGGTCGCGGCGCAGATGACCAGGCAACCGCGCGGGTGCGTCGGATCGGTGAAGGACACGGCCGCCTCGCGCAGCAGCCGGGCCATGCCGTCGTACGCACGCGGCTCCTCATCCAGCGCCTGCCGGGTGAACGCGCCGTACGTCTCGCCGTACGTCGACACGACCTCCAGGAACAGGGCCTTCTTGTCCCCGAATGCCGCGTACAGGCTCGGCGGGTTGATCCCCATGGCGCGGGTCAGCTCGCCGATCGAGGTCGCCTCGTAGCCGCGCTGCCAGAACAGCTGCGTGGCCTTTGCGAGGGCGGCGTCCCGGTCGAAGGCACGCGGGCGCCCCCGCTTGGCGGTGGTCTGGTCGGGGGGCGTGCGCGTCATGACACCCAGGCTATAGCAGTCACTACAGAAACGGTCTGACCCCGACCCGGAGCCGCCGCGGACACGATGCCCGCGGCGGCTCCGGAGAGCGGGTCGGGTCCGGCAGCCGTCCATGTGTTCGAGGACGGAGCGGACCTCGACCGCTGTCGACCTGACCGGCGGGCGCCCAGGCGGGAACAGAGCGCTTGCCCCCTTTTCATAGCCATGATAGGCATCATGGCTATGAAACAGCGGCGTCGGCGGGCCGCCGTACCCCGCGCGACCACACCCGAGAGGCTCGCTACATGTACGACCTGACCGGCAGGGTCGCGCTCGTCACCGGCGCGGCGCAGGGCCAAGGAGCCGCGGAGGCCAGGCTGTTCGCGTCGTGCGGCGCCCGCGTGGTGGTGTCCGACGTACAGGAGGAGGCGGGCCGGGCGGTGGCCGCCGAGCTGGGCGACGCCGCGGTGTTCCAGCGCCTCGACGTCTCCGACGAGTCCGACTGGGCCGCCGCCGTCTCCCGCGCGCACGACGCATTCGGCCACCTCGACGTGCTGGTGAACAACGCGGCGGCGATGCGGCTGGTCCCCATCGAGGAGGAATCGGCCGAGGGGTTCCGGCGCATCGTCGACATCAACCTCACCGGCACATTCCTCGGGATCCGCGCCGTGGTGCCGGCGATGCGTGCGGCCGGCGGCGGATCGATCGTGAACGTCGCGTCCATCAGCGGCACCCAGGCGCAGGCGTGGGCGTCGGCGTATTCGGCGTCGAAGTGGGGCGTACGCGGGCTGACGCGTACCGCCGCCATCGAACTGGGGCCGCTCGGTATCCGGGTCAACGCCGTCGTGCCGGGCGCGATCCGCAGTGGGATGCTCACCGAGGACCGGTCCGGCGCCGAGCGCGACACGCGCTTCGACGGGCTCCCGCTCGGACGCGCGGGCGAGTCCGAGGAGATCGCGCACATGGTCGCGTTCCTCGCGTCGCCGGGTGCCTCGTACACGACCGGCGCCGACTTCGTCGTGGACGGCGGCTTCACCGCGGGACCGCGCGCGGCGCCGCGCCCGGAGCGGCCGGTGCTCTTCCACTGAGCGGGGCGGCCGGATGGCGAAGTCGCGGTTGAGGGAGGGACTTTGGGTGGCAGCATGGCGGTGCTGACCGGGAAGTGCGCCATCGTCACGGGCGCGAGCCGCGGCATCGGGCGCGCCACCGCGATCGCACTCGCCCGCGCCGGGGCGTCGGTGGTCCTGGCCGCGCGCGACGCATCCGCGCTGGCCGGAGTCGCCGACGAGATTGCGGCCGAGGCCGGCGGGACTCGGGAGGAGCGGCAGGGGTGCTCCGGAACTGCGGTCGTCGTCGGCGACATCCTCTCCGCCCCCCATCGCCAGGAGATCGTCGAGAGCGCGGTGGCGCGGTTCGGTTCCGTGGACGTCCTCGTGAACAACGTGGGTGGGGGAACAGCCGGGGGAATCAACGCACTTGACGCCGACGGACTGGACGCCGCGTTCCACTTGAACGTGACGACCGCGTACGACCTGACCCGGCGCGCACTCCCGCACCTCCAGGCCGGCGACGGGGGTTCGGTCGTGATGATGTCGTCCCGGGCGGCGTCGTCGACCGGGCCGGGGCGCATCGCGTACGGCACCGCCAAGGCCGCGCTCAGCCACCTCACGCGCCTGCTGGCCACCGAACTCGCCCCGCTCGTGCGGGTCAACGCCATCGAGCCGGGTCCGGTGGACACCGGCCTGCTCACCGCGGCGCTCGGCGCGGCCGAGGTACGTGCCGTGTTCGACGCCATCCCCATGGGACGCGCGGGCCTTCCCGACGAGATCGCCGCGGCGGTCGTCTACCTGGCCTCGCCCGCGTCCGCCTGGACCACGGGCACGGTGCTCCGCATCGACGGCGGGAGGCCGTGATCCGCGTCATGGTCCGGCTCCGGTTCGGCCTTGATCCGTGCCTTGATCCGCGCCCGAATGCGCGCCTTGCGACGGGCCTCAGGCGGGTCTGAGGCGGGTCTGAGGCGTGCGGCGGCCCCGAGGTGGGAGGCGGAGACTGACGCGTCGTCAGCCGACCGGCGGGAAGCGTGACGCCTGCCGGAACTCCTGCCGCATCCTGCGGAGGAAGAACGCCGCGACGCCGAATCCCACGACCGCGCCGCAGGCCATGCCCGCGGCGGTGGCCGCGTCGAGCGATCCGGGGCCGATCGGCTCGCCCAGCACCGCCATGACCACGAGGGCCGCGATGACCAGCACCGGTACCGCCAGCGCCGCGTAGGCCCGACGCGTGAAGTACACGCTGCGCTCCGGGTGCCGAGGCGGATCGGCGAGCCAGGCGGCCGGGCCTTCGACGGCCGCGAGCGGGCGCTTGTAGTAGGCGAGGAACATCCAGTGCCCGCACGGCTCCCAGCCCTCCGGAGCCAGCTCCGCCGCGTGCGACGCGCGATCCCGCCGCTCGACCACGTCACGCCGGTACTCCCAGCGCAGCGTGCTCTCCCGGGGACGGCGGCTCACGAAGCGCCCGAGGCCGTCCACGCGTTGGATCTCCCAGCCCTGCGCACCGAAGCGGTTCATCATCCGCTGGTCGAGGTACGCGTCCGCGGTCCACACCCAGCGCTCCGCGCCGGCCTCCGGCTCCCCCGGGCCACCCGTCCCGGCGAGCCGGGCGGCGAACTCCTCGACCGGCCCGAACTCGGCGTACGGGTCGGCCCCGGCGTCGGCCGCGTAGCCCGCGACCTCCTCGACCGTCATGGCCACCCGTGCCTCCGGAACCCCGCGTGCGTGCAGCGCGGCCGCCAGCTGCTCGAAGTAGCTCGTCGGCGCCATCAGGCCACACCTCCCTTCGCCAGTGCGGCGCGTACCGCATCGTGGAACTCCAGCCATGCCGCGCCCTGTTCGCGCAGGGCCTCACGCCCGGAGGTGGTCAGCCGGTAGTAGCGCCGCCCCGGCCCGCGCTCCGCCGCCCTGAACTCCGCCTCCACAAACCCCGCCTCCTCCAGTCGGTTCAGCACGGGATAGAGCGTGCCGCCACGGATCTGGCCCAGCCCGGCTTCGTCCAGCGTCTTCGCGATCTCGTAGCCGTAGCTCTCCCCGTCCACGAGGCAGGAGAGCACGGCCAGGTCCAGCACGCCCTTGAGCCAGCTGGCACGACGGTCGGTACTCATACCTAGATGACATCACGTGATAGGTAGCAATGCAACCTAGCTAGCCATACGACTGCCGGCCCGGGCCGCAAAACGGCAGGACGCCCGAGCCGGTTTCGTCCTTCGGCCCGGGCGCCCCTCGACTGCCCGACGTACGCGAGGTCCGGGCGACCGGTCCCGGCGGCTCAGCGCGGGGGCGATTCGGCCCCTCGGCTTATCCCGCGATCCAGCGATTCACCGTGCCGTCGCGCTTGCAGGTGATCCACTCGCCGTCGCGGTCGTGGGTCGAACGCCCCAGATCCGCCTTGCGGCAGAACTGGCCGTCGTTGTAGCAGTTGCCGGCGTTGGAGACGATCTCGCAGCTGCCGCCCTGTGCCGGCGGGACGGGCGGCGCCGGACGGCTGGTCGCCGGGAGCGGCACGGGCGCCCGGGTCGGCGCGGGCGCCACAGGCGGCGCGGGAACACGGGGCGGCGGGACCGCCGTCGGCACGGCCGGGGGCGGGGGCAGCGGCGGGGGCGGAGCCACCGGCGGCGTCGGGGCCGCGAGCGTAGGTGTCGGGGTGGGTGTGGGTGTCGGCGATGCGCTTGTCGCGGTCGCCGTCGGCCCGCCGCCGCCGGGGGCGAGCGGGGCCGCCGCCAGGGTTCCGGCTGCCTTGGCGTCCGGTTCGACCTGCGTGGACTCGGGCGCGCACGCGGCCAACCCGAGAACGACGAACACCGCCGCGGCTATTCGTATGCGGTTCATGCTGCCTCTCTTGAGCGGAGAAACACTGCATGACCGGGATCCTCGGCGGGCCGCCGAACAGGCCGCGCCGCCGCGAAAGCTTGGACGCCCCAAGACATTTCGTGTACCGCGGGGACACCCCCTGCCCCGCCCCGGCACCCCCGTCACGTGTCGAACAAGGTAGCGAGGCGGTCGGCTCCGAGTACGCCGAATCGGCCAACTTGATCGAGTGCCGCCGACAAGACCTCGCTTGCCAGTCGGCCGGCCATGAGGCTAAGATCATCCGGTCACATTGTCGCCCGTCTGGATGGTCCATTGCGCATCTGAGGTCTGGACACCGCACCGCTTGAGCCCACGAGCTCGCGGCTGCGTTCCGACCTCGGTGTGACCGTCCCGGGCGTTCTCGCATTTCCGGGCCGCTTTTCCGGTCAGACCTCGGTTCCCCGTCATCGCGCTGCGGTGTCCATACGCGTCCTTGCCGCCACGCGTCTTCGGGAGCCGCTCCATGTCTTTTCCGACAACCCCCGCAATCGTCTGCTCCGACCTGTCCTTCGCCTGGACGGACGGCACGCCCGTCTTCGAGGGCCTCGACCTCGCCATCGGCACCGGACGTACCGGCCTCGTCGGCGTGAACGGAGCCGGCAAGTCCACGCTGCTCAAACTGATCGCCGGGGTACTGCCGCCCGCCGGCGGGTCCGTCACCGCGGTCGGCGAGGTCGGCTACCTGCCGCAGCACCTGCCGCTGGACGCCGACCGCCGGGTGGACGACGTCCTCGGCATCGCCGCCACCCGGCAGGCACTACTGGCGATCGAGAGCGGCGACGTCGACGAACGGCACTTCGAGACGGTCGGCGACGAGTGGGACGTCGAGGAGCGCGCCCGCGCGGAACTCGACCGGCTCGGGCTGCCACACGTCGACCTGGACCGCACCGTCGGCACGCTGTCCGGCGGCGAGTCGGTGCTGCTGGGGCTCGCGGCGCTGCTGCTGCGCCGTCCCGAGGTCCTGCTGCTCGACGAGCCGACGAACAATCTCGACCGGTCGGCGCGCGAACGGCTGTACGCGGCGGTCGGCGGGTACGCCGGGGTCCTGGTCGTGGTCAGCCACGACCGCGTGCTGCTCGATCTCGTCGACCAGATCGTGGAGTTGCGCACCGGGACGGCCCGGACGTACGGCGGCAACCTGACCGAGTACCTGGAACTCCTGGAGGTGGAGCGGGAAAGCGCCGAGCGAACGGTGCGCGCCGCCGAGACCGACCTGCGCAAGCAGAAGAAAGAACTCGCGGACGCGCAGGTACGGCTCGCCCGCAGGATGCGCACGGGGCGAAAGGCCCAGGTGGAGAAGCGCGTTCCGAAGATCGTCGCGAACGGCCGCAAGCAGGCTGCGCAGGTCACGGCCGGCAAGTACAAGGGCATGCACGAGGGCCGCCTAGAGGACGCGCGCACCCGCGTCTCCGAGGCCAAGGACGCGGTGCGGGACGACAAGGAGATCCGCATCGCGCTGCCCGAGACGGAAGTTCCGGCCGGGCGTACCGTGCTCACCGCCGAGGGGCTGAACACCGCGGACGAGTTGTACGGTCCGGACGGCCTGGACCTCGTCGTACGCGGGCCCGAGCGGATCGCCCTCGTCGGCGACAACGGCGCGGGCAAGTCGACGCTGCTGCGCCTGATCACCGGTGCGGCGGAGCCGGCGCGGGGCGAGGTGCGGATCGGCGTGGACGGCGTACGCCATCTTCCGCAGCGGCTGGACATCCTCGACGACGGCGCGAGCGTCCTGGAGAACGTGCGCCGCTTCGCCCCGGACTCCCCCGACTCCGAACTGCGCGGCCGCCTGGCGCGCTTCCTGTTCACCGGCAACCGCCCCGAACAGCCGGTCGGCACGCTGTCCGGCGGCGAACGCTTCCGCGCGGTACTGGCGGCCCTGCTGTCCGCGCAGCCACCGCCGCACCTCCTGATCCTCGACGAACCCACCAACAACCTCGACTTGGCGTCGGTGCGCCAGCTCGAACAGGCGCTCGCCGCCTACCAGGGCGCGCTGCTCGTGGTCAGCCACGACGAGCCCTTCCTCGCCACGATCGGCATCACAAGAAGACTCCGCATCGAGCGAGGCGAAGGCATCGTCGAAGAACCCGAGACCCCGACCTGACGCCCCGCCGGCGGCACTCGCGGCGGGACTCCTCGCCGGTTGCGGGGAAGGCGCGGGCCGCGGGACCGCCTCGCCGAGCGGTCTGTCGCCGCCGACTTCAACGGCACCCGGACCGCAGACGGTGACCGTGACCGCCCCGCCGCCGACGCTGCCTGCACCGCCCACGACTGCCGTACCGCCGCCGGTTCCGTCGACGCCAGCACCGCCGCCACCTGTTCCGACATCGGTGCCGCCCGCGCCGCTGAGCGTGGTGCACGCGTACTTCGACGCCGTCAACGCGCGCGACTACGCGCGTGCGTGGGCCCTCGGCGGCAGCACGTTCGCGAGTTCGTATGCGCAAGTGTCAAACACCACATGACGAAATGCACTACGACCTGACCGTGCTGTCGGGCACGACGACGCCACCGTCGGGGCGGGGCCCGCTGTACTTCGAGCGATGCGCGGAGGCTTGGGAGGCCGGGGAGGCGCCGATCGAGCGCGGTGAACCCGGCTATCGCGACGAGTTGGACCAGGACAAGGACGGCACCGCCTGTGAGCCGAGCCCGGAAATTGCGCCGTCCACGACGAGCGGGCCGGTGGAGTGAGGTGACCGGTGGCTACTGCGGTTGGCGCAGGCCTGCCACGAGGAGGGCGACGAGGCGGCGGGCGTCGTAGCGGGGGTCGCTGTCGGCGCCGATGCAGAGGTTTCCGATGCCGCGCATGAGCTGGTACGCCTCGATGTCCGGGCGGATCTCGCCGGAGGCCGCGGCCGCGTCGAGGAGTGCGGCGCAGACAGGTACGAGCCGGTCGAGGAAGTACGCGTGCAGCGTCTCGAACCCCGCGTTGTCGGACTGCATCGCGGCGGCAAGGCCGTGCTTGGTGACCAGGAAGTCGACGAACAGGTCGGTCCAGCGTTCGAGTGCGGTATGCGGGGTCGGCTCGGCCGCCAGCAGGGCGGGCCCGGCTTCGGCGCAGGTGTCGACCTGGTGGCGGTAGACGGCGACGATCAGGTCGGCACGGGTGGGGAAGTGCCGGTAGATCGTGCCCATGCCGACGCCTGCCTCGGCGGCGATCTCGCGTACCGGGGCGTCCACGCCCGAGGCGACGAAGACCGCGGCGGCCGCGTCCAGCAGGGTCTGCTGATTGCGCCGGGCGTCCTTGCGCTTGGACGCGGCGGAACTCCCCTGCCGAGAGCTGCTGTCGGGCACCGCGGCACTCCTTCCATGGCTGGGCTTGCAAAGCGGAGCAGTGTTCCATATTGTAAGTGGAGCAACGTTCCGCTTCATTCATGATGGCAGACCGGGACGCCTGCGGCCAGGTCGCCGCCCGTGTCCCGCCTACTCGCCTCGCGGCCTGGCGCGCGCCGCCCCCCCGGAACCGACGAACCTGATCGAAAGGCCCTGCCATGTCCGATTTCAGCCCTGCATCCGACACCGTGAATGCGCGGTCCGTCAGTCGGGCCGCCGTGGTGATATCCGCAAAGCCGGTCGTCCTGCCCGCGTCGGGAGGCAGCCGGGGCGAGGACCTTCAGGTCCGCGTATCCGCCCCCGCGACCGGTGTCGACCTGCCGGTCGTCGTCTTCTCGCACGGCTTCGGCTCGTCGATGAACGGGTACGCCCCGCTCGCGGACCACTGGGCCGCACACGGCTTCGTGGTCGTCCAGCCCACCCACCTTGACTCTCGTACGCTCGGCATTCCCGCCGAGGACCCCCGTACGCCGCACATCTGGCGCATCCGCGTCGACGACATCACGCGTGTACTGGACGAACTCGACGTGCTGGAAGCCGCCGTACCGGGGCTCGGCGGCCGCGTCGACCGCACCCGCATCGCCGTGGCCGGCCACTCGTGGGGAGCCCAGACCGTGAGCACCCTGCTGGGCGCGCGGGTCCTGGACGCCGCGGGCGTACCCGGCGAGGACCTGTCCGACCCGCGCGTCAGGGCCGGCGTACTCCTGGCCCTGACCGGTCTCGGCGACGACCTGACTCCGTTCGCGGCCGAGCATCTCCCGTTCATGCGGCCGCGCTTCGACACGATGACCGCCCCTGCCCTGGTCGTCGCCGGGGACAAGGACCAATCGCACCTGTCCACGCGCGGGCCGGACTGGTTCACCGATCCGTACACGTACAGCCCGGGTGCCAAGAGCCTCCTGACGCTCTTCGGAGGCGAGCACTCACTCGGCGGCATCCCCGGCTACGAGGTCGCCGAGACCACGGACGAGAGCCCCGCCCGCGTCGCGCTGATCCAGCAGGTCACCACCGCGTACCTGGACAGCGTTCTGCGGAACGACAACACCGACTGGAAGGCCGCCGCCACGGCCCTGGAGCAAGACCCGCACCCGCTCGGCAAGTTGCGGAGCAAGTGACACACCCGCCCACCGCACCGATCCGGAACCACCGTAGAAGGGACGGGAGATGATCCTCGTCACCGGGGGCCTCGGCTTCATCGGGTCCCACACCGTACGCGCACTGCTCGACCTGGGCGAAGACTGCGTGGTGGTCCAGCGCCGGCCCCGCAGCCTGCCGGCCATGCTCACCGGAGGCCGAGTCGCCGTGGAGCAGGCGGACGTCGCCGACCGCGACGCCCTGCTCGCGATCGGCCGCCGCCGACTACATCACCTGGCTACGCGCCGGTAACAAGGCCTGAGCCCTCGACGTACGCCCGCCGCCCGCCATCGCCGCGGCGTCCGCCCATGGCCTTGTGATCCACGGCCCATCACCCGGTCGAGGGCCGCCCGCTCTCAGTCCCGGTACTTTTCCGCCGGGATCACGACCTCGACCGTGCCTCCGTAGTCGAGTACAGCGCGGGCGAACCACGCGTCGGGCCCGTCGGCGATGCAGGAGACACCCACGAGTTCGGCGGGGTTGTGCGCCTCGACCGCTTCCACGAGCCGTCGCCGCACCGCGTCCGCCACGGCGCCGGTCAGACCACGATGCCCGGTGATTCCGATCCGCATCATCGGCTCTCCTCGTCTTTCAGAGGAACCGTCCCTGTGACGACGCACACGCCCATGGGGACGCGCTCGTACAGGAAACAGATGAGGGCCAAGTCAGGGTCTACCTGACCTGGCCCTCATTGCTGAGCCGCCTAAGGGAATCGAACCCTTGACCTACGCATTACGAGTGCGTCGCTCTGGCCGACTGAGCTAAGGCGGCGTGTCTTCACCGTGGTGGTGGGGACGGCGACAAGCATACACAGGGGGCGGGGTGATCAATTACAGGTTTTGTTGTCGGGGGGCGGGGAGCCGGTGAGGAGGTAGCTGTCGACGGCGGAGTCGACGCAGGTGCTGCCGCGGAGGTAGGCGGTGTGGCCGTCGCCGTCGTAGGTGAGGAGGTGGCCGGACTCGAGCTGGGATGCGAGGGCTTGGGACCAGGCGTACGGGGTGGCCGGGTCGCGGGTGGTGCCGACGACGAGGATGGGGGCGGCGCCGGCGGCCTTGATCTCGTGGGGGCGGCCGGTGGCGGAGAGGGGCCAGGTGCCGCAGGTGAGGCCGGCCCAGGCGAGGGCGCGGCCGAAGGTCGGGGAGGTCGCCTCGAACTCGGCGACCTGGGCCTTGACCTGGTCGGGGGTGGTGGCGGCCGGGGGGCTGTCGAGGCAGTTGACGGCGGCGTTGGCGTACATGAGGTTGGCGTAGCGGCCGTCGGCGCCGCGCTCGTAGTACATGTCGCTGAGGTCGAGGAGGGGGCCGCCGTCGCCGCGGAAGGCGGACTGGAGGGCGCGGGTGAGTTCGGGCCACTGGTCGCGCGAGTAGAGCGGGGAGAGGATGCCGGTGGTGGCGATCGGTTCGTTGACCTGCCGCTTGGCGTCGCCGGGGATGGGGTTGGCGTCGAGGGTGGCGAGGAGGCCGCGGATGCGGGCGAGGGCGGCCTCGCGGTCGCCGCCGAGGAAGCAGGAGCCGCCGGCCAGGCAGTCGTCGACGTACGCGACGAGCGCGGTCTCGAAGCCGCCGCCCTGCACGCGGTTGGCGGTCGCGGCGTTCTGGCTCGGGTCGATCGCGCCGTCGAGGACGAAGCGGCCCACCTTGTCGGGGAACAGTTCGGCGTAGGTCGCGCCGAGGAAGGTGCCGTACGACGCCCCGAGGTAGTTGAGCCTGTCGTCGCCGAGCGCCTCCCGGATCTGGTCCATGTCGCGGGCCGCCTCGGCGGTGCTGACGTGGCCCAGGAGTTGGTCGGTGTTCTCCTGGCAGGACTTGCCGAACCCGGCGGCGCCGTCGACGGCGGCGTTCTCCTCGTCGGGGGTGTCGGGGGTCTGGTCGATCTGCGTGTACGCGTCCATCTCGGTGTCCGACAGGCACTTCACCGGCGCGCTGCGTCCGACGCCGCGCGGGTCGAAGCCGATGATGTCGTAGCGCTCGCGGATGTCCTTGGGGAAGGCGGAGGCGGCGTAGCGCGCGAAGGAGATGCCGGAGCCGCCGGGGCCGCCCGGGTTGACCACGAGGGCTCCGATGCGGTCGTCGCCGGTCGCCTTCTTGCGCAGGAGCGCGATGTCGACCTTGGGGCCGTCGGCGTCGGCGTAGTCGACGGGCACCGAGAGGGTGCCGCATTCGAAGTTGCCGCCCTCGGGGCAGCGGCCCCAGTCGATCTTGTCGGCGTCCGGCATGGGGACGGAGGTCGCCCCGCCGTTCGCGGTGGGCGGCGGTGCGGCCTTCTTGCCGTCGCCGCCGTCCGAGCACCCCGCCAGCAGGAGTGCGGCCGCCAATGCCGCGCCGACGCGTCGCCTCACACGTACCAGCCCCTTGCCTCGCCCCTCGGCCGCGCGGGGCCGACCGTCGCCTTGAGCGTAACCGGCCGGGGGCTGAGGACCGTGCGTTGACGGCGACTTGAGGGGTGCCGCGGTGAGGCGTGCGAGGGGGCCCGGGGGTGTGCCCGGGGGCTTGGCCCGCGCGCGGGAGAGGTCAGGAGCAGCGTGTGTCGGGGGCGGGCATCGTGCCGTCGAGGAGGTAGGCGTTGACGGCGTCGTCGATGCACGCGTTGCCGCGGCCGTACGCCGTATGGCCCTCGCCCTCCAGCGTCAGCAGCGTGGCGTTCTCGAAGCCCTCGGCAAGGCGTTCGGAGGCGGCGTACGGGGTCGCCGGGTCGCCGGTCGTGCCGATCACCAGGATCGGCTTGCTGCCGGCCGCCTTGACCGCGTGGGGCTTCTCGGTCGTGCGGAACGGCCAGAACTCGCAACCGGGGCCGTCCAGATCCTCGGCGACGGTGTCGCGGGAGAAGAGCGGGGCCTCGCGGTGCAGCCGGTCCAGGACCTCCTGGACCCGCTGCGGGGAAGGCGCTTCGGACATGCCGTCGGCGCAGCTGATGACGGACAGGGCGTCCATCGATCCGTCGTACTTCCCGTTCTCGTCGCGGCCGTTGTAGTCGTCGGCGTAGAGAACCAGAGGGGTGCCGTCGCCGCGCTCCATGGCGGCGGTGAGCGCTTCGCGCAGCGCGCGCCAGCCCTGGGCCTCGTCGGCGTACAGGAGCCGGATCGTGCCGGTCCAGCCGAGGCTGGAGGTGAGCCGGCGGCCGTCGGTCAGTCGGGTGGGCAGCGGGGAAGTGCGCAGGCCGTCCAGGAAGTCGACGCCGACCAGGGCGGCCTTCGCGGGGTCGCTGCCGAGCGGGCAGTCGGGGCGGGTCGCGCAGTCCTCGGCGAAGCGTGTGAACGACTTTTCGAACCCGACCTGCTGGGCGATCGAGTCGTCGAGCGGATCGGCCGCCGGGTCGACGGCTCCGTCGAGGACGAGGCGGCCGGTGCGGTTCGGGAACTCCTCGGCGTACAGGGCCCCAAGGTAGGTGCCGTACGAGTAGCCGAGGTAGTTCAGCTGCGCGTCGCCGACGATCACGCGCAGGATGTCCATGTCGCGCGCGGCATTGCGGGTGCCGACGAACGGCAGCAGGTCGCCGGAGTTGCGTTCGCAGCCCTCGGCGAACTCTTTGCTGCGCTGGTCGTCGAACGCGGTGCTGGCCGCGATGTCCTTCGGGTCGGGCCCGTCCTCCGCGTCGCGCCGGTCGCGCTCGGCGTCGTCGAGGCACTTGACCTGTGAGCTCTCCCCCACGCCGCGCGGGTCGAAGGCGACGATGTCGAAGGCCTTGTGGATCGCCGGGTCGGTGCTCTCGAACGAGCCCTTGAGGTAGTCGAGACCCGAGCCGCCCGGCCCGCCGGGATTGGTGAGCAGCGAACCTATTCGCGCACTCCCGCTCGCGCTCGCCGGATAACGCATGGCCGCGATGGTGATGGCCTTGGTCCCCGGGTTCGCGTAGTCGAGGGGTACGCGCAGCGACGCGCACTCGAGTTCGCCCTCGTCCGCGGCCGTCTCCGGGTCGTCCGCGCAGGCCTTCCAGTCCGGCTGCTGCGTGTAGAACGCCGTCAGCGACGGGTCGTTCTGCCCTTTGGCACCGGGAATCGGCGTCGTGTCGAGGCCGGGCCCGCGGGCCGCCCCGGGAGCGCCTGCCCCCGGGTTGCCCGCCGAGTCCTTGACCTTGGACGCCACGCCGCCCGACGAGCACCCCGCGACAAGAACGGCGGTGACGAGGGCGGCGGGTATGGCCCCGCGCAGACGGGCGCCGTGGCGGCTGGAGATCCTCACCCTGTCATGCCTACCACGCGCCCGGGTTTGGTGTTCGGTCGGACTATTGCACGCAGCGGGTCCCGGCCGGGGGCATCGTGCCGTCGAGGAAGAACTTGTCGACGGCGTCGTCGATGCACGCGTTGCCCTTGCCGTACGCCGCATGGCCTTCACCCTCAAGGGTGAGGAGGGTGGCGTTGCCGAGCCCCTCTGCGAGGCGCTCGGAGGCCGCGTACGGCGTCGCGGGGTCGCCGGTGGTACCGATCACCAGCACCGGGCTGTCCGCGGGCGCCTTGATCGTGTGGGCCTTCTCCGGGGTCTTGTAAGGCCAGAACTCGCACCCGGGACCGTCGAAGTCCTCCGCGACCGTGTCCCGTGAGAACAGCGGGGCCTCCTTGCGCAGTTTGGCGAGGACCTCTTGGACCCGTTCGGGTGACGGCGCCGCGGCCGCTCCGTCGGCGCAGCGGACGGCCGGGAGGGCGTCCATCGAGCCGTCGTACTTGCCCTCTTCATTGCGGCCGTTGTAATTGTCGGCGTAGTAGAGCAGGGCGGATCCGTCGCCGTCGCGCATCGCGTAGGTGAAGGCATCCCGCAGCCACTTCCAGCGCTCCGCGTCGCCGTAGAGAAGGCTGATCATGCCGGTCCAGCCGAGGCTGGACGTCAGCTTGCGACCCCGTTCGCGGGTCGTCAGCGGTTTGGTGCGCAACCCGTCGAGGAAGTCGACGCCCACCAGGGCCGCCTTGTCGGCGTTGCGACCGAGAGGGCAGCCGGCGCGCGCGGCGCAGTCCTTGGCGAAGCGCGTGAACGCCTGCTCGAACCCGATCTGCTGGTTCACCGACTTCTCCAGCGGGTCCTCGGCGGGGTCGACGGCGGCGTCGAGGACGAGGCGGCCCGCCTTGTCGGGGAACTCCTCAAGGTAGAGGGACCCGAGGTAGGTGCCGTAGGAGTAGCCCAGGTAGTGCAGTTCGGAGTCGCCGACGACGCCGCGCAGGACGTCCATGTCGCGCGCCACATTGCGGGTGCCGACGAACGGCAGGAGGTCGCCGGACTTGGCCTGGCAGGCGTCGGCGAACTCCTTGCTCTTCTGTTCGGAGTACGCGTTGCTCGCCGCGTGGTCCTTCGGGTCCGGCCCGTCGTCCGCGTTGTCCCGGTCCCTGGCCTTGTCGTCGAGGCACTGGATCGGGTTGCTCTCTCCGACGCCGCGGGGGTCGAAGCCGATGATGTCGAAGCGGTCGTGCATGGCGCCGTCGAAGCGCCCGTACGCGTACTTCAGCCAATCCTTGCCCGAGCCGCCCGGCCCGCCGGGGTTCACCAGCAGCGTGCCGACCCGGGCCTCGGAGTTCGCCGCCTGGTGGCGCATGAGCGCGACCTCGATCGAGCGGACGGTGGGATTCGCGTAGTCCAGCGGCACGCGGAGCGTCGCGCACTGGAACTCGGCTTCGTCCTTTTCCTCGGTCTCCGGGTCGTCCTTGCACGCCTTCCACGCCAACTTCTGGGCGTAGAAGTCCTTGAGCGCCGGATCGTCCTGTCCCTTGGGCGGAGGCGGCGGAAGAGGCGTGCCGGGGTCGGCGGTAGGCGTACCGGCCGGGGCCGGGGAGCCGGAGGGCTTCGCGTCGGCGACGTTGCCGGCGGTGCCACCGCCTCCCGGGCTGCAACCCGCAAGTAGGGCCGCGGTCACGGCAAATGCGGGTATTCCGCGGCGAACGAGGGCGCGTCTATGCGCGTCAGGGGCGGTCACGGTGGAACAACTATCACGTCGCTCCGTCACCCCCGCGGTCAGGGTGCTGATGGCCCGTCAGGGCCGACGTGTCGACGTCCCGCCGGTGCCCGTGCCTGTGGTGGCGGTCGATGTGGAGGACGGGGACTTCTCCGTGCTGTCCGTGACGTTGCGGTCCAGGAACTCGAGGGCGGCGGGGAGTTGCTTGGCGACGATGCCGGCCGCGACGGAGTTCTCGACGACGGTCGGGGCCTTGGCGGCGGCCTTGAAGGAGATCGCCTGCTGGCGGGCGGCGTTGGCGGAGGTCGCGTTGGAGATGAACACGCGTACGTCGGGGTTCTTGGCCAGCAGTGCCTTGGGCTGCTGCGCCTCGCGTACGCCCGGCGCCGACGGCCACAGCGGCGAAGTCAGTTCCAGCGGACCCGACATGCTGGCCGAAGCGGCGTAGTACTGCGGGTACTGCAGCGCGTACTTCGTCGCACACAGGCCGCCGGCGCCCTCGCCGAGCAGTCCCCATGAAGCGCGGTCGGTCGACACACGGAAGGTGGCGGCCACCGCCTCGCGCACGTCCTCGTTGTGGAACGTCGCCATGCTCGGCTTGCCCGGTATGTCGCTGCACTCGGTGTCGATCTCGGCCGGGTCGGCGAGCGCGTTGATCTCGCTCTGCTGATACGGCGTCAACTCCGGTGCCACGATCACGAACGGCGGCAGCGTGCCGCTCGTGATGCCGTCGGTCAGGTCCGCGAGCAGCCCCATCCCGGGCTCCAGCATCGAGTTGGCGCCCACACCCGGGTACGCCGAGTGCACGACGAGAACCGGGAAGCTCTTGCTCCGCATGTTCTCCTGCGAGTACTGCGGCGGGAGCCAGACCCACACGTCGGACGTCACGCCGGAGCGGCGGCCCGCGAGTTCGAGGTGGTTCAGCACGCCGCCGGAGCGGGTGCCGAGCGACTGGAACTGCTGGGGGCCGAGCGGTGCCAGGGCGCCGGTGGTGGCACTGGTGGACGGGCGCGGCGTGGCCGCCGAACTGGTGGCGGCGGCGGGGGACGTCTTCTCGTCGTCCCCGCCCTTCAGGCTGTCGTACGCCAGGGCCCCCACGGCGCCCGCGGCCACCACGAACGCCAAGGCGATGCCGCCGACCACGAGTTGGGGGCGCCGGGTACGCGCAGGACGCTCCGGCTCGGGGCCGATAACCGCGAGCGGTGTGAGCTCGTCGGGGTCGATCTCGACGATCTGGGGGGCCTGTTCGCGGGCACCAGGTGGTACGTCCGCCGCAACCGGCCCGGCCGCGGCGGCCCCGGCGGCCGCATCAGCCGAAGTACCCAGAGTGTCCCGAGCGCCCGGGACGACCCGGGTGACCGGCGTGACCGCGGGCGGCGGCATGGGCGCCGTGCGCGGGCGGTGCGGTGCGGGGACGACGGGAGTCGACACAGGTGTGTCGTCTGCGTCATCCGTGCCGCGGCCCCCGTACCCGCCGTTCGGGCCGCCACCGCGCCCGGTGAGGGCAGGGGGGCGTACCGGCTCCCCGGCGAAGTCGCGTTGCGGAACGCGTGGTTCCGGCCCGGCCCCGCCGGCCGCGCGTCGCTGGAGCTTCGCGCCCTGCGTGCGCAGGAGGTACGTGACGGCGAAGCCCGTCGTCGCCGCGATCAGCAGGGCCTTGAGTGCCTTCCGCACCGGTCGCACCGACTTGCACCGTCCTTGGCAGTAGTTCTGGCTCTGTTTCCGGCTCTGTCTCTTGCTCTGTCTCCGGCCGTGATTCCGGTTGTGCTTCCGGTTGCACGTCCGGCGGCAGTTGCCGCGGTGGTTCTCCGGGCCGGACGTCCCGGGGTACATCCCTGGAGCAATGGCAAAGGGTCGCCCGTGAGTACCGCCGGAGGACCGGTGGTGGGATCACAGTGACCCGGGAGGCGGCTGGTCCGCCGTGGGGAACTCTCCCATGTCGACGCCTCGGACGCCGCTCCGGGTTCCCGCTCAGCCGGCCCGAAGGGTCAGCGCCATTGCCTCGACGGCCAACAACGGCGCGACATTTGTGTCGATCGCGCGCCGGCAGGCGAGGATCGCCTCGATGCGGCGCAGCGTCGTCTCGGGGGTCGCCGAGCGCGCGACGCTGTCCAGCGCGGGACGCATCTGCTCGTTGTCCAGCGGGACTTGGGCCCCGAACTGGACCGCCAGGACGTCGCGGTAGAAGGCCGCGAGGTCGATCAGCGCCAAGTCGAGGCAGTCGCGCTGGGTGCGCGTCGCGCGTTTCTTCTGGCGGTTCTCCAATTCCTTGACGACCCCCGCCGTACCGGACGGCAAACGGCCGCCCGGGGTCGACGCGCCGAGCGCATTGCGCAACTCCTCGGTCTCGCGCGCGTCCTGCTCCTCGGTGATCTCCTTCGCGTCCGCGGCGGCCGCGTCGACCAGTCGCTGCGCGGCGGCCATGCAGCTGCCGATGTCGCCGAGTTGGGTGGGCAGCTTGAGCACCTCGGCGCGGCGCGTCCGGGTCTGCTCGTCGGTGGCGAGGCGGCGGGCGCGCCCGATGTGTCCGCCGGTCGCACGGGCGGCGTACGCGGCCATCGCCGGGTCGATCCCGTCGCGCCGGGCGAGCATGTCGGCGACCGCGTCGACCGGCGGCGTACGCAGCGCGATGTGCCGGCAGCGCGACCGAATCGTCGGCAACGCGTCCTCGACGGACGGCGCGCAGAGCATCCACACCGTACGCGGCGCCGGTTCCTCGATGGCCTTCAGCAGGACGTTGCCGGCGCCTTCGGTGAGCCGGTCGGCGTCCTCCATGACGATGACCTGCCAGCGTCCGCTCGCCGGGGACATCGCGGCGCGGCGGACCAGGTCGCGTGTCTCCTTCACACCGATGGACAGCAGCTCGGTGCCGATCACGTCGACGTCCGCGTGCGTGCCGGTCAGCGCGGTGTGGCAGCCGTCGCAGTGGCCGCAGCCGGGCTCGGCGCCCAGGGCCAGGTCGGGGCTCACGCACTGGAGCGCCGCGGCGAAGGCACGGGCCGCGGTGGCCCGGCCGGAGCCGGGCGGGCCGGTGAACAGCCACGCGTGGGTCATGCCGCCGCCCGCCTCACCGGCGAGCACGGCCCGGCCGGCCGACGCCGCGGCACGCAGCTGGCCGACGACGCGGTCCTGGCCGACCAGGTCGTCCCACACGGTCACGGCGGCGTGCTCCTCGGAGTTGCGGATGGTTCGGGCCCGACGAGTACGACCGTACCGGGCGGAACGGACAACCTACGGCTTGCGGCGCCAGCGGCTCTTGCGCGCCTCCGGGGCGGGCTCCGCGGGGGTGTCCGGCTCCGGCGGCTGCCCGGCCCACGGACCGAGCAGGTCGTCGGCGAGCGTGTGCGGGTCGTCGTGGCCGTCGCCGGTCGCGACGACGGGCAGGCGCGTGGTCTCGTCGATGCGGATCTTGGGGATTTTCTGCGTGTCGTCCTCGGAGCCCGGCGGGGGCTCCTCGACCGGACGGGGGCGGACGATCTCCAGCTCGGCGGTGTCCGGTTCGACGTCGGCCGGCGCGGGGGCCGACGACGAAGCCGACGACGCGGACGAACCGGAAGGCGAAGACCCGCCCGACGGAGACTCGGACGACGCGGGCGCCGAGGACGAGGCCCCGGCAGCCGTCGTCGGGGCAGCCGCCTGCGGGTCGACCGCGGGAACGACCCGGGTGGCCGCGGTGGGCGCGTCGGCGGCGATCGTTCCCGACGGCACCTCGCCCGACGCACGGGTCGAGCCGTTGGCCACGGGCGCGTCCGCGCCACCGGCTTCGGCGGCGAGCGCCGCGGCCTCCTTCGCGGCACGGGCCTGAGCGGCAGCGGCGGCGACGACCGCACGAGCGGCATCCTCCTCGGCCGCGCGGCGCTCCGCCTCGGCGAGGCGCAACGCCTCCTCGGCCTTCTCCCGCTCCTCGGCACGGCGCTTGGCCTCGGCGGCCCGGACCGCGGCCTCCTCGCGGCGGCGCTTGGTGTCGGCGGCGGCCTCCTCCTCGCGGCGGCGGCGCTCCTCCTCGGCACGGCGGCGGCGCTCGGACTCGGCGGCCCGCTCCTCCTCCGCCGCGACGCGGTCGCGCTCGGCCCGCAGCGCGGACTCCTCCTCGATACGCCGCGCCTGCTCGCGGCGGATGCGCTCCTCTTCCTCGGCCTGGATCCGGTGCTCCTCGGCGCGGCGCGCGGCCTCCTCTTCGAGGCGCCTCTGCTCCGCGGCCCGGCGCGCGGCCTCTTCCTCGAGGCGTACGCGCTCCTCCTCCGCACGGCGCTTGGCCTCCTCGGCGAGGCGCACGGCCTCGGCGGCGAGCCGCTCCTGCTCCTCGGCCCGGCGGCGCACCTCCTCCTCGGCCCGGATGCGCTCCTCCTCGGCACGGTGCGCGGCCTCCTCGGCGAGGCGCTGCTGCTCGGCGTACCGCTGGCGCTCCTCGCTCTCCGCACGCAGGCGGGCGATCAGCGCCTGCTTCTCGGCCTCGGCCTGGGCGCGCTCGGCCTTGCGGCGCTCCTCCTCCTCGCGCTCGCGGCGGGCCAGTTCCTCGGCCTGGCGCTTCTCCTGCTCGGAGACGGGCAGTTCGCGGTCGAGCCGGTGGCGGATCGCGGTGGTGACCGCGTCGGGTTCCTGGGCGGCGTCGACGACGAGGTAGCGGTCGGGGTCGGCGGCGGCGAGGTCGAGGAACGCGCCGCGCACGAGGTGGTGGAAGCTCTGCGGCTCGGACTCCAGCCGGTCCGGGACCTCGGTGAAGCGGCCGTGGCCGACCTCGGGATCGAGGTCGAGCAGGATCGTCAGGTCGGGCTGCAGGCCGTCGCTGGCCCAGCGCGAGACGCGGGCGATCTCGCGCGTGCCCAGCTCGCGCCCGGCGCCCTGGTAGGCCACCGACGAGTCGATGTACCGGTCGGTGATGACGATCGCGCCGCGTTCGAGTGCGGGGCGGATGACGGTGGCGACGTGTTCGGCGCGGTCGGCGGCGTACAGCAGTGCCTCGGCGCGCGGGTCGATGCCGGTGTTGTTGACGTCGAGCAGCATCGCGCGCAGGCGCTTGCCGATCTCGGTCGCGCCGGGCTCGCGGGTCACCACGACGTCGTGGCCCTTGCTGCGGATCCAGGAGGCCAGCGCCTCGACCTGGGTCGACTTGCCGACGCCCTCGCCGCCTTCGAGCGAGATGAAGTAGCCGGGCGCGCCCGCCGGGCGGCCCGAGACGTGGTCGACGTTGCGGGCCGATTCGACGAGGTCGCGGACCAGCGGGACGCCGCGCCGGTCGTCGACCGCACGCAGCACGAACAGGCCCATCGCGATCACCAGCACGCCGGTGCCCATGAGGGTCAGCGCCGAGCCGTTGTACGTGAAGACGTAGTGGTCGCCGGGCGTCCAGGAGTGCAGGCCGATCGCCCCCGCGACGAGCGAACCCGCCGCGAGTCCGACGAGCATCACGACGCGGACCGCGGCCTGGACGAACGCGAAGGCGCGCGTACGCAGGTCCTCGCCGACCTCCAGGCCGAACAGCGTGTAGCCGGTGACCCAGGCGATCCCGGACAGCACGCCGAGGACGCCGGTGAGTACCACGACGACGGCGACGTTCGCGAACAGTCCGGTCATCAGCAGCACGAGACCGGCGGCCGCGACCGCGATACCGAACAGGCGCCGGCGGCTGAACGTCGGGACGACGCGCGGACCGCACAGGAGGCCGAGCGCGGCACCGGCGAGCAACGTCAGGAAGACCGTGCCGTATGCGGCGTTCCCCGCGCCCAGTTCCGCCGTGTAGAGCGGCGTGAGGCCGACCAGCACGCCGCCCCCGAGGAACAGCGCGAGCATGCCGATGACGAGGCCGCGCGTGGTGCGCGAGTGCTTGAAGACGCGGCGCGTGTCGGCGACCACGAGCATGGGGTTCGGCCGCCGGGTGCTGACCGAGCGCCCGCGCGTAGGCATGCGCAGCATGTACACGTACAGCGCCGAGATGAGGTGCACGGCGGCCGTCGCGAACAGCGCGATGTCGGACGGGTGCTTGGCGAGCGTGTCGAACGACGGCGCGAGCAACTGGTTGACCAGCGCCAGCACGATGAAGACCGCGGCCGCGACGGGCGCGGCGGCGTAGCCGGTCACCAAGTTGAACTGGGCCGCGGTCGCGAGGCGTTGGCGCGGCACCAAATTGGGCACGGTCGCGTCGCGAGCCGGCCCCCAGAAGGCTCCGGCGATGCCGCCCAGCGCGGTCGCGGCGAGGATCCACCACAACTCGTCGACGAACGGCACCGAGGCGATCAGTCCGAACCGCACGATGTCGCAGACGGCCATCGTCCAGCGCCGGTCGAGGTGGTCGACGATCTGCGCGGCCAGCGGCGCGACGAGCGCGGCGGGCAGCAGGCGCAGCACGAAGACCGCGGCGACCGCCGCCGCGAAGTCGAGGTAGTCGCCCTCGACGGTCCACAGCGCGGCCGACGTGAGGGCGAGCAGGCCGAGCCAGTCCGCCAGGGCGGACGCGGCGATAGCGGTCCAGAAGCGCCGGAACGGGGCGATCTTGAGGACGCCCCCGATGCCGGTGACGGGATCCGGGGTCCGGGGCGGTATCGCCGCCCCGGACGTGTGCTGCTCGGCTTGCGTCATGCCGTCAACCCTAACCGTGTGGGCGCCGAGGGAAACGACGTTCAAACCGGCGTTTCCCGGTCGTCGCCGGACTTCGCGCGGTTGCCCGGGCACACCAATCGGCGCCGTTCCGGGCAAACGCGGACGGGCCGCCGGAGGAAGTTCCGGCGGCCCTCGTACCAGCGAACCTCAGGTCGCCTTCTTCGCCGGGGCCTTCTTGGTCGCCGCGGTCTTCTTCGCGGGGGCCTTCTTGGCCGGGGCCTTCTTCGCGGCGGCGCGCTTCTTGGGCGCGGGGCCCTTGGCTCGCTTCTCCGCCAGGAGTTCGTAGCCGCGCTCGGGAGTGATCTCCTCGACGCTGTCGGCGGCCCGGAGGGTGGCGTTGGTCTCGCCGTCGGTGACGTACGGGCCGAAGCGGCCGTCCTTCACCACGACCGGCTTTCCGCTCACCGGGTCCTCGCCGAGTTCCTTCAGCGGCGGCTTGGCGGCCGCGCGGCCGCGCCGCTTCTCCTCCGCGTAGATGGCGAGCGCCTCGTCGAGGGTCACCGTGAACAGCTGGTCCTCGGTGGTGAGCGACCGCGAGTCCGTCCCCTTCTTCAGGTACGGGCCGTAGCGGCCGTTCTGCGCGGTGATCTCCTCGCCGCTCGCCGGGTCGACGCCGACGACGCGCGGCAGCGAGAACAGCCTGAGCGCGTCCTCCAGCGTGACCGTGTCGAGCGCCATCGACTTGAACAGCGACGCCGTGCGCGGCTTCGGTCCCTTTGCGGCGGCCTTCTTCGCGGTCTTCTTGGCCGGGGTCTTCTTCGCAGTCGTCTTCTTCGCCGCGCCCGTTCCGGTCCCGCCCTCCGGGGCCGCCGGCTCGGGCGTGGCGGACTCGGCCGTGGACGCGGCCGTCTCCGGCTCGGGCAGCACCTCGGTGACGTACGGGCCGTACCGGCCGTCCTTCGCCACGATCAGGTGCCCGGTGGCCGGGTCGGTGCCGAGCACGAAGTCGCCGCTCGGCTTGTTGAGCAGTTCCTCGGCCTTCTCGACGGTGAGTTCGTCCGGCGGCAGGTCGACGGGCACGTCGGCGCGCTTGTCGTCGCGCTCGACGTACGGTCCGAAGCGGCCGACGCGCAGCACGATGCCGTCGCCGACCGGGAACGAGTTGACCTCGCGGGCGTCGATCGCGCCCAGGTCGGTCACCAGGTCCTTGAGACCTTCGAGGTGGTCGCCCGCCTGCGCGCCGCCCGCGGGTGCGTCCTCGCCGAAGTAGAAGCGGCGCAGCCACGGCACCGACTCGGTCTCGCCGCGGGCGATCCGGTCGAGGTCGTCCTCCATCTTCGCGGTGAAGTCGTAGTCGACCAGGCGCCCGAAGTGGTTCTCCAGGAGGCCGACGACGGCGAACGCGATGAAGGAGGGAACCAGCGCGGTGCCCTTCTTGAAGACGTAGCCGCGGTCGAGGATCGTGCCGATGATCGACGCGTACGTCGACGGGCGGCCGATCTCGCGCTCCTCCAGCTCCTTGATGAGCGACGCCTCGGTGTAGCGGGCGGGCGGCTTGGTGGCGTGGCCCTCGGGGGTCAGCTCGGTGGCGGTGAGCGCGTCGCCCTCCTCGACCATCGGCAGGCGGCGCTCGCGGTCGTCGAGCTCGGCCTCGGGGTCGTCGGAGCCCTCGACGTAGGCCTTCAGGAAGCCGTGGAACGTGATGATCTTGCCGGACGCGGTGAACTCGGCGTCGCGGCCGGGCAGGCCGGGGGCCTCCGCCGCGGTGCCGCCGATACGGACCGTGACGGACTGGCCGATCGCGTCCTTCATCTGGGAGGCGACGGTGCGCATCCAGATCAGCTCGTAGAGGCGGAACTGGTCGCCGGTCAGGCCGGTCTCGGCGGGGGTGCGGAAGCGGTCGCCGGAGGGGCGGATCGCCTCGTGCGCCTCCTGCGCGTTCTTGACCTTGCCGGCGTACGAGCGCGGCGCGTCGGGCAGGTACTCGGCGCCGTACAGCTCGCGGACCTGCGCCCGGGCCGCGGCGACCGCGGTGTCGGACAGCGTCGTGGAGTCGGTACGCATGTACGTGATGAAGCCGTTCTCGTACAGCTTCTGTGCCACCTGCATGGTCGCCTTGGCACCGAAGCCGAGCTTGCGCGAGGCCTCCTGCTGGAGCGTGGTGGTGCGGAACGGCGCGTAGGGCGAGCGGCGGTACGGCTTGCGCTCGACCGCGCGCACCGCGAACTGCGCCGACTCCAGTGCCGCGGCGAGCGCGCGGGCGCCGGCCTCGTCGACGTGCAGGACGTCGCGGCCCTTCAGCTGCCCGTCGGAGCCGAAGTCACGGCCGGTGGCGACACGCTTGCCGTCCAGGTTGACCAGGCGCGCGTTGACCGTGCGCGGGTCGGTGGCGTCGCCGGCGCGGCCGGTGTCGAACGTGCCGAGCACGTCCCAGTACGAGGCCGAGCGGAAGGCGCGGCGCTCGCGCTCGCGCTCCACGACCAGGCGCGTCGCGACCGACTGCACGCGGCCGGCGGACAGCTTGGGGCCGACCTTCTTCCACAGGACCGGCGACACCTCGTAGCCGTAGAGGCGGTCGAGGATGCGGCGGGTCTCCTGGGCGTCGACCAGGCGCTGGTTGAGCTCGCGCGGGTTGGCGACGGCGGACTGGATGGCGTCCTTGGTGATCTCGTGGAACACCATGCGCCGCACCGGCACCTTGGGCTGAAGGACCTCTTGGAGGTGCCACGCGATGGCTTCGCCCTCGCGGTCCTCGTCGGTGGCGAGGAAGAGTTCGTCGGCGTCCTTCAGGAGCTTCTTGAGCTTCGCGACCTGCTGCTTCTTGTCGGCGTTGACGACGTAGATCGGCTCGAAGTCGGCCTCGACGTTGACCCCGAGGCGCGCCCAGGACTGGCCCTCGTACGCGGCCGGGACCTCGGCAGCGCCGTTCGGGAGGTCGCGGATGTGACCCACACTGGCCTCGACCACGTAACCGGGCCCAAGGTAGCCCTTGATCGTCTTCGCCTTGGCAGGCGACTCGACGATGACGAGTCGACTGCCTTCGCGCGCGGTCTCGCTGCTCGGGGACACCTTCGCTCTTCTCTCCAGATTGCTGCTGTGGGGCACTGCGGGGGCACTGCTATGGCGTTGCTGCGTTGCTGCGGCACTGCTGCGCCGTTGCTCCGTCCGGTACCGGTCCGGCCTTGCGCCGGCGTTTCTCCGGCCTTGCTCCGGCGTTGCCCGGGCGGCCGACGCCCGTCAGGGAATGTAGCTGCCGTGTGGCGGAGTGTGACGGTATCCCAGCCCCCGATGTCAAACCGGCCCTGCCCGGTATACGACACGGATCGGCCCGATGCCACTCGAACGGTAACGCGCACCCAACGGTTCCCGCTTCCCGGGCCGCTAACCCTCCCCCGCCCGAGCCGCTCCCGAACGGCCGCGGGGGCCGGTCAAGGGCGACGGACAAAACGATGAGTGCCCGGTACATCTTGCTTCCTCGGCCACAGGTCGTTATCTCTGATGGACCGTCAGATCGGCACGGAAGCGGGGCCAGGCATGGAGCACGAGACAGCCGGAGAGCCCCTGGACGATGCGGCGGCAGCGCCCCCGTACGCCGACATCAGCGCAGCTCAGCGGCGTACCGTCTTCACCGGCCTGCTCATCTCGATGTTCATCGCGGCGCTTGCCAGCACCATCATCACCACCGGCCTGCCGACCATAGCGGGCGAACTCGGCGGGGTCGACAAGGTGGCGTGGGTCGTCGCCGGGCATCTTCTCACCAACTGCGCCGCGACCCCGCTGTGGGGGAAGCTGTCCGACCTCTACGGACGCAAGCCGCTGCTGCTCACCGCCATCGGCGTGTTCACGGCCGGCACCGCGCTTTCCGCGGTGGCGACGGACATCTGGCAGCTGATCGCGTTCCGCGCGGTGCAGGGCGCCGGGGTCGGCGGGATCATCACGCTCTGCCAGGCGGTGATCGGCGACATCATCTCGCCGGCCGAGCGCGGCCGGTACCAGGGCTGGATCGGCGCCTCCTTCGCGTCGTCGACCGCCCTCGGTCCGCTGCTCGGCGGGGTCTTCGTGGACACCATCGGCTGGCGCTGGTGCTTCTTCTCCATGCTGCCGTTCGCCGCGGTCGCGTTCGTGGTGATCCAGCGCAGCCTGACGCTGCCGCGGCGCCGCTCGCAGGTGTCGGTCGACTACCTCGGGTCGCTGCTGCTGGTCGCCGGCGTCAGCGCGCTCCTGCTGCTGGTGTCGTTCGGCGGGCAGCGCTTCGCGTGGACGTCGGCGACGGCGTACGGGCTCGGCGCCGCGGCCGTCGCGCTGCTCGTGGCGACCGGGTGGTGGGAGCGGCGGGCCCGCGAACCGCTGTGGCCGCCGCGGCTGTTCCACAGCCGGTCGTTCACGGCGCAGTGCGCGGCGGCTTTCCTGATGGGCTCGACGATGTACGCGTCCATGGTGTTCCTGCCGCAGTTCTTCCAGCTCGGGCGCGGTTTCACGGCGACCGAGGCCGGGCTGCTGATGCTGCCGTTCATCGCCGCGAACCTGGTGGGCTCCACGACGTCGGGGCGGCTCATCGCGCGCACCGGGCGGGTCAAGGTCTTCCCGATGATCGGCATGGCGCTCTCGGCGGTGTCCGCGGCGCTGCTCGCGTGGCAGGTCCTCGGGGCACCCGCGCCCGCGCTGTGGCCGGCGATGGTCGTGTCGGGCATCGGCATCGGGTTCACCTCGCAGGTGCTGATCCTGGCCGCGCAGGCCACCGTGGAACGCCGCGACCTGGGCATCGCGACGTCGTCCATCGCCTTCTTCCGCACCCTCGGCGGCACCATCAGCACGGCGGTCTTCGGGGCGGTGATCGCCCGGCGGTTCACCGACACCCTGCCCGGCGAGCTGGCCGAGCACCGGGTCGCCGAGGCGCAGCTGCCGCCCGGCGGGGCGGACGCGACGCTGGCTCACCCGGAGCGGGTGGGGGAGTATGCGTCGGGCCTCCAGGGGGCAGTGCACGACGCGTACTCGGCCGGCATGAGCACGGTCTACATCGTGGTGCTCCCCTGCGTCCTGCTCGGCCTCGCGGCGGCGGCGTCGATGCGCGACACGCGCCTGCCGGTCGAGGCGCGGGCGGAACGCGGGAAGCGGCGCCGGATGGTGCGGGTCAAGTAGCGGTCCGGGTCAGAAGCACCCGGGTGACGGCTCGGGTCAGGGACGCTCGGGTGCGGCTCGGGTCAGGGAGCGGGGGTCTCCGGAAACAGCAGGAATCCGTCGGCGATCAGCGACCGCAGCGGACCGGGTACGGCGTCCCGCAGGGCCACCTGGTCCTCGCCGAGCAGTTCGGCGATCGCGTCGACGATCGCCCCCGCGGTCAGGCGCCCGTCGCTCGCGCCCGCCAGCGCGGCGCCGACCGTGTCGACGCGGTCCGCGCGGCACATGCCGCGCTGCTGGCGGAGCACGACGTACTCCGGGTCCTCGGCGCCGGGTTGCCCGGTCTGCTCCTGGAGCACCGCGGAAGCGAGGCGGAACGCGGTGCCGAGGAGTGCCGCGTCGTCGTGCGAGCGCAGGGCGTCCTGGCGGCGGAACCACGCGGCGATCTCGGCGCCGAGCGGCTGCTCGACCGCGTGCGGCCACTCCTCGATGTGCGCCACCGGCCGTTCGCTGCCCGACTTGTGCAGCGAGATCCAGCCGAAGCCGACACCTTCCACGCCGTCGCGCTCGAACGCGTCCAGCCACGCGTCATACCGGGCGGCGTACTCCGCGCTCTGGTGGTCGCCGGCGTCGCGCAGCCACAACTCGGCGTACTGCGCGGGGTCCTGGACCTCGCGCTGCACGACCCACGCGTCGCAGCCGGTGGGCGCCAGCCACTCGCGGAGGCGGTCCTGCCAGTCCTCCCCCTTGACGTGCTGCCAATTGGCCAGCAGCTGGCAGTAGCCGCCGTCCGCGAGGTGCGCCGGTGCCTCGGCGACCAGGCGGCGGCAGATCTCGTCACCGGGCAGGCCGCCGTCGCGATAGGTGAAGCGTCCCTTCGGCGAGATCACGAAGGGTGGGTTCGAGACGATGAGGTCGAACGTCTCGCGCTCGACCGGCTCGAACAGACTCCCTTCGGCGAGACCGACGTTGGCGATGCCGGACAGCGCCATCGTCAGGCGCGTCAGGTCCAGCGCGCGGCGGTTGACGTCGGTCGCGGTGACGGCTCGGGCGTGCCGCGACGCGTGCAGGGCCTGGACGCCGCAGCCGGTTCCGAGGTCGAGGACGCGGTCGGCCTGCTCGCGGACCGTGATCCCGGCCAGCGTGGTCGAGGCGCCGCCGATGCCCAGGACGTGGTCGGGGCGTACCGAACCGGACACCCCGCCGATGCCGCTGCCGAGGTCGGAGACGACCCACCAGTCGGTGTCGGCCTCGCCGTACGGCCGGATGTCGACGAGCGCGTGCACCTCGTCGCCGTCGCGTGCCAACAGGCCGCCCGCGACCGCCTCGTCGAAGGGCAGCGCGGTGCGCGCCTGCGCGAGGGGCACCCGCGTCTGGAGCAGGAAAAGCCGGATCAAGGTCGCGAGCGGCCCGCCGTCGCCGCGCAAGGAGCGCAGGGCGGGGACGGTCTCGCTGCGCGACAGAGCACCGTACGCCTGCGGCCCGAGCGCGTCGAGGCACCCGTCGACGGTGTAGTCCGCGTCGGCCAGCGCTTCGCGGAGCCGGGTCACCTGGGAGGAGTCGTGCATGGTCACAGGACCATCCTGCCTTGTGCCGACCGGTCTTCCGGACCGCCACGGGGTGTCCGGCGGGGTTAAGGCCTCGCGGACGCCGAGGCGGACGACGATGCCGACGCCGACGCCGACGCCGAGGACGACGCCGACGGCGAAGTGGAGCCGGACACCGAGGCGGAGGCCGACGGTGAGCCCTCGGGCGGTACGGGAGCCGAGGCGGGCGGCGCCGTCGCCGGGTCCGCCGGCGGGGCGGGCGACGTCTCCGGCGTGGCGTCGGACGGCGCGCCGGGCGACGCGGCGGGGCCGCTCACGCAGCCCGGAACTCCGGCCAGGGCCTTGCCCAGTGCGCCCTGGTGGAGTTTGTCGAGCGCGGCGCGCGAGACCGTGAGGGAGCTGGAGATGGTGGGCTCCAGCGCGCGCAGGGCGTCCGCGAACGCCTTCTGGTCGCCGGTCGGCAGTTCCTCCAGCTTGGTGGTGACGGCCGTCCACCCGGCGGCGGTGGCGCGCAGGTCGCCGGTCAGCACCTGCATCTGGGCCCGGCCGTCCTTGATCTCCGGCGGGCCGGCCCGGTCGAGGGCGGCGGCGAACGCGGTGTTGGCCTCGGCGAGTTTGGCGACATCGGCGGCGAGCCGGGCCTTGAGCGCCTCGGGGGTCTCATTGGAAACCACGGTGCCTATGTCGTCGAGCGCCTTCTTGGAGGCGTCGATGCGGCCGGTGACGTCTGTGGTGCAGACTTTGCCCGCCCAGTCGGCGAGTTTCTTGGTGTTGTCGTCGCCGTCGTCGCCGCCGCATCCGGCGGTCACGACCACCACGGCGGCGGCCAGGGCCGCGAGTGCGGGGGATATCGCCGGGGTCTTACGTGCCACGCTCGTCTCCGTGTTCGCATCGCCGTACCGCGTCTGCAAGGCCCCTGCGGCGGGGCCCCGCGGCAGTCCGAGGGTGGCATACGACACGGACGGAGGGCGACGCGGTCCACCGCATCGCCCTCCGTCCCGAATGCCGGCGGACCGTCTCCCGGCCCGTCCGGTCAGCGGGGTGGTACGCCCCGCCGCAGGTCAGCCCCCTACCGGAGTGGCGTCCTTGGGTTCGTTGTTCGGCGTGCCCACGGCGATGGACTTGCGCTTGCTCCACCAGACCGCGCCGATGATCACCACGATCGCGAAGACCGCGATGCCCGCGCGCAGGCCGTCGCTGGCGTCCGCGCCGATGGTGAGCTTGACCACCGCGGGGGCGATCAGCAGTGCGACCAGGTTCATGACCTTCAGGAGCGGGTTGATCGCGGGGCCCGCGGTGTCCTTGAACGGGTCGCCCACGGTGTCGCCGATGACGGTCGCGGAGTGCGCGTCGGAACCCTTGCCGCCGTACGTGCCGTCCTCGATCGTCTTCTTCGCGTTGTCCCACGCGCCACCGGAGTTGGCGAGGAACACCGCCATGAGGGTGCCCGCGCCGATCGCGCCGGCCAGGTACGCGCCCAGCGGTGCGATGCCGAGGGCGAAGCCGACCGCAATCGGTGCCATCACCGCCAACAGGCCCGGGGTGGCGAGTTCGCGGAGCGAGTCGCGCGTGCAGATGTCGACGACGCGGCCGTAGTCCGGCTTCTCCGTGCCGGACATGATCCCGGGCTTCGTGCGGAACTGCTCGCGTACCTCGAACACCACCGCGCCCGCGGCGCGCGCCACCGCGTTGATGGCCAGGCCGCTGAACAGGAACACGACCGCGGCGCCGAGGATCAGCCCGAACAGGTTGTTCGGCTGGGAGATGTCGAGGTTGAACGACAGCGCCTCGAGGCGCGACATACTCTCGTTCGCGCCCTCCCCGACCTCCACCCGGGCGGTCTCGACGGCGTCGCGGTACGAGCCGTACAGGGCCGTCGCGGCAAGCACCGCGGTCGCGATGGCGATGCCCTTCGTGATGGCCTTGGTGGTGTTGCCGACCGCGTCCAGGTCGGTGAGGACCTGCGCGCCCTCGCCCTCGACGTCGCCGGACATCTCGGCGATGCCCTGCGCGTTGTCGGAGACCGGACCGAACGTGTCCATCGCGACGATCACGCCGACCGTGGTGAGCAGGCCGGTGCCGGCGAGGGCCACCGCGAACAGCGCCAGCATGATGATGCCGCCGCCGAGCAGGTACGCGCCGTAGACCGCGATGCCGATGAGCACGGCCGCGTACACCGCGGACTCCAGGCCGAGCGAGATGCCCGACAGGATGACGGTCGCCGGACCGGTGAGCGACGTCTTGACGACGTCCCGGACCGGGCGGCGCGACGTCTCGGTGAAGTAGCCGGTCAGCTGCTGGATCACGGCCGCCAGCACGATGCCGATGAGGACCGCGACGAGGGCGAACACCCGGGGGTCACCGGAGTGTTCGAGGATCTCCTTGCCGGTGGCGGTCGTGTTGGACAGGCCTTCGAGCTCGGAGAACTTGTCGGGCAGGTACGCGAACGCGGCGACGCCGACGAGTGCGAGCGAGATCACCGCGGACAGGAAGAACCCGCGGTTGATCGCGGTCATGCCGCTGCGGTCCCCGGCGCGCGGCGACACCGCGTAGATGCCGATGACCGCGGTGATGACGCCGATCGCGGGGACGATCAGGGGGAAGACGAGGCCGGCGTCGCCGAACGCGGCCTTGCCGAGGATGAGCGCCGCGACGAGCGTCACGGCGTACGACTCGAACAGGTCGGCCGCCATGCCCGCGCAGTCGCCGACGTTGTCGCCGACGTTGTCCGCGATGGTGGCGGCGTTGCGCGGGTCGTCCTCGGGGATGCCCTGCTCGACCTTGCCGACCAGGTCGGCGCCGACGTCGGCGGCCTTGGTGAAGATGCCGCCGCCGACACGCATGAACATGGCCAGCAGGGCCGCGCCGAAGCCGAACCCTTCGAGGACCTTGGGCGCGTCCTCGCGGTAGATGATCACCACGAGTGCGGCGCCGAACAGGCCGAGGCCGACGGTGAACATGCCGGCGACGCCGCCGGTGCGGAACGCGATCCGCATGGCGGTGTGCGAGGCCTCGGGGCCGGTGCCGCCGGCACGTGCCGCGGCGGCCACGCGCACATTGCTGCGGACCGCGAGCCACATGCCGGTGTAGCCGGTGATCGCGGAGAACACCGCGCCGACGAGGAAGAACACCGAGCGGCCGATGCGTTCGTCCCAGCCCTCGGCCGGAAGCAGCATCAGCAGGAAGAAGACCCCGACGGCGAAGAGCCCCAGGGTGCGGAACTGGCGGGTGAGGTAGGCCGCGGCGCCTTCCTGGACGGCACCGGCGATTTCCTTCATCTTCGCGGTGCCCTCGTCGGCGGCGAGCACCTGGCGTACCAGGGCCGCGGCGACGGCGAGGGCGCCGAGCGCAATGACCGCGACCACCACGACGTACGTCAGATCGGTCCCGGCGACCTCGGCGGTCCCCGGTGCTGCGGTGACAGTGGCGAGTTCGGTGAGTTGGAGCCCGGACATGCGTCCTCCATCGCGAGGGATGTTTCGGACTGGCTTCTCAGACGGGCGCTAGACGATCTTTTACAACGTGAATGGGAGTGTATGCAAATGATCAAGAACACACCACGGTAATCTTCATGATCATATCGAATTATGCATAAAATACGCGCACTACGCCGCGATTCGGGGCAATCCCCGGGTAAACAGGTTTTGCGCCGCCGGAATCGGGATAGAAGCCGACGTTGCGGCCTCCCGTCGAAGCCACAACTGGCCGACGAACTGGCGGGCGAACTGGCCTACGGAGGCCTACGAACTTGCCTACGGAGTGGCAGGCGAAGTGCAGGCGAAGTGGTCGCGACTACTGGCCGCGGCCGGTCACCAGCGGAGAAAGCGAAAGCGAACGGCGGGCCTTCCGTATGGAAGGCCCGCCGTTCGCGGATAATTCAGTCGCTTGGAGCAGTAGTCGGGGCGGCGGTCGGAGCAGCGCGGGACACAGCGGTCGACGCGTCTGCCGGCACGGCAGCGGGACGCTCGCCCCAGCGCGCACCCACCTGCGTCACAACCCCAGCGGGTCGTCCCCGATCTTGCCCTTCTCGGACGGCCACGACATACGGATACTGCCGCCGTCGGCACCCGCGCGGACGTCCAACTCGTCGACCAGGCCCAGGATCACGGCGAGGCCCAACTCGCTCTCCGCGACGTCCAGGCTCATGCCGTTCGTCCCCGAGGGGCCGGGCAGGCCGACGGAACCGCCGGGCTCGCCGGCGCCCACCACCGCGGGCTGTGGAACGGCGTCGCGCACCTCGATCGAGAACCGCCCGTCGCCGTCGTCGAGCGTCACCGTCACCGGCTCGTCCGCACCCACCTGGCGGGTGAGACCGACCGCGCGCGAGCACGCCTCGCCGACGGCAAGGCGTACCTCGTCCAGCACGGACTCGGCGACACCGGCCCGGCGGGCCACGGCGGCGGCGACAAGCCGCGCCGTACGGACGTGTTCGGGCAGCGCGGTGAAGCGCAGCTCGACGATGGCCATAGATCCCCCAGCCGTACTTGCCGACGTTCCGACCGGCGGGCTGTCCGGTGCGAAGCGCTACCTGGTTGAAGCGGTGGCGGGCGGAGCGCCCCTCCGCGAGACGGACGGGCGCGGCTCAGTCCGTCGCGTTGACGGCTTCCTCCACCGAGGTGTGGATGGGGAACACCTTGGTCAGACCGGTGATACGGAAGATCTTCAGGATGCGCTCCTGAGTGCACACCAGGCGCAGCGAGCCCTCGTGCGCGCGAACGCGCTTGAGACCGCCGACCAGGACGCCCAGACCGGTCGAGTCCAGGAAGTCCACACCCTCCATGTCCACGATCAGGTGGTAGCTCCCGTCGTTGACGAGTTCCACCAATTGCTCGCGCAGTTTGGGGGCGGTGTACACATCGATCTCGCCGCCCACCTCGACGACCGTACGGCCGCCCTCGGTTCGGGTCGACAGGGACAGGTCCACGGATCCTCCAGCACCTTGCTATCGAGCGGTCGCCCCCCAAGGATCGGCAGCCGCCAAGGCATTCAACCACTTATGGGCGCTACAGGACGATGAATCCCACGACTTTCGATGCGAGACTGGTGCCCGATGTCGCCCAATCCACACTCCCAGGAAGACCTGTTGGACCGCTTGATCGCGGCCCACGGGCGACCCGATCGAGTGACACACGTTCGGCGCATACCCCCGCGAAGGGGCAGGCCGACCATCTGGCCCGATTGGGCGCGCCCGGAAGTCGTGGACGCTTTTCGGGCGGTCGGTGTCGACCACCCTTGGGAACACCAGGCGCTTGCCGCATCGGCAGCCGCGTCGGGCCGATCAGTCGTCTTGGCGACCGGCACCGCCTCGGGCAAGTCCATGGCCTACCTTCTGCCGGTACTCACCGCCCTCTTGGAGGGTACCCGGGCTCCGAACGGCCGTGGTGCCACCGCGCTGTATCTGTCCCCCACGAAAGCGCTCGCAGCCGACCAGATCCGGGCTGTGGACGAGTTGCGCGCCGCGCAAACGGGACTTGATCCGGTGCGCGCGGCGGCCTATGACGGCGACACGCCCGTCGATCTGCGGCGCTGGGTGCGGGGACATGCGGCGTACGTGCTGACCAACCCGGACATGTTGCACCGGTCGTTGCTCCCGGCGCACCGCACGTGGTCGGCGTACCTGAAGGCACTCAGGTACGTCGTGATCGACGAGTGCCACACTTACCGCGGCGTGTTCGGCTCGCATGTCGCCCAAGTGATCCGGCGTCTGCGCCGGGTGTGTCGCCGCTACGGCTCCGACCCGGTGTTCATCCTGGCGTCCGCGACGGTGTCCGATCCGGGCGGTGCCGCGGCCCGGCTCATCGGCGCTGAGCCGGACGACATCGTGGCGGTGACCGACGACGCGTCCCCGCGCGGGGCACTCACCTTCGCACTGTGGGAGCCGCCGCTGACCGACCTGAAGGGCGAACGCGGCGCCCCGGTGCGGCGCACCGCGACCGCGGAGGCGGCGGACCTGCTGACCGACCTCGTGGTCGACGGCGTGCGCACGGTGGCCTTCGTACGCTCCCGGCGCGGCGCGGAGGTGGTCCGCGTGATGGCCCGCGACCAACTCGAACGCATCGACCCCGGGCTGGCCGAGCGTGTCGCGACGTACCGCTCCGGCTATCTCGCCGACGAACGGCGCGGGCTCGAGCGCGCGCTGCACGACGGCCGCCTGCTCGGTGTCGCCGCCACCACGGCACTCGAACTCGGCGTCGACGTCTCCGGCCTGGACGCCGTCCTGCTGGCCGGCTACCCCGGCACGCGGGCGTCGCTGTGGCAGCAGGCCGGACGCGCGGGCCGCGCCGGGCAGGCCGCACTCGCCGTCCTGATCGCCCGGGACGACCCGCTCGACACGTTCCTCGTGCACCACCCGGAGGCGCTCTTCGACCGCCCGGTCGAGGCGACCGTCCTCGACCCGGACAACCCGTACGTGCTGGCTCCGCACCTGTGTGCGGCCGCCGCCGAACTCCCGCTGGAGGAAAGCGAACTGCCGCTCTTCGGGCCGGTCGCCGCCGAACTGCTCCCCGGCCTGGTCCGGCGCGGCCTGCTGCGCAAACGCCCCTCGGGCTGGTTCTGGACCAGTCCCGAGCGCGCGACCGATCTCACCGACATCCGCGGCGCCGGCGGCCAGGCCGTGCGCGTCGTCGAGGAGGACACCGGGCGAGTGCTGGGCACGGTCGACGCCGCCGCCGCGCACAGCGCGGTCCACCAAGGCGCCGTCCACCTCCATCAGGGCGACACGTACCTGGTGCGTCTGCTCGACTTGGCGGACGACGTCGCCCTCGTCCGCCGCGCCGCGCCCGACTGGACGACCTCCGCCCGCGAGACGACCGACATCCGGATCCTCGAAGAGGTGCGCGCGGAGCCGTGGGGCGAAGGCCGCCTGCATTTCGGCTCGGTCGAGGTCACCAGCCGCGTGGTGTCCTACCAGCGCCGCCGCATCATGACCGGCGAAGTGCTCGGCGAGCACAAGCTCGACCTCCCGGAACGCTCGCTGCGTACCCGCGCGGTCTGGTGGACGGTCACCCCCGACCAGGTCGCCGACGCGGCCCTCGACGACACGGACCTGCCGGGCGCCGCGCACGCCGCCGAACACGCCTCGATCGGCCTCCTTCCCCTCTTCGCGACCTGCGATCGCTGGGACATCGGCGGAGTCTCGACCGCCCTGCACCCGGACACCGGCCTGCCGACGGTGTTCGTCTACGACGGCCACGCGGGTGGCGCGGGTTTCGCCGAACGCGCCTACGCCACAGCCCCCTCCTGGCTCGCTGCCACCCGCGACGCCATCGCCGCATGCGAATGCGAGGCCGGCTGCCCGAGTTGCGTGCAGTCCCCCAAGTGCGGGAACGGCAACTTCCCGCTCGACAAGCCCGGTGCGATCAGACTGCTCACCGTGCTGCTGCAGGGCCGCGAGGGCGAGTTGGAGGGGCAGGCACAGGCGGAGTCGGACAAGTCCGAGCAGTAGGCGGACGGGCGCGACCGATGGAACCGACGGGACCAAGTGATCCCCTGGCGCGCCCACCGACCGACCGAGTGCGGAATCAGGGCTGTGCATCGTGTATTCGGGATCGAGTGCGGTGGATTGTGTTGATCGAGTGTCCGGCCATGTGAGCGAGATCGTGATCGGCAGTGGACTCGGACCGGAATCGGGACTGAGGTTGGGGTCGGGGTTGCGATTGGGTTCGCATTCGGGGCCGGGGGCTGGAAACCGGAAACCGGACTTGGAATCGGGATCGGATCGGGATCGGGATCGGGATCGGGATCGGGATCGGAGCCGACGCGAGCGGTCGACGACAGGTGATCCGCACGGCCTGGGGGCGGCGGCAGGGCTGCGTTGTCCGAGCCGAGCACCGGTCCAGGGGTTGTGCGGCCCCGGTTCGCCGGGGCCGCACAACCGGGTCACCGGGGGCCTGCGCGCGCGGCTACCTGAGCCTTGCCGAACGGACGAAGGAGCAGTGGTGGACGTGACTCGGCGACGACGTCGACGAACTCGCCCCTGAGCACGCACATGACCAGCGATGCCCCCTGTTCCTCGGCCGTCCGACGGGCCTCCGCACACGCGTTGCCCTGCCCTACTGCCGCGTGAGCCGCGGCGGACAACGCCGCCGAGTCCGCAGCCGCTGCGGCGCGGTGTCGCGTCGCCACGGCCGCGCCGTACGCCAGCATGACCATCGCCAGGCACACCGGTAGTAGCGACCAGACCGCCACCCAGACGGTCACGGAACCCTCCTCTCCGTGTCGCTCGACCCGGAATCGACCGGGAAGCGCCGGTCCCGCGGGCCCCGTCACGGGGGTGCCGCCTCGTCCACGGCAACTGCCGTGTGATGGACAGGAATCCGCAGCCGGTGCCACGGCCCGGGAAGCGGTACGTCGGCAGTCACGCGGACCCGCACACGCCCGTCCCGCTTCGTGTGTTCGGTGACCGCCCTGCGTGGTGCCAGTTCGTGCACAACAGCCAGGGCATCCGCAGGCGCCTCCCCTCGTGCGAGCGCCCGCGCACCGGCCTGCGCGGCGTCGACACAACGGATTTGCAGCGCCACGGCGCCGACGACAGTCGTGAGTGCGAGCAGGACCAACGCGATAGCCGGAAGCGCCATTGCCGATTCCGCGGTCACGTATCCCCCGTCGGAGGAGCCGAACTTCCGTTTTGGTTTTCGCTTCGTCGGCGCCACCGGCGGGTCGGGCGCGTCAGAAAGTCGCATTGAGCGCCTTTCCGATGACCGCGCTCAACGCGTCCGTCACGACATCGCTGGTGACCACCTTGTAGAGCGCCGCGCTGAATGCGACCGCCGCTACGGTGCCGACCGCGTATTCCGCCGTGGACATTCCGTCGTCACGCCGGAGAAGCCGTCCAAGTCGGCGGAACAGTGGGCCACTTCGCTTCCGCATGCGCAGCACGAGAACGCGCGGAATACCGGGCTTCCGTTTGGCGGACGACGGCTCCGCGAAGGCCTGCGGGTGGTCGGCTTCCGTCGGGTAATCGGCCCCGGCCGGGTGGTCGGCCCCGGCCGGGTGGCCGTTCGGTGGCGTCGCGGTCGGCGCGGGCGGTGCCGCGAGGGTCGTGGCGACCGGGTCCGGGACAGCGTCGGTTGCGGCGGTTGCGGCGCTGGTCGTCGCCAAGGCCGTCGAGACGGTGGAGGTTGCGGAGGTAGCGGTCGGCGTGACAGGGGAAGTCGTTGCGTCGGTCGGTGTGACGGTGGTGGTGTCGGACATGGAGGTCCTCCAGTTGTTCGTGGGCCGGGCGTCCGGGGTTGGGGTCGGAGTCGGAGTGGTCTCGGAGTCGGGGCGGGAGCCGAAGTCGGAGTCGGAGTCAAGGCGGGAGCCAGCGTCGGGGTCGGCGTCAGGTCTGCGCGAGCAACGGCGTCGCCAGGCCGACGACGACGGGAAGCACTCCGATCAGCAGGAAGGCGGGCAGGAAGCACACGCCGAGCGGCAGGGTGGCGCGTACGGCCGTGCGTCTCGCGGCTGCGGTCAGGTCACTTCGTCGGCGGTCGCGGCATTCGTCGGCGACGTGCGCGATCCGTTCCGCAAGCGGCGCGCCGCCCTCACCGGAACGGGACAGCGCACGGGCCAGCGGCGCCAGTTCGCGGGACGCCGCGAGGGCCGACCAACTGCGCGCCGGATCACCGCCGAGACGTACCGAGGCTGCCGCGGCCCGCAGTTCGCTGCCGAGCGGACCGCCGATCGCGTCGGCGACCGCCGTCACCGCCTCGACGGGAGGCGCACCCGCGGCCAGGCAGGCCGACAGCAGATCGGCCGCGGTCGGAAGGTCGGCCGCCATGCGCTCACGCCGGAGACGATCGGCAGCCGGGGCTATGCGCCCGAGTTGCCGGTCCACGGCAAGACCGACGAGCGGTGCGGCGACGACTCCGGGGAGTCCGCCGACGACGAGCGCGGCGGCCAGCCCCGCAAGTGCGGCTGCTGTTGCGCGGCGTACCCGGGCCTTGCGGGCCTCGCGCGTGTCCGGCGCGGCGGGCCGCCCTCCGTGACGGGTGCCAACGGCGGCCTTCAATCGATCACGGCCGCGGGTTCGAGGCGCCGGGACGGCGAACCACGCGGCGCAGGCCGCGAGTACGCCGACGACCAGCAGACCCGGCGTCGCGGCTACGCCGTCCATCGTGGTCCCCGGGCGTCCCGGGCGATGCGGTCCGTCCAGTCCAGACCGAGGGCGATGAGGATCAGTCCCAAGGTGAGGCAGCCGATGCCGAGCGGCGTGTGCAGGAGTACGTCGAGCGGGTTCGCACCGACGCCCTGCCCCAACAGCAGGCCCACGAGCGGCAGGGCCGCGAGAAGGCGGGCGGTGGTGCGGGCGCCGGACAACTCGGCTTCCAATTCACGGTGTCCGGACTCCTCGGCGCGCAGGCCGACGGCGATCCGGTCGAGGGCGGGCGCGAAACCCGCCCCGCGTTCGGCGGCCACTCGCCAGCAGGCGGCGATGCGCGCGAGGGCGTCGGCGCCCGGCGCCGCGGCGGCTCGCACGAGAGCGTCGGGGACGTCGCCGCCGACGCGGGCGACGGCCACCGCCTCGGTGAGGCAGCTGCGGACGGGTCCGGTCAGGACCTGGGCGGCCGCCGTGAACGCTTCGGACGGCGGCTGCCCGGCCCGCAGTTCGCCGACCATCGCGGTCGCCAGCTCCGCGATGCCCGAGCGCCGCTCGACGGCGGCGCGCAACGCCTCTGCCCGGGCGCGCCGCCGCACCGAGTACACGGACGCCGGTAACGCGAGCACCAGAGGGACCAGGGATGCGGTCGTGGCGGCGAGGAGCATCGAACACCCCAGGAGAACCACGGTCGTACGTGCCTCGCGGGCGAGGACGGCGGCCCGCAGTCTGTTGCCGGCCTTGGCGGCTCGGCTGGCCGGGACGGTGAAGGCACGTGCCCCGTCTGGCCCGTCTAGCCCCTCTGACCCGCCAGGCCCGTGAGGTTCGTGGACTCCGCCGAGTCCCCTGCCCCCGACCGGCGCGGGGGCCGCGAGGTCGCGGACTCGCGCCCGGCCCACGCGGGTGCCCGCGATCCAGATCGCACCGGCGGCAAGGACCGGGGCCAGAAGGGTGCCGACGGCCAAGGAGGTCGGGAACGGCGTCGCGGGGGCAAGGGGCGGTGGCGTCGAAGACGCCGAAGTGGTGAGGGAGGTTGCGAGGTAGGTCATGTGGAGCCGCCTGTCTGGATCGCCAAGGCTGACCGAGGTGATGGGCGTGTCTTCAAACTCGCGCCGCGCCCGCGACGCCTGGCACACCGCCGGGCCCCGACGGCCCTCTGGGGAACGGTGTCGCCGACTCCCTGTCGAGTCCCGACCGAAGGCGCCTGAAGGTGACTGAAGGCCACCGGGGACGAGCTGCGGGGTTGCGCCTTGTGGTTGCGGACGCGCTGGGTGTGGCGAGGCAGCCCGGCGCCGGAGCTCTCCGACGTGGGTGCGAGGCCGCGAGTCGGCGCCGCGAGGGGACCGAGCACGAAGGTCCGCCCTCGCACAGGCCGGGGCGCGGTGGTCAGGGGCGCCACCAGCCCGCCAGGCGGGCGGCCAGGCGCGGAAAGCCGGGGCCCTGGCGGTGTGGGGCCGTGCGGTCGAGGAGCAGCGCCGGCACGGGATGCACGAGGCCTCGCGGATTGCGTTCCAAAACGTGGATTTCGGCGACCCGGCGGAGTCCGTCCCGGTCGCGTACGAGATGGACGACCACGTCAAGGGCGGCGGCCAGTTGGCTGTGCAGGGCGTCGCGGGTGAGGCCGGCAGGGGAGGCGAGGGCTTCGAGACGCGCGGGCACATCCGTTGCCGAGTTCGCGTGGATCGTGCCGGCTCCTCCCTCCTGGCCGGAGTTCAAAGCGGCCAGCAACTCGGTGACTTCGGTGCCGCGCACCTCGCCCACGACGATGCGGTCCGGACGCATGCGCAGCGCCTGACGGACGAGGTCCCGGAGGCTGACGGCGCCCGCCCCCTCGATATTGGGCGGCCGGGACTCCAGTCGGACGACATGGGCGTGTCGGGGAGTCAGCTCGGCCGAGTCCTCGATCAGGACGAGGCGTTCGGCCGGGTGCGCGGTCCCCAGGAGGGCACCGAGCAGCGTGGTCTTGCCCGTTCCCGCGCCACCGGAGATCAGGAATGCGCACCGGGCGGCGACGATCGCCCGCAGGATCTCGGCCGCCTCGGGTGGGAACGCCCCGCAGGTGACCAGGTCGTTCAGCGACATCGTGGTCCGGCGGGGCACCCGGAGCGAGAGGCAGGTGCCGCGGACCGCGATGGGCTTGAGGACGGCGTGCAGGCGGACGCCGTCCGGCATGCGCGCGTCCACGTAGGGCGAGGCGTCGTCCAGGCGCCGGCCCGCCGAGGTGGCGAGTCGCTGCGCGAGACGTCGGACCGCGGCGTCGTCGGGGAAGGTCACCCGCGTACGCTGCGGCCCCGCGCCGCGGTCGATCCACACTTCGTCGGGTGCGTTGACGAGGACGTCGGTGACCTCGGGGTCGGCGAGGAGCGCGTCGAGGGGGCCGGCACCGACGATTTCGGAACGCAGGGCACGCAGAACGGCCATGACGGTCGCGTCGCCCAGTACCCGGCCTTGGGCGCGGAGCGCTTCGGCGACGGCGGCGTGCGTGGGATCGCGGCCCTCGGCTGCGAGGCGGGCGCGCACGCCGTCGACAAGCTGTGGATCGATCGGCATGTCGGTGGGCGGGAAGTCGGGTGGCCCCGCGGGCCCGGGAGGTGCGGGCGGCCGCGGCGGCATGGGCGGAACGGGTGGCACCGAGGGTGTGGTCGGGGGCGGCGGCGCGCTCGGAGGTCGCGGCGCGAGCGGATGCCGCGGGGCCGGAGCGACGGGAGCCGCGGCGCTCGCGAGCGGGCGGGGGCGGGGACGGCTGCTGTCGGCTTCGGGTGTGGTCGGAATGCCCTGGAGCGTCGTGTGCGTGGGCGGCAGCAGGGGGTGTGCGGGGTAGACGCCGGTCTGCGCGCGGGCGGCGGTGCTGGGGCTCATGAGCGACTCCTTGGCATGGGACAGGCGCTGGTCGACCGGGTGCCGGTCGGACGGGTGGTAGGGCAGGTGGTGCTGGGACACGGGGTGGTGGAACAGCCGGCAGTAAGACGGCCGCTGAGGCGCCGGAGCCGGTGGAAGTGACCTGTGGTTGATGTGGCTTCGGATGCGGCGTCAGGTGAGTGGCTTCGGATGCGGCGTCAGGTGAGTGGCTGCGAGCGAGCGGCTGCGTTGGCGGTCGCTGCGTTGGCGGTCAGATCGGGCCCATCGGATCAAGCGCATCGGATCGGCCTATGCGAATCGGCTGTGCGGGACGATCCGCGGATCGACCTCTGCTCGGATCGACCTGCGCGCGGATCGCTTGATCGGATTGCACAGAACCGCCGACCCTGTGATCCGCAGTGAGGGTCGCCGCGACACCGCACTGAAGGGTGGGGCAACGGGGGCTGGGGCGCTGCGTGTTGCCTGTGGGGCGGTTCACGCGACCTCCGAGTGGGGTGTGGGCATGGCCCGGTCCAGGAAGTCGCGGCAGAAGCGGGCGAGCGGACTGCGCGACTTCGTGCCGGGGGCTTCACCGCGTTCGACCGACTCGACGAGGCCGGACTCGTGCCGGAGTTCGCCGGCCAGCGGGAGACCGGCGTTGGCCGCGACCTCGTCCGGGTCGAGTCCCGACGGTGACGGGGTACGGACGACCGCGCGCAGATCGCGGACCACCGGTCGGACGAGCGAGACCACTTGCGCCGCGGCGGCGATCGCGCGCAGCTCGGCCGGGATGACGACCAGGCCCGTCCCACACTGAGCGAGGGCCTCCTCCGATACGGCGTCCGGGCGCCGGGGCATGTCGACGACAACCACCTCGTGGCGGCGTCGGACCGCGCCGACGATCGCGCGCATCGCGTCCTGCGGAACCCCGCCCGGGGCGCCGCGGTCCCAGGACAGCACCGTGAGCCCGTGCAGGCGGGGCAGCGCGGCCGACAGGGCACCTCCGTCGACGCGCCCCCGTGCGCCCCGCAGATCGGGCCAGCGCAGCCCGCCGACGGCCTCGCCGCCGAGCAGAACATCGATGCCGCCGCCCAGCGGGTCCACGTCGATCAGGGCGGCGGTGCGCCCGCGTTGCGCCGCCGTGACCGCGAGCGCACAGGCGAGAGTGCTCGCCCCCGCTCCCCCGCGCCCGCCGACCACCGCGACGGACAGCGCGGCGCTGGTGGCCCCGTCGGCGATGTCGGCGAAGCGGTCCACGAGCCAGGCCTCGGCGTCGGGCAGGAAGATGACATGGTCGGCGCCGACCGCGACGGCCCGCCGCCAGACCTCGCCGTCGTCGAGGTCGGAGCCGAGCAGCACGATGTCGTCGCGGCGCGGGAGTCCGCAGCGGGCGGCCTCGTCGGCGAGGTCGTCGCCGACGATCACCAGCGGGCTCGCGCCCCAGGCCGCGCGGGCCGACCCGGCGTCGGCGCAGACCTCGGGCTCGATGCCCGTGACCGCGCACAGGCGCAAGAGTTCGTCCAGGAGGCGCGGATCACCGGTGACGAGCAGCGGACGCGGCGGACCGACCGGGCGTGGTGGTGACAACGAGGACATGGCCGAGCTCCCGAGGTACGTGGACCGGCCGCCGCACGCGCAGGCGCGCCGGCTCGGTCGGATGTGCTCGGGAGGTCGGTTCGCGTCATGGGTTCACAGAGGCTTGGGCCACGTCATCCGGGCGCGCGGCTCCCACGCGGTGCCCGACTCCGACGGCGGCTCGAAGCGGGGCCTCAAAGCTGCGCGTTGGGGTCGTGCGTCGGTCGTGCGGTGGAGCGTCGCGGTGCGGTGGTGCTGTCCGGTGTGCGGCCTCCCGAAGGTCTGCCTCAACCTTCGGGCACCCCGGGGGTTCGGCCGAGCGGGTGGAGCAAAGCTGGGGATAACCCCGCCCTGTGGATAACGGAATCACCCTTTTGAGGGATGGTGAAGTAACGATCGAGTGCATATGTGCGGGCGATGTGACGGAAATCGCGGAACTACGCGCGGAACTCTCCGATCCACCGACACGAACAACCAACTCGAAGAAACCAGAAGGAACTTGACGGAACCCAAGAGAACCCGAAGAAATCCGACCGGATCGCCCGACGCGCCGCCGATGTCAAGTCGCCACGCGGGGAGGGGCACCGGATGGCACAAGCGGGTAAGTCCGGGGCGGGCAAGCTGTTAGCGAGCGGATAGCACGAAGCGGAAGAGTCGGCGGCGAGCAGCGGTCGAGCGCGCCGACGCGCCACGCCACAAGCTTGCGTACGAGCCCCCGTACGGCCCCGCGCGCGCACGTCGCGCACCCGCTCGACAAGGCCGGAAGGTCTTCCTCCTCGGGACGGAAGCCGCCGCCGTAGGGCCCGGAAATCGCCCCGACAAGCAGGGATCACCTGCGGTACCACTACGGGAACCCACCGCCGAAGCGTCCGCGCGAAACCGTCTCGGACAAGCGACGACCCCCGCCGGGGGGGAGAGCGGGGGTCGTCTCCACGGCCGACTCGGGGGGGAGGAGCCGGACCGGGTTAGCACGGTCGCAGAACGATCCGTGGCTTCCAGGATGTACCCGAGAGGCTTCTCGGGCAAACCCGTGTGCCTGAGTTTACGCCGAATGGCTCCCCCTATCCTCAGGTACGTGGAAAACCACGTACCCAAGCGGACCGCAGCGTTCTTCGATCTCGACAAGACCATCATCGCCAAGTCCAGCGCGCTGGCGTTCAGCAGATCGTTCTACCAAGGCGGTCTGATCAACCGCCGGGCCGTGCTCAAGAGCGCGTACGCCCAGTTCGTGTTTCTCGTGGGCGGCGCCGACCACGACCAGATGGAGCGCATGCGCGAGTATCTCTCCGCGCTGTGCCGCGGCTGGGATGTGCAGCAGGTGCGCGAGATCGTGGCGGAGACGCTGCACGATCTCATCGACCCGCTGATCTACGACGAGGCCGCGTCGCTGATCGAGGAGCACCACGCGGCCGGCCGCGACGTGGTGATCGTCAGCTCGTCGGGCGCCGAAGTGGTCGAGCCCATCGGGGAGATGCTCGGCGCGGACCGGGTCGTCGCGACGCGCATGGTGGTCGAGGACGGGCGGTACTCCGGCGAGATCGAGTACTACGCGTACGCCGAGAACAAGGCGAACGCGGTGCGCGAACTCGCCGACAGCGAGCGCTACGACCTGACCCGCTCCTACGCGTACAGCGACTCCGTCACCGACCTGCCCATGCTGGAGGCGGTCGGCCACCCCTACGTCGTCAACCCGGACCGGGGTCTGCGCCGCGAGGCCGTCGCGCGCGGCTGGCCGGTGCTGACCTTCAACCGACCCGTGCAACTGCGCCAGCGCGTCCCGACGTTGCCCGTCCCCTCCCGGTCCGTGCTGGCGGCGACGGCACTCGGCGCGGGCGCCGCCGCCGCGGGCCTGGTCTGGTACGCCGCGAAGCGGAGGCGCTGACCGGGCCGGGCACGAGCCGAACCGGCAAGACAAGCAGGCCGGCAGGCAGGCACTGGCAAGCAACACCTGTGCGCGAACTGCCCGGCGAACCGCAGCCGAAGCGACACCGAACCGCGCCGCAAACACGCCGCAAAAACACGCCGCAACCAGGCCGCAACGGCGCCCGATTGATCACCTTCGACCCGAAAGGTAAAGATCTTGGGCGAAGGGTTCCGCTGACTCCGGCAACCCAGTAGAAAGGGGATCAACGGCCCGCGGGACCGCCTCCGGGCGGGGTGGCGACACCCCACCGAGGCAGACGGCCACACGGACCGAGCACGGACATCGGGAACCCACGCGCGACCGACCCTCGTAGGGGCCGAACGCGCCGGACCACCGGGGCTCGCCCCGGGCCGGCCGTCATAACGGTGCACGCTCTGGTACCCCGTTGTACGTGACGAGTGGCGGCGTCCTCCCCGTGGGCGCCGCCAATTTTTGTGCGCCCGCAACCCGCCGACACCGTGGCACTGCGGGACGGTGGCACAGCAGCACAGCAGCACAGCAGCACGACACCGACCGCGAACCGCGAACCACAGACCGCACCCGCCACGCGCACTCACATCCCGCGCATGACCGCCTCGCACACCGCAACGCTCTCGCGCGCCCCCAGCGTCACGGCCTCCGCGCAGTGCCCGACCCACCCCGCGACACCCTCCGGCGTACCGGACACATAGCCACGCAGCGCCTTTTCGTACGCGTCCGCCCCCAGGTCGAGGTGTCCCACCTCCGGCACGACCGCCGACTTCGGGTCGAGCCCGCGCGTGATGAGCACAATGCGCTGCGCCGCGCGCGCGACGAGGCCGTTGCCCCACACGAACGGCTGGAGCGCCAGGATTTCGCCGTGTACAAGTGCGGCGACGACGATCGCCGGTGCCTCACTCGGCTCGATGAGCAGCCGTGCCAGGCCGTCCAGGCGTGCGGTCACCTCGTCGGCGCCGGGCAGGACGCCGGGGTCGGGGCGAACCGCCACGTCCTCCCCGGCCAGGCGCGGGCGGCCGAGCGCGTCCGCCGCCACGACGTCCGCGGCGGCGACCATGTGCAGGCGCGCGAGGACCTGGAGGGGGCTGCGGCGCCAGATGTCGACGAGGGTCCCGTACTCCGCGGAGAGCCGCAGTGCGCCCCCGACGATGCCGGCTTCGGCGTCGTCGGTGCGCGAGTAGTCGGTGCGGCGGCGCACCTCTTCGAGGGACCAGTCCGCGCCCTCGAGTGCGGCGCTCGCGCGCGCCCCGCGCAGGGCGGACTCGGCGCTGATCTCGGGGCTGCGGCGGCGCATCGTGCGGTGCCCCAGCAGGGCGTCGACGGCCTTGCGGGCGGTCTCGACGGCCTCGGGCACGCCGGGCAGCGCGGCGACGGCGGCGAACGGGTCTCGGGTGTCCACCCGCCGACCCTACGCGCAACGCGCGCCCCCGCGCGTACGCCCCCCGGCGCTCGCCGGGCCCGGCGGCCCCTCCGAGGGCGCTCTCACGCTCCGATTGACGCGGACACGAAGCGCAACGGATGATCCTTGTCGAAAACGATTGTCACTCTCGACAACGTGGCTCCCCGCACGGAAGGACCGACCGCGTGAAGATCGCCTTCGTCGGCAAGGGCGGCAGCGGCAAGACGACGCTCTCGTCCCTCTTCGTCCGCCACCTGGGCGCCGCCGGCCTCCCGGTCCTCGCCGTCGACGCGGACATCAACCAGCACCTCGGCGTCGCGCTCGGGCTCACCGACGCGAAGGCCGCCGCCATCCCGCCGCTCGGCGCCCACCTCGGGCTCATCAAGGACTACCTGCGCGGCGACAACCCGCGCATCGCGTCCGCGGCGGAAATGATCAAGACGACGCCGCCCGGGCAGGGTTCGCGGCTCCTGCGGCTGGACGAGGACAACCCCGTCTACGACGCCTGCCGCCGTCCCGTCGGCAGCTGCTGCAGCGGGATGCGCATCATGGCCACCGGTCCCTTCGAGGAAGGCGACCTGGGTGTGGCGTGCTACCACTCCAAGGTCGGCGCGGTGGAGCTGATGCTCAACCACCTCGTGGACGACGCCGGCGAGTACGTGGTCGTCGACATGACCGCGGGCTCGGACGCCTTCGCCTCCGGGTTGTTCACGCGCTTCGACATGACGTTCCTGGTGGCCGAACCGACCCGCAAGGGCGTGAGCGTCTACCGGCAGTACCGCGAGTACGCGCGCGACTGGGACATCTCCCTCGCCGTCGTCGGCAACAAGGTGCAGGGCCCGGACGACCTGGCGTTCCTGCGCGAGCACGTCGGCGCCGACCTGCTGACCTGGACCGGGCAGTCGGAGTTCGTGCGCGAGGTCGAGAAGGGCCGCGCCCCCGGCTTCGAGCTGCTCGAAGCGGACAATCGCGCGGCGCTGGAGCGCATGCGCGAGGCGGTGGACGCGACGTACGAGCACCGCGACTGGCAGCGCTACACCGCGCAGATGGTCGAGTTCCACATCAAGAACGCGCACAGCTGGGCCAATTCGAAGACCGGTGTCGACCTGACGACCCAGGTGGACCCGGAGTTCGTGCTCGGCCCGGCGGCGCTTGCGGCGCGGGTCTGACCACGCCCTCCCGCAACCGGAGAGGGCGGGCCCGCACTATGCGGGTCCGCCCTCTCCGGCGTTGCAGGGACTCCGGTAGCCCGGCCGTCCGGGAATGCTCAGTCGCGGCGCGCGGGGGGCGCGATGTACGGCGCGGAGCCCGCGGGGTTGACCGGGGCCTGGGAACCGCCGGTGACCGTACCCCAGTCGGCGGGCGTCTGGGCGACGCCGAGGCCCTGGAGCTTGGCGACGACGCCCGGGTCCTGCGCGTCCAGCCAGTCGACGAACTGCCGGAAGGAGACGCAGCGCACGCCGTCCTTCTTGCAGACGCCGCGCATCGTGTTCTCGACCGCGTTCATGTAGACGCCGCCGTTCCAGGTCTCGAAGTGGTTGCCGATGAACAGCGGCGCGCGGTTCGAGTTGTAGGCGCGGTCGAAGCCGCCCATGTAGAAGTCGGTCGCCTGCTGCTCCAGCGCGGGCCACTGCGACTGCGGCGCATCCTTCTTGCCGTTGGTCTGCTGGAACATGATGTTGTAGTCCATCGACAGCTGCGACTTGCCGCCCGGCCCGGGCCAGGGCAGCGACTGCAGCGGCAGGTCCCACAGGCCGTCCTTCTTCTTCGGCCAGACCTGGAGACCGCCCTTCGAGCTGGCGTCGTACCGCCAGCCGAACTGCTTCGCGGCGGGGATCAGGGTGTTCTGCCCCTCCAGGCACGGGGCCCGGCCGCCGATCAGCTCCTTCTTGTAGTCGAACGGCAGCGACGGGATGTCGGTCCAGCCGGAGTTGGTACGCCAGTTCTGCACGAAGGAGTAGGCCTGCTCGATCTCCTTCTTCCACTCCTCCACCGACCAGCTGTCGCCGCCCTTGGCGCCGCAGAAGTGGCCGTTGAAGTGGGTGCCGATCTCGTCGCCCTCGAGCCACGACTCACGCATCTGCTGCAGCGTGGCGCGCTCGTTCTTGTCGAGCAGGAACTCGATGTCGGTCGCCCCCGGACCGTGCTTGGGTCCCTGGTAGAGCGACTTCTTCGACTCGGGCAGGACGTAGATCCCGGACAGGAACATCGTCATGTACGCGTTGCTCTCGCGCGCCACCTTGCGGAACCGGGAGACGAGGTTCACACCGTCCATCTCGGCCGCGCCGTCCCACGAGAAGACCACGAACTGCGGCGGCTTCTCCCCCGGCTTCAGCTTCTCCACCTTGGGCTGGTTCGGCTGCGGGCCGGTGTCGCTCGTCGACCCGTCGCCGATCGGCTTGCCCTCGCGGGGGCCGGTGGGTGACGGCGAGTCCGAACCGGAGCCGCCGTTGGGCCCTGCGCCGGAGTTCTTGGCCGGCGAGGCACCGGAATCCTTGTCGTCACCGCTCTTGGCGAACACGACGAAGCCGATGGCGGCCAGCACCGCCACGACCACAAGGACGGCGGCACCTCGGACAGAACGCACAGTTCACCTCATTTGTTGGCAGGACCCCGCGGTTTGGGACGCATCTGGCACGACCACTTGCCCACAGACACGCACCCCGGAGCCGCTTCGGTTGCACGGACTATCGGCAACCACCGCCGCATACCCGGCAAATGGCAATGATCACCACCGGGTGATGTGAAGCAAAGCACATCACCGTAGGTGACAACTAGCACGTGGACCGAAAGGTCACGGAGACGACGCGCGCAATTGTTTCACCCGTTTGAGCGGGATTTTTACCGTTTCTCGATGAGAAACTGAAGGTAGCGTAAAGACTACTTAGTGCAATCTTGGCGTTCGGCTGCCGCGTGCCCAGCCGCCCGCAACGCCGACGCGCCCCCACCAGGCAACACGGCCGTACGGCAACCCTGCCCTCAAGGCACCCGCCCACAAGGCGTCCGCCACCCGGCCACCCGCCAGTCCACCGCCTGACCAACCGCCCGAGCCGATCCCCGGCCGCGGCGGCTGACCACCCGGAGGAGACGGGATCATGACCCTCCCCACGCGCCCGCCCAAGGCGGCCCGCACCGCACTGCGTGCCCACGCAGTAGTCCGCCACGACCTCGGCGCATCCCTGGTCGTTTTCCTCATCGCGATCCCGCTCTCGCTCGGCATCGCCCTTGCCGCCGGCGCCCCGCTGACCTCCGGCATCATCGCCGCGGTCGTCGGCGGCCTCGTCGTCGGCACCCTCGGCGGCGCGCCACTCCAGATCAGCGGCCCCGCCGCGGGCCTGACCGTCGTCGTCGCCGGCCTGGTCCCGATCTACGGCTGGCGCGTCACCTGCGCGATCACCGTGGTCGCGGGGCTCCTGCAGATCCTGCTCGGCCTCGCCAGGGTCGCCCGCGCCGCGCTGGCGCTGTCCCCCGCCATCGTGCACGGCATGCTCGCCGGAATCGGCATCGTGATCGCCATCGCGCAGCTGCACGTGGTCCTCGGCGGCTCGCCGCAGAGCGAGGCGCTCGACAATCTGCACGAACTCCCCGGCCAGCTGGCGGCATTGCGCATGCCCGAACTGACCGTCGGCGTACTGACGGTGGCCGTGCTGCTGGCCTGGCCGCTGCTGCCGAAGCGGCTGAACGCGCTGCGGCGCGTACCCGGCCCGCTGGTCGCCGTGGCCCTCGCCACCGCGGTCGCCACCCTGGCGAGCCTGGACGTCGCACGCGTGGACCTGCCCGGTGCCGCCCTGGCGCTGCCCTCGGTCCCGGTCGGCTTCGGCTGGGCGGGCCTGGTCACCGCCGTGGTGACGGTGGCCGTCGTCGGCGCCGTCGAGTCCCTGCTGTCCGCGGTGGCGACCGACCGCCTCCACCACGGCAAGCGCTCCGACCTCGACCGCGAACTCGCCGCCCAAGGCGTCGGCAACGTGGTCTCCGGCATGGTCGGCGGCTTCCCGATCTCGGGCGGCGCCATCCGCTCCACGGCCAACGTCCGTGCGGGCGCCACCACGCGCTCCGCCACGATCATGCACGGCCTGTGGGTCCTCCTGTTCGTCGGCCTCCTGGGCGGCATGGTCGAGCGCATCCCGCTGGCCGCACTCGCCGCGCTGGTCATGGTCGTCGGCATGCAGATGGTCAACCGCGCGCACATCCGCCACGTGCACCGGCACCGTGAATTCCCGGCGTACGTCGCGACCGTGGTCGGCGTCGTGGTCGCGGGCGTGCTGGAGGGTGTGGCCCTCGGCGTCATCGCGGCCGTCGTAATGGCGCTGCTGCGGCTCAGCCGAAGCACGGTGCACACGTACGAGCGCGACGGCGCGCTGCACGTGGAGGTGCACGGCGCACTCACCTTCCTGTCGGTGCCGCGCCTCTCGCGCGTCCTCGACAAACTGCCGACGGGCGAACACGTCGTGCTCGACCTGACCGTCGACTACCTCGACCAGGCCGCGTTCGAGGCCGTGCACACGTGGCGCAACGCCTATGTCGCGCGCGGCGGGCAGGTCGAGATCGAGGAGATCCACGACGACCATTACGGCCGGGCCGCCGGCGGCCAGCCGGGCTCGCGCCGCATCGGGCCGACCCCGTCCGCGCGCTGGTTCGCACCGTGGTGGCACTGGCAGCGCCTGCACCCGCGGCGCGGCCGCCCGCCAGCGCACCCGCTGGTCGCCGGCGCCCGGGAGTTCCAGCTGCGTACCGCACCGCTCGTCCAACCCTTCCTCGAACGCCTGGCCCTCGAAGGGCAGAACCCCGCCCAGCTGTTCATCACCTGTGCGGACTCGCGGATCGTCCCCAACCTGATCACCGCGAGCGGACCCGGCGACCTGTTCACCGTGCGCAATGTGGGCAACCTCGTGCCCCCGCACCCGCACGGGTCGGAGACACACGGGGGCGCCGACGACTCGGTGGGCGCCGCCATCGAGTACGCGGTCTCGGTCCTCGGCGTCCGCAGCATAACCGTGTGCGGCCACTCGGGCTGCGGCGCGATGCAGGCGCTCCTCGCGGGAGCGTCGGACCGGGGCGAGGAGGCCGCGGACCGCGTGCCCGCGGACACCGCCGCCACGACATCGGAGGCAGCCGCGGACGCGGGCAAGGCGTCCCGTGGCGACGCCGAGGACGCAGAAGCCGCCCCTGCCGCGCAGGGCCTCCCGGACCACACCCCGCACCTGCGCCGCTGGCTCGTCAACGGCCGTACCAGCGTGGAGCGTTACACGCAGCGGCCGGCCCCGACGCTGTCCGGGTACGCGCCATCGCCCGTCGAGCAGCTCTGCCTCACCAACGTGCTGCAACAGCTCGACAACCTGCTCGGCCACCCGGTCGTGCACCGCGCCGTCGAGGACGGCCAACTCCGCCTGTTCGGGCTGTACTTCGACCTGGCATCGGCGCAGATGTACGTGCACGACGCCGCCACCGGCCAGTTCGAGCCCGTCGTCGCGCCGCTGGACCGGCCCGCGAGCCGGAATGCGCCCGACGCACAGCCTGAGGAGGCCCTCGAAGCGGCCGCCGCGGGAAGGCCCTGAGGAAATCCGAATTCGCGCCCAACCTCCGGCCGTCCGGCTCCGAAAGAGGGGTGAGCACAGACACGCACCGCCACGCAGGACGACCTAGGCGTCGTGGCGGTGCGCACCGGGGACCCGGTCCGACCTGACGGTTCCGCGCCTGCCGCGAGGCGGGCGCGGAACCGTCCCCAGGACCGAAGGGGCACATTCGACATGATCCGTACCACCGGCACGGCCGGACGTCCCGGCACGGCCGCGCACATATCCGCGCCGCGACGGCGCCTGACACCCGCCGTCGCGCTGCTGGGCGCCGGGGCGTTCCTCGCCACCGCGACCGTCGCCCTGCCGGGCAGCGGCCCCGCCGGGGCGTCCAGCCACCGCGAGGCGCCGCTGATCGCCACCAGCCCGCAGCTGGACAACACCGACGTGTACGCGTTCGTCAGCCCCGACAAGACCGACTCGGTCACGCTGATCGCGAACTTCGTACCGTTCCAGGAGCCCAACGGCGGGCCGAACTTCTACCCGTTCGCCGCCGACGCGCGCTACAACCTCAACGTCGACGCGGACGGCGACGCGAAGCCGGACGTGACGTACCGCTTCACCTTCAAGAACCAGGACAAGCGCGGCACCAGCACGTTCCTGTACAACAACGGGCCGGTCACCTCGCTCGACGACGAGAACCTGCTGTTCCGGCAGACGTACACCGTCGAGGAGATCCGCCCCGGCAAGGCCCCGCGCAAGCTCGTCGAGAACGCGGTCGCCGCGCCGTCCAACGTCGGCAAGGCGTCGATGCCGAACTACGGCGCACTGCGCGACGCGGCGCTCACGGACGTGCCCGGCGGAGGCAAGGTGTTCGCGGGTCAGACCGAGGACCCCTTCTTCCTCGACCTGCGCGTCTTCGACCTGCTGTACGGCGGCGACCTCAGCGAGGTCGGCCAGGACACCGTGGCCGGCTACAACGTCAACACGATCGCGCTGCAACTCCCCAAGAACACCCTCGCGTTGAACGGCGACGCGGCCCGCAACCCGGTGATCGGCATCTGGAGCACCACCGAGCGCCGCGGCTTCGACATCGTCACCGAGGACGGCAAGAACCGCGACTGGGGCAAGTTCGTCCAGGTCTCCCGGCTCGGCAACCCGCTGGTCAACGAGGTCGTCGTACCGGCCGCGCTCAAGGACCGCTTCAACGCCCTGACTCCCGACCAGGACGCGAAGGTGCCCGAGTTGGTCGACCGGGTCAACAACCCCGAGGTGCCGCAGCTGATCGAGAAGATCTACGGCCTCAAGGCCCCCGCCACGCCGCGCGCCGACCTGGTGGAGATTTTCCTGACCGGCATCGCCAAGGCCACCAACGGCCCGATCCAGGCGGACCTCAACTCCCAGCTCCTCAACAAGGACGTCGACCCGAAGAAGTTCGTGCCCGCGGAGGAACTGCGGCTGAACATGTCGGTGCCGCCCGCCGCGAAGCCCAACAGGCTCGGCGTGCTCGGCGGCGACCTGGCCGGCTTCCCGAACGGGCGCAGGCTGACCGACGACGTCCTGGACATCGAACTCCAGGCCCTGGAAGGCGCCGCGGCCACCGGCAAGCTCGTGCCGGCACTGGCCAAGGGCGACATGGTCGACGTCAACAACAAGGGCTTCGGCAACTCGTTTCCGTACGTGGGACTGCCGGAGTACTGGCCGGTCAATCGCGCGCTGCCCAAGAGCTGACCCGACTTTCTTCGACGGACACCGGCTCGGGGGCGACCGCCCCCGGCCGGGCTCCTTGGGGGGAGCACGCATGACCGAGCAGGTGACCACCACAAGGTCCGACGGTACGAACCGTGCCACCACGCGGACCGGCGGGCCGGTCGACGCGCATCCTGGCGCACGGCCTGGCGCGCAGTCCGCCGCACAGCCCGACGCGCCTCCGCGCGAACGCCGCACGCGCGCGCTCCGGTTGCTGGCCGCGACCACCGCCGCCGCGACCCTCCTGATCGGCGTCCCGGCCCTGCTGACCCTCCCGGACGGCAGGTCGGCCCCGGCGGCGCCCTCCGCCGCGGTGCCGCCCGTACCGGACGCATCCTCCGGCCGCGGTTCGCTCGACGCCGTGATCGCGGCGGCGCAGGGCAACTTGCGGAACGCCCCGGACGATGCACGCACCTTGGCAACGCTGGGCGCGGCGTACGTCGAGCAGGCCCGCGTGACCGGCGACCCCGCCTACTACCCGCGCGCCGAGGAAGCGCTGACGCGGGCGCTCGCGTCGAGCACGCCCGGTTCGGCCGCGCACGTACCGGCGCTCGTCGGACTGGCCGCCCTCGCGAACGCCCGCCACGACTTCGTGACGGCACGGGGGTTCGCCGCGCGGGCCGTGGCGGCGGAGCCCTTCGACGCGGCCGCCCACGGGGCTCTCGCGGACGCACTGACGCAGTTGGGGGCCGCCGCCGAGGCGACGGCCGCAGTACAGCGCATGCTTGATCTGCGCCCGTCCGTCGCGTCCTTCACGCGGGCGAGCTACGACCTCGAACTGCGAGGCGACACGGCCGGCGCGAAAGCCGCGCTGGAACGCGCGCTGGAGATCGCGGCGACGTCGGACGAGATCGCGTTCTGCCGTCGCTACCTCGGCGAACTCGCCCGGCGTACCGGCGATCCGGCGGGCGCGGTGGCCCACTTCGACGCAGGGCTGCTCGCGTCACCCGGTGACCCCGCCCTGCGTGCGGGACGCGCGGCCGCGCTCACGGCAGTCGACCGCCGCGAAGAGGCGCTCGCGGAGTACGCCGCCGCAACCGCCGCGCTGCCCGTGCCGGGGCTCCTGGTCGAGTACGGCGAACTCCTGGATTCCACCGGCCGCCCCGCCGAAGCCCGTACGCAATACGACCTCGCCGCGGCGTCCTTCGCCCTCCTGGAGGCCAACGGAGCACGCGACGACCTCGCCCGCGCGCAGTTCGAAGCCGATCACGGCGACCCTGCCGAGGCACTGCGGCGGGCCGAAGCCGAGTGGGGACGCGCGCCGTCCGTCTTCGCGGCGGACGCGCTCGGATGGGCGTTGCACCGCAACGGCCGTGACGGCGAGGCGTTGGAGTACGCCCGGCGCGCGGTCTCCGGCGGATGGCGCGACCCGCTGCCAGTCGGGCACTTGGCAGCCGTCGAGGCGGCCGTCGCCCGGCGGGCACAGCCGACGAATGCGCAGGCGCAGGCCGGAGTCCCAGCCCAGACGCAGACGCAGACGCAGGCGCAGGCGCACGCGCAGGTACAGACGCAGGCGCAGGCGCAGGCGCAGGCGCGCGGAGGTGCGGCATGACATCCACGGCTGCCGGGCAGGGGACATGGCGGCGGCGCGCGGCCGTGGTCCTCGGGGCCCTCGCACTGGCCGTCACCGGGCAGTTCGCCGCCGGTCCGGCCGCGTCCGCGCACCCGCTCGGGAATCTGAGCGTCAACCAGTACCACGGGTTGACCGTGCGGCCGGACCGTGTCGACGACTTCGCAGTGGTGGACCTCGCCGAGATCCCGACGCTCCAGGAGCGGGAGCGCATCGACACCGACCGCGACGGCACCGCCGCACCCGCGGAACTCGCCGCGTACGCGGGCCGGACATGCGCAGGCGTCGCGGGTGACCTGCGGATCACCGTCGACGACCGCCCGTCCTCCGTCCGCGTCATCGCCGCCCGCGCCGAGCAGCCGCGCGGCAGCGGTGGGTTGGCCACAACCCGAGTCGAGTGCGAATTGACCGCGCCGGTGGACCTCACGCGGGAAGCCCGGCTCAAGGTGGCAACCTCCCACCTCGGCGACCGCGTGGGGTGGCGCGAGTTCACCGCTGTCGGAGACGGCGTCGCGCTGCCGGACGACGGTACGCCGCGGGTCAGTGCGAGCACGCAACTGCGTTCCTACCCAACGGACTTGCTCAGCTCCCCGCTCGACGTACGCGCGATCGATCTGCAAACGCGTCCGGGTACGGACGCGGCGCCCGGCAAGGCGGCCGCGCCGGACGGGCCGCTCCCGGTCTTCGTCGAGGACGCGTACGGCGCGGTGCAGGACACGTTCCACAACCTGGTCGGCGCCGACCGCATCACGGTGGGCGCGGGTGTCGCGGCCGTACTGCTGGCCCTGCTGCTCGGTGCCTCGCACGCGGCGCTGCCGGGCCACGGCAAGACGGTGATGGCCGCCTACCTGGCACTGCGGGGTGCGGACGGGCGGCGGCAGGGCGTACGCGACGCGGTGACCGTGGGGGCGACGGTCACGCTGACGCATACTGCGGGGGTCCTGGTGCTGGGGCTGCTGCTGACCGGTTCGGCATCGCTGACAGGCGACACGGTGATCGCTTACCTGGGCGCCGCAAGCGGCGTTCTGGTGGTGGCGGTCGGGGTGAGCCTGCTGCGCGCGGCGCTGCGGGGCGAGGGGCTCGCCCATGGCCACGCGCACGAGCACGGCGACGGCCACCACGCGCACGACGGCCACGCGCACTACGGCCACGCGCACGAACGCGTCCTCGTCGCAGCGGCCGTTGCCGCGCCGCACCACGATGGACACGGCGCACAGCCCAGTGCCGCCGGACACACCGCCGAGCACGGTCACACGCACGCCGACGCCCAGACCCCGGCCCACTCTCACACGCCTGCGACACGTCCCGAGACGTCGACCGCCCGCCCCCGACGCCGCCTTCTGGTCGGCATGGGCATAGCCGGCGGACTTGTACCGAGCCCGTCCGCGCTCGTCGTCCTGCTGGGTGCCATCGCTCTCGGCCGGACCGCCTTCGGCGTGCTGCTCGTGCTGGCGTACGGCCTGGGCATGGCGGCAGTGCTGACGGCCGCGGGGCTGCTCCTCGTACGGGTGCGCGAGCGCGTACGCCGACGCCTGCCCGGCACCTCCCGCCTCGCCCGGCTGACCCGGCCTGTCCTGCGCCGGGCACCTGCCCTCACCGCCCTGTTCGTCGTCGCCGTGGGGCTCGTCCTCGCGTGGCGCGGACTGTCTTCACCCTCCGCCTTCGGATGAACCGGCCCTGCCCGGGACGACCACGGCACCGGATCCCACCCGTCCGCTCCAGTGAGAGGAACCAGCCATGACCCGCACCACGAGCACGATCCGGCGACGGCTCGCCATAGCCGCCGCGGCGTCCGCCCTCGCCCTGCTGACCGCGTGCTCCGGAGGCGGCGGCAAGAAGGCCGCACCCGCCGCCGGGGACGGCGCGTTCGCTCCCGCGCCCGGCACCGCCGCCTGCCAGGAGCACCAGCGCAACGAGCCCGGTGTCGAGTACACGTCGGAGGAGGAGGGTGACACCGGCAAGGTGTTCGAGATGCTCCGCCACTACACGGCCAACGGCCTGAAGCCCTTCTGCGACGGCAAGGCGGCAACCGACCTCGACAAGCGCTGGGCCGATCTCTTCCTCGGCTTCGGCGCCGATCCGGGGCTGATCGCACCGGATCTCGGGGGCAGTGGACAACCTCCCGCGGAGCCCATGGAAGACCCGGAGGCAGCGGCCCCCTAAAGGTCTAAACCAATTTCTTTCGGCCCCTTGTCAGCCCCGCCCCGTCACTGATTCGCTACAGGCGATAGAAGATGTCACGCAAAGTCTGTTTGACGGAGGAAAACGCGTGAGTGACGCAGCCGAGAACCGCGACGCATTGTCCAACCTGCTCAAAGAGGAGCGCCGCTTCCCGCCGCCCCCCGCGCTCGCAGCCTCGGCCAATGTGACGGCCGCGGCGTACGCGGCGGCGGACGCCGACCGGCTGGGCTTCTGGGCCGAGCAGGCCGCGCGCCTCTCCTGGGCGACCGCCCCGACCGAGACGCTGGACTGGTCAAACGCGCCGTTCGCGAAGTGGTTCGCCGACGGCGAGCTCAACGTCGCCTACAACTGCGTGGACCGCCACGTCGAGGCGGGCCTCGGCGACCGCGTCGCGATCCACTGGGAGGGCGAGCCGGGCGACAGCCGCGCCATCACGTACGCCGAGCTCCAGCGCGAGGTCTCCAAGGCCGCCAACGCGCTGACCGGGCTCGGCGTCGAGGCCGGCGACCGCGTCGCCATCTACCTGCCGATGATCCCCGAGGCGGTCGTGTCGATGCTGGCGTGCGCGCGCATCGGCGCGCCGCACTCGGTCGTCTTCGGCGGCTTCTCGGCGGACGCCGTCTCGTCGCGCATCCAGGACGCCGACGCGCGCATCGTCATCACCGCGGACGGCGGCTACCGGCGCGGCAAGCCCTCCGCCCTCAAGCCGGCCATCGACGACGCGCTCGCGTCGTGTCCCGACGTACGCAATGTGCTCGTGGTCCGCCGGACAGGCGAGGACGTCGCGTGGACCGAGGGCCGCGACGTGTGGTGGCACGACGTGGTGGACGCGCAGCCCGACACGCACACCCCGCGCGCGTTCGCTGCCGAGCACCCGCTGTTCATCCTCTACACCTCCGGCACCACCGGTAAGCCGAAGGGCATCCTGCACACGTCGGGCGGCTACCTGACACAGGCGTCGTACACCCACCACGCGGTGTTCGACCTCAAGCCCGAGACCGACGTCTACTGGTGCACCGCCGACATCGGCTGGGTCACCGGCCACTCGTACATCGTGTACGGCCCGCTCTCCAACGGCGCCACGCAGGTCATGTACGAGGGCACCCCCGACACCCCGCACCAGGGCCGCTGGTGGGAGGTCGTGCAGAAGTACGGCGTCACGATCCTCTACACCGCCCCCACCGCGATCCGCACGTGCATGAAGTGGGGCGACGACATCCCCGCGAAGTTCGACCTGTCGTCGCTGCGCGTCCTCGGTTCGGTCGGCGAGCCGATCAACCCCGAGGCGTGGATGTGGTACCGCAAGAACATCGGCGGCGACCGCTGCCCGATCGTCGACACGTGGTGGCAGACCGAGACCGGCGCGATGATGATCAGCCCGCTGCCGGGTGTCACCGAGGCCAAGCCCGGATCCGCGATGCGCCCGCTGCCCGGCATCGCCGCCGACGTCGTGGACGACAACGCCCGGCCGGTCCCGAACGGAGGCGGCGGCTACCTCGTGCTGACCGAGCCGTGGCCGTCGATGCTGCGCACGATCTGGGGCGACGACGAGCGCTTCAAGGACACCTACTGGTCGCGCTGGGAGGGCCTGTACTTCGCGGGCGACGGCGCCAAGAAGGACGAGGACGGCGACATCTGGCTGCTCGGCCGTGTCGACGACGTGATGCTCGTCTCCGGCCACAACATCTCGACGACCGAGGTCGAGTCGGCGCTCGTGTCGCACCCGAAGGTCGCCGAGTCGGCGGTCGTCGGCGCGACGGACGCGACCACCGGGCAGGCGATCGTGGCGTTCGTCATCCTGCGCGGCAGCGCCGCGGAGGCGGAGGGCATCGTCGACGAACTGCGCAACCACGTGGGCGCGACGCTCGGCCCGATCGCCAAGCCCAAGCGGGTCCTGATCGTGCCCGAGCTGCCGAAGACGCGGTCCGGCAAGATCATGCGCCGCCTGCTGCGCGACGTCGCGGAGAACCGTGAACTGGGCGACGTCCAGACGCTGACCGACGCGTCCGTTATGGACTTGATCCAGACCAAGCTGCCGTCGGCCGCGTCGGAGGACTGACGGAAATCGGGGGCTGACGGACGTCAGCCCCCGGGAACGGCCGCGGGCCCGGGCGGAGTTGCTCCGCCCGGGCCCGTCCGCGTCTGCCGCCCGCGGGCCGTCACGCCGGGGCGTCGAGCCCGGTGAGGAGGCGGGCCACGTTCAGGCCGGCCTCCAGGTACTCGACGAAGACCTCGTTGTTGAGGGCGAACGGCGAACGGCGCTCACGGATGATCTTTATCGCGGTCGGGGCGTCGTAGCCGAGTTCGACAAGGGTCTGGGCGACCACCAGGCCCGAGCGGTTGTAGCCCGCGTGGCAGCGGACGAGCGTACGCCGGCCGTCGCGCAGTGCGCCGCGCACGATGGCAGCCATCGACTCGACCACCGCGATCTGCGCGGGGTTGAGCGGGTCGTCGGGTATGACCGCGCGGTGGTGGTCGACACCGGGGGCCGGGCCGTGGCCCTCCGCCTCGTACAGGCTGACTACCACGTCGAACTGGTTGCGTACGACGGCCGGTTCGTACTCGCCCCACGGCGACCGGTAGAAGTGCCCGCCCATCCACAGGTTGTGGATGATCTCGTTCCACGGACTGTCCGGCCCCGGCGTGTTGCGGTCCCTCTGGCGGACCCTCACAGCGTCTCCCCTCGCCTTCGGCGCTCGCGACGCTACCCGCGCACCACCGCTCCCGGCGACGGAAAAACAATCGCGCGGCTTCCTTTCATCCCGTGATGATGGTCCATGGCCCGGACTCTCACCGACGACCTCGGCGCCTTCGACACCGCCGCCGACGCCTTCCTGCTTGCCGATCCGGTGACCCACACCCAGAACCTGACGGTCCTCCACGCGTTGCGCGAGCGCGGCCCGCACGCCTTCGCTCCCGAACCCCCGCGCTTCGGCCGGTGGACCGACGAATCCGGGGCCGTCGCAGGGGCGTTCGTACACACGCCGCCCTTTCCCGTCCTCCTCGCGCGCACCCCCGACGCCTCGCTCGCGCCGCTCGCGGACGCGCTCGCCGAGGCGGTCGGCCCGGCGGCCCTTTCGGTGAATGCGCGCACATCGGGCCGGTATACACGCCTCCGGAGCACCGGGGGCGGGGCTACGGGGCCGCGGTCACCGCGGCGCGCACCGAGGCCGCCCTCGCCGCCGGCGCGGACGAGGTCCTGTTGTTCACCGATCTCGCAAACCCGACGAGCAACAGCATCTACCGGAAGATCGGCTACGAACCGGTCGAGGACCGGGTGATCCTGACGTTCGACCCGCGGCCGTGACCGCCGGCATGGGGTTTCCCGAGCTGGGGCGGAGTGCCGCGCTCCGGATCTGACGTACCACCAGAAGTACTCCGGAACACGGGCGTTCCCCGCCCGGGCGGGGCACAATGCCGGGCATGACCCCGGACACCGAGGCGCTGCGGATCGCCGTGTACGACGCGTTCGCCACAAAAGGCCGCGCGCCGACCCCCGCCGAACTGGCCGTGCGCTTCGCGACCGACCAGGGCGCCGTACGCGCGGGACTGCGCACGCTGCACGAGCAGCGCCACATCGTCCTGGCCTCCGACGGCACGATCGCCATGGCGCACCCGTTCTCCTCGATCCCCCTCGGGTTCTCCGTGATGGGCTCGCACACCCTGTGGTGGGGCGGCTGCGCGTGGGACGCGTTCGCGATCCCGCACCTCGTGGGCGGCGAACCCGAAGTCCTGGTCTCGACGCGCTGCCCCGGCTGCGGCGCGGCCCTGGCCTGGGTGGTCGACCGCGACGCGCCCCCACCTGGCGACCACGTCGCGCACTTCCTGGTACCGACCGCGCGCATGTGGGACGACGTCGTCCGCACATGCGGCAACCAGCGGCTGTTCTGCCGCCCGCTCTGCGTCGACGCGTGGTTGAAGGCGACCGGCGACACACGCGGGTACGTCATGGACCTCGCGACCCTGTGGAAGCTCGCACGCGGCTGGTACGCCGGCCGCCTCGGCCCCGGCTACCGCCGCCGCGAACCCGCCGAGGCCGCCGAGTACTTCCGCGGCGTCGGCCTGCAAGGCGCCTTCTGGGGCCTGTGATCCGAAGCCGCGGCTCGGAGCTTCGACCGAAGACCCGGCCGGGGCAAAGCGACCGGGCACAGCGACCGGGCACAGCGATCGGACACAGCGATCGGACACGGCCACCAGGCGAGACACCGGGCGCGGCCACCGCGTCACGGCCCCAGCGTCACCGCCCGGTTCCGCGGCGCCGATCATCGGCCTGAGGGGAAACTCTTGTCGATATACTGACGGCGTTCGGGGTTGTTTTCGGGCTGCCCACGGTGCGGACGAACGACCGTGGCCCCAGCCGCCCGCGCGGTGCCGTCGGCACGCGAGGCGGCATCGGCGCCCGACGTACAAAGGGCCTCCCTCGCCAGGAGGCATGCCGGGAAGCCTGGTCGGCGGGATACATCACGTATCCACCAGTTTTGTCCGATTCGCAGTGCGGTATAGGCCTGCGAGCCGTCGCGACCAGGAGGCCCATCCGTGCGTTCCGCCCTCCGCCGTACCTTCCTTCGGCGGCCGTCCACCCTCGCAGAGCGGAACTTCGTCGCCGACGCGCTGCGCACCGAGACGGTCGGCGGCGCGCTCCTGCTGATCGCCGCGGTCGTGGCCCTCATCTGGGCGAACTCCGGGTGGAGCGACGCCTACGAGGACCTCAAGAACTACCGCCTCGGTCCCGAGTCGCTGCACCTGAACCTCTCGCTCGGATCGTGGGCGTCCGATGGCCTACTGGCCGTCTTCTTCTTCGTGGCGGGCATCGAACTCAAGCGCGAACTGGTGGTCGGCGAACTGCGCTCGCCCTCGGCCGCCGCACTGCCGGTCATCGCGGCGGTCTGCGGCATGGCGATGCCCGCGCTCTTCTACTTCTCGGTCAACGCGGGCGGCGACAACCTCGACGGCTGGGCCATCCCGACCGCCACGGACATCGCCTTCGCCCTCGCGGTGCTCGCGGTCATCGGCACCAACCTGCCCTCGGCGCTGCGCGCGTTCCTGCTCACACTCGCCGTCGTCGACGACCTGCTCGCGATCCTGGTCATCGCGGTCTTCTACACCGAGCAGGTCAAGTTCTGGGCGCTCGGCATCGCCGTCGCCGGGCTCGTGGTCTTCTACCTGCTGCAGCGCCACCGGGTACGGGGCTGGTGGTTCTACGTGCCGCTCGCCCTGGTCATCTGGGTGCTCGTGCACGAGAGCGGCGTGCACGCCACCGTCGCGGGCGTGGCGATGGGCCTGCTGATGCGCGTGCTCCCGGACAAGGACGAGGAGGCGTCGCCCGCCGAGCACTTGGAGCACGTCGTACGCCCTATCTCGGCCGGCATCGCGGTCCCCGTCTTCGCGCTCTTCTCCGCCGGCGTCGCGGTGTCGGCGACCGCGCTCGGCGACGTCTTCACCCACCGCATGCCTCTCGGCATCGTCCTGGGCCTGGTGTTGGGCAAGGCCGTCGGCATTTTCGGCGGCACCTATCTGGCTGCCCGGTTCACCCGTGCGGAGCTCAACGAGGACCTTGCCTGGGCGGACGTCCTCGGCCTCGCGATGCTCGCGGGCGTCGGGTTCACCGTCTCGCTGCTCATCAGCGAACTCGCGTTCGACACCGACCCCGGGATGACCGACCAGGCCAAGGCCGCCGTGCTCACCGGTTCGCTGCTCGCCGCGCTCGGCGCCGCCGTTCTGCTGCGGATAAGGAACAACCGGTACCGCGCGCTGATCGACGCCGAGGACCGCGACGACGACGGCGACGGCATCCCGGACATCTACCAGGAGGACGCCCGCCGCGCCCACGACGCGAAGCTCAAACAGGCGCCGAAGGGGTTCGGCGGCACCTCCGGCGACTGACGCCGGGCGAAACGCGACACATCTGTCACACCCGTACGCCGCGCCCCGCTGGATAGCGGGCGCCGAGGCAGGGCATGATCGGGGCTACACGCCGGTAGCACGACGAGGAGAGAGCATGTCAGGCACCGAGAGGCCCCGCGCGCAGGACGTGCCCGTCGACAGCCAGCGGTCCCTGGGCGAGCTGTTCTCCGACGCGACGCGGGACATGTCCACGCTGGTCCGCAGCGAGATCGAGCTCGCCAAGAGCGAGATCAAGATCAACGTCGTCCACGCGGCCAAGGGAAGCGGGGCGTTCATCGTCGCGGGCGCCTTGGCGTTCTTCGCGTTCCCGTTCCTTAGCGTCGCGATCGCGTACGGCATCCACGCGCTCGGACTCGGCCTCGGCTGGTCGTTCCTGATCGTCGGCGGCGCCTACCTGCTGCTCGCGGTCCTGCTGGGGCTTTTCGGCGTCATGTCGTTCAAGAAGGTCCGACCGCCGCAGCGCACTATCCGGTCCACGCAGGAGACGGTGGCGGCACTCAAGAACGTCGGCTGATGCGCCGGGACGCGCGGCGGCAGCGCGCCTGGTCGGCGAGGCGGCACGGGGCCGCGGAACACATGTGACCTACCGGGCGCGCAGGGCTCCACCGGACGCGCCGCGATGTGTGCAAGTCTGCTGACGTGACGGTTCCCGAGAGCTCTGCGGTCAATATCGACGGTCCCTGGACACACCGGGACATCTCGGCGAACGGTGCGCGCTTCCATATCGCCGAACTCGGCGAGGGGCCGGTCATCCTGCTGCTGCACGGCTTCCCCGAGTTCTGGTGGACGTGGCGCCACCAGATGGAGGCGCTCGCGCGCGCCGGGTTCCGGGCGGTCGCGATGGACCTGCGCGGGTACGGCGGCAGTGACCGGCCGCCGCGCGGCTACGACTCCATCACCCTGGCCCTCGACGTCACCGGCGTCATCCGCTCGCTCGGCGAACCGGACGCGATCGTCGCCGGGCACGGCGTCGGCGCCTCGCTCGCGTGGACCGCCGCGGTGCTGCGTCCCAAGCTCGTACGCCGCCTGGTCGCCGTCTCGATGCCGCACCCGCGCCGCCTGCGCACCGCGCTGCTGACGGACCGCCACCAGATCGCCGCGAGCCGGCACATCTTCTCGTTCCAGCGCCCGTGGGTGCCCGAGCGGCAACTCGTGCGCGACGACGCGGCCATGGTCGAGGACCTCATGGGCGAGTGGGCGGCGCCCGGCTGGCCGGACGCCGCGGTCGCCGAGCGCTACCGGCGCGCGATGCTGATCCCGGGCACCGCGCACTGCGCCGCCGAGCACTACCGGTGGTTGATGCGCTCTCTGCCGCGCCCCGACGGCCTGCAGTACGCCGCGCGCATGAAAACACCGGTCGGGGTGCCGACCCTGCATCTGCACGGTGCGCTCGACACCGCCATCCTGCCGCGCACGGCGGCGGGTTCGGGGCGGTACGTCGAAGCCCCGTACCGCTGGCGACTGCTCGACGGCGTCGGGCACTTCCCGCACGAGGAAGCCCCGGACACGTTCACGCACGAGCTGCTGAACTGGCTGAAGGACCCGGAGCCGGAACGCTGAGTGCCGGTGCCGCCGGTCGGGCGGGGTCCGGTCGGGTGTCCCGATCGGGTCTCCCGGTCGGGCAGGCGTTCAGAGCGGCCGGGCGTTCCGGGCGGTCGAACGTTCCGGTCGGGGCGTTCCGGTCGGGTGAAGGCTCGGGGTGAACCGGGACACGGTGATCCGTGGGTGGTGGAGGCGGTGCGGCGGGCGCCACCCGCACTAGATCATCTCGATCAACTGAGCGGGAATTCCTGGCAGTTATCTACAAACCAGGACGAGCCGTACCCGTGAAATCCTGTGCGCATGGCATCGCGCGGTTATCCGCTGAAGCGCCTGGGTAGGCGCCGGGACATGAGCCGGACGTACCACTGGACGTCCCCCGACCGCGCGGGGCATCTCGCGGGACTGGTCGCCATATTGCGCCGGCGCGTGCGCTGGCTTTCTTTGCGGATACGCGCCCGGTAGGCCTCGGCCCCAGGCATCCGCACACCACTGCCGCCAGGCGGCGTACATGCACGCCTGCGCGGACGCACCACGGCGACCGTACGGCCGCGACCACGCAGCCGCGCGTGCGGACTTGCGGCTGCGGATTGCTGTCGCGGGCGTGCTGCCGCGGACCCGCGGGGGCGGGTCGGCGGTCGGCGGGTGCGTACCGCTACAGCGCGCACCCTTGCGTGTCGACGGGCTTGGTGTTGCGAATGCCGGCCGTGATGTCCTCGCGGATCTCCTCGGCGGTGAGCGCGTATCCGGTCGAGTCGTCGTCCAGCGACTTCGCGAAGATCACGCCGTAGACCTTGCCTTCCGGGGAGATCAGCGGGCCGCCCGAGTTGCCCTGGCGGACCTTGGCGTACAGCGAGTAGACGTCGCGGCTGACCGTTCCGCGCTTGTAGATGTCCGGTCCGCCGGCCTTGATCTGCGCCCGCACGCGCGCCGCCTCGACGTGGAAGGCGCCGTTCTCCGGGAAGCCGATCACCAGGGAGTCCGAGCCCGGCGGCGCCTTCTGCTCGAACTCCAGGGGCTTGGCCTTGAGTCCGGGCACCGCGAGGACCGCGATGTCGCGGCGCCAGTCGTACAGCACGACTTCGGCCTCGTACTGCTTGCCCTCGCCGCCGATCTGCACGGTCGGCTTGCGCACGCCGCCGACCACGTGCGCGTTGGTCATGACGCGGTTCTGCGCGAACACGAAGCCCGAGCCCTCGATGACCTTGCCGCAACTCTTGGCGGTGCCGACGATCTTCACGATGCTGTCGCGCGTGCTCTGCACGGCAGGCGAGTTGAGCAGCGCCGGGTCCGGCGGCGGGACCTGCGGGATGTCCTCGTGCACGAACGGGCTGAAGACCTGCGGGAAGCCGTTGCTGTCGAGCAGGTTGCTGAACGACGAGAACCACGTGTCGGCGCCTTGCGGGAGCACCTTCTGCACGCCGCCGAGCACCTGCGACCCGCGTACCTCGCGCGCGACCGTCGGCATCGTCGAACCGGCCACCGACGAGCCGATCAGCCAGACCACGACCAGCAGCGCGGACACGCTCACGACCGCGCCGCCCGCGGCGTCCACGATCCGGGCGGGCTGCCACGTCAGGTGGCGACGCAGTCTGCTGCCCAGTGCCGTCGCCATCGCCTGGGCCAGGGTGGCCAGGACGAGCACGACGCAAATCGCCGCGATCGACGGGCCGAGCCCCGGCTCGAAGTGCTCGAGGATGTACGGCACGAGCCACATCCCGAGCACGCCGCCGCCGAGGAATCCGACGAACGACAGCACGCCGACGATGAAGCCCTGCCGGTAGCCGGAGACCGCAAACGCCACTGCGGCGACGATGAGGATCAGGTCGAGGACGTTCACCGTGTCACGTTCTCACGGCGGGATACCTGATGTCCGCAGTGGCGACGGGCTCGTCGACGTGGTGTGACGTGCCTGGCACACGCCCCGCGCGCGGTCGCGTCGGACCGTCGCCCCCAACCGTCGTGACGGGATGTCAGCGCGGTACGCGGCCCGACACGTGTGCCCGACACGTCAGCCCGATACGTCGGTCTGGTACGTCGGTCTGGTACGAGAGCCGGGTATGTCAGCCCGACGCCGGGTCGGACGCGGTCTCCTCGTACCGGTCGTACCCGCGCCGCGCCAGCCGCCACTGCGCCTCGGTGAGTTCGACCTCGCGCTCGTGGTCCCACGGCCGCTCCCACCCCGCCAGCGCGATGGTGCGGTCCAGCAGGCCCGCGGTGAACCCCCACACGACCATGCCGTCCACCAGGAAGGCCGGCCCGAGGTAGCCGGTGGGATGCCGCAGGCGCGCCCGGTGCAGCGGGTCGGTCAGGTCGCCGAGCGGCACCCGTACGACGCGCGCGACCTCGCCCGCGTCCACCGGCGCCACCGGGCAGTCGTCCCGCCACCACGCCAGGATCGGCGTCACCACGAAGTTGCTGACCGGGATGTAGAGCGGCGGCAGCATGCCGAACACCTGCACGCACGACGGGTCCAGCCCGGTCTCCTCCTGCGCCTCGCGCAACGCCGCGTCGACCGGCCCGGCGTCCTCGGGGTCGATCGCGCCGCCCGGGAAGGCAGGCTGGCCCGCGTGCTTGCGCAGCGTGTGGGAGCGTTCGAGCAGCAGGACGTCGGGGCCGTCCTCGCCCTCGCCGAACAGCATCAGCACCGCCGACTGCCGGCCGCCCTGCTCGGGCGGCAGGAAACGGCTGAGCTGCTCTGGGCTGACGGCACGGGCCGCGTCGGCGAACGGACGGAGCCACGCGGGCAGTCCGTCCTCGACGATCGGCGCGTCCTGACGGGTCACCGGATCGGTCTCGGTCATACGGTCCCTTCTCCTGGTGCCGCCCCGTCGGCGGGTGCGGCCCCGATCGCGAGCACCGGCGTCGCCGGTGGCCGAAGGCGCTGGCCGGGTTGCCCGGCCAGTTCGTACTTCAAGAGCTTGCGTGCCTTGTCGGGGTCGGTCTCCCCTTCCCCGAACGACGGGCACAGCGGCGCGATTCCGCACGCCCCGCAGGCGGGCCTGCGGGAATGGCACACGCGGCGGCCGTGGAAGATCACCCGGTGCGAGAGCAGCGTCCAGTCCTTCTTCGGGAACAGCGCGCCGACCTCGTGCTCGACCTTGACCGGGTCCTCCTCGGCGGTCCAGCCGAAGCGGCGGGCCAGTCGGCCGAAGTGGGTGTCGACGCTGATGCCCGGCACGCCGTACGCCTCGCCGAGCACCACATTGGCGGTCTTGCGGCCCACCCCGGGCAGGGTCACCAGATCCGCGTGCTTGCGGGGCACCTCGCCGCCGAACTTGTCGCACAGCGCCTGGGCGAGCCCCATGATCGAGCGGGACTTCGCCCGGAAGAACCCGGTCGGCTTGACGATCGCCTCCAGCTCCGCAGGCTCGGCCTTGGCCAGCGCCTCCGCATCCGGGTACCGCGCGAACAACGTCGGCGTGACGTTGTTGACGCTGCGGTCGGTGGTCTGCGCGGAGAGCACGACGGCGACGAGGAGTTGGAAGGCGTTGTCGTAGTCCAGCTCACAGTGCGCACCGGGATACAACTCCCCCAGTTCCCGGTTGATCCGACGGGCGCGGCGGACGAGAGCGACGCGGCTCTCCTGCTTTTTCACGGGCACCCGGCCAGAGTACGCAGACGGGTGCTACACATGGGGTGCGCGACCTTCGGACGCCTCCGGCGGACGGTGGCGAATCGCGGCGTACTGCGGCGTTGAGGAGCGCTGAGCGGCGTACGGCGGCTTTCTCGTCGGCTTTTCGGCGGCTCTTTCGGCGGCCTGTCGGCGCGGTGTGCGGCGGCGATTCGGGGTGGGGGCGGCTGATGGAGCGGCGGAGTCGGGGCCCTGGAGGCGGCGTCGCGGAGTCGGTGAGATCCTCGTATCACCACGCATACACATGATCACGCAAGGGGATATGTCCGAGACACCCGGAAGCCTCCGGATAGTGAGTCGGACCACCCGCGTGAACAAACCTGATCCGCGTGCGTCAGACTGTGACCGATCGCACTGTTTGACCGCCAGGCTCCGATCGGATGATCGGGACCGGCAAGGAGGGACCCCTCGTGGACGACGTTCTGCAGCGGGCGCCGCTGTTCGCGGCACTCGAGGACGAGGACGCCGCCGAGCTGCGTGCCTCCATGACCGAGGTCGGGCTCGAGCGCGGTGACTCGCTCTTCCATGAGGGCGACCCGGGCGACCGTCTGTACGTGGTCATCGAAGGCAAGATCAAGCTGCACCGCAGCTCGAACGACGGCCGGGAGAACATGCTCGCGGTGCTCGGGCCGAGCGAGATGTTCGGCGAGTTGTCGCTGTTCGACCCGGGGCCGCGTACCGCCACGGCCACGGCGCTGACCGACGTACGCCTGCTGGGCCTGGGACACCAGGACCTCCAGCCGTGGCTGAACGGCCGGCCGAAGGTCGCGCTGTCGCTGCTGCGGGCGATAGCCCGGCGTCTCCGTCGCACCAACGAGAGCCTGGGCGACCTGGTGTTCTCGGACGTGCCGGGCCGCGTGGCCAAGGCGCTGCTCGACCTGTCACGCCGCTTCGGCGTGCCGGCCGAGGAAGGCATCCACGTGGCGCACGACCTCACGCAGGAGGAGCTGGCCCAGTTGGTCGGCGCTTCGCGCGAGACGGTCAACAAGGCGCTGGCGGACTTCGCCAGCCGCGGCTGGCTGCGCCTGGAGGCGCGGGCCGTGGTGCTCCTCGACGTCGAGCGTCTCTCGCGCCGCTCGCGCTGAGGCGGGTGTCCGGCTTCGGGGTTTCGGGCTCCGGCTTCGGGGGCGCTTGCCTTGGGGTCGCCTCCCTGGCCATGGGGATGTCCCCAGGCTCGGCACACCAGACCGTTCGCGGGCGGACGCCTCACTCCCGCTGGCCGCAGGCCGCGGCTAGTGGTGTTGCTTGTTGGCTAAGGGCCTTGCCTGGCTACTGGCGTCGCTTGAGGTAGTCGAGCTGGGCGCGGACCGACATCTCGGCCGCCCACCACAGGCCCTTGTCTACGTCGGCGTACACCCGCTCGACGACCTCGCGGGCGGTGGTGTCGCCCAGGGCCACGGCCTCCTCGACCTGGGCGAGGCGCTGCGCGCGGTGTTCGAGATAGAACTCGACGACGCCGAGGGCGTCGTCGAGGACGGGCCCGTGGGCGGGCAGGACACGGCTCACCTCACCCGTCTGGACCAGCGCCCGCAGACGGGCCAGCGAGTCGAGGTAGTCGCCCAGCGTGCCGTCCGGGTGCGCGACCACCGTGGTGCCGCGCCCGAGGATCGTGTCGCCGGTCAAGACCAGGTCGTCGGCGGGCAGCACGAACGACAGCGAGTCCCACGAATGGCCCGGGGTCGCCATGACGCGCAGCTCGAGCCCGCCCGTGGTGACCACGTCGCCCTCCACGAGCCCCTCGGTACCGAGCCGGTGGGCCGGGTCGAGCGCCCGCACACCGCACCCGGCCAGCTCCGCGAGCCGCGCGGCCCCCTCGGAGTGGTCCGGGTGCCCGTGGGTCAGCAGGATCTCGGCGACGCGTACCCCGCGCTGCTCGGCGGCCGCCAGCACCGCCGCGAGGTGTCCCTCGTCGAGCGGCCCGGGGTCGATCACCACCGCGCGGTCGGCGTCCGGCTCGGCGACCAGCCACGTGTTGGTGCCGTCCAGCGTCATCGGGTTCGCGTTGGGGGCCAGGACACAGGTCGTACGTGTGGTCGCCGGACCCGCCACGACCTGCCGCGGGTCCCCGGGGATGCGGTAAGAGTCCATGTGCCCAGTCTTTCCGAGTGCTTTCGAGTCCGTTCGGGCGGGATCGGTTTTGACGGCCCGCTCAAGCCGTCCCGAACGGGTCCGCGATGCCGGCCCACTCGATGACCAGCCGGTCCCCGTCCAACCGCGGCCTGGCCATGATCGGCGCGAGGTCGCGGTCGGCGGACGCGTCCCTGGCCGCGGCAGGCGAGTCGTACGCCGCGAGATTGCGCAGCGTCTCGATCGTCGGCGGCAGCATGCCGAGTTCGCCGGCCTTCAGGCCGACCAGTGCGTCGGCGGGCCGGGCCCAGGCCACGCGGTCCGCCTCGCCCGACACGTCGCGCGTGCGCTGCCCCTCCGGCAGCGCCGCGACGAAGAACCACGTGTCGTAGCGCCGGTCCTCGAACTCGGGGGTGACCCAGCGCGACCACGCGCCGAGCAGGTCCGAGCGCAGCACTAGGCCGCGCCGGTCGAGGAATTCGGTGAGGCCGAGCGTACGGTCGACCAGCGCCACGCGGTCGGCCTCCCAGTCGTCGCCCGTGGTGTCGGACACAACCGAGTCGGTGTCGGGGCCGGCGAGCAGGACGCCGGACTCCTCGAACGTCTCGCGTACCGCCGCCGCGACGATCGCCCGGGCCTCGGCGGGCGACGTCCCGAAGCGCTTCGCCCAGTCCTCGGGGGCCGGGCCGGCCCACCCCACCTCGTGGTCGGCGTCGCGCGGGTCGACCGCGCCGCCTGGGAACGCGTACATCCCGGCGGCGAACTTCATGCCCGCGTGCCGCCGGAGCAGGTACGCCTCAGGCCCCTCCGGCCGCTGACGCAGCAGGACGACGGTGGCCGCACGGCGCGGCTCGGCGGGCACGAGGTCACCGTCGAGAATGGCGCGGGCGCGCTCCAGCCAGGACGCGGGGAAGCCGGGCGATGTCATGCGGCGGATGCTACGCGGCGTCGAGAACTTTTGACAGGTCGTCAGTTTTCCGGCACGCCGCTGTTCCGGCGTCACCGGGCCTTCCTCGAAAATGCCCCCGAGCTGCCCCGGAACTGACCCGGAACTGGTCCTGAACTGCCCCCCCGGACACCCCCTGGAAGCCCCACAGCAGCCTCCCTGAGCTAGAACCCAGGATCGTGCGTGGCATCAAGGCACACGGCCAGGACGTCGTAAAGGGCGGGTGCGCACGCACCGAACACACGGCGCACACACCCGCCCCTCGAAGAACCGCCGCGCAGCCGGCCTCGTCGCGCCGCCGCACAGCTCGGCCCCGACGCCCCACCACGGCCGGTCCGGCTCGACGGACCGCCGGAATGCGTCCCCGGTCAGCGAAGCGGAAGGATCAGACGACCTCGACGACGATCTCCACCTCGACCGGCGCGTCCAGCGGCAGGACCGCGACGCCGACCGCGCTGCGGGCGTGCTTGCCCGCCTCGCCGAAGACCTCGCCCAGCAGCTCGCTCGCGCCGTTCAACACCGCGGGCTGGCCGGTGAAGCCGGGGTCGCTCGCGACGAACCCGACGACCTTGACCACGCGGCGTACCAGCGCGAGGTCGCCCAGCTCCGCCTTGACCGCGGCCAGCGCGTTGAGGGCGCAGCGCTGCGCGAGCGCCTTGGCGTCCTCGGGCGTCACCTCGGCGCCGACCTTGCCGGTCTGCGGCAGCTTGCCCTCCACCATCGGGAGCTGGCCCGAGGTGTGGATGTAGTTGCCGGTACGCAGCGCCGGAACGTACGCGGCGACCGGCGCCGCCACACCCGGGAGGGTCAGCCCGAGCTGGGCGAGCCGGTCCTCCGGGTGCACGAACTCGTCGGTCACGACTGCTTCTCCCGCTTGAAGTACGCCACCAGGTTCTCCGGGTTCGGCCCAGGCACGACCTGGACGAGCTCCCAGCCGTCCTCACCGAAGGTGTCGAGGATCTGCTTGGTGTTGTGGATCAGCAACGGCGCGGTGAAGTACTCCCACTTCTTCATGGGACGGGACTCTAACGCGGCTCGGGGGTGTCGACCGCACGCCACGGGACGGGGCTCGACAGGACCATCGTGCTGGACGGTGTGCCGTGCTCGGCCAGCCGGTCGATCAGCACCTGGAAGTCGTGCATCGTCGGGGTCGCCACCATGAGCAGGCAGCAGGCGTCGCCGGTGACCCGGTGCAGTTGCAGCAGCTCGGGCCAGTCCCGCACCTCGTCCGCGTCGCGGCGCAGCAGGCAGCCGGGGCCGTAGCAGTTCATGCGTACGAGAGCGATGACGCCGCGCCCGGCCGCCGCGGGGTCGACGTGCGCGTGGTACCCGGTGATCACGCCGGCGCGCTCCATGCGGCGCACCCGGTCGGCGACGGTGGGCGGGGACAGTCCCACGCGCCGCGCAAGTTCGTTGTACGAGACGCGCGCGTCTCGCTGGAGCTCCTCGAGGAGCCGCCGGTCGGACGCATCCAGCGCCATGCGAGGCACCTTTTCGATCGTCAAGCAGTGGTTTGCTTTGCTTTCCTATCGTAAGACGATCGGCCTTCAGGCCCTTGGATCATCCATTCACAACTCCTCGATGCGGCGCTTCGATATAAGGCACGCAGAGGACCGGCAGCGAGGTGGTGGGTGATGGGCGGCGCGACCGCGGGAACAGAGGTCGGCATGTCCGGGATCTGTCCCATGGGAATGGGCGGCAGCAGCGCAGCGAACGGCACGGCGGGGCCACGCGCTCAGGCCCAGCCGCAGCAGCCACCGCAGCCGACGCCGCAGCAGCCGCGCACCGCGTACGCCGACCAGCCGCCCTACGCCGACTACGTCGGCCTGGACCGCCTGCTCAGCCTCCAGCACCCGCGCACCGACGAGCCGGCCGAGATGTCGTTCGTCATCGCGTCGCAGGTGATGGAACTGCTGTTCGCGCTGCTCAAGCACGAGTGGACGGTCGCGCGCGGGCTGCTCGACCGCGACGAGGTGGCCGACGCGACGCGCGTACTGCGGCGCAGCGTGCGCCAGGCGGACGTCCTGGTCGACTCGTGGGACCTGCTGGCGACGCTCACCCCGGCCGAGTTCGGGGCTTTCCGCGAGGCGCTGGGCGAGGCGTCCGGCTTCCAGTCGCACCTGTACCGCGAGTTGGAGTTCCTGCTTGGCCTGAAGCGCGCGAACGTGATGCGCCTGTACGCCGGAGTGCCCTCCGTACACGCGGAACTCGACGCCGCCCTGCACGCCCCGAGCCTGTACGACGCCGCGCTCGCCGCCCTGCACCGCCGCGGCCTGCCGGTGCCCGCCGCCACGCTGGAGGCCGACCGGACCCGCCCCTACCAGCCGGATCCCGGCGTCGAGGCGGCATGGGCCGAGGTGTTCGCCACCGGCACCGCGTACCCCGACCTGCGCGACCTGGGCGAGGTGCTCACCGACCTCTCCGAGCGCTGGACGCGCTGGCGCGAGCGGCACCTCGCGGCCACGCTGCGGGCGCTCGGCAACCGCCCCGGCACGGGCGGGTCCTCGGGGGCGGAGTGGCTGGAGCGTACGGTGCGCGACCGGGTCTTCCCGGATCTGTGGACGATGCGCACGTCCGTGATCTGATTCGCCCGAGGCCCGCACGGGTTCGACGACCCGTGTCGTCCGCCGCAGTCTCCTCCCTGATCCGCTCACCGAACCCGCCTGCCAAACCCGGCACCGCCGAACCCGGCCCGCCGAACCCGGCCCGCCGAGCCCGTCCGCCGCAACCTCCTCCCGAATCGCCTGCCGAATCCGTTTGGGGAACCGATCGTGTCCGACACGTCCCGCGCCCACGCCCTGGCCCTCGACGCCCGCGATCCGCTGGCCCCGCTGCGCAAGCGCTTCCGTCTCCCGGAGGGTGTCGTCTACCTCGACGGCAACTCGCTGGGCGCGCTGCCCGACGACGTGCCGGACGCCCTCGACGACGTGGTCCTGCGGCAGTGGGGCGTGGACCTGATCCGCTCGTGGAACGACAACGACTGGTGGAACGCGCCGACCCGGGTGGGCGCCGCGATCGCGCCGCTCATCGGTGCCGCCGAGGGCCAGGTCGTGTGCGGCGACTCGACGTCGGTGCAGTTGTTCAACGCCCTGGTCGCGGCCGTACGCCTGCGGCCGGGGCGCTCGGTGATCCTCACCGACCCCGACACGTTCCCGACCGACGGCTACCTCGCCGACTCGGTGGCACGGCTGTGCGGCGCGAGGGTACGGCGTGTGCCCGCCGGCGAGGCCGCCGCCGTCCTGGGCGGGGCGGAGGGTGCGGACGTCGCGGTGGCGGCGTACAACCACGTCGACTACCGCACCGGGGAACTGCGCGACCTCGCGGGAATCACGCGCGCGGCCCACGACGCCGGCGCGCTGGCGCTGTGGGACGTCTGCCACACCGCGGGCGCGGTACCGATCGACGCGGACGCGCACGACCTGGACTTCGTGGTCGGCTGCACGTACAAGTACCTGTCCGGCGGTCCCGGCGCCCCCGCCTTCCTGTACGTCGCACACCGCCTGCACGACGTCTTCGACCCCGCGCTCACCGGATGGCACGGCCACCAGGAGCCGTTCGCGATGGAGCCCGGCTACCGGCCCGCCGACGGCATCGCGCGCGCCCGCATCGGCAGTCCCCCGATCCTCGGCATGCTCGCCCTGGAGTCCGCGATCGGCGTCTTCCGGGAGACCGGCATGGCCGCGATCCGGGCCAAGAGCCTCGCGCTGACCGACCTGTTCATCGCGTGCGTCGACGAACTGGGCCTGGAGGTCGCCACCCCGCGCGAGCACGCCCGCCGCGGCAGCCAGGTCGCGGTACGGCACGACGAGGCGCACCCGATCATGGCGGCGCTCATCGAGCGGGGCGTGATCGGCGACGTACGGCCGCCCGACATCCTGCGGTTCGGCTTCAACGCGCTGTATGTCTCCTACTCGGACGTCGTCGACGCCGCCGCCGCACTCGGCGACGTCCTGGCCTCCGGCAGCCACCGGGACCCGCGCTTCGCAGTGCGCGCGACCGTCACCTGACCGAAGTACAGCGGCCGGACGCGTACGGAACCCACCCGACGCGCACAAAGCCGCCGGACCGCACAGAAGCCGCGGGACGCGTAACCGAACCCGCGGGAAGCGTGCGGAGCCCGCCGGACGCATGCGGAAGCCCGCGGCGGCATGCGGAGCCCGCGCGAAGCCGACGGCGGTCCTCGGGCACGCCAGGGGGAGTGATGCCGGTCACCCGCACGGACCGCGGGCGGTTCGGTCGCCCGAGGGGTGGTTAGTCTCGACAATGTGAGCCAGGTGACTGAACCGGACAATCCCCGCACGGCGGGCCCGAAATCCGACGGGGACACCGATTGGGAGGGCGTCCGCCTCCACGTGGTCAGCGGTAAGGGCGGCACCGGCAAGACCTCTGTCGCCGCGGCGCTCGCGCTGGCCCTTGCCCACGACGGACGCCGGACCCTGCTCGTGGAGGTCGAGGGGCGGCAGGGCATCGCCCAGCTCTTCGAGACCGCCGAACTCCCCTACGAGGAACGCAAGATCGCGGTCGCCCCGGGCGGGGGCGAGGTGTACGCGCTCGCCATCGACCCCGAAGAGGCCCTGCTCGACTACCTCGACATGTTCTACCACCTGGGCCGCACCGGTAAGGGCCTCAAGAAGCTGGGCGCTATCGACTTCGCGACCACCATCGCCCCCGGCCTGCGCGACGTGCTGCTGACCGGCAAGGCGTGCGAGTCGGTACGCCGCCGGGCCAAGGGCGACCGCGGCCAATGGGCGTACGACGCGGTGGTCATGGACGCGCCCCCGACGGGCCGCATCAGCCGCTTCCTCAACGTCAACACCGAGGTGGCCGGGCTCGCCCGGTTCGGTCCGATCCATTCGCAGGCCGAGGCGGTCATGCGGGTGCTGCGTTCCCCCGAGACCGCGGTGCACCTGGTGACGCTGCTGGAGGAGATGCCGGTGCAGGAGACCGTGGACGGCGTCGCCGAACTGCGCGGCACCGGGCTTCCGGTCGGCGGGGTGGTGGTCAACATGGCCCGACCGCCGTTGCGCGCCGACGACGAGACCGACACCGGGCGCAGACTGGGCCCGGAGCTGCTGGACGCGGGGCTGCGGGCGGCGGGCGTACGTCCCACCAAGGCCCTCGTGGCGGCGCTGCTGGACGAGGCCGACGAGCACGCGAGCCGGATCGCGCTGGAGACCGAGGAGCGGCGTACCGTCCGCGGCCTCGGGCTGCCGGTGTATGAACTGCCGCTGCTCCCCGACGGAGTCGACCTGGGCGGCCTGTACCGCCTGGCCGACGCACTGCGCGAGCAAGGGGTGGCATGACTTCCGCGAGCAAGGGCTCCGCGCGGGGCACCCGGTCCGCGAGCCAGTCCGGAGGCCGGTCCACAACCCGCTCGACTAGCCGCCCCACGAGCCGCCCCACGAGCCGCTCCGCGAGCCCGGCCGCGACCCGGGCGGCCGCCCGCACCCGCACGCTGGAGATCGACCCGCTGATCGACGACCCGGCCACGCGCATCGTCGTGTGCTGCGGCTCGGGCGGCGTCGGCAAGACCACGACCGCCGCGGCGCTCGCCCTGCGTGCCGCGGAACGCGGGCGCGACGTCGTCGTACTGACCATCGACCCGGCACGTCGGCTCGCGCAGTCGATGGGGCTGACCGAACTCGACAACACGCCGCGGCAGGTGGCCGGGGTCGACGAGACCAAGGGCGGCAGCCTGCACGCGATGATGCTCGACATGAAGCGCACGTTCGACGAGATCGTCGAACAGCACGCGGACGGCGAGCGCGCCCGGCAGATCCTGGAGAACCCCTTCTACCAGTCGCTGTCGTCGAGCTTCGCCGGTACGCAGGAGTACATGGCGATGGAGAAGCTGGGCCAGCTCCACGCCGGGGGTACGTGGGACCTCATCGTCGTCGACACCCCGCCGAGCCGTTCCGCCCTCGACTTCCTGGACGCTCCGCAGCGGCTCGGATCTTTCCTCGACGGGCGCCTCATCCGCATACTGTCCGCGCCGGCGAAGGTCGGCGGGCGGGGTGCGCTCAAGTTCCTGTCGGCCGGGATGGGGCTCATGACGGGTGCGCTCAGCAAGGTCGTCGGGACGCATCTGCTCACCGACATCCAGACCTTCGTGGCCGCGCTCGACACGACGTTCGGGGGCTTCCGCAAGCGTGCGGACGCCACGTACAAGCTGCTGCAGGCGCACGGCACGGCGTTCCTGGTGGTGGCGGCGCCGGAGAAGGACGCGCTGCGCGAGGCCGCGTACTTCGTCGAACGGCTGGACGCCGAGGCCATGCCGCTCGCGGGGCTGGTGCTCAACCGCGTGCACGAAACCGCGGCGGGCCAACTGTCCGCGGAGCGCAGCGCGGCCGCGGCCGAAACGCTGCTGGAAGAAGCCCTGGAGCTGGACGCGGACCCGGACGCGGACGTGGATCCGGACCTGGACCCGGACGCGGATCCCGACTTGGCCCCGGACGACAGTGCGCCCCAAGACACGGACACCGATACCCACACCGACTCGGACGCCGACCCGGACATCGCCCCCGACGCCGACTCGGGCGACCCCGCGGCCTCGGGCGGGCAAGTGAGTGAGCCCGGCGCGGACGGGCCGTCGGCGGAGGACCTTCGGCTGGTCGCCGGGCTGCTCACCTTGCACGCGGAACGGCTGCGGATGATCGGGCGCGAGGAGCGCGTACGGACGCGCTTCACGTCGATCCACCCGGACGTCCCCCTGGTCGAGGTACCCGCGCTGCCGGGCGACGTCCACGACCTCGACGGGCTGCGGACGATCGGCCGCCACCTGGGCTGACCCGCGTGCGCGCCGGCGGCCGTACGCTCCGACAGCGTGCCGGGCGCCGCCCCTGACAGGCCGCGCCCCGCGAAGTCCCGGGTGGATGGCGGGTGTCCGGCGCGCGGATGCCTGGCGCGGCACCCGGGTCCCCGAGCCGGGGCCTGACTCCCGGGCCCGTGGACCATGAGTGCGCGTCGGACGCCTGCGCGTCGGTGGTGGTGCCTCGTTGTGGTGCGTCGTGGTCGTGCGTGGTGGTGATGGTGCGTGGTGCTGAAGTGCGCCCGTCAGCCTGCCGCGCGCAACCCCAGGTTGTCGTAGTCGGCGTGGATGTCCCGCTCGTACTCCTCGCGGGCCGTTTCCAAGAGCCTGCGCCAGGACGTGACCGTCGGCCTGCGGCGCAGCAGAGCACGGCGTTCCCGCTCGGTCATCCCTCCCCAGACACCGAACTCGACCCGATTGTCGAGGGCGTCGGCCAGGCATTCGGTACGCACCGGACACCCGGTGCATACGGCCTTTGCGCGATTCTGGGCCGCCCCCTGCACGAACAGCTCATCCGGATCGCTGGCGCGGCACGCTGCCAGTGCGTTCCAGTCGGTAACCCAGCTCATGCTGGTGCCGTCCTCTCCCGATTCGAGGCTCCCCCTACGGCGGCAACGGGGAAATCCCGTTGCCAAGCAGGACGCTACGAAAAGACAGGCGCGCGCAACAGCCCCTACTGGGCGGTCATGAATGACCCGGACGGACTATGCGCAAATATGGGCCCACCCGTCCGGGTGAAAACTCTTGCGCGACCAGGGGCTATGGCCCGTAGTCCCCCGCCGGGGGTCCGCCGGGTAGGTCCCGCCTTCACCCGAATTCACTCGAAAGGGTGAACGAGGTGCGGGGAGCTGTCCCCCGGCTGCTGTTACAGACTAGGCGAAGTCCCTCCGACTTGCGGGCGGTTTCGCCACGTAGTCTTTCCCGCATGGCCCGTACCCCCTCCGGCAGGACCCGCCCCGGCGCACCGGGTCGAGGTCCCACGCGCCCGCGGTCGTTCATAGGATTCACCGGCCGCCTCACGGCCTTCATCGGCGCCAGCATCCTGGCCGGCGCCCTCGTCGCGGGCATCGCGCTGCCCATCGTCGGCGGACTCGGTCTGACCGCGAAGGCCGGCGCGGAGAACTTCGACGACTTCCCCGACGAGTTGGAGGCGCCGTTCCTGGCCCAGCCGTCGACGATCTACGACGCCGCGGGCAACCAGCTCGCCACCGTCTACGACCGTTACCGCATCCTCGTCGGCATCAACGACGTCGCGCCGCTCATGCGCAAGGCGATCGTGGCCATCGAGGACTCGCGGTTCTACGAGCACGGGCCGATCGACCTCAAGGGCACGCTGCGAGCCCTCGTCAAGAACCAGTCCGGCGGCGAGGTCCAGGGCGGCTCCAGCCTGACCCAGCAGTACGTCAAGAACATCTTCGTCGAGCTGGCCGGCGACGACCAGGCCAAGGTCGCGGACGCCACGAAGCAGGAGCTCTCCCGCAAGATCAAGGAGCTCAAGTACGCCATCGGGATGGAGCAGCGCTTCACCAAGGACCAGATCCTGGAGCGCTACCTCAACATCATCCCGTTCGGCCAGCGCGCCTTCGGCGTCGAGGCCGCCGCCTTCCGCTACTTCGGCGTCAAGGCCCGCGACCTGACGCTGCCTCAGGCGGCCCTGCTCGCCGGCGTCGTAAACGCGCCGACCAAGTACGACCCGATCGCGCAGCCCGAGGCCGCCAAGACGCGCCGCAACATCGTGCTCCAGCGCATGGCCGAGGTCGGCGCGGTCCCGCAGGTCGAGGCGGACCAGGCCAAGCTCACCGAGCTGAACCTGAACGTGCAGACGCTGGAGAACGGCTGCATGGTCGCCAACAAGTTCAACGGGTCGGCGTTCTTCTGCGACTACGTGCGCAACGTCATGAAGAACGACCCCGTGTTCGGCAAGACGAAGGAAGAGCGCGACGCCCTGTGGCGGGCGGGCGGGCTGCGCATCAAGACGACGCTCGACCCGAAGATGCAGGAGGCGGCGTACAAGGCGGCCACCGAAGGCGTGCTCCAGCAGGAGGAGGTCGCCGACGCGGTCGTGATGGTCGAGCCGGGGACCGGCAAGATCAAGGCGATGGCGCAGAGCCGGCCGTACGGCTTCGAGGACGTCAAGAACGAGACCGTCATCAACTTCTCCGTGGAGAAGGCGCTGGGCGGCTCGGCGTTCGGCTTCCAGCCGGGATCGACGTTCAAGGCCATAACGGCCGCGGCGGCGCTGGAGGCCGGGTTCTCGCCGGGTCAGACGTACACGACCGACTCGTACATCATCAAGTACGACAAGGAGAAGTTCACCAACTGCGAGAACCAGCCCCTCTACGCGGAGTCGTGGACGGGCAAGGACATCAAGGGCGGAGGTCTGAAGAACGAGTCGAAGAGCGAGTTCGGCACGTACGACATGCAGACCGCGCTCCAGTTCTCGATCAACACCTACTTCGTGATGCTGTCGAAGGAAGTCGGCCTCTGCCAGGTCGCCACCCTCGCCGCGAGCATGGGCATCACCCAGGGCAACGGCAAGCCGCTCGACCAGCTCCCCGGCCTGACCCTGGGCACCAACACCGTCACCCCGCTGATGATGGCCAACGCGTACGCGACCTTCGCCGCCCGCGGCAAGTACTGCGAGCCGCGCGCCATCACCGAGGTCACCCGCCTCGACGGCACCAAGCTGCCGATCCCGGCGGTCGACGGCAGCAACTGCCGCCAGGTGATGAAGGCCGAGAACGCCGACGTCATCAACTTCCTGCTCAACGGCGTGACCGAGCGCGGTACCGGTAAGCAGGCGAACATCTCGCGCGAGGCGGCCGGCAAGACCGGTACCACGGACGAGAAGAAGAACGCCTGGTTCGTCGGCTACACGCCGCAGCTGTCCACGGCGGTCTGGGTCGGCGGTCCGAAGACGCAGAAGACCATGGAGCCGTCCGGCGGCATCATGATCGGCGGCAAGCGCGTCACCCAGGTCTTCGGTGGCTCGGTCCCGGCTCCGATCTGGCAGAAGGCGATGACCAAGGCCCTGGCCGGCCAGCAGGAGCTGAGGTTCACCCCGCCGGCCGCCGGCGTCATCCCGCCGCCCGCGCCGCAGCACGCGCCGAAGCCCGAGGACAAGCCGGACGACGACCAGAACAAGCCCGACCCGAGCCGACCCGGCACGCCCACCAATCCCGGAACACCGGGCATTCCGGGGATCCCCGGATTCCCGGGTACGACGAGGCCGCCGGGCAACGACCGCTGATCCCGTCCGATCCCGTCTGATCCCGTCCCGGACAACGTGTGAGGCCCGCCCCGATCCCGGGGCGGGCCTCACACGTTTCCTGTCCCCCGCTGTCAGCTCCCCAGCTGGCTCTTGATCTCCGCCGCGATGCGCCCGCCCTCGGCGCGGTCCCCGACCTTGGGCCGGACCACCTTCATGACCTGGCCCATCGCGGACGGCCCCGAGGCACCCGTCTCCGCGATCGCCGCCGCCACGATGCCCTTCAACTCCGCGTCGTCGAGCTGCTTGGGCAGGTACTCGGCGAGGATCTCGCCCTCGGCACGCTCCCGCGCCGCCGACTCGGCGCGACCGCCGAGCTCGAACGCCTCGGCGGCCTCGCGGCGCTTCTTGGCCTCGCGTACCACGATCTTCAGCACCTCGGCGTCGGAAAGCTCCCGCGCCTCCTTGCCCGCGACCTCCTCGTTGGTCACCGCGGTCAGCGTGAGGCGCAGCGTCGAGGAACGCAGCTCGTCACGTGCGCGAATGGCCTCGGTCAGGTCGGTCTGGAGGCGGCTCTTGAAGGTACCCATGCCCCCAGTGTCGCAGCCGCCCCGCACGCGCCCCCACCCAATTAGCCACCCGTTACGCCTCACAGACCAGCGGCTCCCCGCCCGAGCCCGACCTCTGGAACCATGGGAAGAATGCGAACGAAGTTTGCGCTTCCACTGGGGATCGCCGCCACGGGTGCCGCCTGCCTGACCTATGCCGCCGCCTACGAGGCCCGATCGTTCCGGCTCCGGCGCGTAGAGGTCCCAGTCCTGCCCCGCGGCACACGCCCGCTCCGGGTGCTCCAGGTGTCCGACATCCACATGGTGTGCGGCCAGCGCAAGAAGCAGGAATGGCTGCGCCGACTGGCCGCCCTGAAGCCGGACTTCGTCCTCAACACCGGCGACAACCTCTCCGACCCCGAGGCCGTGCCCGAGACCCTCGACGCCCTCGCCCCCCTCCTCACCCTCCCCGGCGCGTACGTCTTCGGCTCCAACGACTACTTCGCCCCCCGCCCCAAGGACCCCACCAGCTACCTCCGCCGCGACGACGGCACCCGCCGCTTCGGCGTCGAGAACCCCTGGACCGAACTGCGCGACGGCTTCGACGGCGCCGGCTGGGAGAACCTCAACAACGCGCGGGGACGCCTCAAGCTGGAAGGCCTCGAACTCGAACTCGTGGGCCTCGACGACCCCCACATCGACCGCGACCGCTACGAACTCGTCGCCGGCGGCCCCGACCGCTCCGCGCAACTCTCCCTCGCCGTCGTCCACGCGCCCTACCGCCGCGCCCTCGACGCCTTCACCGCCGAGGGCTACCCCCTCGTCATCGCCGGCCACACCCACGGCGGCCAGGTCTGCGTCCCCTTCTACGGCGCCCTCACCACCAACTGCGACCTCGACCGCAAGCGCGCCAAGGGCCTCTCCCGCTACGACTCCGCCGGCAACGAGACCTACCTCCACGTCTCCGCCGGATGCGGAACCTCCCGCTACGCCCGCTTCCGCTTCGCCTGCCCCCCGGAGGCCACCCTCCTCACCCTCACCCCCGCCTGACCTGCACCTTCTCCCCCACCAAAACCGGATTTCGCCTGGGCCCCCCCGTCCGCTAAGCTAAACGCGCATCAACGGGGTGTGGCGCAGCTTGGTAGCGCGCTTCGTTCGGGACGAAGAGGTCGTGGGTTCAAATCCCGCCACCCCGACGCTGATGTACCAGAGGCCCTTCCGGATCTTCCGGAAGGGCCTCTGGCGTATTGCCGTGCATTGTGTGGGTCGTGCGGGCGGACGCGTCGCTGCTGGGTGGAGGACGGCGGCGCGTTGGTCATGACGGTGGCGGCGACGTGTTCCCGTCCGTGCAGGCTGGGTTGGGCGTCTGATGCGGGCTTTGGTGTGTGAGAGGCGCCCGCTGCCGTCCGGCGGGGAACGCGGTGTTGCGTCAGGAGCCCCAGCGGGCCGCCCGGGCGCCTAGTTCGAGGGCTGTTACGGCGCCCGGCTCGCCGCGTTCGCGGAGGAATTCGCCTGGGACGGTGTAGCGGGCGCCGGCCGTTCCCTGGCAGGTCTTCGGGAGTTGGCGGGACGGCCCGTACACGCTCACGGTCTGCGCTGAACGCCCCGGCCTGGTCCCGGTGCACGGCGGCCCGCCGCTGTCCGTCGCGCACGGTCTGGACCGCCTGGCGTCCGCCGACAGCGTGATCCTCCCCGGCTACCTGGAGCCGGACGTACCCCCGCCGCGGTCACCACCGCACTCGCCGGCGCGGCAGCGCGCGGGGCCCGCATGGTGTCCATCTGCACGGGTGCGTTCGCCCTCGCCGCCGCCGGTGTGCTCGACGGCCGCCGGGCCACCACGCACTGGCTGTACGCGCGGACGCTGGCCAGGAAGTACCCCCAAGTGACGGTCCGCCCTGGGGAGTTGTACATCGACGAGGGGCGGGTGCTTACTTCGGGCGGTGTGACCGCCGGCCTGGACCTGTGCCTGCACCTCGTCCACCGTGACCATGGCCCCCGCGTGGCGAACCAGTTGGCCCGCCTGCTGGTTGCCGCACCGCATCGCACCGGAGGGCAGGCCCAGTTCATCGACCTGCCGATGCGGCCGCAACCGTCCGACGGCTCCGCGAAGTTGTACGACTGGGCGCTGGAGAACCTGCACCATCCCCTGACCGTCGGGCAGTTGGCACGCCGGGCGGGCGTGTCCCGCCGCACCCTCATCCGACGCTTCCACGCCGACACCGGCCTGCCGCCGATGCGGTGGCTGCTGGACGCGCGGCTCGCCCGCGCACGTGAACTCCTCGCAACCAGTGGCCTGACAGTCGAGGCGGTCGCACGCCGTTGCGGCCTGGGCACGCCCGCCAACTTCCGGACGCTCTTCAAGGCCCGTGTCGGCGTACCGCCCAGCGTGTACCGCGACACGTTCCTGTCCGTGCCGCTGCCGCCCGGCGCGGAAACGGCTTGAGTGCCGGCGTTGTGCGTGGCGGTTTCCTGGTGGTTGTGACGCCGATGACGTGGTTGTCGGCTGCCGTCAGATGATGCCGCCGTTGGCGCGGATGGTCTGGCCGTTGACCCAGTGGCCGGCGGGGCTTGCGAGGAAGGCGACGACCTCGGCGATGTCCTCGGGTGTGCCGAGGCGTTCGAGCGGGGGCTGCTTGGCGAGTCGATCGATCGTGTCCTGGTCCTTGCCGTCGAGGAAGAGGTCGGTGGCGGTCGGGCCGGGGGCGACGGCGTTGGCGGTGACGTCCCGGCCGCGGAGCTCTCGGGCGAGGATCTGCGTCATCGTCTCGACCGCGGCCTTGCCGGCGGCGTACGCGGCATAGCCGGGGAAGCGCAGCCCGACGACCGACGTGGAGAAGGTGACGATGGCACCGCCGGGCCGGATGCGGCGGGCGGCTTCGCGGGCCATGACGAAGGCGCCGCGGACGTTCGTACGGTACTGGGCGTCCAGGTCGGCCAGGTCGAGGTCGGCGACTGGCGAAAGTGCCATCCGGCCCGCCGAGTTCACGACGACGTCGACGCCGCCGAACTCCCGCTCGGCGGCATCGAACATGGCCGCCACGGCCTGTTCGTCGGCGACGTCGGCCCGAACCGCGACGGCCCGGCCGCCGGACGCCGTGACGGCGTCCACCACCTCGGCCGCGGCGTCCGCCGCCGACGTGTAGCCGACGACCACCCCGTATCCCTGGCCGCCCAGCGTCTGGGCGACGGCTCGTCCGATCCCCCGGGATCCGCCGCTGACGACGGCGACGCGCTCGCTGTTCATGGGAAGTCTCCGATTCGGTCCGCTGTATCGGCGATATGAATGTCTCGTATCGACGTTATGTATTGACGGTAGCACTGCGCTCGTACCGGCGCTAGCGCGGACACGTATCATTGATTCCATGGTGGAGACGGAGCAGCTCAGGGCGCAGATGATCGAAGCCGCCGAGGGGCAGTTGGCGGCCTCGCCGGACTTCGACATCGCTACCCGGTCGGTCTGCGAGGCCGTGGGCGTGACCCAGCCGGTGCTGTACCGCCTGTTCGGTGACAAGCGCGGCCTGCTCGACGCGGTCGCCGACCACGGCTACGAGCGGTACGCCGAGCTGAAGGCGGCCCAGGAGCAGACCGGCGATCCCGTGGCCGACCTGCTGGCCGGCTGGGACGGCCACATGGCCTTCGCCCGGGACAACCCGGCGCTCTACCAGCTGATGTTCGCGCCGCGCCCGTGGTCGCACTCCCGAGCGCGCGACCGGGTGTTCGACCTCCTGGTCGCGGCCCTGGTGCGGTGTGCGGCGGTCGGCAGGCTGCGGATCGAACCACGGGCGGCGGCCGCAATGGCGCTCGCCGCGAATGTCGGGATCGCGCTCGACCACATCGCCGAACCCGCGCGGTTCGACAGCGTCGAACGCTCGCACCGACTCCGCGACGCGGTGTTCGCCCGCGTCCTCACCGAGAGCCCGGCGTCCGACGCGGCACGCGACGACGAAGATCCGGTACGCGCGGCCGCGCGGCGACTCCGCGCGCAACTGCAACTGGCCGCTGCCGACGCACTGGAGCCCGAGGAGTCGGCCCTGCTCCTCAAGTGGCTCGACCGGATGACGGGCAGCGGATCACGATGACCGGATGACCGGAGACCGAATGACCGGATCCGGGGCGGAGTGGTCGTGCCGTCCCGTACGTTCGCGGCGCGACCACCAACTACCGGCGGAAAACCGGGCGGTGGGCGGAATTCCCGACGTGAAGTCCCGTCGTAATTCCGGTCGGTCGAATTTCAGGACGCCGGGACGCCCTGGATACGGGCTGTCGCGGTCGCCACGGCTACGATTTTGCCTTCCGGGGACAGGAGTTCGCCGGCCAGGAAGCAGACTTCCCTGCCGCGCTGGACGATTCGCCCGCGGCCGAGCAGGCGGCCGGGGCGGGCCGGACGCAGGAACTGCACGTGCAGGTCGAGCGTCGGTGCGAACTGGCCGTGGGGCAGGGTCGCGACGAGGGCCGGGCCCATCGTGTCGTCCAACATCGCGGCCAGGAACCCGCCTTGGACTACGCCTGCCGGGTTGAGGAAGCGTTCGGTGGCCTGGAAGGCGACTTCGATGGTGCCCTGTTCGGGGTCGACCGCGACCAGTTCCCACCCGAGCGTCTCCGCCGCGGGCGGCGGTGGGGTACGCCCCGCCAGGACGTCCCAGAACGGGCCCTGCCTCTCCGCATGAGTCGTCATGGGGGGACCCTAGTCCCGAGCACCCTCTCCGGCAGGGTGACGACGCCGCGAATTGCCGTGCCGAAATGCGTTGCCGGGTCCCCTACTTGACCCGGAGTGCGGAAACTCCGCAGTCGACGCGAATTTGACCTCCCTCATGCGGAAGGCCCCCTCGCGTGCGGCGCGGCGGCGGGTCACACTGGTGGCCATGAGTGCGACCCACTCGACGGAGCGTGGTGCGGCAATTCCACTGGAGATGACCGGACCGGCGGTGTACGCGGCCCTGCCCGACGAAGAACGGCGCAAGTTCGACCGGGAGTTCCACGACGCGCTGCACGTGGCGGCCGTGACGTACGACGTGGAACCGCTCAGCGAAGTGGTCCGAAGGTGGTGGATCGCCTCCGGCGGCGACCCCGCCGTGGCGCGAATCGACCGCGACACGGTGGCCGGACACGCCGATCAGGCGCACTGCGTCCCGCAGGACGAAACCTGTTGCCGGCACACGGCGTTCGCCTTCGGCAACCAGGCGATGGCCATCATCGTGCGGTTCGAGGAGGCGTTCCGGAACGCCGCCGAGGAGGCCGCCGTGACGCTGGACCACCTCCCGCTGCGCTACCTGGCCTTCGGTTACCGGGTCACCGAGCGCCTGGGTCCGCAGTAGCCGCCGGAGTGTCGAAGGCGGCCCTGCTCGCGCTGTTCGTGGAGCGTGGCAACGACGAGCATCGTCCACTTGTCGCAGATCCGGTCCAGTACGGCGCGGTTGACCTGATCCTGCCGCCGCTCACCGGCATCGCCGTCGGGCTCGCGATCGTCGCGCCCCCGCGACCCGCGGGCGTCACGGCATGACGACGCCGCCATTGGGCCGGATGGTCTGCCCGGTGACGAAGCGGGCGGCGTCGGAGGCGAGGTAGAGGATCGCCAGCGCGATGTCGCGGGGCTCGCCGATGACACCAAGTGGGGCCTGGGCCGCGCGGTTCCCGATGGTTCGGGTGCGCGCGTCCTCGTCCACGGTGCCGTCGGGGGCGGTCCAATAGCCCTGGACCATGGGCGTGTCGATGAAGCCGGGCGCGACGGAGTTGACGCGTACGCCCGCCGGGCCGACCTCGACGGCGAGGGTACGCGTGAGCATGAGCACCGCCGCCTTGGTCAGGGCGTACGCCGAGATCCCCGGCGCCGGCATGTCCGCCCCGGCCGATGCCACGTTGACGATCGCACCCGAACCCTGGGCGGTCATCACGCGCGCGGCGGCCTGGCAGCCGAAGTACGTGCCCTTCAGGTTCACCCCGATGATCAGGTCCAACGTCTCCTCGGAGGTGTCGACCACCGGCGCGGAGCGGATCACGCCGGCGACGTTCGCCCAAACGTCGATGCGCCCGTGCTCGGCGACCGCGCGCTCCGCGAGGGCGGTGACCTGGGCGGCGTCGGTGACGTCGGTGGGGACGACGTCGGCGCGGCCGCCGCGGGAGCGTACGGCTTCCGCGGTCACGGCCAACCCGGCGGCGTCGACGTCGGCCAGCACGACGGCGGCGCCCGCCTCGGCCAGAACCACGGCCGTCTCGCGGCCGATGCCCGAGGCGGCGCCGGTGACGACGGCCGCCTTACCCGGGAGGGTGAAGACGTCCGAGGGGTCAGAACCGCCGGTCATGGGCGCCTCCTGGGGGTAAGTTTTGATATACCGAAGGGCCTTTCGGTATTTCCACAGGGAGCGTGACGCGCACGACCGCAGAGCGCAAGGGCCGGCGGCCGGTGACGAACGTCGGCCCTTGCGCTGCGCCCGGTGCCGGTTCGGGAAGTCGGTTCAGGAACTCGGTTCAGGAACTCGGTTCACCGTGTCGGTTCAGGGAGTCGCGACCAGGCTCTCCCACCAAGGCGTCTGCACAGGCAGGCTGGTCGTGACCCGGTCGCCGGGGCGCGGCAGAGCGAGCGTCGTGCCGGTCGCCTTCGCCTCGCGGAGCAGCCGGTCGACCGGTTCCGCCCAGGGGTGCGGGGCCAGGTCGAACGTCGCCCAGTGCACCGGCAGGAGCAGGCGCCCGCCCAGGTCGAGGTGTGCGGCGACGGCTTCTTCGGGGTCCATGTGGATGTCCGGCCAACTCGGGCTGTACGCACCGATCGGCATCAACGTGAGGTCGAACGGCCCGTGCTCCGCACCGATCTTGGCGTACCCGTCGAAGTAGCCGGAGTCCCCCGCGTAGAACACGCGGTGTCGGTCACCGGCCACCACCCACGAGCCCCACAGGGTGTCGTTGCGCCGCAGCGTACGCCCGGAGAAGTGGCGGGCGGCGGTGGCCGTGAAGCGCAGCCCCGCGACGACGGCCTCTTCCTCCCAGTCCAGTTCGACGATGCGGTCCTCCGGGACGCCCCAGCGCGCCAAGTGCGCGCCGATACCGAGCGGGACCAGGAACGGCGCCGAGTGCGCCGCGAGGAGCGCCCGGATGGTGGCGCGGTCGAGGTGGTCGTAGTGGTCGTGCGAGATCACGACGGCGTCGGGCGCCGGGAGGTCGCCGAGCGGCACCGGAAGCGGGTGCAGGCGGCGCGGGCCCACGAGCTGCGAGGGCGAGACGCGTTCGCTCCACACGGGGTCGAACAGAATGCGGCGGCCTTCGAGTTCGACGAGCGTACTGGCGTGCCCGTACCAAATCGCGCTCACGCCGTCGGCGGACGCCGGGGCGCTCGGCGCGGACACGAGCGGTACGTCGCCGGCCGGATGCCGCAGCGCACGGTTGCGCGCCATCTCGCGCATGATCTGCGGCGCGCTGGTCGGGGACACCACACTCGCGGGCACCGCGTTGTGGAAGGACCCGTCGCGGAACTGCGGCGACCGCCGCATCCGCGCCAGGCGCTCGCCGCTCGCCTTGCCGCCGAACTCGGCCGGGACGTCGCGCAGCGCCCACCCGGCGGCGGCCAGCGCCACTCCGCCGGTGACCAGGCCGCGCAGTGCTCGTGTTGCCATCGGGTCGCTCCTCGGTTCGCCTGGATGTTCAACCGCCGCAGGGCGCTCTGTGTTCCCGCGGGTGCCCGCAGTTATGCCGAGTTCCCGTTCTTCGTACGCTCCCCCGTGCCGCGCCGCACGGAGTCGTTGCCGTTCTCTCCCGGCATCCGTCCGGACTGCGGTGCCCGCGGTGCCCGTGGTGCGCGGATATGCCCCTGGGGCCGCTGTCGCGACCGGAGGGACCGGGTACACGCCGGGCGGCGGGCGGGCGTAGTTCAATGGAGCGCATGTCCGACTCCGCGTCCACGGTCGCTGCCGTGGGTCCATTTGATTCCGCAGACACCCCTGGTACCGCCGATTCCGCCGTTCCCCTCGACGATGCCGCGCCCGCGTGGGAAAGGCGCTTCCGGGCTCCTCGGGTGAGCCTCCCCGATTGGGCGGAACACGCCCCCGACCGTTCGGTGTTCCTGTCGAACGCGTCGGGCACGTACGAGATCTACGCCTGGGACCGCGGCACCGGGGCGCAGCGGCAGGTCACCGACCGGGCCAACGGCACCACGACGGCCTCGATCGATCCGACCGGGGAATGGATCTGGTGGTTCGCGGATACCGACGGCGACGAGTTCGGCGTGTGGATGCGGCAGCCGTTCGGCGGCGGCCCCGACGTCGAGGCGGCTCCCGGCCTGGAGCCGTCGTACCCGGCGGGCCTGGCGATCGGGGCCGACGGCCTCGCGGTCGTCGCCCGGTCCACGGACGAGGACGGGTCGACGGTCCACGTCGTACGCTCCGGGGCCGAGCCGGTCACCATCTACCGGCACCGCGAGTCGGCGGGCGTCTCGGCGCTGTCCGAGGACGACACGCTCGTCGTGATCGAGCACAGCGAGCACGGTGACACGATGCACCCGTCGCTGCGCGCGGTACGCCTGGACGGGTCGCTCGTCGCCGACCTGCACGACGGCCCACCCGGCGAGGCCCCCGCCTCCGGCCTGTCCTGCACCGGCTTCGCCCCGGTGTTCGGCGACTCCCGCGTGCTCGTGTCGCACCAGCGCCGCGGCCGCTGGGAGCCGATGATCTGGAACCCGCTGACCGGCGAGGAGCACGAGATCGACCTCGGGCTGCCGGGCGACGTGGGGGTGGACTGGTACCCGGACGCGAGCGCGCTGCTGGTCGAGCACGACCACCAGGCACGGTCCGAGCTGTACCGCTACGACCTCGCGACCGGCGCCCTCGAACGCCTCGCCACCCCGGCCGGCACCGTGCTGGGCGCCACCGCGCGCCCGGACGGGAGCGTCGAATACCTGTGGTCCAGCGGCGAACGCCCGAGTGAGCTGCGCTCGACGGGCGGCGGCACGGTACTGGTGCCGCCCGGCGACCGGGCCCCCGGTTCGGTGGCGGTCGAGGACGCGTGGGTGGCGGGGCCAGGCGGGGTGATCCACGCGCTGGTGTCGCGGCCGGCCGGCGGGGAGGGCCCGTACCCGACGGTGTTCGAGGTGCACGGCGGCCCGACCGCGCACGACGAGGACCACTTCGCGCCCGGTGTCGCGGTGTGGATCGACCACGGCTTCGCGGTGGTCCGGGTCAACTACCGGGGCTCGACCGGCTACGGCAAGGAATGGACCGACGCGCTGCGCGAGCGGGTCGGCCTCATCGAGTTGGAGGACATCGCCGCGGTACGCGAGTGGGCCGTGTCGTCCGGGCTCGCCGACCCGGAGCGCCTCGTGCTGTCCGGGGGCTCGTGGGGCGGCTACCTGACGCTGCTGGGTCTGGGCGTCCAGCCGGAGAACTGGGCGCTGGGGCTCGCGGCCGTGCCGGTGGCCGACTATGTCGCGGCGTACGAGGACGAGATGGAGGCCCTGAAGGCGATGGACCGCACGCTCGTCGGCGGCACTCCCGAGGAAGTCCCGGAGCGGTACGCGGCGTCGTCGCCGATCACGTACGTGGACCGCGTGCGTGTCCCGGTGTTCATCAGCGCGGGCATCAACGACCCGCGCTGCCCGATCCGGCAGATCGAGAACTACGTGGCGCGGCTCGGCGAACTGGGCGCGGTGCACGAGGTCTACCGGTACGAGGCGGGACACGGCTCGGCGGTCGTCGAGGAGCGCATCCGGCAGGTGCGCAAGGAACTCGACTTCGTGAAGCGGCATCTGGAGATGCCCAAGAGCGTGTGAGCGGACGGGGGTTCGCGGACGGCTGCCGGGACCGGCGGCCGTCCGACCGCTCGCCGGGGAACGGTCAGGCGGAGACCTGGGGCTCCTGCTTCTGCTCCTGGTCCTGCCTTTGCTCCCGCCCCTGGCCCTGTTCCTGCCCCTGTTCCTGCGGTTCGAGGCCCAACTCGCGCAGCACGGCGGCCTCCTCGGCCTCCCGGCGCTCCTCGATCTCCCGCCGCACGACCCGCCACCACAGGAACACGGACGCACCCGCGAAGACGAACCACTGCGCGGTGTAGCCCAGGTTCTGCCAGGCGCGGCCCGAAATGCCGCCGCCCTTCTGCGCCTTGGCGGGCGGCACCGGGGTGAGCCCGGCCGGGGCGGCCGGCTCCTGCGCGCTCAGTGCCACGTACCCGTCGTAGATCGGGTACGGAAGGATGTTGACCAGGTCCGGCGGATTGATGAGGGAGACCTGTCCCGCGGGCAGCCCGACCTGGCGGTCGATCCCGGACCCGTGCTCGGTCTCGGACAGTTCGAGGCGCCCGGTCACCCGGACGTCGCCCGTCGGTGCCGGCGGCACGGTCTCCGGCTGCGGGGCGCCGGGCACCCAACCGCGGACGACGAGGAGGCGGTCGCCGCCGCCCTTCGGTTCGAGGGGCGTCAGGACGTACGAGCCGTCGCGCCCGTCGATCTCGCGGCCCGGCACGAGCAACTGGTTCGCCGCGTCGTAGCGGCCGTCCACGAAGACGTTGCGGCCGCGGTCGTCGGAGGTCACGCGTACGCCGCCGCGCAGTTGGTCCGCGAGCGCCACCGCCGGCTCGGCCGAGACTTTCGTCTCGGCGGCCTTCTCGGTGGACTTGCTGTGCTCGTTGTACCGCTGGAACTGCCACAGCCCGAGCGCCGCGCACACCGGGACGGCCACCAGTACGAGGACGTGGAAGGCCACCCAGCGCGGCTGCAAGAGGAAGCGGTGCACGCAACCACGGTAACCGGGGCGGGAGGGTCCGCAGTCCCTCGGGTCCCGGTCAGGCCTTGGGGTACGCCCCGGACAGGTACACGTCCGTGCGGTACACCACACCGCCGCACGCCGCCGTCAGCCGGACCTCGGCCAGCTTCACGCCGCCGTCCGCGAGGGCGTAGCCGAGCGCGGGCACGGGCGGCGGCGGACCGGGCGGGTCGCCGGGCGTACAGCTGCCCCCGGCGCCGGTGCCGGCCGTCGGCTGCCACGCGAACTGGAACTCGTACGCCGCGCCCTTGCGCACCGTCAGCGGTCCGGTCGGAGCGGCCACCTCCGGCAGGCGTACCGCGGGGTCCGAGCTCTGGTGCACGATCACCGACACCTGGATCGGCGGATTGCCGGGCGGGGCCGCGACCATGACGTTGCCGGGACCGCCGATCGAGCAGTCGCGCCGCGAGGTGTTGCGGATCTCGACGACGCCGTACGCGATGCCGTCGGCCCCCGGCGAGCCGAGCACCGTGGCCGGCCCCTGCTCAAGATCGTTGACGGTGCACGCGGGTGCCGGAGGCGGCGTGGTGGCGCCGGTCGGCCCGACGGTCGCGGTGGCCGTGGTCGGCGTGATCGTCGGCCCGGCGGTGGCGGACGGCACGGAGGCCGGCGGTGTCGGGATGAGGCCGAACGTGGGCAGCGCGGTCGGCGTCAAGGGCGTGTTCAGGGTGGACACGCTCGCCGGCGGATTGTCGCCGTCGGCCTTGCCGGAGCTGCTCGAACCGAGCGACCCGTGGCCGTCCTTGTTGCCCTCGCCGTCGTCGTCCGCACCGTTGCCGTTGGCGTTTTCGACGTCGTTTTCGCCGGAGTCCGCATCGGCCTGCGTACCGCTCTTCTGGGTCGTCTGGTCGGTGATGACCGCGGTCCGCACGACCGGCGTCGCGACGGCGAGCACGGCTACGGTGCCGACCGTGGTCAGGACCATCGCACGGCGCCGCCTGCGTCGCGCGGGCACCGCGGCACGCAGCCGGTCCAGCGCGTCGGGTGCCGGACGGATGTCTGACACCGCGTCGTTCAGTCTGCGGCGCAGCTCGAAGGGCAGGCCGTCGTCGGGCATCTCGTCACCGGACCGCCCGCCGGCCGCCCCCCGGTCCTCGTTCATCGCGCTCACGACGTCTCCATCCGGGCCCGCAACGCCTCAAGCCCCCGCGAACCGTATGCCTTCACCGAACCGACCGACAGTCCAAGCAGGTCAGCCACCTGAACCTCCGTCAGATCCGCGTAGTAGCGCAGCACGATCACCTCACGCTGCCTTCTCGGCAGTTCGCGCAGCACCCTGACCAGGGCATCGCGCTCCAGCACACTGTGCGCACCTTCCTCCGCGGCCGGTTCGTCCGCCGCGGGCCGGGGCATCAGACGCAAGGCCATCAGCCTGCGGCGCAGCGTCGACCGCGAGAGGTTCACGACAGTCTGCCGCAGGTACGCCAGCGTCTTGTCCGGTTCCCGCAGTCGGTGCCGGGCGACATGGACGCGGACGAAAGCCTCCTGCACGACGTCCTCGCACGAGTGCGGGTCGTCGAGCAGCAGCGCGGCGAGCCTGAGCAGTGTGCCGTAGTGCGCACGATATGTCTCGGTCAGCAGATCAACGGAGACCCCCGCACCGTCGGACGCCTCCGCGGCCGACATGGTTCTCCGTTCCGGACTTTCGGCGGATCGGCCGGGGCCGGCCTCCGGCGCGGTGTCGGGGACGGTGTCGGACGCCACGTCAGAAACCGCGTACCCGAGCAGCGAGTCCATGGACTCCCATCCGCCCCCCGGCGGATCGGAGGCCGACGGCAAGACCGCCGCGGACCCGGGGACCGGCACGTCGACAGGCGGGCGCGCAGGGCGGACGCCCCGCTTGACCCGTGGTTCCACCCCCACCAACTCCGCCACGAACGTTAGACACCCAGTCGCCCCGGAAGGTTGTTCGGAAAGTTCCCGGGAAGTCGTCGGGGACCACCGGGTCGCTCCGGGAAAATCAGGTTGTCGGCCTGGGGAGACACGCTACTGCGTGACGGCCCGTCAGGGAGGGGCTTCTTGAGGGTCGAGACGTCGCGGTACGGGCGGACGGGCGGACACGCGCGACGCCCCCGGTCCCGCGGGTGCGGGATCGGGGGCGTCGGTCGTACGCGCGTACGCGGTCGGCCCTGCCGGCTTGGCCCTTGGCCTGCTGGGCCTGGCCCGCTCGGTCAGGAGCAGGACCGCTCGGTCAGCCCTGCTCGCTCAGCTCGGCCGCGATCAGCTCGGCGATCTGGGCGGTGTTGAGTGCCGCGCCCTTGCGGAGGTTGTCACCGCACATGAACATCTCGAGCGTGTTCGGGAAGTCCAGCGCCTGACGTACGCGGCCGACCCAGGTCGGGTCCGTGCCGACGACGTCCGCCGGCGTCGGGAACTCGCCGTTGGCCGGGTCGTCGCACAGCACGACACCGGGCGCCTCGGCCAGGATCTCGTGGGCGCGCGCCACCGTGACGTCGTTCTCGAACACCGCGTGCACGGTCAGCGAGTGCGTCGTGATCACCGGCACCCGGACACAGGTCGCGGAGACCTTGAGGTCCGGCAGGCCGAGGATCTTGCGGGACTCGTTGCGGACCTTGAGCTCCTCGGACGACCAGCCGTCGTCCTTCAGCGAGCCGGCCCACGGCACCACGTTGAGCGCGAGCGGCGCCGGGAACGGGCCGAACTCGCCCACCGCGCGGCGTACGTCGCCCGGCTGCGTGCCGAGCGTGGCCGAGCCCGCGACCTTGGCGAGCTGCTCGCGCAGCGTGTCGATGCCGGGCTGGCCGGCCCCCGACGCCGCCTGGTACGACGACACGACCAGCTCGCGCAGCCCCAGTTCGGCGTGCAGCGCGCCGATGGCGACGACCATGCTCAGCGTCGTGCAGTTCGGGTTCGCGATGATGCCGCGCGGACGGATGCGCGCCGCGGCCGGGTTGACCTCGGGCACCACGAGCGGGACCTCGGGGTCCATGCGGAACGCGCCCGAGTTGTCGACCGCGACCGCGCCCTTGGCGGCGGCGATCGGCGCCCACTGTGCGGACACCTCGTCGGGCACGTCGAACATCGCGACGTCGACGCCCTCGAAGCACTCCTCGGAGAGCGCCTGGACCTCGACCTCCTCGCCGCGTACGACGAGCTTCTTGCCGGCCGAGCGGGCGGAGGCGATGAGGCGGATCTCGCCCCAGACGTCCTGGCGCGTCGACAGCAGTTCGAGCATCACGGTGCCGACCGCGCCGGTCGCGCCGACGAGGGCGAGGGTGGGCTTGCGGGTACTGCTGGCGGCGCTCATCGGCCGGTACCTCCGTAGACGACGGCCTCCTCGGACTCGGCGTCGAGGCCGAATGCGGTGTGGACGGCCTGGATTGCGGTGGGCACCTGGTCGGCGCGGCAGACCACCGAGATGCGGATCTCGGACGTCGAGATCAGCTCGATGTTGACGCCGGCGTTGGACAGCGCCTCGAAGAACTCGGCGGTGACCCCGGGGTGCGAGCGCATCCCGGCGCCGACCAGCGAGATCTTGCCGATCTGGTCGTCGTACTGGAGGGACTCGAAGCCGATGCCCTCCTGGACCTTGGTCAGCGACTCGATCGCCTTGTGTCCGTCGGTCATGGGCAGCGTGAAGGAGATGTCGGTGCGACCCGTCGACGCGGCCGACACGTTCTGCACGACCATGTCGATGTTGATCTCGGCGTCGGCCACCGTGCGGAAGATCTTCGCGGCCTCGCCCGGCTTGTCCGGGACCCCGACCACGGTGACCTTGGCCTCGCTGGTGTCGTGGGCGACACCGGAGATGATCGCCTGCTCCACGTCGTCCCCTTCGGACTCGCTTCGTACCCAGGTGCCCTCGAGTCCGGAGAAGGACGAGCGCACGTGGACGGGCATGTTGTAGCGGCGCGCGTACTCGACGCACCGCAGGTGCAGCACCTTGGAACCGCTCGCCGCCAGCTCCAGCATCTCCTGGTAGCTGATGCGGTCGATCTTGCGGGCCTTCTTCACCACGCGGGGGTCGGCGGTGAACACGCCGTCGACGTCCGTGTAGATCTCGCAAACCTGCGCGTCGAGGGCGGCGGCCAGCGCGACCGCGGTGGTGTCCGAGCCGCCGCGGCCCAGGGTGGTGATGTCCTTCGTGTCCTGCGACACGCCCTGGAAGCCGGCGACGATCGCCACGGCGTCCTCGTCGAGCGCGGAGCGGATGCGGCCGGGCGTCACGTCGATGATGCGCGCTTTGTTGTGGACGGAGTCGGTGATGACACCCGCCTGGCTGCCGGTGAACGACCGGGCCTCGACACCGAGGTTTTTGATCGCCATCGCCAGGAGTGCCATCGAGATCCGCTCACCCGAGGTGAGCAGCATGTCGAGCTCGCGGCCGGCAGGGATGGGACTCACCTGCTGCGCGAGATCGATGAGCTCGTCCGTCGTGTCACCCATGGCGGACACCACCACGACCACTTCGTGGCCGAGCTTCTTGGTGTCGACGATCCGCTTGGCGACGCGCTTGATGCCTTCGGCATCGGCAACGGAGGAGCCTCCGTACTTCTGCACGACAAGGCCCACGTGCGCTCCTCGTTTCGTGTTTGCTGCGGTCGGCACAGTCTAACGAGGCGGCCGGGGGACCCAACCTCTATTCACATAGTGAGACGTACGTATCACTTTTTGAACAGAGTGGAGTGAAGGCCGCCAAATGTGGCGTACGGACGACCGAAACCGCGAAAAGCTGCGGTTCCGATCGTCCGCTGCCAGGACCTGCCGTCCCGTTCCCCGATGGCCCGCGCCGGCGAATGTCAGGGGCCGTTGGAGCTGTTCGGGAGCTGTCCGGGAGCTATTCGGGCTTTATGCGAGTTTCAGGGAGTTTGCGGGCCGCCGAGCACGACGGCGTCGTCCAGCTGCTCCGCGAGCTCGTCGGCCAACTCGTCGCCCAGCGCGTCGTCGACCGCCGACTCCAGGCCCTCGGCGGAGGCCGCGTCGAGGCGAGCGTGCGCGACGACGGACTGCAGCGCGCGCAGCACCGCGCTGGCGGTCGCACCCCAGTTGGCGAGGTAGGAGAACTGCCACCACCACAACGCCTCGGTCGTACGCCCGGCCCGGTGGTGGGCGAGCCCGTGCATCAGGTCGGTGACCACATCCGCCATGTCGTCGGAGATGCGGAAGGCGACCGGTTTGGGGCGCGGCGTGTACGGGTCGAAGACCTCGTAGTACACGTCGATCGGTTCGAGCAGGACGGACAGCGACGAGCGCAGCGCGTCCACGTCGGGGTCCGGGCCCGAATCGGGCTCGAAGCGCTCGTCGGGCACGACGTCGGCGATCGCGCCGAGTCGGCCGCCGGCGAGCATCAGCTGCGAGACCTCCAGCAGCAGCATCGACACGGCCGCCCCGGGCTCCTCGCCGCGGGCCACCTCCGTGACGGCCACCACGAAGCTCTCGATCTGGTCGGCGATTTCCGCGGTGAAGTCGGTCAGGTCGTCGTCAGACATCGAGCAGTCGTCTCCCCTCAAAGGCACGCCCGAGGGTCACCTCGTCGGCGTACTCCAGGTCACCCCCCACCGGCAGCCCGCTGGCCAGCCGGGTCACTTTGAGACCCATCGGCTTGCACAGGCGGGCCAGGTACGTCGCCGTCGCCTCTCCTTCCAGGTTCGGGTCGGTCGCCAAGATGAGCTCGGTCACCGTGCCGTCCGCGAGCCGGGTCATCAGCTCGCGGATGCGCAGGTCGTCGGGGCCGACGCCCTCGATGGGGCTGATCGCGCCGCCGAGCACGTGGTATTTGCCGCGGAACTCGCGCGTCTTCTCGACCGCGACGACGTCCTTCGATTCCTCGACGACGCAGATGACCGCGGGGTCGCGGCGCGGGTCGAGGCAGATGCGGCACTGGTCGGCTTCGGCGACGTTGCCGCAGGTGGTGCAGAAGCGGACCTTGTCCTTGACCTCGACGAGGGCGTTCACCAGGCGGCGTACGTCGGCGGGGTCGGCGGCGAGGAGGTGGAAGGCGATGCGCTGCGCACTCTTCGGACCGACGCCGGGCAGGCGGCCCAGCTCGTCGATGAGGTCCTGTACGGCGCCTTCGTACACCTGCGGGCTCCTCGGCTCGGGCTGCTCGGGCTGGTGGTGTGCTTCTGCGGGTGATGCTGCGGTGTCTGCGGTAATGCTGCGGTGGTGCTGGATGTTGCCTGGTGGTGCCGTCGTGGTGCTGTGTGCCTTGCTGTGTTGCCTTGCTGTGCTGCCTTGCTGTCCCTGCCGCGTCGTTGTGCTGTGCGGCTGTCGTGCCGTACGGCTACATGCCCGGCAGGCCCAGACCGCCGAGGCCGCCACCGCCGCCCAGACCCTGGGCCAGCGGACCCATGGTGCGGGAGGCGAGTTCCGCGGCGGCGCGGTTGGCGTCGCGGACGGCGGCGACGATCAGATCGCCGAGTGTCTCCGTGTCCTCAGGATCCACCGCCTTGGGCGAGATCTCCAGAGCGAGCAGCTCACCGGCGCCGTTGACGGTCGCGGTGACGAGGCCGCCGCCGGCGGTGCCCTTCACCTGCGTACGCGCAAGCTCCTCCTGCGCGGCCATCAGGTCCTGCTGCATCTTCTGCGCCTGCTGCAGCAATTGCTGCATGTCGGGCTGGCCTCCACCGGGAAACACTTGACGCACCCTTCGTCGCTGACCGCGGCAGCCCGGATCGCGGCTGCCACTTGGGCTTGAGACTACGGGGTGGAGAGGTGTGGCGCTGTTAAGAGGCGCGCGGGAGGGGTGGCGTTGGGCGGCGCGTCCGATGCGATCATCACACCGGGTGCACGGGCCGCTGCTCAGTGCCCGGGAGTCTCCTCGATGACGGTCGCGCCCAGCTCCCGCGCCAGCAGCTCGTGGCTGCTGACGCCGCCGAAGTCGACCTCTTCGTCCTCGTACGACCCGGCGTCCGCATAGTCGACCGCGTCGTCCGGCGGCGGCTCGTCGGCCGGGCCGGGCATGTACTCGGGGACGGGCGGCTCTTCCGCATACGGCGGCGCGACGGGCCGCGACGCGGGCGCCGGGACCGCGGCCACCGGCCCCGCCGGCGCGGACATCGGCGGGGCTGCCTGCGCCATGACCGCCGCCTGGGCCGTCTGCTGCTGCGGCGGACGCGACGTCGCGGGCCACGCCCCCGGGGCCTGCTGAGCCGAGGCCTGCTGGGTGGGAGCCTGCGGCGCCTGGGCCGCGGGGGGCTGCGCGGGCGCGGAGGCCTGCGTACGCCCGCCGCCGCCGAAACCGCCGCCCGGAGCGCCGGGGCCACCCGAGCCGCCACCGGACGCAAAACCGCCGCCCGGTCCCGAACCGCCGCCGGGCCCCGAGCCGCCGCCCGTTCCCGGGTCGACGATGCACTCGATACGCCACTCCACGCCGACCGCGTCCATCACGGCCTGGCGCAACACCTCGTCGTGCCCGCTGTTGACGAACCCGTCGCGGGCCCCGGCGTGCTCGAACGACACCTGGAGCGTCGACCCGTCGAACCCGGCCACGCCCGCGCGCTGGAGCAGCACCCAGGTCACACGCTTGCGCCGCGCGACGGCTTCTATGATCTGCGGCCACATCCCGCGGACACGGTTCACATCCCCGCCGCCTCCCGAAGCCTGCGGCCGCGGCTGGGACGAAGGTTGCGCCCGCACCGCCGCGGGTGCTCCCCCCGGGGCGGCGGCTTGCTGCGGCTGTGGCTGTTGTTGCTGCTGTTGTTGCTGCTGCTGCGGTGGACGCGACGTCGTCGGCCAGGCGCCGGGCGCCTTCGCGGCCGAGCCGGCCACGGCCGCTGCGGGCTCGGCAGCGGCGGGCACCGGAGCCGGGGCCTCGCGGGGCGGCGCGGCAGGGCGGACCGCAGGCGCAGGCTCGGGCGCACGCTGCACAGGCGGCGCTTCCTCGAACCCGCCGCCCCCGGACCCCATGCCACCGCCCGCCGGGCCGACCGACCCACCGAACGCGTTGCCGGGCGGCCCGAGTTCGACGCGACGCTCCAGCCGATCGAGCCGCGCCCCGAGGGACTGCTCGTCCGCCCCGGCGCCGGGCAACAGCACACGCGCGCAAATGAGTTCGAGCTGTAGACGCGGCGAGGTCGCCCCGCGCATCTCCGTCAGCCCGGCATTGACGATGTCCGCCGCACGCGTCAACTCCGCCTGCCCGAAGGAGCGCGCCTGCGCGACCATGCGCTGCAACTGGTCACCCGGTACGTCGATGAGCCCCTTGTCGGCCGCATCCGGCACCGCGGCCAGGATCACCAGGTCCCGCAGCCTCGACAACAGGTCCGCCACGAAGCGCCGAGGGTCGAACCCGCCCTCGATCACCCGGTCGATCACCTGGAACGCCGCCGCCCCGTCCCGCGCCGCGAACGCCTCCGCCACGTCGTCGAGCAGCGCCCGGTCGGTGAACCCGAGCAGCGACGTCGCCATCGCGTACGTCACACCGCCCTCGTCGGCCCCGGCCAGCAGCTGGTCCATGACCGACATCGAGTCACGCACCGACCCCGCGCCGGCCTGCACGACCAGCGGGAAGACCTCCTTGTCGACCGAGATGCCCTCGGTCGAGCACACCTGCTCCAGATAGTCGCGCAGCACACCGGGCGGCACGAGGCGGAACGGGTAGTGGTGCGTACGAGACCGGATCGTCCCGATGACCTTCTCGGGCTCGGTCGTCGCAAAGATGAACTTCAGGTGCTCCGGCGGCTCTTCGACCACCTTCAGCAACGCGTTGAAGCCCGCCGACGTGACCATGTGGGCCTCGTCGATGATGTAGATCTTGTAGCGCGAGTTGACCGGCGCGAAGAACGCCTTTTCCCGCAGATCACGCGCATCGTCCACGCCACCGTGCGACGCCGCGTCGATCTCGATGACGTCGATGCTCCCCGGCCCGCCCCGCGCGAGGTCCTCGCACGACCGGCACTCACCACACGGCGTCGGCGTCGGGCCCTTCTCACAGTTCAGGCACCGGGCGAGAATGCGCGCACTGGTCGTCTTGCCGCACCCCCGTGGCCCGCTGAACAGGTACGCGTGGTTCACGCGGTTGTTCCGCAAGGCCTGCTGCAGGGGATCCGTCACGTGCTCCTGCCCGATGACCTCGGCATAGGTCTCGGGGCGATAGCGACGGTAAAGGGCAAGCGACACGACGACGACGATAGCCGGACCGACCCACATCCGGAGCCAAGCCACGTCCGGCGCCCGTCACCACGCCCCGGGAACGCTGAAGACCCCCCGCGCACCCGACAGAGCCCGCCTACCCTTGCTGCCTTCCGGCCCTGGGGGGGTTTAGCAGGATGCCGCCACACGGGGGGTCCGCGCCTACAGTACCCGAACCGCGGCCCCCCGCGCTCCCACCACTCCCCCACCCACCTCCCCCGGATACTCGTGCGCGACCACCCCGAACCCTCCGGTAAGCTGTCCGGCGGAGGATTCGCCTAGTGGCCTAGGGCGCACGCTTGGAAAGCGTGTTGGGGGCAACCCCTCACGAGTTCGAATCTCGTATCCTCCGCCAGCCCTAACAGGCAAAACGTCAGCCCCGACCGCACCGCCGGTCGGGGCTGACGTCGTCTCCGTCTCCGTTTCCGTTTCGGTTCACCCGTGGCGTATCGGGTCGGCCACCTGCTGGTGCCGTTCGTGCGTGGCCGTGGCCCAGCCCACCCTCAGGCCACCTCTGGCGTGGCCCGCTGGGATGGGCAGCGTCGGGGTATCATTCTAGATATCCTTGATATCAGCGGAGGTATACATGGCACGGACCGTGATCGACCTCGATGACGACTTGGTCGCCGACGTGGCGAAGGCGCTCGGAACCAGCACGAAGAAGGAGACCGTCAACACCGCTCTCCGCGAGGTCCTGGAGAACCGGCGTCGGGCCCTGGCGCTGACTCGACTCCGTGCCGCGGCGGATGAGGGCGCGTTCGATCTGGAGCTGCTGGAGGACAAGAGGAACTACCGCCGGTGAACGCGGCGCAGTTCCTGATCGACACCAGCGCCCTTGCGCGCCTTGTGCACAACGACGCCGAACAGTACGGCTGGGACCAGGCGGCGGCAGCCGGGCTCATCGCGGTCTGCCCGATCACCGAACTCGAGTTCTTCTACAGTGCGCGCTCGGCCGCCGACCGCGCACAGGGGGTCGAGGACGTTCGGACGTTGTTCGGTTGGGTGCCGGTCGACGACCGTGCGTACGACCGCGCTTGGCAGGTGCAGGAGTTGTTGACCCAGCGAGGGCAGCACCGGAGTGCCGGCCCGGTAGACCTTGTCGTTGCCGCGACGGCGGAACTGCAAGGTCTGACGCTCCTCCACCGGGACAAGGACTTCGAGTGCATCGCCGCCGTAACTGGCCAGGCCTTGCAGTGGTACGGGCCAACAGCCGCCAAGTGAGTCAGGACGTTGGCGAGGGCTGACAAAGGGGCAGACGGCCGTTTGGAAAACGTGTCGGGGACTTATCCCTCACGCGGTTGGGGGGTGTGCGGGAGTTGTATGGGGTGGTTGGGGCGGATAACGGGGGGCTGCTGGATGTGGGGGATGGGAACTTTGTGTATTGGGAGGTGTGCGGCAACCCGGAGGGGAAGCCTGCGGTTGTTGTGCATGGTGGGCCGGGGTCGGGCTGCTCGCCGGGGGCGCGTCGGTACTTCGATCCGGAGCGGTACCGGGTCGTGTTGTTCGATCAGCGCGGATGCGGGCGGAGTACGCCGCACGCGAGCGACCCGGCTACTGACATGCGCCACAACACCACGGCGCATCTGCTCGCCGACATGGAACGGCTGCGCGAGCACTTGGGTATCGACCGCTGGGTGATGTACGGGGCCTCGTGGGGGTCGACGTTGGCCCTGGCGTACGCCGAACGGCACCCCGAGCGTGTGTCGGCCGTCGTCATCGCCGGGGTCACGACCACCCGGCGTGTCGAGACGGACTGGCTCTACCGCGGCGTCGGCCGATTCTCTCCCGAGCAGTGGGCCCGGTTTCGTGACGCAGTGCCGGAGGCGGGCCCGGGCGGCGATTTGATCCAGGCGTACGCCCGGCGCATGGAGGACCCGGACCACGCCGTCCGCGCGCACGCCGCGGCTGAGTGGTGCGCCTGGGAGGACGCCGTTCTCTCTCTCGAACCCGGTGGCAAGCCCACTCCGTACACCGATCGCGTCGGGGACGCGCGGCTCGCCTTCGTGCGGATCTGCACCCACTACTTCGCGAACGCGGCGTGGTTGGAAGAGGGTGAACTCCTGGGCGGAGCACGCCGATTGGCGGGCATTCCCGGCGTTCTTGTGCATGGTCGCCTCGACCTCTCCAGCCCCCTCGACACCGCCTGGGAACTCGCTCGGGCGTGGCCGGACGCCCGCCTGGAAATTGTCGAGGACGCAGGGCACAAGGGCGGCGCCAGCACCGGTGCCCGCATCGTTACGGCCCTCGATGAGTTCGCGCGAACGGCGTAGCCGCCACCGGGCTTTGGTGGGCTGGGAGGCGTCAGGTCAGCGAGGCGTCGCGGCGGCCGGTGGAAGCGCGGAGGGTCACGGCGAGTGCGACCAGGGCGATGCCGAACCATATGACGCTGTCGACGCCGATGTGGTCGACGAACAAGCCGCCGATGAGAGCACCCAGGGCGATGCAGGTGTTGTAGGCCATGGTGTTGAGCGACATTGCGGCTTCGAAGGTCTCGGGCGCGGCCGAGAGCGTCATGTTGATCTGGCTGAGCTGGACGACGCCGAAGGCGATGCCCCACACGGCCATGGCGGCGACAACGCCGATGTCGCTCGCTCCGATGGTCAGCAGCATGACGAGTGCGGCGACGAGGAGTAGGCCGCCCACGACGAAGCTGCCGCGCAGGCTCTTGGCGACGGTCTGGCCGCCGATGAAGTTGCCGACCGCGCCGCCGACACCGAAGACGATGAGGACGACGGTGATGAAGCCGACGCCGGCCGAGGTTGTCTCCTCCAAGTAGGGGCGGACAAAGGTGTACGCGCCGAAGTGGCCGAGGACGAATAGCACCACCATCACCAGGACCACCCGCAACGGCACGTTCCTGAGCGGGAGTTCGAAGACCTCGCGTACGGAGACCGCGTTCGAGGACGGCAGTGACGGGATGGTGAAGGCGACGGCGAGGAAGACGAGCGCGCTGAGGCCGGCCCAGATGAGGAAGGTCGTACGCCAGTCGCTGACGCCTTCCAGCAACGTGCCCAGGGGGATGCCGACGACGGTGGCTACGGAGATGCCGGACATCACCACGGCGGCAGCCCTGTTGGCGTGCTTCTCCGGCACGATGCGCATTGCCATGCTGACGCCGATGGCCCAGAAGACGCCGCTGGCGAAGCCCATGAGCAGGCGAGTGCCCAGGATCAGCGGGTAGTTCGGCGCGATCGAGGTGACCAGGTTGCCGACGGCCAGCACAGCCAGCAGCGTGGTGAGCAGCCGACGCCGGTTGACGCGGCGGGTCCAGGCCACGATGAACGGCACGCCGAGACCGGCAGCGACACCCTGCGCCGTGACCATGAGGCCGGCCGCACCCACCGGGACGTCGAGGCTCTCGCTGAGCGGAGTGAGCAGGCCGATCGGCATGAGTTCGGTGGTGAGGAAGACGAACAGGCTGGCGGTGATGGCGGCCACGCCGAGCCATCCCCGAGTCGGAGACAACTGCGTGTGCGGCGTGGCGGGCGTGTTGGTCTCTTCTTGAGTGGTCATGTCGTCTCTCTGGACGTGGCCGGGCGGGGGCCCGCATTTCGTTCCGCATGGGGCCCGATCGATGGAGGTAGTGGGGTGGGGAGGTACGCCCCCTGCTAGCCGCGAGAGGTACGTCTGCCGCTGGACACGGCGTCGCTGTCGCTGTCGCTGTCGGGGATGGTGCGGAGTTCGGCCGAGGCCACCGGCGCCCGCCCGGGCGGCTGGGGCTGACCGAGGACGACCGCGAGGAAGATGACGGCCATGCCGACGAGTTGGAGGACCGACAGCGTCTGGTCCTTGACGAGGTAGCCCAGCAGCGTCGCCACGACCGGGCTGCCCAGCGCGAGGAAGGAGACCGCCACGGCCGGCAGGCGTTCGATGCCCCGGAACCAGACGATGTAGCTCAGGACCGCGCCCAGGATGACGAGGTAGGCGAACCCGAAGACGTTGGATCCGGTGAGACGGTCGGGAATGTCCTCCAACGACAGCCACATCGGCAGCAAGACCAGTCCGGCCGCGGTGAGTTGCCACCCCGTGAAGGTGAACAGGCTGACCCCGTCGGGCCGGCCCCACCGCTTGGTCAACGTGATGCCCGAGGCCATGCACAGCGCGCCGCCGACGGCGGCGAGGACCCCCGTCGTGTCGGAGGAGACCGTGCCTTGGGCGACGAGCAGCAGCACGCCTCCGGCGCCCAACATGCAGGCCAGGGCGTGGACGGCTCTGATCCTCTCGCCGAGGAAGAGGGCGGCGAGGACCACCACGAACATGGGCTGCGCCGACATGATCACGGCGGCGACCCCGCCCGGCAGCCGGTACGCCGCGACGAAGAGCAGGACGTTGAAGGCGCCGATGTTGAGCACACCCAGCACCAGTGCGCGCCACCACCAGACCCCGGCCGGAAGCTGTCGGCCGATCGCGAGCAGAATCAGGCCGCCTGGGAGCGCTCGTACGGTGGTCGCCAGGAGCGGCCGATCCGGCGGCAGCAGTTCGGTCGCGATCAGGTACGTGCTCCCCCAGACTGCCGGCGCAAGGCCGGTCACGGCGGTGGTCGTCTTGGTACGCGCCGTACTGCTCATGGCGGTCGCGGATCCCTTCCGTGTCACGGGTACTTGTCGGTGTCTCAGATACGTGGGCGCGCGCAGGCATGACTCGGCACAACGCCCAGGTACGGGATGCGGGAAGAGGGCAACAGCGGTGCGGCCTACCGGGCTACCGGGCTACCAGGCCGCCGGGCTACCAGGCCGCCGGGCCGCCAGAGGAGCCCCGATCGTGGGCCCGCCCGGCTGCGTCGGCCCGAGCACGCTTCTGCCGTTTGCGGTCGTGACCAGTGTCAGGCCGGGGAGATCAATGAGTCCAACACATGCTTGTCATCCGATGCATCGCGGATCACGATGGATCAATGGAGCTTCAGCAGATGCGCTACGTGATCGCCGTGGCCGAGACGAACAGCTTCACGAGGGCCGCCCAGCGCTGTCTGGTGGTGCAGTCCGCGCTCAGCCACCAGATCGCGCGTCTGGAAAAGGAGTTGGGGGCGCGGCTCTTCGAACGCACCAGTCGCCGCGTCCGGTTGACCCCGGCGGGCGCGGCCTTCCTGCCGGCTGCCCGCCAGTGTGTGAACGCGGCGGAGCGGGCCGCCGCCGAAGTCGCGGCAGCCGTAGGGGAGGTACGCGGACGCCTCGCGGTGGGACTGATCCCCACCGTCGCCGCCGTGGACATTCCCGCGGCCCTCAGGGAGTTCCACCAGCGGCACCCGAACGCCCGGATCAGCCTGAGCGTCGGGGCGAGTGACGATCTCGTCGAGCAGGTCCGGCAGGGCGAGATCGAGGTGGCCTTCCTCGGTGTTCCGGTCACCGCCCGCCCCCAGGGCGTCGTGGCTCGGGAGCTGAACCGGGAGCGCCTGGTCGCCGTGGTCTCCCCGGACCATCCCCTCGCGGGCGAGACCTCGGTGAACCTCCGGCGGCTGTCCTCGGAGGTGTTCGTCGACCTGCCCGCGAAGACCGCCGGACGGGCCCAGTCCGATCTGGCGTTCGCCGCCGCCGGCCTCACCCGCGTCGTCGCCTTCGAGGTGACCAACGCGGACTACCTGGCCCGCCTGGTCGGCGCGGGCCTGGGCGTGGCCCTGCTCCCGCCCACGTACGTCGCGGGCCTGGCCGGCATGGCCGTGATCGAGGTCACGGACGCGCCGACCCGTGCCGAGTACGTTATCTGGAGCCGGGAGGGCCGCCACCCGGCAGCCGCCGCTTTCCTGGAGCTGCTGGGCATCGAGGAGGAATGACCGCGCCCTGGCCCGACCGGCCAAGGCGCGAGGAGTCCGACGCCGCCGACCGGAACGGGCAAACGTCGGCCGGGACCGTACGTACGGTCCGGGCCGACGTCGTTGTGGTCTCAGTTCCGGCGAGGCCGCCTCGACCACTTGGTCGCCAGCGGCACCGTGGTCAGCCCACTGCGGCCGCGACGGGGAAGGGGGTTTCCCTCGTGGTACGGAGGTGACCGCCCTCTGCTTCCCAGTCGCTCTCCGACGGGTCGTCGACATCCCTGACGTCGGTGCGGCCCCGAACAGGTGCGCTCATGGCCTCGACCAGCGCGGTGGCACTGCGCATGTCCCCTGCCGTCGAGGCGGCCGCCATCATGCGCCGGGCCGTGTCCGGCTCGGTCTCCGGCGGGACGACGAGGAGTTCCCAGCGCCCTACCCGATAGGACAGGAGCATGATCTCGTGGAGGTCTTGCTCGTCGGTGAACCAGCCCACCTTGACCAGGCGCCCGGAGGCCGGGACCTGCCGGGGCACGCCTTGCCAAAGCTTGGGATTCACCGTGGCACGAGTGATCCCGCCCATGTCCTCCATTGCCCTTACCAGGGACGGGAGTTCACGGGCGAGATCGCGGGAGCGGGGCCACCACGCGCCGTCGAGGCGACCTGCGGCCTGTCCGGCCGGGGTCCGCGCGAGGCGTGCGGGAATGGCGTGAACGGGTACGGTCGTCGCCCGGCGATCGTCGGTCGCGGTCATGATGTCGACCTGCCCCCAGACGGTGGAAACCGTCCGGCGTGGTTGCTCGCCGAGCACGACGCCGATATCGAAGTCGGCGTACGAAATGTCCTCGGTACCCCCATTCTACTGCGGCGCCGACCCGCGCGGACTCCGCGCAGCGAACGGATTCGCACGTCTTGGGGGCACGGGCCATCGGAGGCCACGGACGCGCCTGCTGGTACGCATCGATCGCGCGCCAGGCGTTCAGCGCACGGGTCGTCGGCCGGAGCGTCGCCACCAAATCGCAAGGTAGACAAGAGCGGCCACGAAGACCGCGATGCCGATGATCAGCAGGTAGAGCATGCCGTCTGCGACCACGCCGATGATGCCGAGCACGATCGCGATGACGAGCAGGATCAGGAAGGGGTTCACGGCGCCGAGGCCTCCCTAGTCGATGCGGGCTCAGCGGCGGGCGAGCTGCCGCTCGCCGTCGGCCCCCGGCTTGTACGGCAGGTCGTAGTGCCGGAACACCGACGCTTCGTCCTCGGCAGGCAGGACGTCGTCGGTGCCGATCGAAGGTCCCCGCTTCACCAGTGACTTGGCGTGGGCGACCTTCACGTAGCCGGGCCCTACAACGGCGTCGGCGAGAGGGACGAAGACGAGGCGGTGGCGGGTGGGCAGCCCGACCTTGACAGTGGCCATCGCCGGTTCGTCCGTGCTCGTGTCCACGTAGACCGACTCCAGCTCCCCGATCTTGTGGCCACTCGCGTCGATGACATCGTGCGTACGCCACTCGCGGATATCCGCTATCTGGATCATCCCGACTCCTTATCCCACGGCGGCTTGCCTGCGGGTTTCCCATTTCGCGTCCTGTTGCGCGGATGCCCGGAATTCGGCCATGCAGGCACGGCGCGGCGGTGCGTTTCGCGGCTTCGCGGGTCGGCGTGAGGCCCGGGCGGCCACTGTTCGGGAATGTCGGACACGTGCCGTGGACTGGGGCTCTGTCGGCGCGGGTGGCCCGGATGATGCGCGGAGGGACCAAGTGGTGCCGGGATCGCCGTACTTCGCCGACTGGCCTATCGGGGATGCGGGCCGGTACGGCTAGGGGGTGTCGCTGTGGTCGGTCCTCACGCGGGCGAACTGCGCTACGGGGACCGACCATTCCTGGCCGCCGCGCTCCGGGCGCAGGTAGATGGTGGGTTCGATCAGCGGCATGTCGATCACGGCGGTCACGCGCTGGCGTCCGTACACCGTGTCCACGATCTCCCCCGGGACCGGCGCAACTCCCGTGCTGTCCTCGCCCATTCCGCTGCCCTCCCTAAGCTCCGACCGCACGAGCGCACGACCGCACGGCCACACGAGCGCACAAACCGCATCACGTTCAGTCAACAGAGCGCCGCGGACCGTGGGTACGGTGGAGGCGGCCGCAGGAGGTTTAACGGGTTTAACCCTGAGGACGGGGGCCATGACCGGACGGGAACCCAACAGACGCCTCGCGGAGGCCATTGCGCAGGCAGGCTGGACGTACGACGCGCTCGCCCGGGCCGTGCGCGGAGTGGCCGCGGAGAACGGCGAGTTGCTCCAGACCAACAAGTCCGCGGTGGCCCACTGGGTGGGCGGTACGCGGCCTTCCGGGCCGGTGACGGCATTCATCTGCGAGGCGTTGTCGCGGCGGCTCGGACGCGCGGTCACCGCCACCGAAGCGGGCTTTGCGAACGGGACTTCCGCCTCCGCAGGTGCGACGAGCTGGCACGCTGACGCCGTGACCTCTCTGGCCGATCTCGGGAGACTCGACGTGGACCTGGAGCGCCGGCAAGTCTTGGCGGGATCCGCGTACGCGGCCGCCGCCCTCGCCCTGCCGCACGGCGACTGGTGGGAGCGGACGGCGCACGCCGCCCGCGCGCCGCAGCAGGATGCGGGGAGCGGCTATACGGCAGGTCGGGGCGACGTGGACGCGGTCCGGGAGACGACCGCGTTCTTCTCGCAGATGGACCAGCGGCACGGCGGCGGTCACGGACGACGCGCGCTCGTCCTTTATCTCCAGTCGGACGTATGCACGTACCTCGCCGGACGGTTCACCAGCGAGCAGGTCCGACGCGACATGTTCTCCGCGGCCGGCGAACTCGCGTACCTCGCGGGCTGGACGGCGTTCGACAACGCGCAACATGCGGTGGCGCAGCCGTACTTCACCAACGCGGTGAAGCTCGCCGCGATGGCCGACGACCCGCCGATGGCCGCTCACGTGCTGCGCGCGATGGCCCACCAGGCGCTCGAACTGGGCCATCACCAGGAGGCTCTTGGCCTCGCGGCGGCTTCCGTCGAAGGCCACCGGTACAGCCTGGCAACTCCGCGGGAGAAGGCGCTCCTCGGCGTCGTGCACGCCCGTGCGCTCGCCGCGACCGGCGACAGGAGGGCGGCCGCGGCGGCCCTGCTGCGTGCCGAGGACGACCTTGCCCGGGCCTCCCCCGGCATCGAAGAACCGCACCGTGTCTTCTTCTTCGGCGAGGCGAGCCTTGCCCACGAGACCGCCCGTACGCTCGCCGCGGCCGGTGACGGCAAGCGCGCCGTCGCCGAGTTCCGGCGGAGCGTACGCACGCGCAACGGGGCGGCCTTCCGCCGCACGCACGCCGTGACCCTCGGCCTGTTGGGCTCCATACAGGCATCCGGCGGCGCCATCGAGGAAGCGTGCGCCACATGGACCCGCGCGCTGGAGAACATGGAGGGCATCCGCTCGGGCCGTACCCGCCAGACCGTCGTCGACATGCGACGGGCACTGTCGCCGTTCCGCCGACGAGGCGTCAGACTCGTCTCGGAACTCGACACCCGAGCCGCCGAGTACCTGACCCGCACCATCTAGCGGCGGTCCTCCGGGCGGCGAGACCAGCCCGAGGGGACCCCATGGACCGCGAGACGTTCGAGATCACCGCAGTCGCGCACGTGGTGGGCGGCAGGATCGAACCCACGGACGACTACTGGGGCGGGACGCGCGCGATCATCCGCATCGACGACTCGTTCCCGGTCGACTCGGTGGCCGGGCTGGCGGAGTTCTCGCACCTCGAGGTCGTGTTCCGCTTCCACCTGACCGACCCCGCCGACCTGCACCCCGGTGCGCGCAGGCCCCGCGACAATCCCGACTGGCCGCCGAGCGGCATCTTCGCGCACCGCAACATGCGGCGGCAGAACTGGCTCGGCGTCTCCCGATGCCGCCTCCTCGCGGTCGACGGCCTCGACCTCCACGTCGAAGACCTCGACGCGGTGGACGGGACCCCGGTGATCGACGTCAAGCCCTGGTTCCAGGAGATGGGTCCCCGCGGCGACGTCCACCAACCCGCCTGGCCCACCGAGATGTTGCGCGACTACTACGCCCCGAAGCCGAGTTGACCCCCGCCCAGCACGCGTGCCGCCCACCAGCATGGTCCCGGCGTCACTAGTGCTGTGACCGGAAAGGTTCACCGGTTCCCGGCGCCCGGCACCCCACCTCGCCGCGTTGCAGGCCCTCGCGAGTACGACCGAGTACGAGCTTCGGGCCTGCGCCTTGCGATGCACGGCACCGAACACCAGGAACCGGCAAACCTTCCCGGCCACAGCACTAGAGGTCCTCGGCCAGGGTTTGGAGGCCTTGGGCCAGGCGGCTGAGTAGTTCGGGGAGTAGGTCGCGTTCGAGGTTGGGCCAGTCGTTGGTGATGTCCGCGATGAGGCTGCCCCAGGCGTCCCAGATCTGGCGCAGGGTCTCCGTGCCCGCGGGGGTGAGTTCGAGGGTGGCGGCGCGGGCGTCGGCCGGGTCGGGGGTGCGTTCGACGAGTCCGGCGGCGACCAGGTCGGTGACCTGGCGGCTGAGGGTGGTGCGGCCGATGCCCATCTGGTCGGCCAGGTCGGACAGGCGTACGGGCTGGAAGTCGCCGATGCGGGTGAGCGCGAGCAGCAGGTGGGTGGGCACGCGTACGCCCGCCTCGCGGCCGACGCGTTCGATGAGCCGGTCGTCGCGCGAGGTCCGGACCAGGTCGCGCAGCGACGGGATCACGGCGCGCAGCCACTCGCCCTGGGCGTTGCCGTCCGCGATGGAGGTCTCGCTGAGCCGCGGCCGCGTGCCGGTGTGCGGGGTCTTGTCCGTCATCAGCCTTCCCGGGGTCGGTGGCCGGGTCGCCCGGCGGAGGCAGTCTAGAAATGGTTGCATGAGTGGCGCAACTATGCTTCGGTGACGGCCATGGAGAACCGTGTGCGGGAGTGGCTCGAGGGCAACGTCGGCCGCGTCGAGATGCTGGAGCGGCAGGGGCGGTGGCGGCCGGTGTGGTTCGCCGACGTGGTCCGCGACGGCGGGGTTCTGGAGTTGTGCGTACGCGGGGACCGCACGGACTACCCGGGCGTGTTCCCGCTGGAGCACGAGATGCTCGCCCAGCGGCTGATGCACGAGCGCGGCGTACGGGTGGCCGGGGTGCACGGCTGGATCGACGACCCGCGCGCGTTCGTGATCGACCGGGTCGGCGGGCAGCCGGACTTCGCCGGCTGCACCGACGCGCAGCGGGATGCGGTGATGGACGACTACCTGCGCATCCTCGCCGACCTGCACGCGCTGGACGTGGCTCCGTTCGCCGAGGCGGGGGTGCGGCGCGACGGGATGGGCGCCTACCGGGACTGGTACCGGGCGTCCAAGAAGCGGCCCGACCCGTTCATGGAGTTCTGCCTCGGCTGGCTGCGCCGCCACCCGCTGGACACCCGCGGCCGCGAGTCGGTGATCGTCTGGGACTCCGGGCAGTTCCACCACGACGGGCAGCGCGTCACGGCCGTCCTCGACCTCGAACTCGCGCACATCGGCGACCCGTTGATGGACCTCGCGGCGTACCGGATGCGCGACACGATCATCGGGTACGGCGACTTCCGCCGCATGTACGCGAAGTACGAGGAACTGTCCGGCACCCCCGTGGACCCCGAGGCGATAGCGCACCACCACTTCGCCTTCACGCTCACCAACGCGCTGGCCTTCCACTCGGCGCTCGCCGACCCGCCGCCCGGTTCGGACTACATGACCAACCTCCAGTGGTGCAACGAGACCAACCTGTTCGCGGTCGAGGCGCTGGCGGACTACCTCGGGATCCCCTTGGCGGCGCCCGAACTCCCGGACGCGGACGCGTCCTCCGCGAGTGCCGTGGCGGTGCCGACCCGGCACCTGGTGGACTCGCTGCGCTCCGGCGACTACGAGATGCGCCGTCTCTTCCGACTCGCCCGCCACCTCCAGCGGTTCGACGCGATCGGCCGGGAGTGCGCCGAAGCGGACCTCGACGACCTCGCCGCGCTGCTCGGGCACCGTCCCCGGACCTGGCAGGAAGGCGACGCGGCACTGGAGGATTTCGTGATCGCCGACGACGGCGCCCACGACGCGGACTTGGTACCGCTGTTCCACCGCCGCCTATGGCGGGCCCACCAGCTCATGGGTCCGGCCGGCTCGGCCATGACGACGCACCACCGCCTGCAAGACGTCTTCTGACGCACTGTCACCGGGAAGTCCGGAGCACCCAGAGCGGCTGGGGACAGAACCTGAGAGAGGGTCACTCACATGAGCAACCACGACGAGCGCGCGACGACCGTCGCGAACTTCTGGAAGGGCGTCGACAGCCACGACTGGGACCTCGTGGCGTCCGCCCTCGCCGACGACTTCGTACGCATAGGCATGCGCGACAACGAGGAGGACACCTGCCGCGGCAAGGAGGCGTACCTCTCGTTCCTCACCGGCGTCATCGGCCGCACGCAGACCCACGAACTCCAGTCGCGCTTCACGTTCCTGAGCGCGGACGGCCGCCACGCGTTCAACGAGGCCGTCGAGATCATCACGTACGCGCCCGGTGAGGAGCCCCTCGCCATGCGGTTCGCCAACCACATGGAGCTGAACGAGGAAGGGCTCATCACCAAGCTCGACATCTTCTGGAAGACCCCGCCGATCATGCCGCCGGACTGGATCACCGTCGACTCGGTGATCGGCGACGAGGCGCAGAGCGCGGACGCCTGACCGCGCCCGCGCCGGCCACCTCCGGGTGTACGAGATCCCCGTGGTGCACGTGACCCCTGTGGTGTCCGCGGCGACCGGCCGGCGGCGGTGCGGCGACCGTCACCGGCCGGGCCCGGCCGACCCCGGTCGGCTGCGGCGCGTCGGCCGTGACCTCACCCTCTGACCAGGAGGAACCTTGCCCGACCACCCCGCCGCGCGCATCGCCGGTGCGGCCACGCTGTGGGAGCTCGTCGAGCGCCGGGCGGCCGCGTCGCCCGACGTGCCGATGCTGCTCGACCCGGACGGCCGGTCGTTCACCTTCCGCGAAGTACGCGACTGGGCCGAGCGCGTCGCCGCCGGGTACCGCGCGCTCGGCATCAGGGCGGGCACCCGGGTCACCTGGCAACTGCCCACCCGCGTCGAGTCGATCGTCGTCTCGCTCGCCCTCGCCCGGCTCGGCGCGGTGCAGAACCCCGTAATCCCGTTCTACCGGGAGAAGGAAGTCGGCTTCTGCCTACGCCAGACCGGCGCCGAAGTGTTCCTGACACCGGGCTCGTGGCGCGGCTTCGACTTCACCGCGATGGGCGGGGCCCTGGCCGCGGACATGCCCGCCCCGCCGCGCGTGCTCACCGCGTACGACGCCCTGCCCGAAGGTGATCCGGCCGCCCTGCCCCCGGCGCCGGCGCCGGCCGACGGAACGGACGTGCGCTGGCTGTACTACACGTCCGGAACCACCTCTGATCCCAAGGGTGTTCGCCACACCGACGGCACGCTCCTCGCGGGCGGCGAGGCGCTGGCCGCCGCGCTCGCCATGACACCGGACGACGTGGGTTCGATCGCCTTCCCGTACGCCCACATCGCCGGGCCCAACTACCTCAACACCGTGCTCATGACCGGCTTTCCGGCCGTCGTCGTCGAGCACTTCGACCCGGTCGCCGCAATCCCCGTGTACCGGCGCCTCGGCGTCACCATGGTCGGCGGATCGACCGCTTTCTACCTCGCGTTCCTGGCCGAGCAGCGCAAGCAGCCGGGCGAGCGGATCATTCCGACGCTGCGCATCGTCTCCGGCGGCGGCGCGCCCAAGCCGCCGGAGTTGTTCCGCGAGGTGCGCGACGAACTCGGTGCGGTGCTCTGCCACGGCTACGGCATGACCGAGGTCCCGCAGATCGCCCAAGGTGCGCCCTCCGACACCGAGGATCAACTCACCCACAGCGAAGGCGCTCCTTCGGACGGACTCGACGTACGCGTCGTACGGGCCGACGGCACAATCGCCGGACCGGGCGAGGAGGGTGAGGTCCGGCTGCGCGGACCCATCGTGTTCAAGGGCTACACCGACGCCGCCCTGGACGCCGGGGCGTTCGACGAGGACGGCTTCTACCGCACGGGGGACCTGGGGCACCTGCGCGCGGACGGACACCTCACGCTCACCGGCCGCCTCAAGGACATCATCATCCGCAAGGGCGAGAACATCTCGGCACGCGAGATCGAGGACGTGCTGTTCACGCATCCGAGCGTCGCCGACGTGGCGGTGATCGGCCTGCCCGACCCCGAACGCGGGGAACGCGTCTGCGCCGTCGTGGAGCGCCGCCCGGGCACGACCGACCTGGACTTCGCCGCCATGGCCGGGCACCTGCGCCAAGCCGGGCTGATGGCGCAGAAGATCCCGGAGCAACTGGAGGTCGTGGACGCGCTGCCGCGCAACGACACGTTGCGCAAGGTCCTCAAGTACCGGCTGCGCGACACGTACGCGGCGTTGCCGTGGACACCGTCACGGTCCGGCTGACGCGGCTCCCCCACCCTGGGACCGGTCACGGGCAAGCGCGGGGAAGGGCAGGGGCAGCAGTCGCTGGTCGCGCACACCGCCAGGTCGTCGCAGCCGGCGTCGACGGCCTGCACCAGGGCCGTGCGGATGACGTGCAGGTCGGCGATCCTCGCGTCCATCTCGGCGAGCTTCGCCGCGGCGCGGGCCTGGAGCCCGTCACGGTCGCCACGGCGGGTTCCGTGGTGCCGGCCGCCTGCCTCCAGCAGCTCGGCGACCTCGTCCAAGGTGAACCCGAGGCGCTGGGCGGCCTTGACGACCCGCAGGAGCGCCAACGCGTCGGGCGGGTAGACGCAGCGCGTCCGCGAACAGCGCGTCGAACTCGGCGACCCGCAAAGGCTGCTCCTCGGTCGGCAACGTGCACGACTGCGGTACCCACGTCATGGCGCCGCTCCTTCCGCCGGGAGTGCCACGGGTCCTCGGCACGAGCCGCCCGGGTCATCGGTACACAACGCCCGGGCCCGTCGCCCGGCCGGTCCTTCGACGGTAAACCTGAACCCGGGTGCCGGATACAACCCCGCACGCCGGCCGATTCATCCGGTTCCCCTCTCGCCTCACCACCCGCCTGACCACCCGGCCGGACGGACACTCCGTACACCGCGAGCGGCTCGCTTGGCAGAAATTGCTGACGGAACAGCGCAATCGGGTGAGATCTAACCAGTTGGGTAGTTCACTGTGGCTAGCATCCAGTCCCGTGACAGATAGCCACACTGCCCGGGCCGGCAGGAACACCGCAGACGTGGTCGTCCTCGGCGCCGGACCGGCCGGACTGGTTCTCGGAAATCTCTTGCTGCGCAGCGGAATCGGGTGCGTGATCCTGGAGCGCGCGACACGGGAGCATGTGCAAACGCGCGCGCGGGCCGGGTTCCTGGCTGCGAACACCGCGCGGGTCCTCGCCCGAAACGGGCTGGACGCCGGGCTACGCAGCCGCGGCCGGGAGCACAGCGTCTGCGAGTTCCGTACCGAAGACGCCCGGTTCCGCCTGGACTACAGCCGGCTCGGCCAGGGGGAACGGCACACGGTCTACCCGCAGCAGGAGTTGGTCACCGACTTGCTCGCGCAGTACCTGGACGCCGGCGGGCAAATCCTCTTCGAGGCCGAGGCGGTGGCCGTACGCGACGCGGACGGCACGCGGCCGTGGGTCGAAGTGCGCGACGCGGACGGCCGTCCGGGCAGATGGGACGCGCGGTACGTGGCGGGGTGCGACGGCCGGCACGGGGCGGCACGGCGTTCGATCCCGCCCGGGGCGGTACGCCGCCATCACCGCAACCACGGGGTGTCGTGGCTGGGCGTACTCGCCGAGGCGCCGCCCAGCCTCGACGCGGTGGGCTACGCGCTGCACCCGCGTGGTCTCGCCGGGCACATGGCCCGCACGCCGGAGACCACGCGGTACTACCTGCAATGTGCGCCCGGCACCTCGCCGGACGCATGGCCGGACGATCGCATCTGGGACGAACTCACGGTGCGGATGCGGGCGGCGGACTACGGGGCGTTGCGGCACGGGCCCATCGTGCAGCGCGCCGTCGTCGACCTGGAGTCGGACGTCCTCGAACCGCTGCGTCACGGCTCGCTGTTCCTGGTCGGCGACGCGGCGAGTCTGATCAGTCCGTCAGCCGCGAAGGGTGCGAACCTCGCGGTGCTGGAGGCCGAGATCCTTGCTCGCGCGCTCGTCGACGACCTCACCAAGGCCGACCCCGAGTCCCTGAACCGCTATTCGGCACAGTGCCTCGCGTACATCTGGCGCGCGCAGGAGTTCTCCCACTGGATGATCCGGCTGCTGCACCGCGCGCCGGGATCGGACGACGAGGCGCTGTTCCAGGACCAGTTGCGCCGCGCGCGCATCGAGTCACTGCGGACCTCACGCACCCATCAGGACTGGTTCGCCGAGAACTACGTCGGCGTCTGAGGGCGCCGCGGCGTCCGTGCCGGTACGGCGTCGCCACCGGGCGGCAAGCCACGCCCATTTTCGACCCGCGCGGTATCGAAATGTACTGATGTGCCCAGATATTGCTCAGCTATTGCCCAGCTATAAGGACCTCTTCGCGATGACCACGCAAACGACCTCACCGTCCCCGCTGTCCACCCATACGCCGCAGCCTTCGCACACCGCGCCGCCTTTGCACACCGCGCCGCCGACTACCCGCGACGACGCGGCCCGGCTGAGCGCCGCAATCGACTTCGTCCGCCATCAGGAGACGACCACGCTGCTGGCGCTGCTCCTGCCCGGCCTCGACGGCCTCGAACTGCGTGCACTGGTCGACCGCTGCCGCTTCGCGCACGCCGGACTCCTCGTATTTCCCCCGGACTTACCCGCGCTGCGCACCGAACTGGCCGCGCACGGCCTCGACGCAGACGCGGCACCGCAGCCGAGTGTGGTCGTTCGCGAACGCCTGGCCTCCCGGCACCGCCGCGACGCCGCGGACCTCGACGTGGGGATCCTGCGCCCCGCCGTCTCCGGCCCCGAGGGCGAACAGCGTGCGGTCGAGGTGTTCGTACTCGCCGTCCCGCCCTGCTCGGACCTTGCCGAGATCGCCGCGCACGAGCGCGACCGGGATCACGAGGCGCACCTCGCGTTCGAGGTCGAACGGCCGGATCCGCTGGTGCTGCGCGGGCTGTGGTCGATGCTGGTCCGGCACGGCGCGGTGGCCGACGGCGGCGGCTACAACCCGCACGAGGACGGCACGGTCTTCTACTTCACCGCCCCCGCGGACTCGAAGGCCGGGTATCGCAGGCTCGAATTGTACGCGCGCGGCGACCACCGCCAGGTGCTTGCCGCGCACCTTGAGGACCACCAGGCCCGGCAGCCCGCCGAGACACTGCTGCGCCTCCTGACCGGCGCATGGACGACCCAGGCGCTGGCAGCCTGCGCGCAATTGCGGCTGTGCGAGTCCATGGACACCGACACAGGCATCGAAGTCGCCGCGCTGGCCCGGGAAGTCGACGCCCACCCCGGGAACCTGGCGACGCTGCTGCGCTACCTCGCCATGCTGGGTGTGGTGGCCGCGGAGTCCGACGGCTTCCGGCTCACCGCGCTCGGCAGGCTGCTGCGCACCGACGCCCCCGGCTCGATGCGTCCGCTCGCCCTCATGTACGGCGGTCCCTTCTACCAGTCGTTCGCCCTGCTCACGGAAGCCGTACGGACCGGACTCACCGGTTTCGAGCACCTCTTCGGCGAGAACCACTTCGACTACTTCGTACGCCACCCCGAACTGGCCGCCCGCTTCGACCAGTCCATGGCCGCGAGCGCCCGCATGTTCGACCCGCTCCCCATGCACCCCGTCATCGCCGCGGCCGACGCCGCCCCCAAGCCCAGGACGGTCGTCGACGTCGCGGGCGGTACGGGCGAGTTGCTGCGCCGCCTGCTGGCCGCGCGCCCCAATCTGCGCGGCGTCCTCCTCGAACGCCCGCACGTCGTCGAGTCCGCCCGCGGCTCCTTCGCGGCGTCCGGCCTCGACGAACGCTGCACCTTCCAGGCGGGTGATTTCGCGGACGTACCCGCAGGCGGCGACGTCTACGTGCTCTCACGCGTCCTGCACGACTGGGAGGACGAGCGCTGCGAGGAGATCCTGCGCCACTGCTCCGGTGCCATGCACGCGGACGCCGACCTCCTCATCATCGAGCGCCTGCTGCCGACCGACGGCTCGCCGTCGCTGGCCACCGCGTGGGACCTCCACATGATGTGCAACGTCGGTGGCCGTGAGCGCCGAGCCGACCATTACGCGCGTCTGCTCGCCGCCGCCGGGCTGCGCCTCGTCGAGGATTCCCCTCTCCCCCTGGGAGCCAGCGTCCTGCACGCGCGCAAGGCGGACGCTCCGGCCCATCTCCCGTCCGCGCGCGACGAAGCCACGTCAACCGGGCACAACGCCTAGTGTCTCCGGATGGAGAAGCTGTTCCGGGCGATACGCCACGGCGACATCGCCGTGGTGACCGCGCTGCTCGACAAGAACCCCGCGCTGGTGGCCGCCGTACGCAAGCCCCCGCCGAAGAAGGACGCCGGGCAGCAGCCGCTGGGCGTCGCCCTGAAGACCGGCCGGTACGACATCGCCCGCCTGCTGCTCGACCGCGGCGCGGACGTGAACTTCATCGAAGCCCCCGGGATCGACAATCGCCAGCCGGTGGTCAACGATGCGGTCGAGGCCGCGGTCGCGAGCGCGCTGGGCCGGAACCCCGCGGCGGCCACCGACAGTCTGGCGGTCCTGAAGCTCATGCTGGAACGCGGTGCGGACGTCACCGCTCCGCACCCCGACTCCGGGCGGCCGGTGCTGTGGTGGGCGGTGTTCCGTGTGCGGTACCGGCGGTGGGCCGAACTGAGCGCCGGCGACGTCACCGGGCTGACGGCCGTGTTCCGGGCCCTGGTCGACGCGGGCGCCGACGCCGACGCGACCGGCGAATGGATCTCGGTGTACGCCGGCTCGGGCAAGGTCGCGTCGCGCGAGCACACGAACGTACGCGTGTACCTGACCGGCTACCTGACCACGCAATCCCCCGAGCCCGCACGCGGCCTCCTCGCCATCCTCGACAACATCGGGCGCCCCACACCGTCCCCGCCCGGCTGATCGGCGGGTCGGCCCGAGTCGTCGACGATCCGAGTCGTGAACAATGGTGATCAGTGCGTACAGCTGTGTGCGCGCGCTGCCTCACCACCGACCGGAGGAGCGTCAATGGGGAGCGTCATCGAGGTCACCGACAATGCGGCCGAGAACCGGTACGAAGCGCGGATCGACGGCAAGGTCGCCGGGGTGGCCGAGTACATCCGGTCCAAGGGCGTGATCGCGTTCGTCCACACCGAGGTGGAGCCGCAGTACGAGGGCCAGGGCGTCGGTGCCGCGCTGGTGCGGTCGTCGCTGGACGAGGCGCGCACGGCGGGTCTGGCGGTGCTGCCGACGTGTCCGTTCTATGCGGGGTGGATCGCCCGGCATCCCGACTATCAGGACGTGGTGTACAAGTCGCGGAGCAGGGTCACGGACTGACCGGCGTACACCCGGCCACCTTCGAGCCGCTGGTTAGTCTGCAAAGGTGACCACCGAGCTGACGTTGCTGACGCGCGTGGCCTACCGGGGCCGGGAAATCACCGCGCCGCGGCTGCGCGGGCTTCTTGCGCTGCTCGCCGAGGACCTGCGAGCGGGGTGCAGCACCGGGCGACTGGTCCAGGGCCTGTGGCCCGATGTGTTGCCGGAGCGGCCCGGCAAGGCCGTGCAGGTGCTGGTCTCCCGATTGCGGGCGCAGGTCGGTGCCGGACTGATCGTCGGTACGGCGGCCGGGTACCGTCTCGCCCTCGCCGCGGAGGAGGTCGACAGCTCCGCACTTCTGATGCACGCCGCACGCGGCGAGGCCCGGGCGGCGGCCGGTGACCACGTCGGCGCGCTGGCCGAGGCGGAGGCCGGGCTCGCGTTGTGGGACGGGGTGGTGGCGCCCGCGGCCGACGAGGACCTGCACGATCCGGTGGCGGCGCTGCGAGCCGCGCGTTCCGCCGCGCATCGCACGCTCGTACGCTCCCGCGCGCTGGCCCTCGCCCGGCTCGGACGACGGGCCGAGGCCATCGCCCCGCTCGTCGGCCTTGCCCGCGAACTTCCGCGGGACGAGGAGGTGTTGGCCGAGCTGCTGCGCTGCGAGGCGTCCGCCGTCGGTCCGGCCGCCGCGCTCACCCGGTACGACACCTACCGCCGTTCCCTGCGCGACGCGCTCGGCGCCGATCCGGGCGACGAAGTCAAGTCCGTGCACCAGGAGTTGCTGCGCGGCACGGCGCCGATCGTCCGGCACGGCGTCCTGCACGAGCCGAACCCGCTGGTGGGCCGGGACGCCGACGTCGCCGCGATCGCCGACCTGGTGCGCAGCGCCCGGGTGACCACGGTCATCGGCCCCGGCGGAATCGGCAAGACCCGCATCGCGCACGCGGTCGGCCGCGCGGCAGAGCAGCGGACGGTGTGCTTCGTCCCGCTCGCCGGCGTCACCGCCGACGACGAGGTGGCCGGTGAGGTGGCCTCGGCGCTCGGGGTCGGCAAGGCCAGGCACTTCGCGCTTCCGGTCACCGACCTCGACGGCATCATCGGCGCCCTCGGTCCCGGCCCGGCACTTCTGGTGCTCGACAACTGCGAGCATGTCGTGCGCGGCGCCGCCGACCTGGTCCGGGCGCTGGTGTCGCGCTCACCGGATCTGCGGGTCATCGCCACCAGCCGGGCACCGCTCGGGCTGACCTCCGAATCCCTGTACGCGCTGCCCGAACTCGACGCCGCCTCGACCGTCGAGCTGTTCCGGCAGCGGGCCCGCGCCGCACGGCCGGACGCGGAGCTGCCGGACGAACCGGTCGGGGCGATCTGCCGCCGGCTGGACGGCCTGCCGCTCGCGGTGGAACTGGCCGCCGCCCGGGTCCGCGTGCTGTCCGTGCCGCAGATCGCCGAGCGGTTGCGCGACCGGTTCGCGCTGCTGCGCGGCGGTGCCCGGGACACTCCGGAGCGGCACCGCACCCTTCTCGCCGTGGTCGAGTGGAGCTGGAACCTGCTCGACCCGGACGGCCAGGCCGCGTTGCGCATGCTCTCGGTGTTCCCGGGCGGGTTCACCGGGGACGCCGCGGAGCATGTGTTGGGCGCCGACGCGCTGTCGCTGCTGGCGCAGTTGGCCGACCAGTCGCTGATCAAGGCCGGTGACACATCCGTGGGCGTGCGCTTCCACATGCTGGAGGCGGTGCGCGAGTTCAGCGCGGCCCGCCGTGCCGAGGCGGGCGAGGACGACGACGTCACCACGCGATTCCTTTACTGGGCCCGGGACTTCGGGAGGGCCCGGCACGACACACTGTTCACCGCCGACCCGTGGGACGCGTGGGCGCTGATCAAAGCCGAGCAGGACAACCTCGTGCTGTCTCTGCGGCACGCCCTCGCGCGGTCGGACGGCCCCGCCATCGCGGCCGTCGCCGCCGTGCTCGCCTCCTTGTGGGCGTCGGACAACAACTTCGCCCGGCTGGCGGCGCTCGCCGCGGACACCGGACCGCCGCTGTCCCACTTCCGGCCGGGGCCGGAGGACGTCGAACCGGTCCGGAGCGCGGCGGCGGTGTGCACGGTGAGCCTGTTCATGCTCTCCGGACCGCGTGCCGTACGGCAGTTGGTCACCCTGCGCAGGCTGCCCCCGCCTGCGCCGGACACCCTGGTGCACGCTCTCGACCTGATGCTGCGTGCGCTGCCCGAGCTGCGGTCACCCGACTTCACCCGCCTGCGGGAGTTGTGCGCGTCCGACGCGCCGCTCCTCCAGGGCGTCGCCGACTGCTTCGCCAGCTATCTGTGGGAGTACGCGCACGACGTGGACGCCGCGCTGGACGCGTCCCGCCGGATGCTGACCGCGCTTTCGCCGCTGCGGAACCCGGCGACGCAGATGCTCGGGCTCGGCCGCGTCAGCGAGTTGTGCCTCCAGACCGGGCGCGGCGAGGAGGCGTACCGGCACCTGCGGCACGCCGTGGACGTGTTGAACCGGTCCGGGGACTGGTCCGACTCGATCGGCTTCCGCTGGGCGCTCGCGCTCGCCTGCGTGCAGCGCGGCGAGGTGGAAGAGGCGGAGCACTGGCTGGAGTTGGCGGCACTGGACCAGCCGCGGGATGTCTCCCTGGTCTTCAGTCCGGACCTCGCCTCGCGCGCCGAGATCGCCCTGGCCCGGAACCTGACCGAGGCCGGGCTCGGCCTGTGGCGGAAGGCCGTCGAACGGGTCCGCGCGGACGACCTGCCCACCGTCGACGACCCGTTCGCCGAGGTGTGGTCGGTGGAGGTGCGGTCCGCGGCGGTGGCGGCGCACGCGTTGCACGGCAGGGTCGACGCGGTCGCCGATACGGCACGCGAACTGCGTTCCTGGCTGTACCCGTTGTTGTCGCAGCCGGTGCTCGAGAACCGCCACCTGCGGCTGCCGGCGGCCGGGACCGCGCTGCTGGCGGTCGGTCTTGCGGTTCTGGCCGAGGGTGACGCGGCCGGCGTACGCCTGGTGGTGCTCGCCGAACACCTGCACGTGCACCGGCAGTTCCCGTCGCTCTCCGCCGACGTGGGGCGGCGGTTCGCCGAGCGGGTGGACGCGGCAGGGTACGCCGAGGCGGTCTCGGCGTACGCCGCCCTGTCCCGCCCCGAGTTGGAGGCCACGGCGGCACGGGAACTGCGCGGCGTCAGCGTCGCGGCTCGCGGTTGAACAGCGTCTTCGACCAGAGGTAGCCCAGCACGCTGAGGACGACGCACCACGCCAGGGCCAGGACCGCGTTCCTCGCACCGATCGGGTCCCCGAGCAGCAGACCGCGGAGCGTCTCGATGACCGGGGTGAAAGGCTGGTATTCGGCGATGGGCCGGAACCATCCCGGCATCGCGTCCAGCGGTACGAACGCGCTGCTCAGGAACGGCAGCAGCATCAGCGGCAGCCCGTTGTTGCTCGCCCCCTCGGGAGTGGGGCTGGCCATGCCGAGCGCGACGGCGATCCAGGTGAGCGCCAGGCTCGCGAGCGTGAGCACGCCGACGGCGGCGATCCAGTCGAACGTGTCGGCCTCCGGCCGGAATCCGATGGTGAGCCCCAGGGCCAGCACGAACGCCAGCGACATCAGCGTCTTGAGCACCGCGCCGACGACGTGCCCGACGAGGATCGAGGCGCGGGAGATCGCCATGGTTCGGAACCGGTCGATGATGCCCTGCGACATGTCGCCGGCCACCGACACGGCGGTGCCGAGCGCGGTTCCGCCGATGGTCATCACGAGGATGCCGGGCAGCAGGTAGGTGACGTACACGTCGCGGTCGACGCTGCCGGTGATGCCGGCGCTCATGGTGTCGCCGAAGACGTACACGAACAACAGCAGCAGCACGACCGGAGTGAGGAGCACGTTGAGCGTCAACGAGGGGTAGCGCCGGGCGTGCAGCAGGTTGCGGCGCAGCATCGTGGTCGAGTCGCGGACGGTCAGGGACAGCGGGCTCATCGGACGGTCTCCCTGCGGTCGGCGGAGGGAGCCTCTTCTACGGGGTCGACAGGATCGACCGCGCCGACCGGGTCGACAGGATCACCGCCCGGGGCGGCGGGGTGGCCGGTGAGTGCGAAGAACACGTCGTCGAGGTCGGGCGTGTGCACGGTCAGTTCGTCCGCCTCGACCCCGGCGGCGTCCAGCCGGTCGAGGATGCCGCGCAGTTCGCGCTGGCTGCCGCGGCTGGGGATGGTCAGGGACAGCGAATCGTCGTCCCGGGTGACCTCGCCCAGGGCGTCGACCGCGTTCTCGTACGCGAACGGCTCGGCGAACCGCAGGCGCACGTGCCCGCCGGGGACGAGCCGCTTGAGTTCCGCGGAGGTGCCCTCGGCGGCGATCCTCCCGTCGTTCAGCACGGCGATCCGGTCGGCGAGCCGGTCGGCCTCCTCCAGGTACTGCGTGGTGAGGAAGACGGTGACGCCGCCGGTCACCAGCTCTCCGATGATCTGCCACATGTTGTGGCGGCTGCGCGGGTCCAGGCCGGTGGTCGGCTCGTCGAGGAAGATGATCCGGGGCCGCCCGACCAGGGTCATGGCGAGGTCGAGGCGGCGGCGCATGCCGCCGGAGTACGTGATCGGCGGTTTGCCGGCCGCGTCCGCCAGGTCGAACCGGCCGAGCAACTCCTCGGCGACCCGGCGGCCCTCGCGGCGCGGAAGGTGGTTCAGGTCGGCCATGAGCAGCATGTTCTCCCTGGCCGTGATCAGGTTGTCGACGGCGGAGAACTGCCCGGTGACGCCGATCGCGGCGCGTACCGCCTGAGGGTCGGCGGCCAGGTCGTGGCCGGCGACCCGGATCTCTCCGGCGTCGGCGCCGATGAGGGTGGAAAGGATCTGCACGGCTGTGGTTTTGCCGGCGCCGTTGGGTCCGAGCAACGCGAAGACGGTGCCGGCCGGGACGTGGAGGTCGATGCCGTCGAGGACGGTCTTGCTGCCGTACGCCTTGCGCAGCCCTGTGGCCGCGATCGCGGGTTCGCCGGTCGTTGTGGTCATGCCGCCGAGCCTGCGCCCGAGGCGGTTCAGTGCGGTTTCACCGCGGTTTCAGCGGCCTTCAGACCGGCGAGGCGAGGCGGGCGCGGGAGTACTGGCCGGGCGGCGATCCGTACTCCTTCGCGAACGCCACGACGAACGCCGAGACGCTGGAGTACCCCACGCGATGGGCCACCACGGAGACCGGTTCGACGACGAGCAGGGCGCGGGCCGCCCGGAGCCGCAGGGTCGTGCGGTGCCGGCTGAAGGACATGCCGAACTCGCGTACGAAGTCCCGCTGGAGGGTCTTGGCGCTGATGTGCAGTTGTTCCGCCCACTCGTCGAGGCGGGTCGGGTCGGCCGGATTGTGGCTCATCGCTCGGGCGACGGCGCGGGCGAAGCCCTTGCCGTCCGCGCACTGCGCGGCGACGTCCGGGGTGATCGGCGCGAGGTCGGACAGGATCCGCCCGCGGGCCTCCAGCGCCAGGCGTTCGTCGTACCCGGGGGTGGCGATCTCCTGGACGAGGCGCGTCGCCCGCGCGCCGACCGCCACGTGGCCGCGGCGGAACCCGGCCAGGGGGTCCGGCACTTCGCGCAGGCACAGGCGGTAGACGGTCTGCCGGTCGGGGGCGCGCACCTCGTGGCTGACCCCGCGTTCCGCCCAGAAGGCCTCGCCCGGCGCGGTGAAGCAGGAGCGGCCGCCGTACACCGCCGAGAGCATTCCGTCCGGCGACCAGTAGAGCTGGTGGAGCAGGTCGTGGCGGACGGCGCCGAATCCCATGGGCCCGTCCGCTCGGTAGAGCAGGACCAGGATGCCCGCGGGCCGTCCGAGGCCATACCCGAACGCGTCGCAGGCGATCGGATCGCCGCCCACGTCCTGTCCTCTGATCGACATCAGGTGACCTTTCCGGACAACCGCCAAGACTCAGGTGAGGCTAGCCTAAGTTGGCCGCGCCGACCGATTGGGGGCGCCTGACCGCCGTTCGACCCAAAGGAAACCAAATGTCCGTTCGTCCGCCGCTCCGAATCGTCTCGGCCGGGTTGGCCACCGTGACCGCGGCCGCGCTCCTGGCGGGCTGCGGGTCCGACTCCGACGGCGACGCGGGCGGGGGCAAGGGCGCGACGCGCGTGGTCGCCGCCGACAACGGGCAGATCACCATCCCGGTCGACCCCAAGCGCGTGGTCGCGACCGGGTACGCGGTGCCGGTGCTGATCGAGGCGAAGGCCCCGCTCGTCGGCATATCCACCTGGCCGCGCGGCCTCGGGCTGATGACCCCTCAGGAGCGGACCGACTACGACAAGCTCCACAAGATCGGCGGCGCGACGGCCAAGGAGACCAACTACGAGGCCATCGCCGCCACGAAGCCGGACCTCATCATCATCGGCGTGCCCAAGCCGGTGCTCGGCGAGATCGACCTCAAGCGCCTGGAGTCGATCGCGCCGGTCGTCGCGATCGGCCCCAGCCTGCCGTCCGCCTGGCGCGAACTGTCGGCCCGTCAGGCCGACGCCGCGGGACGCGCGGGCCACACCGAGGAGACCCGCAAGGCGTACGAGAAGCGGACCGAGGAGCTGAAGGCCAAGTACGCGGGCGCCGTCGGCGGCCTCAAGTTCGGCCACCTCGGCGCGTACAACGAGACCTCGCAGGGCACCTTCCAGCGCGAGTTCGCCGGTTCGTGGGGCACCAACATCGCGCAGGACATCGGCCTGAACTACTACGGCCAGGTCAAGAAGGACACGGGCGGTTCGTCCGCGGTCTCGGAGACGCCGTCCATCGAGGAGCTGCCCGCCAGCCTGGGCGAGGCGGACGTGATCACGTACACGGTCCAGGACGACGGCACCCCGAGCGCCGGCGTGCAGTACGTGCTCGACTCGCCGCTGTGGAAGAACCTGCCCGCGGTCAAGGCCGGCAAGGCCTACCCGATCCGGTACACGGCGGCGGCGACGTACGCGCAGGCGCAGCGCACGCTCGACTCCGTGGACCAGGCCCTCGCCCCTCTCCTGGCCAAGTGATCGGATCCGCCGTGCTCATCGAACGCGACAACCCCGGCCCGCGCGTCGCCGCCCACCACGCGGACGGCGAAGGCATCGCCAAGATCGGCTACCCGATCCACATCCGCACCGTCACGCTGCTGCGCAAGGAGTACGTGACCTCGTCGATCCTCCGCCTCACCGTCGGCGGCCCGGGTCTCGAAGGCTTCCACTCCTACCAGTGCGACGACCACTTCAAGATCGTCTTCCCGGACCCGGACGGCACGTTGCGCCTGCCGGTGCCCGACGACGAGCAGTCGCTGACCTGGCCGAAGCCGTCGCCGGTCAGCCGCCGGTACACGGCGCGGCGGTACGACGCCGGGGCCCGCGAGATGGACATCGACTTCGTCGTGCACCCCGGCGGGGTGGCCTCGGACTGGGCGGTCGCCGCCGAACCCGGCGACGACGTCGCGATCGCCGGGCCGCCCGGAGCCAAGGCGTTCCCGCACAACTACGACCACTACGTCTTCGCCGTCGACACCACCGCGCTGCCGGCCGCGGCACGGTGGCTGGAGGAGTCCCCGCGGGACGTGTCGGCGCACCTCGTGGTCGAGACCGGGCATCGCGACGAGCACCGGTACCCGCTCGCCGAGCGCCCGGGCGTCGAGGTGGTCTGGCTGACCCGCGGCGACACGTCCGGTCTCGCCGGCACCGTGCGCGAACTGCCGCTCCCCGCCGGACGGGTCTTCCTGTTCGCGGCGGGCGAGGCCGACGACATCAAGCCGTTGCGCGCGTGGGCCAAGGACCGCCTCGACGCCCTGTTCACCGGGTACTGGAGGCGCGGTGTCGCCGGACTCGAAGACTGAAGAGGTCCCCGAGACCCGGCAAGTCCCGCGCACCGAGCCGGCTCCGGAGGCCGCCCCGGGCAAGATCCTGCTGCTCGTCGGCCTCGTCGCCCTGCTCACGGTGGTCTGCGGGCTCAGCCTCGCCCTGGGCGCCCGGTCGATACCGCTCGGCGACGTCTGGCGCGCGCTCACCGATCCCGCAGGGCGTGACACCGATCTGACGATCCGTGACATCCGGGTCCCGCGCACCGTCCTGGGGATCTGCGTGGGCGCGGCGCTCGGTGTGGCCGGGGCCCTGACCCAGACCCTGACCCGGAACCCCTTGGCGGAGCCCGGCCTTCTCGGGATCACCCAGGGCGCGGGCTTCGCGGTGACGGTCGGCGCGACGACGGGCATCGCGGGGCGCCAGGACGTACAGGTGTCGCTGGCGCTGGCCGGGGCGCTCGTCGCGGGCGTCGTGGTCCACGCCGTCGGCCGCACGTCGCCGTTGCGGCTGGTGCTGGCCGGCGTCGCACTCGGTTCCGTGCTCACCGGCGTCTCGCTGTCGCTGCGCATCCTGGACCCGGACGCCTTCGACCACTACCGCTTCTGGAGCGTGGGCTCCCTCGCGGGCCGCGAACAGGTGCCGCTCTTGCTGCCGGTACTGCTGATCGTGGGCGCGCTGATCGGCGCGTTCCTGCTCACCGGGGCGCTCAACACGCTCGCCCTGGGCGAGGACGTCGCGCACGGCCTCGGCGCCCATGTGGTCCGCACTCGCGTCGCGGTACTCGCCGTCGTGACCGTGCTGGCCGGCACCGCGACCGCCGTCGCGGGGCCGATCGCCTTTCTGGGCCTGATGGTTCCGCACATCGTGCGGCGCCCCGCGGGCGGGTCGGTGCCGTGGCTGCTGGCGTACAGCGCGCTTCTCGGGCCGGTGCTGCTGCTCGCCTCCGACGTCACGGGCCGACTGCTGCTGCCGACCGGAGAGGTGCCGGTGGCCGTGGTCACCGCCTTCTTCGGCGCTCCGGTCCTCATCTGGGCCGTGCGGCGCTACGAAGGGAGTGCCCTGTGACCGGGCCGACGCGGACGCTCCCGGCGGCCGACGCGGCCCCGCACGCACCGGAGCCGGGCAAGGCCGCGCAGCCGCAGGCGGCGTACCGCCCCGGGCCGATCACCCGGGCCTGCCGTGCCCTCGGCGTCGAGCCCCGCGCGATCGGCGGACTGGGCGTGCTGCTGGTGCTGCTCCTGGGCTTCGCCGCGGCCGGCCTGTGCCGCGGGGACACCTGGAGCAACCCGCTCGACGTGGCCGACGCCCTCGCCGGGCACGGCGACCTGTCCGTCGTCGTACGCGAGTGGCGCCTGCCCCGCGTCGTCGCGGCCTGCCTGTTCGGCGCGCTGCTGGGCTGCGCCGGGGCGGTGTTCCAGAACCTGACGCGCAACGAACTGGGCAGCCCGGACGTGATCGGGCTCGACGTCGGCTCCTACACCGGCGCGCTCACCGTGATGGTGGTGATCGAGGGATCCACCGTCTCGACGGCGGCGGGCTCCGTCGTGGGAGGCCTGCTGACCGCGGCTGTGGTCCTCGCCCTCTCCACGCGCTCCGGCTTCGGCGGCCACCGGCTCATCGTCATCGGCATCGCGGTGAACGCCATGCTCACCGCGGTCAATTCGTGGATCATCCTGCGCGCCGACCTGGACATCGCAATTGCCGCCGAGATGTGGAACATCGGTTCGCTCAACGGCGTGGACTGGGCCGACCTGGACGTGGCGTTCGTCGTCGCCGCCGTGCTCGCGGTGCTGCTCGTGCTCAACGCGCGGGCGACCCAACAGGCCGCACTCGGCGACGCGATCGCGGTGACGTCGGGCGTCCGCCTCAACCGGCACCGCCTGCTGGCCGTCGTCGCGGGCGCCGGCTGCACGGCCACCGTGACCGCGATCACCGGCCCGATCGCGTTCGTCGCACTCGCCGCCCCGCACCTCGGCCGTGCGGTCACCCGGTCGCCGGGCATCCACTTCGTCCCCGCGGCGCTGACCGGAGCCGTCCTGTTGCTGAGCGCCGATCTGGTCGCGCAGACCGTGCTCGCGCCGGTGACGCTGCCGGTCGGCGTGGTGACCACCGCGATCGGCGGCGCGTACCTCCTGCTGCTGCTCCTCAAGGAAGTCAAACGATCGTGACCGCACGCCTGACCGCGCAGGACATCACCCTCACGTACGGCGACCGCACGGTGTCGGCGAACCTCACCCTCGCCCTCCCCGACGGGGCGTTCACCGCGATCATCGGCGCCAACGCGTCCGGCAAGTCGACCCTGCTGCGGGCGCTCGTACGCCTGTTGCGGCCGTCCACGGGGGCGGTGCTGCTCGACGGGCGCGACGTGCACGATTGCCGCCCCAAGGACATCGCCCGGGAAATGGCCTTCCTCCCCCAGGACTTGGCGGCCCCGGAGAACATCCTCGTACGCCAGCTCGTGGACCGCGGACGCTTCCCGCACCGCTCGCTGCTCTCCGTCCGCACCGCCGCCGACATACGGGCGGTCGACGAGGCGATGGACGCGGCGGGCGTGCGGGACCTGGCTGACCGCCCGGTCGCCCGGCTCTCCGGCGGGCAGCGCCAGCGCGTCTGGATCGCCATGGTGCTCGCGCAGCAGACCCCGTACGTGCTGCTGGACGAGCCGACGACCTTCCTCGACCTCGCGCACCAGTACCAGTTGCTGCGCCTGCTCGCCCGACTGCGCGACGACGGGCGCACGATCGTCGCGGTCCTGCACGACGTCAATCAGGCGTGCCGGTTCGCGGACCACATCGTGGCGATGAAGGACGGCCGGGTGTGCGCCGAGGGGGCGCCCGGCGACATCGTGGACGCCGCGCTGATGGACGAGGTGTTCGGCCTGCCGAGCCTCGTGGTGCCGGATCCCGTCACCGGGACGCCGATGGTCGTGCCGACCGCCTGAGCCGCAGCGCCCGGGTCACTGCCACCAGGTGTCGAGGGGCGTGGTGGGCAGCGCCCGCTTGTGCCGGGTCGCCAGGTACGTCGACTCCAGCTTCGCGGCCACCTCCGGCGGGACGTCGGCGCCTTCGAGGTAGTCGTCGATCTGCGCGTACGTCAGGCCCAGTGCCTCTTCGTCGGGGAGCGCCGGCCGGTCGTCCTCGAGGTCGGCGGTGGGCACCTTCTTCCAGACGCTGTCCGGCGCGCCCATCTCCTGGAGCAGCGCCGCGCCCTGACGCTTGGTCAGGCCGGTCAGCGGGGTGAGGTCGACGCCGCCGTCGCCGTACTTGGTGAAGAAGCCGGTCACCGCCTCGGCGGCATGGTCGGTTCCCACGACGAGCATGTTGAGCTGCCCGGCGATGCCGTACTGGACCACCATGCGCTCACGCGCCTTGATGTTGCCGCGGACGAAGTCCCGCAGCACGGTGTCGTCGCCGAGCTCGACCCGCAGACCGCGGGCGGTCTCGGCGGCGACGGCGTCCGCACCCGGCTTCACGTTCACGGTGATCGACCGGTCGGGGCCGATGAAGCCGAGGGCGATCTGGGCGTCGTGCTCGTCGGCCTGCACGCCGTAAGGCAGGCGGACGGCGACGAAGGTCGCGTCGTGCCCCTCGGCGCGGAGCTCCTCGCAGGCGAGCTGGCACAGCCGGCCGGCGAGCGTGCTGTCCTGGCCGCCGCTGATCCCGAGGACGTAGCCCTGGGCCGGGGTCGACCGCAGGTAGGCCTTGAGGAAGTCGACGCGCCGCCGGATCTCGACCTTGGGGACGACGGTCGGCTTGACGCCGAGCTCGGCGACGATCTGCTCGCGGAGATTTGCCATCCCGGTACTGTACTGGCCCGATTTTCGGGCCGGCCGGGGCGGTGGCCGGGCTTCGGTGGACGGCCGGTCGACGGATGCCGAGGTGTGTCGGCAGATGTCGGCACGTGTCGGCGGACCTCAGTGCGGGTCAGCGGGTGGGCGTGGGCAGCGGGATCTGCGCGGGGAGGTTGTCGGGGATGGTGCCGAGGCTCACCGCGATCTTGGAGAAGCCCATGAACAGCGCGAGTCCGGCGGTGAGCTCCACCGTGCCTGCCGGGCCGTAGGCGTCCAGGAGGTCGGTACGCAGGTCGTCGGTGACACCGTGCGGATTGCCGAGGAAGACGTCGGCGAGACGGATGACGACCTTGTGGCGTTCCTCCAGGGCACTGGCCTCGAAACCGTCGTCGATGAGGGCCACGAGGTCTTCGGTGAGACCGGCTTGGCGGGCCTGGTCGTAGCGGACCGCGCGGCAGAAGCGGCAGTCGGTGACCCGGGCGTTGCGCAGCCGGGCGACCTCCTTGGAGGGGTGGTCGACGGTGCCGCCGGACCACAGCGTGCCGTAGAGCCGCAGGAAGGACGCCAGAAGATCGGGCTGGAGGGCGAACGGGCTGGCCGCGATGGGGTCGGTGGGGTCGGTCGGGGGCGGCGTCGCTGGAGCCGCGGGGTCCAGGCCCGGGAGGTCCGCCACGTGGGGTTCGGCAGCGGGGTCGGCCTCCGCGTGGGTGCCGAGCACGACCTGATAGCGGGCGAAGCCGTCGAAGACCGCGCATGCCATCGCGAGCCCGACCAGGCCTGCTTCGCCGAGCAGTTCGGTGAGCCGGCCGCGCTCCGCGTCGGTGACGGATCCGGGGGCCATGACGAACTGCTCGGCGTATTGCAGGGCCGCGGACTCGGCGGCGTCGAACGCGCCGTCGCCGCTGCCGTGTTCGAGGCGGGCGACCTTGGCCTCGGAGAGACCCGCGTCCGCCGCGGGACGCGTGCGTACGGCCAGTTCGGAGTCGCACTCGTGCAACTGCGCTATACGCAGGCGGCACAACTCGGTGATCACGACCGGGAGAACCTGGGGCTCCCACAAGCGCGTGAAGTAGTCGCCATAGCTGGTGCGCAGGGCCGGGAACAGCCCCAATGTGCCGGGAAAGTCCACCGCGGCGGGGGTGGTCCGTGACAGCCAACTCGTCATCTGGGGCTCCTGGTCTCTGCTCCGGCCGCTACGCACACCGCAACTCCGAACCGCGGTCGCAACCCCGTGCCCGACGCCAAATCCCGGCGCATTGCCGCGATTTGGCGCCCCGGCCCGGATCCTCGTCGTGCACCGGAGGGCCTGACGTTCCCTGTTGTTCCAAATGGTGAATTCATGGTTCACTATTGTGAATCGATGGTAGGCGGGAATCTGACGCACCGTCAACGACCAGTCCTGGCTTGGCCTGGCCCGGCTTGCCTTGGCTTGGCTTGGTTTGGCGGAAGGAGCGCACGCCATGGCGGAACGGATGTCCCCGTCGGCGGACCGCGTCGTGCTGATCCTCGAACTGCTCGCCGAACACCCGGCCGAGCGGCTGACGCTCACCGAGATCGCCACCCGGCTCGGCCTCAGCAAGCCCACCTGCCTGGGAGTCCTGGGCAGTCTCACCGCGGGCGGCCTGCTGACACGGGACGAGGACAAGGCGTACGCGCTCGGCCCGGCCCTGCTCCGCATGGGCAGCGCGGCGGAGAACAGCGTGGCCCCGCTCGACCTGATGCGGCCGTACCTGGACGGCCTGCACGGACGCCTGCGCGCGGGCTGCCTGATCGTGGGAAACGTCGAGAACGACATGGTCGTCCTGGACCGCCGGGGCACGCTGGCCGAGGGCGACGCACGGGACTTCGTCGGCGAGCGCTTCCCGCTCGTCCCGCCGCTCGGCCTCGTCAACCACCTGTGGAACCCGGACGGCGTGCTGGAGGACTGGCTCGCCCGCGAGCCGCTGGTGCGCCTCGATCCCGAACCCGGGCGACTGGCCGCGGTCGCCGCCGGCGCCCGCGAGCGCGGATACGTCGTCGAACGGGCGGGCGGGCCCACCGACACCGGCCACGCGGTGGTCGCGCAGCTCGTGTCCTCGCATCTGCCCGAGCCGGTGCTCCGCAGGGTGTGCGCGCATCTGCCGCCGACCACATTTCGGGAGTACGAGGTCCCGGGCGAGGAGGATCCGCGCGTACCGGTGTCGAGCATTTCCGCGCCGGTCTTCGACCGCCGCGGGCGCCAGCGGTACCTGTTCACCGCCGTCCTGGACCGCAGGCTGTCCCCCGCCGAACGCGAGGACGCGACCGCGGCCGTGGTCGCGGCCGGCCGCGCGTCCACCGAGGCCCTCGGCGGGCACAACCCCTGGGACACCGCCGCGCGCTGAACCGTCCCGGAACACGGCTCGGCCCCCGACCGGCGACCGGTCGGGGGCCGAGTGCGTTCGGCACGGGCAGCGGTGCTACTCGATCACGACGCCCTTGTCCTTGTAGCTCTGCACCAGCGCCGCGAAGTCGGCCTCGGTCAGGTTCGCGACGGCCGAGCCCGCCAGGTTCTTCAGGTCGTCGAGGGTCGTGTTGCGGGTGAATCCGAGGCACGCCATGCGGCCCGCGCTGCTGAACTCCTTGATCTGCCCCACGTAGCCGTCCTCGGGGGGCAGCTTGTCGCAGGCGGTGGGATCCGCGGACGGGAAGATGGAGATCACCTTCCAGTGCGAGTTCGCACTCGAACACGGGACCGGGAGGATCGGGTCCACCACGATCGAGTTCCCGGCGACACTGTTTATGCAGTCGTCCACCTTCAGATTGGCGAGCACCGAACCCCGCGGGGCCGAGGACGACGACGGCGGCCGGGTGGGCGGCGTCGTCACCGGACGCGTGGTCGGCCCGGTGGGCTCGTCACTGGTCGGCGGGCGACTCGTGGGCTGCTTGGAGGTGGTCTCGGACGTCGGGCTCAGGGTCGGATCGGCCTTCTTCCCCTTGTCGTCGCCCTGGGTGAGCAGCACGCCGGCGACCACGCCGCCGATGACGAGCACCACGAGGGCGATCACCCCGATGATGATCCCGGTGCGATTGCCGCGGCCCGGCGGGGGCGGCGGTCCCTGCGGATAGCCGTGCGGGGGCCAGCCGCCGGGCGGGCCTCCCGAACCTCCGAGCCCTCCGGGCGGCACGGGCCCCCCGGGCGGAGGCGGAGGTCCCGGGTAGTTCCATCCGCCGCCGGGCGGTCCGGGCACGCCAGGAGGAGGTCCCGGCGGATAGCCGCCACCCTGGGGTATCGACATGCACACTCCTGTGGGACGGGTCCGGCCCAGTGACCGCACGCCCGGCTCCGGACTACCGGGCGGCGCCGCCTCACGGCGTTCCGGCGTCGCACCGGAAGAAACCACACGGCAGCACAGCGAGGATAAGGCGTGGTCGGCACCCACGGGGCACGTGCCTCCTCACATACGCCAAACGGTGCCCACACCGTGCCCTCCGCGGTCCGCCGCACGGTCGTCCCGGCCGCCGCGCCCCGCCCCCGCACGACGTCGAACGGACAACTGGTGGCAATCCTCACATCGAAAGCGAACAACCCCGCCCCGCGCCGCGTTTTGTCGACATTCTCACGCCCGGGCGACAGCCGGGCCGACGGGCGGGGCACACGGCAAGAGTGGTCATCCGTCCCGATTCTCGTCCGAATTGTCCGCTGATCGTCCGTCAAAAAAGTCCCTGGCACACGAGAATCTCCCGTTTCGCGCGATCGGCGGACCACCCCGACACGGATTCGATGTTTGCCTGCGCGGAGGCCGGTCTACGCGTGCGGGTGCGCGTGAACCGTAGGCCGACAAAGCGCCGCCAGGGAACCCCCGGGGCCCCTGGCCCCGAAGTGACGTCTCGGTAAGTTGCCGTGGCATGGCTGAAACACGTTGTGCCGATGCCCTGACCCTGGAAGCGCCCACCGTGGAGGACGGGCCGGAGCTGTGGCGCCTGACCCGCGAGGTCGGGACGCTGGACCTGAACTCCGCGTACCACTACCTGCTGTGGTGCCGCGATTTCGCGGCGACCTCGGTCGTCGCCCGCCTCGACGGGCGCATGTGCGGCTTCGTGACCGGATATGTGCGCCCCGACGTACCCGACACCCTGATGGTGTGGCAGGTCGCCGTCGCCGACCACGCTCGCGGCCGCGGCATCGCCGCCCGCATGCTCGGCGAGCTGCTCGAACGGCGCGCGCCGCACGGCCAGGTCTTCGTCGAGGCGACCGTCACCCCCGACAACACGGCCTCGATGGCGCTCTTCAACGCGTTCGGCCGCGACCGCGCGATGCCGGTCTCCCGCTGCGACCTGTTCACCGCCGACCACTTCCCCGGCGGCGGGCACGAGCCCGAGGTCCTGTTCCGGATCGGCCCCCTCGCGTCCCTGGCGGGCTGAGCCGTGAGCGGAAGCCTGCTCCTCGCCGACGCGCTCGCGCAGCGCCACCTTTGCCCCCCACCCCCCGGAGGATCCATGACCACCGCCGCCCTGCCCGATGTCTTCACGTCGCTCGAGTCCGAGGTACGCAGTTACTGCCGGTCCTGGCCCGCGGTCTTCGACCGCGCCCAGGGCGCCCGGATCCACGACACCGCGGGCCGCTCCTGGCTCGACTTCTTCGCCGGGGCGGGCGCACTGAACTACGGGCACAACAACCCGCACCTCAAACGCGCGCTCCTCGACTACCTGGAACGCGACGGCGTCACGCACTCGCTCGACATGTCCACGGCCGCCAAGCAGGCGTTCCTGGAGAGGTTCGAGGAGGTCGTCCTGCGTCCGCGCGGCCTCGACTACAAAGTGCAGTTCCCCGGGCCGACCGGAGCCAACACCGTCGAGTCGGCGCTCAAGCTGGCCCGCAAGGTGACCGGCCGCGAGGCGGTGGTCGGCTTCACCAACGCGTTCCACGGCATGACGCTCGGCGCACTCGCGGTCACCGGCAACTCGATGAAGCGCGCGGGCGCCGGGATCCCGCTCGTGCACGCGACGCCCATGCCGTACGACAACTACCTCGGCGGCCAGACCCCGGACTTCCTGTGGTTCGAGACGCTGCTGCAGGACAGCGGCAGCGGCCTCAACAAGCCGGCCGCCGTCATCGTCGAGACCGTGCAGGGTGAAGGCGGCGTCAACGTCGCCCGTCCGGAGTGGCTGCGCGGTCTGGCCGAGCTGTGCGCACGGCACGAGATCCTGCTGATCGTCGACGACGTGCAGATGGGCTGCGGCCGCACCGGTCCCTTCTTCAGCTTCGAGGCCGCCGGGATCACGCCCGACATCGTGTGCCTGTCCAAGTCCATCAGCGGCTACGGCCTGCCCATGGCCCTCACCCTGTTCCGCCGCGACCTGGACCTGTGGGCGCCCGGCGAGCACAACGGCACCTTCCGCGGCCACAACCCGGCCTTCGTCACCGCGACCGCGGCCCTCGACTTCTGGCGCGACGACGCCCTGGAGAAGCAGACGCTCGCCTCGGGCGAGCGGATCGGCCGCGCCCTGGCCGAGCTGGCCCAGGAGTACGCGCCGCTGGGCGCCGAGGCGCGCGGCGCCGGCCTGATCCGCGGCCTGACGTTCGACGACCCAGGCACCGCCGACCGGATCGGCGCCGCCGCGTTCGAGCGCGGCCTGCTCGTGGAGACCTCCGGACCCCGGGGCGAGGTGCTGAAGCTCATGCCGCCGCTCACCGTGACGACCGCGGAGATCGACGAGGGCCTCGCGCTGCTCGCCGACGCCGTCCGGGCGGTGGTGCCCACGACGACCGCAGCCTGACCCCCGATCGAACGAACTGCGAGGAACCCCACACATGATCGTCCTGTCCATCGACGACCTCGACGGCACCGAGCGCGACGTGCGCGCCGAGACCTGGCGCAGCCGCCGCATGGTCCTGGCCCGCGAAGGCGTCGGCTTCTCCCTGCACGAGACCGTGATGTACGCGGGCACCGAGACATCCATGTGGTACGCCAACCACATCGAAGCCGTGTACTGCGTCCAGGGCCACGGCGAACTGACCGACGACGAAACCGGTGAGCGGTACCGCATCGGCCCCGGCTCGCTCTACGTCCTCGACGGCAACGAGCGCCACACCATGCGGCCCGCCGGCGACATGCGGTTCGTCTGCGTCTTCAACCCGCCGTGCACCGGACGGGAGGTCCACGACGAACACGGGGTCTACCCCCTGCTGACCGAGGAGGCGGTCTGATGACGATCCGAACCGACACGGAGAGCGCGCCGTCCGTCGACGCGTACCCGACCCGCGAGGCGGCGACCGCGTACGTCGAGGCCCCGCGCCTCGATCCGGTCGTCTGGTCCGGCGGGCCGCCCGGACCGCTGACCCCCGCGGAGCTGGACGGCTATCGGAGAAACGGTTTTCTGACCGCGGAGTCGCTGCTCAATCCACTCGAAGTCGCGCAGTTCCTCGGCGAGTTGCACCGGCTGCGTACCGAACCCGAGGGGCGCCGCGACGAGCGCGCGATCCGCGAGCCCGGCTCGGACGAGGTGCGGTCGATCTTCGAAGTCCACCGCATCAGCCCAATGCTGGCCCGGCTCGCCGCCGACCCCCGGCTGGTGGCGCGCGCCCGGCAGGTGCTCGGCTCGGAGGTCTACATCCACCAGAGCCGGGTCAACTACAAGCCCGGCTACGGAGGCAACGGCTTCTACTGGCACTCGGACTTCGAGACCTGGCACAGCGAGGACGGCATGCCCCGCCCGCGCGCGCTCAGCGTCTCGATCGCGCTGACCGACAACCTGCCGAGCAACGGGCCGCTGATGATCATGCCCGGCTCGCACCGCACGTTCCTGCCGTGCCCCGGCCGCACGCCGCCCGAGCACCACCGGGTGTCGTTGCGCGACCAGCAGGTCGGCACGCCGGGCCCTGCGGACGTACGGCGGCTCGCGGACCGGCACGGCATCGCGCAGGCCACCGGGCCGGCCGGGTCGGCGACGTTCTTCGACTCCAACTGCATGCACGGGTCGAACGGCAACATCACGCCGTACGAGCGCGCCAACGTGTTCATCGTCTACAACAGCGTGGAGAACACCCTCGTCGAGCCGTTCGCCGCACCGGCGCCGCGCCCCGAGCACATCGCCTCGCGCTCGTTCGTCCCGGTCGGCTGACCCCGGCGGCGCCTTGTGCTGTCCGTGCCGCGACCGGGGTGGGGCCCGGCGCGGCGCGGACGCGCACTACTTCCTGCACTCCTGCGTCGGTGCCGGAGCGCGGCCCGTCACGCGTCCTCTCGGTCGACGGGTACGACGCGGTGGTCGAACGGATAGCGCTCCAGCGCCGCGGCGAGTTCGGGCGAGCCCGGCGTACCCCTGACGACGGCCGTGAACCGCCCGTCCGCACCGGTGACTTCGACGCTCCCGTCGAGCGCGCACGCGGCCAGCTCCGCGGCCACGATGCGGGCGATGGAGTCGGCGACAAGCACGGACTTGGCCGGCTTGCCCACCGCGGTGACCGGGATGGCGTCGATGACGTGCACCGCCTTGGGGGCGGCGGCGGGCTCGGGGGCGTGCTCCTTGCCCCACGCGAGCAGGTCCGCCTCGGACACCGGTTCGCCGCCCACCGTGACGTACGCGATCGGGACCTCGCCGGAGTACGGGTCGGGGCGCCCCACGACCGCCGCCCCGGTGACGGCCGGGTGGGCGAGCAGGGATTCCTCGACCGGGATCGGGTCGATGTTGTGCCCGCCGCGGATGATGAGGTCCTTGGCGCGTCCTTGCAGGAAGACATAGCCGTCCTCGTCGACCGCGCCGAGGTCCCCGGTGAGCAGCCAGCCGTCGAAGACGCTGCCGACCGGGTCGGGTCCGTCCGGGCCGAGGTAGCCCGGGAACACCGAGGGCCCGGAGATGGCCAGCACCCCGGTCTCCCCCGGCGCGCAGTCGGCGACCGGCCGCCCGTCCGCGTCCACGGTCACCGCCTTCACGTGCTGGTACGCCAGGCGCAGTCCCACCGATCCGGCACGCGGCGCGAACGGCGGCGTGGCGGAGGTCGCGCAGGTCGCCTCGGTCAGGCCGTACCCCTCCAGCATCGGCACCTTCGCCTCCGCCTCGAACCTGTCGCGCACCCGGCCGGGCAGCGGCGCGGCGCCCACCGCTCCCGCGCGCAGGCTGGACAGGTCGACGCCGTCGGGCACCGGAGGCAGTGCGGCGTAGACGGTCGGGACCGCGGAGAAGGAGGTGACGCGGAAGTGCTCGATGATGTGCCAGAAGTCGGCGGTCAGCGCCTTGTCGCGGTAGCCGAGCGGGCCGAGGCTGACCACGGGCCGGCCGTGCATGAACGCGCCCAGGCCGGTCACGTGCAGGGCGTTGACGTGGAACAGCGGCAGCCCGGCGAGCGCCACCGCGTCACCGGTGTACACGCCGATGAAGCCGAGGGCCCAGGCCATGTAGACCTGCATCGCGTGCGTGTGCGGCGCCACCTTCGGGACGCCGGTGGTGCCGCCGGTGTGGAAGTAGCCGCAGATGTCGCCGGGTTGCGCCTCGTGGCCGTTGACGAGGCGGTCGTCCGGCTGCCCCGCCGCGGCCTCGTCGAAGTCCCCGCCCACCAGCAGGACTTCGCGCAGCGACGGGACCATGTCACGGATACGTTCCGCCTTTTCGCGCAGGCGTACGTCCGCCACCAGGAGTTCGGCTCGGGTCAGCCGCAGGATGTGCGCGAGGTGCTCGTCGCCGAGGGCCGGGTTGACCGGGTTGGCGACCCCGACCGCCTCCGCGGCGAGCAGCACGGAGAACATCCGGCCGCTGTTGGGCAGCATGATCCCGACCACTCCGCCGGGCCGCAGGCCGTGCGCGGTGAAGGTGTTGGCGGCCTGGTGCACGCGGCGCAGCAGGTCGGCGTACGTCCAGGTCGGCGCCTCGCGCCACGGCCCGCCGTCTTCGCCGAGCAGGTGGAGGGCGGGCGCGTCCGGCGTGGCCTGCACGGACCGCCGGAGCAACTGGTAGGTGTTCGCCGGGAGCCCGCGCTCGGCCAGCGGTACCGCCTCGATGCGCGGCACGTCTTCGGGGACGAGGACGAGCGGACGCGGACCGTCGGTGTGGTGCTCGCTCACGAGTGGCCTCCTGCCATGAGGTCGGTCAGGTCGTCGGGCTCGATGAACGACGCGGGCACGGGCGGCCCCAACTGTGGGGGATCCGCAGGTCGTCGAAGACCTCCGGCTTCGTCGTCGACGTCGTCCACCTCCCATCACGTGTGGTTCGGGAACCGCACAGGCGCGGGCTCGATGAGGAGATTGTGGTGGGCGGTCGAGCAGCTCAGGAAGGCCGCCAGGCCGGGGACTTCGTCGGTGGCCCGGAAACCGATCCCTTCCGGCAGTGTGCCGACGCGCATTCCGGGCCGCCCTGCGTCGTCGTCGACGAGTCCGATTCGCGGGCCGTGCTCATGCGGCCCGGGACTCGGCGAGCGTCGGGTAGTCCGTGTAGCCGGTCTCGCCGCCGACGTACATGAGGTGCCGGTCGCGGACCTGGTTGAGCGGCGCGCCGGTGCGCAGGCGGTCGACCAGGTCGGGGTTCGCCAGGAACGAGCGGCCCAGCGCGATGAAGTCGGCCCCGGCGGCCAGCAGCCGTTCGGCCTGCGCCTTGCCGCCGTCCGCGGGCAGCGGCTCGCCCCACGCCAGGAACGGGTTCGCGACAAGCGTGCCGGACCAGCGGCGGCGGATGTCGTGGAAGAGCGGCTTGTCCGGGTCCGCGAAGACGACGTGCAGGTACGTCGGACCGATCTCGGACAGCGCCGCGATCAGCGCCGGGTAGATCTCCTCGGTGTCGCCCTCCTCGATGCCGTTCACGGTCAGGCCGGGCGCGATGCGCACGCCGACGCGTTCGGCGCCGATCTCGTCGGCGACCGCGCGGACGACCTCGGTCACGAAGCGGATCCGGTTGGCGACCGGGCCGCCGTACTCGTCCGTGCGCAGGTTGGTGTTCTGTGCGAGGAACTGGTGCAGCAGGTAGCCGTTGGCGGCGTGCACCTCCACACCGGCGAACCCGGCCTCCACGGCGTTGCGCGCGGCGGCGGCGAAGTCGGCGACGGTGGAACGGATCTCGTCGACCGTCATCTCGCGGGGGACGACGGAGGGCTGGTGGCCGGCAGGCGTGAACATCGTGTCCGGGAGGGCGACCGGCGAAGGCGCGACCGGCATGTGGCCGCTGTTGTCGGGATGGCCGATGCGGCCGCCGTGCTGGATCTGGAGGAACATTCGGCCGCCGGCCTCGCGCACCGCGTCGGTGACGCGCCGCCAGCCGACGACGTGCTCGGGGGCGTGGATCGCGGGGATGTTCGGGTACGTGATGCCGACCGCGCTGGGCGTGGCGGCCTCGGCGATGATGAGCCCGGCCGACGCGCGCTGGGCGTAGTACTTGGCCATGATCGCCTGCGGGACGCCGTCGGCCGCCGCGCGGTTGCGCGTCATCGGGGCCATGACCAGGCGGTTCGGCAGGGTGAGGGCGCCGAGGCGGGCGTCGGTGTCGAAGAGGCCGCGTTCGGCGGCGGAGGAGGCTCCGGCGGTGTCGGCGGCCGTGGCGATGGAGGCCGCTGCGCCCGGGACGGGGGTGGTGGCCGTGGTGGTGGTCGTGGGAGCGGCGGTTGCGAGGGTGTTCGTCTCGGTGTTCACGGGACGACTGTGCGCGGCGGCGCTGTGGAAGCGCTGATGATCCGCTGACGGGCCTCCTACCTGCGCTATGTACGGTGATCTCATGCGATACGGGGTGCTTGGTCCGCTCATGGTGTGGGACCGCGACGGAACCCCGGTCAAGGTCGCCGAGCCCAAGGTCCGTGCGCTCCTGGCCGATCTGCTGGTGCACGAGGGCCGTCCGGTCTCCGCCGACCGGCTCATCGACGACCTGTGGGGCGACCAACCGCCGGGCAACCCCGCCAATGCGCTCCAGACCAAGGTCTCCCAACTGCGGCGTGCTCTGGGCCGGGAGCGGGTGGTACGCCAGGCACCCGGCTACCGCCTGCACCTCGACCGCCCTGCCGACGACGGGGACACGGGCGACGAGATCGACGCGGACCGGTTCAGGTCGCTGGTGGCGGAGGCCCGCCGCGCCGCCGATCCGGGCGTACGGGCCGACCTGCTCACCGAGGCGCTGGGGCTGTGGCGCGGGCCCGCGTACGCCGACTTCGCGGACGAGGAGTTCGCCCGCGCCGCCGCACACCGGCTGACCGAGCAGCGTCTCTCCGTCGTCGAGGAACAGGCCGAGGCCCGCCTCGAATCAGGTGACCACACCTTGCTCACCGGCGAACTCGCCGGCCTAGTCGAGCGCCATCCGCTGCGCGAACGCCTGCGCGCGGTGCAGATGCGGACGCTCTACCTGGCGGGACGTCAGGGCGAGGCACTGGCCTCGTACGCCGATCTCCGCACCCGCCTCGCGGACGAACTGGGGCTCGATCCCGGACCCGAGACCGCCGCGCTGCACGACGCCATCCTGCGGCAGGACCCGGCGCTGGCCACCGCCGCAACAGTCACCGCCGCTCCGACTCCGGCTGTGTCTGTGGCTGTGGCTGTGGCGTCGGCGACCGAGGCGCAGCCGGTTGTCGCACCGACGCGGCCCACGACCCCGCCGACCAATCTCCCTACACCGTTGACGCCTCTCATCGGGCGCGACGACTCCCTTCGAGACGTCGGCCAACTCCTGGACACCTCAAGGCTCGTGACGCTGACCGGCCCGGGCGGCGTGGGCAAGACACGCCTCGCGGTCGAGGCCGCCACCCGCTCCGGCAGGGCCGCCCCCGAGGAATTCCCGAACGGCGTCTGGCTCGTCGAGTTCGCCGGGCGGCGGGGGGACGCGGACGAGTTGGCCCAGGTGATCGCGTCCGTACTCGGCATCCGCGACGACGCACCGGCCCTGCCCCCCGGGTTCGGGGCATCCGGGACACCACTCGGCCACCTGGCCACGGCGCTGCGTGATCGCCGCGACCTGCTTGTCCTGGACAACTGCGAGCACGTCGTCGAACCGGCGGCGGAGCTTGCCGAGTTCCTGCTGCACCAGGCCCCGGGACTGCGCGTCCTGGCCACCAGTCAGGAGCCGCTCGGAATCGCCGGTGAGACGGTCCACGTCGTGGAACCGCTGCAACCCGAGGACGCCGTACGCCTGTTCGCCGACCGGGCGACGGCCTCCGCGCCCGGCCTGTCGCTCGCCGGGGCCGTCGGCGAGACCCGTGCGACGATCGCCGAGATCTGCCGCCGACTCGACGGCATTCCCCTGGCGCTGGAGCTCGCGGCCACGCGCGTACGCTCGCTCGGCGTCGCGGAACTGGCGGCCCGGCTCGACGACCGCTTCCGCCTTCTCGACCGCGGCCTGCGCGCCCGCCCGGCGCGGCAGCAGACGCTGCGCGCGGTGCTCGACTGGAGCTGGGACCTGCTCTCGGAGCCGGAACGGGCGGTGCTGCGGCGGCTGTCCGTGCACAGCGACGGCTCCACGCTGGCCGCCGCCGAGTCGGTCTGCGCCGATGCGGAGGTACGCCGCGAGGATGTCGTCGGCGTCGTGTCGCGGCTCGTGGACCGGTCGCTGGTGGTCGCCGTGGACGGCCCCGCGGGCGGACGCTACCGACTGTTGGAGTCGGTGGCGGCCTACGCGCGGGAGCGGCTCGCGGAGGCGGAGGACCCGGGACCGGTGTGGGACCGCTACCTGGACCACCACCTGGCACTCGCCGAAGCGGCGGAGCACGGACTGCGCGGCGCCGACCAGCGGAAGTGGCTGGTCGGCCTCGATGCCGACGCGGCGAACCTACGGGCCTCGCTCGACGAGGCGGTACGCCGGGGCAGGTTCCGTACAGCCGTCCGCCTGGCCCGGGCCTTGGCGTGGTGGTGGCTGCTGCGCGGACACCTGACCGAGGGCCGGCGCGCGCTTGACGCGGTCTTGTGCGCAGTCCCGAACGCAGTCCCGGACGCGGTCCTGGCCCCGGTCCCGGACGCGGTCCCGGCCGCCGGGCCGCGGAGGACGACGCCCGAGGATGTCGCCTCCGACGGCGGTACCGATTCCGCGCCTGCCGCCGAAGACGCCGAAATCGTCGAAGACGTCGAAATCGCCGAACTCCATGTCCTGCGCGGCGCATTCGTCCTGCTCACCGGCGACAGGTCGGCCTCCGGCACCTGCCCCGAGGCGGCGATCGAGGACCCGGTGCGCCGCGCCCGAGCGGTTTGGCTCTTCGCGTACGCACTGTTCAACGCAGGCGATCCGGCCGCCAGCCGTGCGGCCAACGCCCGGGCCCTGGACATGGCCACAGTCGCCGACGACCGGTGGACGACAGCCGCGTCGCTGGCACTCGGCGCCACCAACGCGCTCGCCGCCGGAGACCTCGACGCGCTCGCGCCCGCGGGTCTGGAGGCCGCCGCAACGTTCCGGGAACTCGGGGACTCCTGGGGCGAGTTGCAGACCGTCTCACCGCTCGCCTCGCTGGCCGAGATCAGAGGGGACTACGCGGAGGCGTCCCGTCGGCAGCACGACGGGCTGCGTATTGCCAGGGAACTGGGGTTGTCCGCCGAGATCGCGGCCCGGCTGTCGGGGCTCGGCAGGCTCGCGCTGTTCACCCATGACTGGGCGCGTGCCAGGGAACTCCATGAGGAGGCACTGCACTTGGCGTCCTCCCAGGGCTACATGCTGGGCAAGGTGCACGCCGAGATGGGGCTCGCGCTCGGAGCGCGACGTGCGGGCGACCTCGACGACGCCGAGCGCCGTCTGATCCATCTGCTCAAGGCGTACGCGGACATCGCCGCTCCGGCGGGCGTCCACCTGCGCCGGTCGGAACTCGGATTCGCCGCCGAGCAGCAAGGCCACCGGGAGCGAGCGGCCGTACAACATCTCATCGGCCTGGAGGTCGCCCTCGCGATGGACGAACCACGGGCACTGGCACTGTCGTTGGAGGGCCTCGCGGGCGCGGCGTCGCTGACCGCGGATCGGGACGGCGCGGAACGGGCGGCCGTACTCCTCGGCGCTGCGGACGCGTCGCGGCAGAGCGTCGGGGCACCGCTGCCCGCCGCGGAACGCACCGACGTCGACCGCATCACCGCGGCAGCCGTCAAGGTGCTCGGCGACGACGACTTCGGCACCGCGTTCCGTCGCGGTGCCGAACTCGCTCCGGCACAAGCCGTGGACCTGGTTCGGCGTACGTTTCCGGCCACGAACTGACCGCAGCCGCGGGCCATCGAGACGGCCGGGTATACGCACTGTCGGAACCTCCAAACATCCACGCCGTCGATCCGCGGCATGCGGCGCGGCACGCCGAGCGGGCTCCGCGCGTCGGCCGGCGAGCCCTGCCGCCGTCCTGCGCCCGAGGTTCGGTCGCAGTGCTCTGACCAGGGAGTTCACCTCCGGCAAGACCCCGCGGCCGGGCTCTCGTAGGAATCTTCGCTTCCGGATCGTGGCCTCGTTGACACTCTCCGCATCCGAATATGGACTGGGCGCGGTGCCGCCACACCGGGAGCACGGGGCTCCCAGGGACTAGCGGTGCCGCGAAGGACATGATCGTTGACGACAGCGACCGGAATCCTCGAACCCGCGTCCCTCCCCATGGCCGGCGCGGCGGCCCGAGTCTTCGACGTCGAGCCCTACACACCCCACTGCCAGGTGATCCGCGAGGAAGGCGACCACGCCGTCATCGGGGTGTCGCCGGGGAACAGCTACTTCTCCGCCCAGCGCGTGATCGACCTGGCCCGCTGGGGTGTCGCCAACTTCGGTGAAGTCGACCTCATCTACACCGACTTGCACGTCGCCGAGATGTACGAAGCCCTCGGCTATCCGGCCGACGACGCGCGGCGCAAGGCGGTGAAGAACCTGCGGGGCGTACGGGCGAAGGTGACCGGCGCCGTGGAGGCCGTCGGTCCGCACGGGGGCCGGCTCCGCTCGCACCCCATGTCGGCGTTCACCGACAACCCGGCCTATCGGGCCATCCACGAGCACATATCCGAACTTTTGGAACACGACCCGGAATTCGTCCGCACCTGCGATGCCCTGGTGGACTCGTTCCTATCCTCCAAGGTCCTCGACGGCAGAGCGGCGACGGCGGAACAGCGCGAGGTGTGCCTGAAGTACGTGTGCGCCGAGGCGCCGTTGTTCCTGGACACACCCGCGATTCTGGACGTGCCCTCCTCGCTCAACTGCTACCACCAGCTCCTGCCGATGGCCGAGTTGCTGTACTCGCGCGGATCGGGACTGCGGGCCTCGCGCAATCAGGGGCACGCCATCGTGAAGCCGACCGAGGGACCGCACGACAGGCCCGTCGCCGTGTCCCTGACCGGATCTCTCGGCGGATCCCGGGCCGCATCCGCTGCCGCCGACACCACTTCTGAAAGCACCGCCACTGCCACCGCCATCGCCATCGCCACGGAAGGCAACCGCCATGACCGTTGAGACGCTGCCGCCCCAGCCCGCCGGCGCGCCCGTCGACTTTCCGTTCTCCTGGCGGGGCGACCAACTCCCCCACGAGATCGCGATGTTGCGCAAGGAGCCGGTGAAGCGGGTCCGGACGATAGCCGGTGACGAGGCGTGGCTCGTGTCCTCCTATGCGCTGTGCAGGCAGGTGCTGGAGGACCGGCGTTTCAGCCTCAAGGACACGTCGGCCCCCGGCGCGCCGCGGCAGTACGCGCTGACGATTCCGCCCGAGGTCGTCAACAACATGGGCAACATCACGGGCGTGGGGCTGCGCAAAGCGGTGCTCAAGGCCATCAGCCCGAAGAGCAAGGGCCTTGAGGAGTGGATGCGCGCGTACGCCGCCGATCTGGTCGACGGACTGTTCGCGCAGGGGGCGCCGGTCGACCTGCGGTCGCGGTTCGCCAACCCGTACTCCGAGGCGCTGCACTGCCGGATCCTGGGCATCCCGCTCGCCGACGCGCCGCGGCTCGCGGCCAGCCTCGACATCGCGTTCATGAACTCGGCGTGCCCGGTGACCGGGGCGAAGCTGAACTGGGACCACGACATGGCGTACATGGTCGAACGCCTCGACGACCCGGCCACCACCGGGCTCATGGCGGAGATCGCGGCGTTGCGCGGGAACCCGGACTACGCCCACCTCACGGACGAGATGCTGGCCACGGTCGGCGTCACCATGTTCGGCGCGGGGGTGATCTCGACGTCGGCGTTCCTCACGATGGCCGTGTTCTCACTGCTCCAGCACCCCGAGGTGTGGGCCGAACTGCGGGACGACAGCAGGAAGATCCCGGGCGCCGTCGACGAACTGCTGCGCGTCAACCTGTCGATCGGTGACGGCCTCCCGCGCGTCGCGCTGGAGGACGTGAAGCTCGGGGACGTCGAGGTCAGGAAGGGCGAACTGGTGCTGGTCCTGGTGGAGGGCGCCAACTTCGACCCCGAGGCGTTCGACGATCCACACCTTGTGGATATCGCCCGCGCGAACAGCGACACCCACCTGTCGTTCGGCGGCGGCCAGCATTACTGCCCGGCGACGGCCCTCGGCAAGAAGCACGCGGAGATCGCGTTGGAGACGCTGATCGCGCGCATGCCGGACCTGCGGCTCGCCGTGCCGGTCGAGCAGATCGTCTGGCGTACCGGGTTCATGAAGCGGATGCCGGAGCGCCTGCACGTCATGTGGTAGCCGGCGAAGGCGGCCCGGCGCCGTTGCCCTGGTAGTCGTCCGCCGTCGTGCGCGGCCCCGTCCGGTCTCCGGCGGGGTCGCGCTCACGCGTTCGGCCGTCGGCGGCCCCGGGCCCGCGTTGCGGCTCAGCGGTCGTCGTACGTCCGCTTCCAGCGCTCGCGGTGCCGCCGGTCGCCCTGCCCGGCGCCGTTGAGCGCGGCGAGGACCGGCAGTCGCGTGCCGTTGTTCCACAGGCCGAGGAAGTCCCGATGGATGGCGATGATGCCGTTGTCGACCGCGAAGGCGGTCGACTGGCGCGTGAAGCGGCTCGTGGTCACAAGGATGGCGACGTCGGCCCCGAAGTGCACCTGCGCACCGCGCAGTTCGCGCAGGTCTCGGGCGGGGATCGCGGCCTTCGGCGCGTACCGCTTGCACTGCACGACCATCGTCCGGCCGTCGGGCATGCGCCCGCGTACGTCCGCGCCGTTGTCGCCGGCTCCGCCCACGCGCCGCACTTCCGTGCAGCCGTCGCGGCGGCACAGGTCGGCCACGTGTTCCTCGAACTGCGTTCCCGTCATCGCGTCGAGTTCGTCGAGCGTGCGGCGCCCGGCGGCGACCGCGTCCTCGGCACGCCATTCGTGGTCGGCTGCTCGTACGCGACGATCGGTCCGTACCGCGAACCAGGCTGCACCGCCCAGGACTCCGACCACCAGCGCGGCCAGCGCGTACGGCCAGCCCGACACCCGGTAGACCAACGCGACGGCCACCACGAGCGCGCCGCCCACCAACACCAGCTCGGATGCCCCGAGCCCTTCCGTACCCCGCCCGCCTGCCATGGCGGCCCCCAACCGGATCGACACCCTCCACAGCAGTGTGAGCGCCACCCGGTCGCAAGGGAAGGCCTGTTGATCGCCGGAGCGTTCGGGGCCGGGTCTGCTGCCCTGCGCTCTCTCCACCCCGTCGGCCGTCCCCTCGCAAACGCCTTCGGCCGCTTCCCGCCCGGTGGCCTCCTGGGGTGGTCGGCGGGGGCCGATCGGGGCCGAGGTACGTTCGAGGGGAATTGTTCGCTGGCGGCCGGCGCCGCCCGGGTGAGAGTGGGTGCGGGTCGTGGGACGTGTTCCGGGTGCCGCGGTGGCAGGGCTGGGCTTGGTCGGCGGGTACGCGGTGGCGCGCTTCTCGAAGCGGCGGCCGCTGGGCGGCGTCGTGCTCGCGGGCGCGGGTGCGGTGGCGGCGAGGGGCTGGAAGGACGCCGCGGGCGTACCGGTCGCGGCCGGACTGACGGGTCTCTACCTAGCGGCGTTCGGTGTCTCGCATCCGCTGGCGAAGAAGATCGGCGCCTGGCCCGCGGTGTTCACGGCGGCGGGGTCGGTCGCGGTCGCGTCGTATCTGCTGGCCGACCGCGGAGCGGCGGACGAGGTCGCCGCGGGTTCCTGATCCGAGCGCGCCTACGGACGGCCGGACCGGACGATCCACGCGTGTACGGTCCAGCCGTCGGTGGCGCGCGGCGGGACTAGCCGCGCTTGAGCGTGTCCAGGAACGAGCGCCAGGTGTGCGGGCCCAGTTCCAGGTGGCCGCGGTCACGCGCCTTGGTGTCACGCACACCGGCCGTGGCCTCCAGGCCGGCAACCTCAACACAGTTGTCACCGCCACTGCTGTAGCTGCTCTTGTGCCATGCCGTGCCGGAGCGCTCGACACCGACGTTGATAGGGCTGTTCAACCTAGCTCCTTGATGATCCGCTTGATGGCCGCTCGGCTGTCCATTGGGGACAGCGCGGCCGACTTCACGTGTTCCCATGCGGTGCGGTAGCGGTCGAGTTCGTTGTCCTCCTCAAGGTAAAGCGTCGCGGTAAGACTCTCGACGACCGCAATATCCGCGTCCAGACCCCCGAATCGCATGATCGAGAACGGCCCGTCCATCCCACCATGCGCGCCCGCAGCGGGCGGCAGGATCTGGATGGTGATGCTCGGGTGGCTGTGGGACACGTCGAGCAGGTGAGCAAGCTGACGCCGCATGGCCTCGACACCGCCCACGCGTTGGATCAGAACCTGCTCCGTCATGACAGCCCAGAGTTGCAAGGGCTCTGGCCGACGTAGCACGTTCTGACGGGCCATCCGCAACTCGACGAACCGCCGCATCTCTTCGGCCGTGCGCCAGGCGCGGCTGGCCTCCACGACCGCAGTGGCATACTCCTCGGTTTGCAGCAGGCCGGGGATGCGAAGGCCGTCGAAGACGCCGAGTTCCTTCGCGTCCTCTTCCAGGTTGAGGAAGTCCGCAAGGGGGTCCCGGACAACGTCGCGGTAGTCCTGCCACCAATTGCGCTGAGTGCCTCGCCGAGCCAACTGCGCGAGGTGCTCACGCACTTCGGTGTCGAGGACCTCGTACTTGTCCAGGATGAACGGGACATCCCGCGCAGGTAGCGCCTGCTTGCCGTTCTCGATCTTGCTGATGGCGGACGGCACCCGTTCGAGCAGCTTCGCGGCCTGTTCGAGAGTGAGCTTTCGTTCCTCTCGAATGCGCCGAAGCTCCAGCCCCAATCGGCGTCGGCGGACGGTTGGTTGCGGCCTGGCCACGGTGCCCCCTGCATCTGCGCTGCGATGACGGACACAGTGTGTCGCGCGGACGCAAGGACTGACCAGCATGGAGAAATATTTCTCGTAATTGGCATTTCGATCTATCTGCCTTGCGATATGGTCAGCGAAGGTTACGGAAAGCCACCACGCAATCACCATGCGATGCAAGATCGTTTCCACGACGCATCGCCCACCCAGCCCCTGGGGGGTGCCGTGCACGCTGAACACACGGGTAGAGACGCCGACTTGGTCTTCCGCCTGAGGCTGCCGTGCGAGTCCAGAGCAGTCGCCGCTGCCCGAGGCACGATCACCAACGTCGCCGGTCTCCTCGGCGTGGACCAGGACGTCGCGACGCTGGTCGCCTCGGAACTCGTCACCAACGCCGTACGGCACGCGTCCACCGGCGACGGCATGGTGCTGTCGGTGTACGCGAACCGCGCGTGCTGGTTCGTCGAGGTCGTCGACCACGCTCCGACCCTTGTCCCGCAACTGCCCCACGGGGACAGCTGCTTCGCCCACCTCACCGACGACGCCACGAGCGGGCGGGGGTTACCCCTGATCGTCCTGTTGGGCGGCACCCTGGAGGTCCACTCCGTCGGACAGGGACGCAAGGCCGTCTCCGCCACGCTCGACTACGAGCCGGGCATCTGACCTCGAGTGCGACTACACAGGGCCGATGAGACGACGCGCGGTGCGGAGCGCGGGCGACTGCGCGGCCAACTCGGTGAGCAGTTCGTCGGCAGCGGCTTGCACGGCGTCGAGCGGCATCGGGGCGAGGCGTTCGAACAGGAACAGGGCCCGCATGGTGGCCTCGGTGATGCGGGTGCGCGTGCACTGCCGGTGGTTCCACCTGCGGCAGGTGACGCCCAGGTCATCCACCCAGACCACCTCGCCCGCCGACGGATGTTCCACGGCGGGCTCGCCGTTGGCCACGGTCTCGAAGGTCTCGGTGCCGGTGGCGCGGATCAGGCGCGGTGCACCTGAATAGGCGTCGAGGTCCTCCCCGCCGACCGGCAGGCGGTGGGCGACGCTGACCGCGTTGTACGCGTCCACGATCCGGTTGACCTCGGGGAGACCCGCGCCCGCCCTGCGGATCAGGGCCTCGGCACTGTTGCGCGTACGGTTCGGCTTGGCGCCGAAGGCGGTGTACGCCTCGCGCCACGCCGCGATGTGCGGGTCGGCGGTGACGTCGAGGTCGGCCGCGCTCTCCGCGGCCGCCTTGAGGAGTCCACCGGACCAGGCGTCGGCGGGACCGCCGGGCAGGCCGTCCACCGCGACCACCAGGACCGCGAAGTCGGGGCGCAGGGCGTGGACGGCCGGGTCCACGAGCACGCTCGCGACGACCCGGTCCAGGTCGGGGGTGGTGGGCATGCCGGGCTTCCCTCCGGTCGTTCTGATGAACTCTACGGTAGCATTAACCGACCGCGGGCCGAGCTGAGAGCCGGCGGGTCGGCGGCATGGGACGACGAGTGCGGAGGCAGACGACGTGGACGACAGGGCCATCGTCGAGGCGGTCGCCGCCCGCGTACGCGCACTGCGCAAGGAACGCGGTTGGAGCCTCGACGTCCTTTCGACGCGCGCACAGGTCAGCAAGGGTGTGCTGGTGTCGCTGGAGAACGGCCGCTCGAACCCGAACCTCGCGACGCTGGTACGCCTGTGCGACGCCTTCGGCGAACCGCTGACCACCCTGCTGAGCGCGCCCGAACCGCTGCTGCTGCAAGCCGCCGCCCCCGAGGAGCAGTCCGTCCTGTGGACCGGCCCGGACGGCGGCTCGGGCACCCTGGCCACCGGGGTCTCGCGTCCGGTCGGGGCGGAGTTGTGGCACTGGCGCCTGCTGCCCGGCGAGCGGCACGCGAGCGAGGCGCACATGGCCGGGACCGTCGAGCTGCTGCACGTACTGAGCGGCACCCTCACGGTGACGGTTGCGGACCGCGAGGTGGTGCTGCCGACCGGCCACGCGCTGCGCATGGCGGCCGACCACCCGCACGCGTACGCCAACCTCGGTGGCGAAGTGACCGAATACACCGGCGTGGTGCTCGTTCCGCAGCGGCAACAGCCGGTCTAGTCGGCCCGGTTCGGGTGTCTGCATTGCCACGCGCCGCGCGGCTGCCTCAGACCGCGCGCAGCATGCCGTCGAGCAATTCTCCGAGCCCCGCGGCGATGTCGGTGCGTGACGGCGGGACGGACCACCCCGCGCCGGCGATCGAGTCGAACATGATGCCCTCGCACCACGCGACCAGGAAGCGGCCGTGCCGGACCGGGTCCTGCGATCCCATCGCGGCCATGATGCCGACGGACGCCTCGCGGAACGCGCGTCCGGCCTCGTCGTACGCGCCGCGCAACTCCGGCCGCCGGGTGGCCTCCAGGGCCAGTTCGTAGCGGGCGATCTTCTGGTCCCGGCCCTGGCGGATCGCCTCGCTGACGATGTCCGCCAGCAGGTCGACGACGGCCTCCCGACTGGTGGGCAGCAGCGCGGCGAGGTCGGGCGGGTTGCCGTCGGCCCCCTCGGACGCCATCGCCTCGGCGAACTCCCCCGCCTCGCGCACGGTCATCCGGGCCAACGTGACTTCGAGCAGGGCCGCCCTCGTGCGTGCGTAGTAGGAGGTCGAACCGGGGGGGAGCCCGGCGGCCTCGTCGACCGCGCGGTGGGTCAGGCCGCGCATGCCGCGTTCGACGAGCAGGTTGACGGCGGTGTCGCCGATGAGGTCCAGGCGTGCGCCTTTGCCGATGGTCACGGCCCCACCCTAACAATCATCACTACAGGCGTAGAGAATCTCGGCACTACATGTGTAGAGTCATGAGCATCGGGGCTCTACACCTGCAGAGGACGAGAGCCGGACGAGAAGAGGACAACCATGGCTGTTTCCACCCGTACCGTTGTCATCGTCGGCGCCGGGGTCGGTGGCCTCGCGACCGCCGCGGCACTGCACCGCGACGGCTGGTCGGTGCGCGTGCTGGAGAAGCACCTGCCTGTCGAGCCGGTCGGCGCGGGCATCTCCATCGCCCCCAACGGACTTCGCGCCCTCGACACCCTCGGCGTCGGCGACCGCGTGCGCGGGCTCGCGGCGATCCACGGGGACGCCTCGCTCCGCACGCCGGACGGACGGGTCGTCGCCGCCTCCAGTGCCGACGCGTTCGTACGCCGCTTCGGCGACCCGATGGTGCTCGCCACACGGGCTGCCTTGATGGAGACCCTGCTGTCCCTAGTCCCCGAAGGAACACTGCGGCAGGGCAGCGCCGTTGACGTCGACCCCGGCGACGCGGACCGGCCCGCGTCCGTCACCACCGCCGACGGCGAGGTGCACCGCGCGGACCTGGTGGTCGCGGGCGACGGCATCTGGTCGCCGCTGCGGCGCCGCCTGTTCCCCGACCACCCGGCTCCGAGCTATGCGGGCTTCACCACCTGGCGGGCCGTCGTACCGATGCCCTCCACACCGCTCGCCACCGGCGAAACCTGGGGGCGAGGAAGGGTGTTCGGCGTGATGCCGCTCGCCGACGGCCTGGTCTACTGGTACGCCGCCGCCAACCGCCCCGCGGGCGGGAAGCACCCGGACCCGCGCGCCGAACTCCTCTCCCTCTTCGGTGGTTGGCACGACCCGATCCCCGAACTCGTGGGCTCCGCAGGCAACAACGCGATCCTGCACCTGGACGTGCACTGGTCCGACTCCCCGCTGCCCGCACTGCACCGCGGACGGGTCGCGGTCATCGGCGACGCCGCACACCCCATGCCGCCCAACCTCGGCCAAGGCGGCAACCAGGCCCTGGAGGACGCGGTCGACCTGGCCGCGGTCATCGCCCATCACGGCGACGAAGTACTCGACGCGCTGCCGGAGTTCTCCGCGCTCAGACTGCCGCGCACGACCGACGTCGTACGCCGGTCCCGGCGCATGGGCGCGATGACCCAGTGGGAGTCGCGCCCCGCGGTGGCCGTACGCAACACCCTGCTGCGGCTGTCCGCCCGGCTGTCCCCCGACACCGCGATCAAGCCCCTCGACAGCATCATGGCGTGGCGCCCCTTCACCGCGGCGTGACCGCGGACACGTCGGCCACCGCCCGGCCGGGCCGGTCCTCCGCCGACCCGCCCAGCAGCCCGTCCATCGCCGCGTCGGCGTCCGCGAGCAGCGCCGACGACGACTCCAGCGAGTCGTACAGCAGCGTGACGGACACGTCGCGGATGCCGCAGAACTCGGAGATCCCGACACGGAGCGTGCGTTCGAGCACGTCGTCCCAGCCGTTGGCGACGAAGTGCTCGCGCCCGTAGCCCGCGAGGCCGACCCACGCCATGCCCTTGGCGGCCAACCGGGGGCGGCTGCGGCCGTACGCGAAGCCGTAGCCCCACACCCGGTCGATCCAGCCCTTGAGGATGGCCGGGAGGCCGAACCACCACACCGGGAAGACCACGACGATCACGTCCGCGGCGTCCACCCTCCGCTGGTGGCCCCGGACTTCGGCGGAGTAGACCTTGTCGCGGTCCGCCCAGTCCGGCTCGTCCTCCGGACCCAGGCGGGGGTCGAACCCCTCGGCGTACAGGTCCAGAACGTCGACGTCGTAACCGCCGGCGGCAAGGCGCTCCCGGGTCCGCCGGGCCACAGCGGCGGTCAGCGCATCGGAGCGCGGGTGCGCCACGACGAGCAACGCACGCGCGGTCGGAGGAAGTTGCTGCTGCACGGCGTCGGCAGTCATCGTCACTCCCCGATCCGGACGAGCATCTTGCCGGTGTTGGCGCCGCGCATCATCCCGAGGAACGCGGCCGGCGCCTGCTCGATGCCGTCGACTACGGTCTCCTCACTGCGCAGGCTCCCGTCCGCGAGCCAGCCGGCCGCCCTGCCGATCCACTCCGGGAACAAGGGGAGGTAGCTGTTGACCAGCAGACCGCGCAGCGTGATCTCCTTCGCGACCGCCTGGAACAGGTTGTCCGGCCCCGGGACGGGCTCCGTCGCGTTGTACGAGCTGATCGCGCCGACCATCGCGATACGCCCGCCGTCCCGCATGGCGCCGATCGCGGCACGGAGGTGGTCTCCGCCCACGTTGTCGAGGTAGACGTCCACACCCTCCGGCGCGGCCGCGGCCAGTTGCCCTTCCAGGTCGCCTTCGCGGTAGTCGATCGCCGCGTCGTACCCGAAGTCCTCGACCAGGCGCCTGGTCTTCTCGGGCCCGCCCGCCGAGCCGATGACACGGCTCGCACCGAGCTTGCGGGCTATCTGGCCGGCGACGCTGCCGACCGCGCCCGCGGCGGCCGAGACGAAGACGACGTCGCCCTCGCGGACCGGGGCGACCCGGGTCAGCGCGGCGTACGCGGTGAGGCCGGTCGTGCCGAGCACGCTCAGGTACGCCTCCTCGGGTGCGAGAGCCGTGTCGGCGATGGTGGCGTACGCGGCGTCGACCACCGCGTACTCGCGCCACCCCGAGAAGTGCGTGACCGTCGCGCCGACCGGCACGGACGCGTCCCGGGACTCCACGACCACCCCCAGCGCGCTGCCTTCCAGCACGGCGCCGAGTTCGAAGGGCGGGATGTAGGAGGGGACGTCGTTCATGCGACCGCGCATGTAGGGGTCGACCGACATGAGGGTGTTGCGGACCAGGAGCTGCCCCTCTCCGGGACGCGGTACGTCGGTGCGTACCAGCTCGAAGACCTCCGGCCCGGGCTCACCGACGGGACGGGCGGCGAGGCGGATCTCGGCGGAGCGGGTGGCCGCGGCGGTGTTCGACATCGTGGGCTCCTCGGTGCGCGCCCGGGCCTTGCGACCCGGGCGGTGGATCCGGCGGTGTTCCCCGCCGGTGATCCGGAACTCTGCCGACACCCGCGCACGCCCCACGCACGCTCCACGCACGGCCGGCTGTGTCCATGCCAATGAACTGCGCGCCAAAGGGATCCTGGTCAACGCGGTCAGTCCCGGCTCCTGCGCGACCGACCTCAGCCGCCACTCCGGGATACGCACCTTTGAGGAGGGCGCAGCCATCGCCGTTCGCCTGGCCACCGTCGGCGAGGACGGCTCGACCGCGCCTTTCCGGCCGAGGACGGGCCGATTCCCCGGTGGAGCCATGCCGCACCGTCCCCCCGGAGCCTGGCCGGGTGGGCCATCTGCGGGCCCGGATAGCGTGGGGGGATGTGGTTCGAGGTGTTGGGCGACGTTCGGGCGCGGACCAAGGACGGGGGTCTCGTCGCGCTGCCCGAGGGCAAAGTGCGGGCCGTGCTGGCCGCGCTGCTGGCCCACCAAGGCGCCCCCGTCTCGGCGGACCGGTTGATCGACGACGTCTGGGGCGAGGACGCCCCCGGCAATCCCGTCAACACCCTCCAAACCAAGGTCTCGCAGCTGCGCCGCGTCCTCGACCAGGCGGAGCCCGGCGCCCGCGGGCTGGTCGCCTACCTCCCGGCGGGCTACCTGCTCCAGATCGAGGACGACGCCGTGGACGCCACCCGGTTCTCGGCGCTGGTCGGGAGGGCGCGGAAGGAAGCGGAGCCGGGCGTACGCGTCGCGCTGCTCACCGACGCCCTCGCCCTGTGGCGCGGGCCCGCCTTCGCCGACTTCCGCGACGCCGAGTTCACGCGCGCCTCGGTGACGCGCCTTGAGGAGCAGCGCCTGACCGCGGTCGAGGACCTCGCCGAACTGCGCCTCGACCTGGGCGAACACGCGCTCGTCGCCGACGAGCTGGCCGACCTGGTGGCCGCGAATCCGCTGCGCGAGCGGCTGCGCGCCGCGCAGATGCGCGCGCTCTACCGCGCGGGGCGGCAGGCCGAGGCATTGGCCGCGTACCAGGATCTGCGCGAGCGCCTCGCCGACGAACTCGGTCTCGACCCCGGGGACTCGGTCACCGCGCTGCACCAGGCGATCCTGGTACGCGACCCTGAACTGGCCGCGCCCGCCGCTCCCGTGGCCTCCGCCGCCCGGCGCACCACCAACCTGCCGGCGCGCCTGGACGCCCCGGTCGGGCGCGATGCCGCCATCACGCGGGTCTGCGGCCTCCTCGACTCCTCGCGGCTGGTCACGCTGGTCGGCCCCGGCGGGGTCGGCAAGACACGCCTGGCACTCGCGGCGGCGTCCGCCCGAGCCGCGCGAACCGCCCGCGTCGGCCGCGCTGACCGCGTGGGCCGCGCTGACCACGTCGACCCCACTGACTGCGGCGACGGCGGCGACGGCAAGGCCCCTGAGGCCCAAGAGGCCCCCGACCCGTTCCCGGACGGCGTGTGGCTCGTCGAACTCGCCGCACTCGCCCCGGGAACTGCCGCGCTCGCGCCCGCGGTCGCGGCGGCGCTCGGGCTCCGCGACGACGCCGCCCACGGCTCCGCCCTCGACCGCCTCGCGGATCTCCTTCGCGACCGGCACCTCCTCCTGCTCCTCGACAACTGCGAACACGTCGTCGACGAGGCCGCCGAGTTGGCCGCGCGCCTGCTGCGCGACGCCGCCGGCGTACGCCTTCTGGCGACCAGTCAGGAACCACTGGCCGTCGCGGGCGAGATCGTCGAGGCGGTCGTCCCGCTGGAAGAGCACGACGCCGTACGCCTGTTCGCGGACCGTGCCGCGGCCTCCTCCCCCGGCTTCACCCTCGACGACGCGCGCTCCGCGACCGTCGCGGCGATCTGCCGGCGCCTCGACCACCTGCCGCTCGCCATCGAACTCGCCGCCGCACGCGTACGCGTCCTGGGCCTCGACGAACTCGCGCTACGCCTCGACGACCGTTTCCGCGTGCTGGCCGCGGGCCGCCGCGACGCCCCGTCCCGGCAACGCACGCTGCGGGCCATGATCGACTGGAGTTGGGACCCGCTGACCGCACCCGAGCGCGCCGTCCTGCGCCGGCTGTCCGTCTTCTGGAACGGCTGCTCGCTGGACTCCGCCGAGGACGTCTGCGCGGACGCGGCGCCCGGAACCGGGGCCACCACATCGGCCGTCCGGCGGTCCGAGGTCGTCGACATCGTCAGCCGCCTCGTCGACCGCTCGCTCCTGACGGTCGTGACCGGGGCCGCCGGGACGCGCTACCGGCTGCTGGAGTCGGTGGCGGCGTACGGCCGCGAGCGCCTCGGCGAGGCGGGCGAGACCGCCGAGTTCACCGCACGGCACCGGACGCATTTCACCGCCCGGGCGGAACGCGCGGCACCGCACCTGCACACCCGGGACCAGCGCGCCTGGCTGACGAGACTCGACGACGACGCCGCCGATCTGCGCGCCGCGTTGGGCGACGCGGTCGCGGCAGGCACCCGCGAAGCCCTCGCGGACGCGCTACGCCTGGTCAACGCGCTGTCGTGGTACTGGATGCTGCGTGGCCGCCTGACGGAAGCGCGCCGCGCGCTGGACGCGGTGCTCGGCTCGGTGCCCGAGACCGGGTCGGACGACTCGGCCAGGGCCGACGCCGTCGCCCGGCGCGCGGCGTTCGCGCTGCTGACCGGCGACGGAGCGTACGCCGACGCCACCGCGCCCGGCGCCACGCCCCGCGCGGCGTGGTTCCTCGCCTTCGCCCGCGTCGGCTTCGGTGAGACGGCCGACGTCGAAACCGAGCTCGCCCCCGTGCTCGACGCGTTCCGGACCGGCGGGGACACCTGGGGCCTCGCCGCCGCGCTCAGCACCCGGGCCGGCAAGGCGATCTACGACGGCGATCTGGCGGCGCTGCGGGCCAACGCGGTGGAGAGCGCCGGACTGTTCGCCGAGCTCGGCGACCGCTGGGGCCATCTGCGGGCCACCGAACAGCTCGGCGTCCTCGCCGAGATCGCGGGCGACTACGCCGAAGCGGCCCGGCTGCACCGCGACGCGCTGCGGGTCGCGGAGGAGCTGCACCTGTGGGTGGAAGCTTCGTTCCGCCTCGCCCGCCTGGGCCGGATCGCGCTGCTGACCGGCGAGTTGGACCAGGCCGACGAGTTCCACAGCCGGGCCGTGCGGCTCGCCGCGGAGCAGTCGCACGGGCCCGCCGAACAGTTCGCGGCGACCGGTCTGGCCATCGGGGCCCGGCGTCGCGGCGACCACGCACGCGCCGAGGAGCTGCTGCGGCCGTGGGTCGCGTGGAACCGCCGCCTCGGAGTGGCGGCCGGCGAGGCGCTGGTACTGACCCTCCTCGGTCTGGTGGCCGAGCAGCGCGGCGACGCCGAGGCCGCGACGTCCCTGCATCTGGAGGGTTACGCGGCAGCCGCGCGTACCGGGGACCCGCGTGCCGTCGCCTTCGCGCTGGAAGGACTGGCCGGGGCGCGTTCGCTGGCAGGCGACCACGAGCGGGCCGCCGCGCTGCTGGGCACCGCGGAAGCGCTGCGCGCCTCGGTGGACAGCCCGCTGCCCGATGCGGAGCGCGACGACGTGGGCCGCGCGGCGGCCCGGGCACGGCACGGGCTGGGCGCCGAGACGTACGCGAAGGCGGTCGACGCGGGCCGGACCATGACCCCGGACGAGCACATCGCGGCACTCACGCCCGGCCCGAGGCCGGAAAACCCTGCTGCCCGATGAGCACCCAGCAGCCAGAATGTGAGGCCGCGGCAACAGCGGGGGCCCGGAGCCGCGTCCGACGGCGCACGGCGCCACAGCGACGGTGGAAGGGGAGCGGCGGCGTGACCGACACCGTGACAAGCCTGCTCTGGTATGCCGGGCCCGCCCTCGGCGCGGATATCCTCGGCCGCCTCGGCGCACCCGTGCGCGCCGGCCGGCGCGGCCCGGCGGAACCCACCCTGCCGCCGGCCCTGCTGGAACACGCGGTGCGGAACGGTGTCGCCGACGGCATCGCCGGCGTGTACGACCGGAGCAAGCGGCAGGCCGGCGCCTGCGGCAACGCCGACATCGTCCTGCGGCTGCTCGAACTCGACGACCCGCAGGTCAACGCGGCCCTCTTCGAGAAGTCGTCGTGGGCCGCGCTGCGCCAGGCCGTCCTCTCGCAGGCCCGCTTCGCCCCCAAAGCGGACGACGACACCCCCGTGCCGCTCGCGCCCGCCGTACGCCAGGCCGTCCTCGGGCGCGGCTCCCGCGGCGACGTGCAGGCCGCGCTGTCCGCCGCCGACCCCGAGCTGGCCTTCTGGGCGCTGATCAACGGCTTCCCCGGTGGTGCGCACGGCGGCGTGTACGCGCGGCTGACCGCGGCCATGACGCTGGTCCGGCACGGGCGTTGGGCCCAACTGCGGCGCGTCCACCAGGTCGCGCCGTTCGAACTGCCGCCCGAGACCCCCCAGGACGTCGTGCGGGGACTGGCCGGCTCCGGGACCTTCGAGGCGGTCGAGCGGTTCCTCGAAGCGGAGTACGGCACCGACCGCTTCTGCGCCAAGCTGCAAGATGCGCTGCGCACCGCGCACGGCCGCACCATCGTGCGCGACGTGCTCGAACCCCCGTGGACCGAGCTGGCGGCCCGCCACGCGGTCGACCCCCTCCCCTGGGGAGCCGCCGTCGCGCTGCTCGAACACACCCGCTGCCCGCGCGAGTTCCAGGCAAGCCTGCTCGCCGCCCACCCGCGCGCGGTGCAGTCGGTGGCGCGCCCCGGGCCGGAAGCCCTGCGCGTCTGCCTCGGTCTCGGCGAGGACCAGTTCACCAAGAAGGTGCTCCTGCACGGCGTCACGACCGGGGGAATCGACGCCGCGCAACTCGTCGCCGAGGTGCGTCCCGCACGCCTGGCCGTCACCGCCCTGACCCACGGCGGCATCGAGGCCGTCGCGACGCAGGCGGCCGCGGCGCGGCTGGTACGCAGCCTCCTCGTCCCGCTGGTCACCGAGCACCCCGGCGCCTGGCGGGCGCTCTACACGGCACTCCCCGAATTCGACGGAACCGTAGCGGAGTTGCTGGCCTCCATAACCGCGGTTTCGCACCCGGTCGGCCGTACGGGGGGACCGCCTGCCGAACTGCCCCGGCCCGGACGGCAGGCCGCCTGGGCGTACGCCGTCCTGGTCGGCCTCGTCGACGCCGAACACGCTTCGCACGCCCTGGTCTTCCTGGACGACCTGCACCTCGCGCCGGTCGCCGGAAGCCGCGAACTGCCGCAGTCGGTGGCCGACCATGTCTGCGCGCAGGGAGGGCCGGTGTCGCGGCGCGTCCTCGCCGGGAACCCGGCGGTCCGCGTGGACCTGATCGAGACGCTGGTCCTGGGTGGCGACCGGACGATCGCGTCGGCGGCCTACCGCAACCCGCGCTGCCCGATGGCGCTGCGGCAGTACATCCTGTCCGTCGACGGGATCGACGACGAGCTGCGTACCGAACTCCTCGAGGAGTCCCGGGCGGAACGGCTGTGGCCGCTGCTGGCGAGCACGGACGCCGCGTTGCTGCGGCACGTGGCGTGGGCTTCCGTGGGCGAGTTGGGCAAGTGGGCACGGCTGCGGGCCGCATACCGGCTGGCCGAACTGCACGGCGTGGGCGCGCTGGAGGGCGTGCCCGACGACGAGGAGGTCACCGCCGCCCGCAGCAGCGGCCTGCGGGTCCTCGACGCCCGGCTGCGCGAGTGCGACGCGCAGTGGCTCAAGGTGCTCACGCAGACGACGTACCTGCCCTACCGGCGCGAGGCGGGGGGCGTGCACGGGGCGCTCGCGGACCCGGGACTGGACTGGCGGGCCGTCATCGCGGCGGCCCGACGCCGCGAGATCAACGAAGCCGTGCTCCACGAGCTCTCCCAACGGCCGGACTGCCCGATGGAGTTGAGCCGGGTGTGGCGCGGAGCGCACGCGGCACGCAAGTACGCGGTCGGGGTCGGCCGCTCCGCCGCGGTCCTCCGGCACCGGCCGGTGGCGTTGGAGATCCTCGCCGAGGGGCCGGAAGCGCGGTTCGACGCGGCGACCGCCCTGGACGGCGGCTCGCTCACGGCCGAGGAGTACCTCGCCGCCGGCAACGCCGCCGACGTCGTGGACACCGGCGCGGCGTCCGCCGGGCCGCTCGCCCGGCTCGTCGCGCGGGTGCTGCAGGACGGCCTCGGCGACGCGGTGGACGCCTGGGTGGTCGTGGCCCGGTTGCTGGTCCAGCGCCCGACCGCGACGCTGGGCGAACTCGTGGCCACCGCACGGGCGGCGGCATGACGGCGGCGGACCATCCGCTGCTGCGCCACGCGGCGCGGGAGACCATCGGCGCCCTGACCGAGCGCCTGGGCCTCGCGCCGCACCCCGACCCCGGCCCACCCGCCACCGCCGATCCGCACGACGTCATCACGCTGCTGCGCTCCGGCCGCGGCAAGGACCCGCGCTATGTGCTGGACGGCGTCGCCGTCGTCGACTGGGACCTGATCGTGTCCGAGCACCGGCGTGCGCCGCTGCCGGACGCCATCGGCGCGGGCCTCGTCGCCCGGGCCGACTGCCCGCCGTCCGCGGCGCTGCACCTGGTGGTCGCGCACTCGACCAACCGCCGCGGCCTCGGCACCGCCACACTCGCCGCCGCGCTGCGCCGCGGTGCGGTGACGCCGCGCCAGGTGATGTTCGAGGCGACACCCGGCTGGTCGGCGCTGCGAGTGCTGGAGAAGTACGCGACGGCGTACGGCGAATGGCTGCATCCCATCCGCCAAGTCCTCGACGACGCCGCGGCGCTGCTGCCCGGCGACGACATCGCCGCCTGGTGGTGGCTCCTCGCCCAGGGGCCTGCCTTCCGCGGCACGTTCCCCGAGTTGTGCGCCGCGGCCATCGCCGCGGGCCACGAAGAGAAGCGGCCGCGGGGATCCGGGCAATTCCTGCCGGGCCCCTCCGCCGACGCCGGGCGGGCGGCGCGCAGGCACGCCTCCGCACCCGAGTTCCCGCAGGGCGCCGTGCACCGCGACCTCGCCAACCCGTCCGGCCTGCTGTCCCGGGCCCGCGGCGACGTCGCGGCCAAGCTCATCGCGACGATGCCGATGCCGCTCATCAGCACTTTCCTGGAGACGCCCGCGCTGCCCGCCAAGGTCGTCATCCCCGCGCTGCGCCGTGCCCCGCAGTTGACCGCGCAGCTCGTCCGGCAGGCCGCGCGGTCACCGGACACCCTCCGCGCGCTGCTGGCGCTGCGCGACCCCGAGGTCAACAGCGCCCTGCTCACCGAAGTGCCCGACCGGCCGGAGCTGGCGTCCGCCGTGTTCCGCGCGACGCGACGCGACGGCACCCGTCCCGTCCCGCTGACCCCCGCCGCCCGGTGGGAGGTGCAGAACGCCACGGGTACAGGCTCCGACGCAGGAGCCAACCGGCACGCGGCCGCGGTCCACGGCCACTATCCGCAGCTGATCCGCGCCACCTTCGAGCAGTTCGGCACGCGCCTCGGCACCGCCATGACGCTGCGGGGACTGCTCGGCCTCTGGGAGTGCCAGGCGGCAGGCGCGCTGGTGGCCGAAGTCCTGGACGCCGACGCGGACGAGGGCGACGATGCGGCCGACGCCGAACACCCGGCCCCCGGCGGACCGCGCGCCGCGGGCCCCGGCGCCAAAGGCCCGCGCCCCGGTACTCGGGGCGGCGGTCACGGTCGCAAGGCCGACAACGACCGCCCGGTGGTCCTCGACAAAGCGGCGGCGGCCCTCGCCCGCACGGCCCGCACCTCGACGGACGGGTACGCGGTGCTGCGCGCCGACGTGGAGCGGCACGAGCGGCCCGAGGCGCTGGTCGCCGCAATCCGCCGCGACCCCGGACTCGCCGCCCGTCCGCTGCCCGACGCCTTCTGGCCGGTGGCCGCCGACGAGCACGCCCGGGAGCCGTTGCCCGAACCCGCCTTGCGCGAACTCGCCGCGCGCGACGCGTGCCCCGACACGCTGGCGCTGGACGCGTGCCGCCTGTTCCCGGACCTCGCCCACCAACTCGGCGGCCGCTCGCGCGCGTACGCCCTCACCGCCGCCCGGCACCCGCTGCACCTGCAACCCTCGGCATGGCAGACGCCACGCAACGCGTGGTACCTCACCGCGCTCGCCGAAGGGGCCTTGACCCCGGCGGAGTTCGTCGACCTCACCGGGCCGGCGCACACGATGTTCGAAGCGCTCGGCGACGTACGCGCGGTGCTGCCCGAGGCCCACGAAGCCGCGCTCGGGCACGTACGCCGGCTCCTCCTGGACGCGCTCCGCGACGACGCCGAGGCGTGGGCCGTCGCCGTCCACCTCTTCCCCGATTTCGTCGGCAACCTGCCCGAACTGCTGGCCACCGTCAAGGCGGTGACCGCGTGACAAGCCATCCGAACGAACTCGCGCTGCTGCTGGACGCCTGCGCGGCCGCCGACCTCGCCGCGGCCCTGGCCCGGCTCCCCGTCGGAACCCGCACGGACATCCTGCGCCACGGCGCCGCCCGGCACCCCGCACTCGTCAGCTGGGCGCTCGACCACGGCACAAGCGACGAACTGCGCGCGCTGGCCGCCAATCCCCGCCTCGACCGACGGCAACTGCACCTGCTGGCCGACTGCGCCGACCACCGGGCGGTGAGCGCCGGGCGACCCGTCGACGGCGCGCTGGCCGGCGCCCTCTACCGGCACCGCAACGCCACGCCCGCCTTGCGGCGAAGGCTCCTCGATGCACCCGTGCTGTCCGACGAAGTGCGCGGCTGCGTCATGCACATGACCGCCAGGGCCCTGCTCGCACCCGCACTCGACTGCCCGCACCCGGAACTCGTCAAGCGCGCCGAACTCCTCGCGCGCGGCCCACACGGCAGACGCCCGCCGAACACACCCGCGGCCCTGTACGCCTGGTTCAAGGGCACGACCTATACCTCCCCCAAGAGCCACGCGCTGCTTCGGGGACGCATCCCGCTCTTCCGGCCCGACAAGTGGACGCCCGCCGACTGGGCCGAACTCACCGCCCTGCACGACGCGGACCCGCTCGACCCCGCCCCGTGCAGCGTGCTCGCCGAACTCCCCGAGTGCCCGCGCGACGTCGCGCTGGCGCTGCTCCGCGACGACTCCGGCGACGACGTCCGGGCCGACACGCTGCTGGCGGGGCTGCGCAGCGGGGCGTTCACCGCGGCGGACGTCGTACGCCGCGCACCGCACGCACCGCATGTGCTGCGCGCCTTGGAGGCGTTCGACCGGGACTGCGACACCATCGCGCATTCACTCCTCGTCCACGACCTGCACCGCGAACTCACCGCTCTGGTGCGGCGATCACTGGGCGACGACCCGGCGGTGTGGCGGGCGCTCCTGGCGCATCTGAGCGCGGACGGGTTCCCCGGCACGCTGCCCGACCTCGCCGCCGCGGCCCGGACGGCACCGGCGCCGCCGTACCCGCAACGCCCCTGGCCGCACACGCAACAGGTCTCCACCTCGCCGTTCGTGCACCTGCTGCGCTTCGCCGACCCGGCCGCGATGTCCGGCATCCTCGGCGCGCTGGACCCGCACGACCTCGGGGAGCTCGCGCACTACGACATCCAGAAGCCGCTGCCGGACGCCCTGGTCGACGCCTTCCTCGACCACGCGGGACCGGGGGTGCTGGAGGTGTTCGTCCCGCACCACGCGCACCACGACCGAACGCGCGCCTGTCTGCTGCGGCGTGACGACCCGTCGGTCAACGCCGCACTCCTGCGCGGCAGCGACGTACCGCGCCGGACCTGGTACGAGATCGCCGCCGGCACCCCGCACTCCCCCGAGGCCGGTGGCGGGCGTGTCCCGCTGCACCCCGACGTCCGGTCCTACCTGCGCGGCGAAGGCTCCCGAAGGCCCGGCGGCGGCAGCGCGATGCGGTTCGCCGTGCACACCCGCGACGCGGACCTCGTGCCGGCCGCGCTGCGCAGGCCGCTCACCACCGCGCACCAGATCACCGCCTGCCGCTTCCTCGCCGAAACCGGCCGGATCACCGAACTCGCCGAGCTGTCCGGCCGGCACGGGCCGCTCGACCCGCTGCTGGGCACCGCGATCCGGCGCACCCTCGCCGTCCGCGGCCCCCGCGCGCTGGGCCGGCGCCTGGCGGCACTCGACCGCGCCCAGGCCGTGCACGACCTCCAGCACGGGACCGCGGAGGCCGTGCACGCCCAACTGGAACGCGACGAGCCGCCGCCGTGGCAGGAGATCCAGTCGCTCGTGCTGACCGGACGCCTGCCGGTCCGCTCCCGCGAACTGCTGGCCGAGCACCCGGACCTGCCGGACGCCGTGGCGATCGCCCTGCTCCGCGCCGACGACGGCACGACCGCCGTGCCGTTCGTGCTCGCGCCGCGGTCGCGGACCTGGGCGACGGCCGCACTCGGCCTGCTGCCGGTGGTCCCGATCTGGATGGACGGGCGCCTGCACCCGGACCTCCTGTGGTCCGCCCGATGCCTGGAATCCGGCGCGGTGACGGCCGAGGACGTGTTCGCGCTCGGGCGCCCGGCACGGTCCGTACTGCGGTTGATCGGGGCATACCCGTACGAACTGGGCATGCTGCGCGGGCACCTGGCCGACGAGGCGGCGCGCCTGACCGCCGACCGGCCGGACACCTGGGCCGTCGCGGCGGCCCTGCTGGGCGAGTTCACCGGGACCCTCCCGGAACTCCTCGCCACCGTGGCGGCGGCCACCGCGCCCACCGCCTGACGGCAACTGACCGGGCCTTCCCCGCGTCAATTGCTTGGACGGGTGTCACACGTGCCTGGAACGATCGACCCAGCGCGAAGGGAGGTGACCGGCATGGCCTACGGATCGACCGACAAGGCGAAACCGCTGGTCGTCGAGCTGACCGACCGGCGCGCCCTGGAGGCGTACCAGCCCGCCGACGAGGCCACGGTGGCCAAGGCGTTCGAACTCAAGGAGCAGGCGCTCCTCGACTTCGGCATGCAGGCGAGCGTGGTCGCATCGTGGCTCTACACCAAGTGCCACCACCAGATCCCCACCACCGCGATCGACACCGCGGCCGTCATGGCCTCCGGTGACGGAACGTGCCTGCTGCTGTACAACCCGGACTTCTTCGTCGCGCTCGGACTCGACGGCGTCAAGTTCGTGCTGTTCCACGAGGCCCGCCACCTCATCCAGCGCCACCTGTTCGCCGACCCCGAGCTGCGCGCCGACCCGGTGTTCACGCTCGCCGGCGAGGTGACCATCAACCACGTAGCCATGCGCAGGCTCGGGCGCGACCAACTGCCCACCATCCGGCGCACCGACCCGGAGACCGGCGAGGAGACCGAGGAACCGACCGGTGTCGACCCGCGCAAGGTGCACCAGGCGTACGTCGACGACCTCACCGCACAGGGCCTCGAACCGCTCGCGTACGACCAGTTCATCGAGACCGACGCGCTCGTGTACGCCGAGCTGAAGCGCATGAAGGACCCGCCCGTCCCCCCGCCGCTGTGCGTGCACCTGGTGCTCGGCGACGGCACGGGCGAGGGCGACGGCCTCGACGCCGAGACCACCGCGCGCATCTCCTCCGAGGTGCTGCGCGCCGTCCTGCTGGCTGCCCGCCGCGGCGTGCGCCTGGCCCGTGAGGAACTGCTCGAACTCCTCAAGCGCACCGACGGCGCGACCGACAACGTGTCCCGGCTCTGGGGCGACCTGGGCGCGGGGTTCCTGCGCGGCGAGACGCAGAAGACCAGGCGCGTGGACTGGTGGCAGCAGTGGCTCGTCGACGTCCTGGCGTCCAAGCTGCGCGACGGCGAACGCCTCGTGTACCCGAAGAAGCGCGGCGCGCTGCTGGCCACCCTCGGCCACGACCCGATGCTCGCGCGGCGCGGCCAGGAGCGCACCAAAATGGTCGTCGTGGCGTACGACACATCGGGCTCCATGCCCGCGCACGTCGTCGACTGGCTGACCGAACTGGTCGGCCACACCGACGGCGTGGAGGCGCACTGGCTCAGCTTCGACGGCGCGCTCATGCCGTTCAAGCCCGGGGAGCGCGTCTACGGAGGCGGCGGAACCGACTTCCAGCAGGTCGCGGACTACGTCGAAGGGCGCCTGGCAGTCGCCGGGCAGCGCTTCGAGGACACCGCCGACGCGGTGCTCATGCTCACCGACGGATACGCGCCGCACATCACCCCGGCCGAACCCGACAAGTGGATCTGGCTCATCACCGAAGGCGGCGACGAGTGGCCCGAGAGCCACAACCCGCCGATGGCGTGCCACCGTGTTCTCACCGGAGACCGGTGACCGGACCCGGGCCGCGTCCCACGGCCCGGCTCGCCGGCCGCTCCCCGACCCGGCACGCGCATCCCGAACCCCCGTTTGCGGAAGGACCCATGACGATCACCGCCGACACCCCGCAGACCGGCGGACGGACCGCCCGCCCGCGCTGGAAGGCCACCGCGACCTTCCCCGAGCCGCCGAAGGGCTGGAAGGGCGTCTCGAAGCTCGAGGAGTTCATCGACGCGATGATCGAGCTCGGCCAGACCGGCCAGATCTTCGGCGAGCACGGCATCGGCAAGACGGCGACGTTCTTCACCCACATCCCGGACAAATACCCGGACACCACGCTCGTGTTCGTCCCCGCCGCGAACCTCACCCCGGACGACCTGCTGGTCAACACCCCCGTCCGGGACCCCCGCACGAACGAACTGGTGCTGCGTCAGCTGATCATGCGTCAGCTCCGGCCCGGCGGAAAGTTCGTGCTGCTCATCGACGACGCCCTGCAGGCCGGCGAGACCATCCAGTCGCAGCTGATGCAGGTCGCGTGCAACTGGACGCTCGGCGAGTTCGACCTGCGCGAACTCGGCTGCATCGGGGTCTTCCTGACCGACAACGAGTCGCTCACCGAGACCGCTACCCGGCGCAGCGACCTGGCGATCCTCGACCGCATGGTCACCGTGAAGATCAGCGCGACCGACACCTCGTGGCGCATCAAGCTCGCCGAGCGCTTCGCGCACACCGACCTGTCCGGCGTGTTCCGGATCTGGACCGGCCTGTCCCCGGCCCTGCGGCAACTGCTGTCGCCGCGCACGCTCGAGCACATCATGGACTGCGCCCTGGCCGGGTTCCCGCTGGAGTGGGGCCTGCCGCTGCTCAACGGCGAGCGGCTGCGGCTCGTGGAGGCCCTCAAGGACGGCGGTGCGGGCCCGGACCGGACCGACGAGACGCTGGACCGCATCGCGGCGGCCCTCGGCGTACGCAACCCCGAGCACACCCCCGACGCGGTGCGCCGGGTGGTCCGCGAAGCGGTCGCGCGGCGCTGGGCCGTCCTCATCCAGGGGCCCCCCGGCTGCGGCAAGACCGAGATCGTGCGCGAGGTGGTACGCGAGGAGCTGGGCCACGACCCCATCTACTTCTCGCTCCCGGTCACCAACGTCGAGGACCTGTGCGCCCCGGTGCCGACCGTCGACGGCTCGCTGGACAACCTGCTCGCGCAGCGGTTCACCGCGCCGGGCGACAAGGTCATCGTCTGGGACGAGTACAACCGGCCCAAGGACAAGTCGGCGTTCGCCAAGCTGATGGAGATCACCCAGGAGTGGTCGATCGCCGGGCGGCGGATCCCGGGGCTGCGGGCCCAGATCGCGCTGCAGAACCCGCCGTACCACCTGGGCCGCAAGATGCTGGTGGCGCGCAACAACATCGCGCAGGCCACCCGCTTCACGGCGTCGTTGCACGTGCGGCCGGAGGACATCCCGGCGAACGAGTGGCTGATCGCGACGTACGGCCCGATCGCCGAGACGGTGTTGGAGTGGTGGAAGTCCGACATCGACGACGAGGGCCGCGAGTGGATCACCAAGCGCACCCTGGAGCGGCTGATCAAGCTGCACCGCCGCGGCATGAACCTGGAGATGGCCAAGGTCTACCTCGGTGACGGCGAGTACGCGCCGGTGCCGCTCAACGCGCTGGAGGCCAGGCTCGCCGACAAGCCGCGGACCGGGCTCGGCGACCTGACCGACGATCTGGAGGCGTGGGAGGAACGCCTGCGCGCCGGCAACGAGGTGTCGGGCGAGGGCACGAACGACACCGACACCGTGCACCAGGTGCTGGCGAACGCGGAGTTGTCGCAGCTGCGCGAGCACATCGACACGGTCGCCCGGCTCCTGGCGTGCCTGCCGCCGAAACTGCGCTCGAGCTACCTGGTCGGCCAGTCGGCCGAGAAACAGCGGTTCTGGATCGACGCGTTCGCCCGGATGCCGCGCAAGTAGCGCACGTAGCGGGTCGGTTCGCCCGGCCCGCTACACGAACGGCCGCGCCGTACCGCCCCGGGCCGCCCTGCCGTACGCTCCGCGGTCGCGGTGCCGGACGGATCCGTCCCCGCCCCCCGGCCCCGCCTGACCCCGCCCGCCCGACGAACCCGGTCTCACTGCGGTCTCACCCCGGGCGGTGTACGGCGGCAGCGCACAACGCGGCCAGTTCGGGCAGCGTCCCCTCGAAGTCCGGGAGAAGCTGCGCGAACACGGCCCACGCCTCGGGATCGGTGCCCAGCGGCACGAGGACGCCGTCGGCGATGGTCGCGCGCACCTGCGGCCCGGCCCCGTCCCGGCAGTGCCAGCGCAGTGATTGCAGCGCCGCGATTGCCGGGCGGCCGATCAGCACCGGGTCCTCGGGCGGCAAAGCACGCGTCCACTCGTCGTAACCGGTCTGCGGCAGCGGGTGTTCGCGGATCCGCTCGGCCGCGGGCAGGTCCCACGCCTCCGGCTCGGGCGGCGGCTTGGCCGGTCCGCGCTTGCCCCGTTCGAACCGGGCGCGTGCCTCGGTCAGCCCGTCGATCGACCCCTGCGCGAGTGCTTCGTCCGCCACCGAGCGCACGGCTTTCGGGAACGCCTCGGGCACCGACGTGAGCACGCCCGCCACTTCCCCTGGGCCCACGCGCTCCCACACGCTGAGCAGGACGTCGATCAGGTCGATGCGGCGCAACTTGCGGCACTCTGGCAGCGCCTGGCACACCACCGCGGGATCGCCGCAGAACACCAGAGTCGTCGCCTCGATGTGCTTCGGCTCGTCGACGACCCGCTGCCGCAGCTCCGGATCCATCGGCCTGCGCACGCCGCTCATCGGGGAGTGCCCGGCGAACACCTCGCGACGGAGGGCGGCACTGACCCCCGCCTTGTTCCACGCGAGGATGCGGTCGAACTCGGCGTCCTCGTACGCCTGTATGCGCCGGGCCTGCTCGTCGCGCAGGTGCTGGTGCGAGGCGATCTTGCGCAGCAGCACCCGGTGGCCGGTGCTGTGCGCCAGTTCGAGCAGGCCCGGCGCTATCGCTACGTTGCCGGGGATGAGGTCGGCGGCCACTTCCTCCGTCATGTGCGGGAGCAGGACGCCGACGTCGTCCGCGTCGAGTCGCCGCAACAGATAGAGGAGAGCGGGCCGGACGCGGGCGGGCGGCGAGATCTGCGCTGTGGGGGAAGGGTCCTCGGCCGCCGCGGCCAGGGCTTCGGGCAGTGTGCCCTCGGCGGTTCCAAGGATGACCGCCAGGCGCGCCCACGCGTGTGGGTCGGCCTTGACGGTGCTGTGCAGCAGCGGGCGTACGACCGCGTTGGCCGCGTTGTCGTCGTGCAGCGTCGGCGCATGGTCGCGGGTCAGGCGCGCAAGCGCCTGGGTGGCGACGAGCGCGGGACGCAGGTGTGACGCGAGGTCTTCGGCGGTGGCCGCGCCCCAGGCCAGCACCTCCCTCGCCGGCTCCACCAGGTGGTCGACCGAGCGCCAGATCCGGTCGGGGCGGTGCAGCAGCGGCGCGAGGTCGAGGGTGGCGACGGCGGACCGGTGCCGGTAGTGCGGACGCACGCGGGCGCTGTAGGTGAGCTCGGGGTGTGCGGTGAGCAGTTCCAGCGCTTCGTCGCGTGTGCAGGTGGACTCGCGGATGCGGTCCCGGGCGAGGTCGGCCGGGCCGCGCGGGTCGCCTTCGTCGAACGGTGCCGCGGCGACCTCCTGGTCCCATGTCGCCACGCGCCGGTGCATGTCCTCGGGCTCGGGCGGCGAGAAGACGGCACGCACGACCGCCTCACCGCCGGACTCGATCAGCGTCCTGAGCTGATGCGGCGTCAGACACGCGTTGCACGCCAGCGCGGCACGCTCCTCGTCGCCGCCCGCCTCCGCGACGACGGCCACGAACCCGTCGGGCACCGGGGTGTGGGCGGCGAGCTGGTGCGCGAGGGCGCCCGCGCCGTACAACGCGGTCATGCGGGTCAACGCCGCCCGGGCATGCGCCGGTTCGCGCTCGGCGAGCGCGGCGAGCAGCAGGCTGACGGGTGGCGCGCTGGTGGACGACGCGATGGCGCTCATGATCCCCCGATTCCGGCAGGGCGACGGGCTGGTCCGAGTATGCCCGTCCACCGCGATCACGCCGATCGCCCGTCCACAGCTGTGGAAAACTCCCGGCACCGCCCTGCCCCCCGCGGGGGGCGCGGTCAGCGGCGGCGTTTGGCGGTGCCGAAGAGGCTGCGGGTGATCTCGCGTACCGCGGTGTTGAGCATGCCCTTGACGGCCGAGTTCTTGAGGACCGACTCGACCGCGCTCGGCTCCTGCTTCTGACGCCGCGACGACGGAGCGGGAGACGGCGCGGACGACGGCGCCTCGGCCTTCGCCCGCTGCTCGGCCTCGGCCTGGGCGGCGGCCGCCTCCGCCGCGGCCTGCTGGGACGCGGTGAGCTTCTCGTACGCCGACTCCCGGTCGATCGCCGTCCCGTACTTGCCGAGCAGCGGCGACGCGTTCACGATCGCCTGCATCGCGGCCGGGTCGATCTGCGCCATCAGCGACTCGGGGGCACGCAGGCGGGTCCACGCGACCGGCGTCGGGGCGCCCTTCTCGGACAGCACCGTGACGACCGCCTCGCCGGTGCCCATCTGTGTGAGGACCTCCTCCAGGTCGTACGACGACTTGGGGAAGGTCGACACCGTGGCCTTGAGCGCCTTGGCGTCCTCGGGGGTGAAGGCGCGCAGCGCATGCTGCACACGGTTGCCGAGTTGGGCGAGCACGTCGGAGGGCACGTCCTTCGGCGTCTGCGTCACGAAGAAGATGCCGACACCCTTCGAGCGGATCAGCCGCACGGTCTGGGTGATCGCGGTCAGGAACGCCTTCGACGCGCCCGTGAACAGCAGGTGCGCCTCGTCGAAGAAGAACACCAGCTTGGGGCGGTCCGGGTCGCCGACCTCCGGGAGGTCCGCGAACAGGTCGGCGAGCAGCCACATCAGGAACGTGGAGAAGAGCTGCGGCTTGTCCTGCACGGCGGGAAGTTCGAGGACGGACACCAACCCCTTGCCGTCGGGGGTGGTGCGCAGCAGCTCGGCGGTGTCGAACTCGGGCTCGCCGAAGAACACGTCGCCGCCGCTGTTCTCCAGGGTGATCAGCGACCGCAGAGTGACGCCCGCGGTGGCGGCCGAGAGCCCGCCGATGTTCTTCAGCTCCTCCTTGCCCTCGTCGGAGGTGAGGAACTGGATGACCGCGCGCAGGTCCTTGAGGTCGAGCAGTTCCAGGCCGCGCTGGTCGGCGAAGTGGAAGACCAGGCCGAGCGACGACTCCTGCGTCTCGTTGAGGTCGAGGATCTTCGCCAGGAGCGTCGGACCGAAGGAGGTGATGGTGGCGCGGATCGGGATGCCCGGGCCCAGGCCGCCGAGCGAGAAGAACTCGCACGGGTAGCCGTGCGGCTGCCAGTCCTGCCCCACGTCGGCGGCGCGCGAGGTGACCTTGTCGTTGGCCTCGCCGGGCTGCGCGATGCCGGACACGTCGCCCTTGATGTCGGCGAGGAAGACCGGGACGCCCTGCGCCGACAACTGCTCCGCGATCAGCTGGAGCGTCTTGGTCTTGCCGGTGCCGGTCGCACCCGCGACCAGGCCGTGGCGGTTGAGCATGCCGAGCGGGATGCGGATCTGCGCTTCGGGGTGGCCCGTACCGTCCACGACGAGGGCGCCGAGGTCGAGGGCGGGGCCGGTGAAGGCGTATCCGGCGCCGACCGTGGCGACCGCCTCGGAAGTTTTCGCGGAATTCTCCGGGGAGTCCGGTGCCGCCGTGCCGTCGCTGCCGCCCTTGGCCGCCATGGGTCTCCTCCAGCGTCGCCATCCATTCGTACCATTACGCGAGAAATATCCCATTTGGCGATCCGGCCGGGCCACCCGGCGCGCCCGTTCGGGTCGCCCCCGAACCGAGCTCGCGCAGAAACGAGTAGCCGATGCGCGCGACGGCAGACACCCCGGCCCCGGTAGGCTGACCCCTGTGATCTTCAAGCGGATCGGTGACGGCAAGCCGTACCCGGACCACGGGAGGTCGGGTGCCCGCCAGTGGGCCGACATCGCCCCGCGGCCGGTGCGCCTGGACCAGCTCATCACGACCAAGCGACAGCTCGACCTGGACACGCTCCTGGCCGAGGACTCGACGTTCTACGGCGACCTGTTCGCCCACGTCGTGAAGTGGCAGGGCGACCTCTACCTGGAGGACGGTCTGCACCGTGCGGTCAGAGCCGCCCTGCAGCAGCGCCAGGTCCTGCACGCCCGCGTGCTCGAACTGGACTGACGCGGGGCCGGTCCGGGCAGGCTCCCGACGACACCGAGGCCCGGTCGTACGCGCGGCGCAGCCACCCCAGGACCACCCGTCAGGGCTCACCCTGACGGCCCAGCAGAACCCGGTCGCACACGACGCGTCCCCGCGCGGATCCGCGCAGGTCGGCGTTAGTCTCGGCAGCACGGCGGGCTGGAACCGACGCCGGTTCCGGTACGCAACAGACCGCCCTGACCACGCACGTGTGGCCGGGGGTGCGAGGAGGATGGGGGCGCGTCGATGAGCATGCTCACTCCCCGCGGAATGCGGGGGCAGTACAAGATCACCGGCAAGCTGTACCCGCGGATGACCCGCCGCCGGCGCAAGTGGCCCGTCATCGTGGCCTGCCTCGTCGCGCTCGCGGTCCTGAGCACGGGTGCCTGGGCGGTCTACCACTACACCGCGGACGACAAGAACAACTCCGCCGGCAAGCAGTGCACGCCGAAGCCCTCCGGCTCGCCGACACCGCCCAACACGCAGCCGGTCGCCCAGACCGGTGCCCCGGTCGGCGCCCCTGCCGACCTGCCGGCCGCGAACACCATCAAGGTCAACGTCTACAACGCGACCGACCGCACCGGTCTGGCCAAGACCGTCGCCGACGAACTCAAGGCGCGCGGCTTCGTGATCGGCACGGTCGCCAACGACCCGCTGCGCCAGCCCAAGTCGCCGGTGATGCCCGGACCGGGCCAGATCCGCGCGGGCGTGCCCGGCAAGTCCCCGTCGTCGGTCGTGGGCGCGCACGCGGCGGGCATGCAGCCGGTCGAGGACGCGCGTACCGACGCCTCCGTCGACCTCGTCCTCGGCGAGACCTTCCAGGCCCTGGCCACCCCCGACGCCGCCGCGGCGGCGCTCGCCCCGGCCGCCCCCGCACCGGTCGGCCCGGCCCCCGCGAACTGCTGACCCGAACCGGCCGCCGTCCCTCGCTCGTCATGCCCCGCCCCGCGGGGCATGACTGAGGTATGGGCTACCGCATCCTCGCCGACGCGGCCATGGCCGTGCACTTCGCCTTCCTCGTGTACGTCGTGGCCGGCGGCTTCCTCGCCTGGCGGTGGCCCCGCGCGCTCTGGCCGCACCTGGCCGCCGGAGTGTGGGGCGTCCTCATCCTGACCGCAGGCATCGAGTGCCCGCTGACCGCCGCCGAGAACTGGTCCCGCGACCGGGCCGGCGGCAACCGCCTCCCGCCCTCCGGGTTCATCGACCACTACATCGAGGGCGTCGTCTACCCCGAGCGGTACACCCTGCTCCTGCAACTCCTCGCCGTCGCCTGCGTCCTCGCCTCCTGGTCCGTCCCCCTCCACCGCCGCCTGACCACCCGCCCCCACCCCCAAAGCCGCGCCTGACCCACGCAGCAGCCCCGGCAGTCCAAGCAAAAGAGAAGACCCGGCCGACAGACAATCGACCGGGCCGAATGAGACGGAAAGTGAGACGGAAGATCATCAAAACGGCGTCAGCCCCGACCGGGGTACGGTCGGGGCTGACGGTTTTGCTGCTGAGAGCGGTAGCGGTGGGATTTGAACCCACGGAGGAGTTGCCCCCTCACACGCTTTCGAGGCGTGCTCCTTAGGCCGCTCGGACACGCTACCGAGGGAGAGCCTACCCGACGTCACCCCGTGCCCCGAAACCGGTTTGCCGGAAGAAGGTGCTGAGGACGGTGCCGCACTCCTGTTCCAGGACGCCGGAGACCACTTCGGGCCGGTGGTTGAGGCGGCGGTCGCGCAGGACGTCCCAGAGGGAGCCGGCGGCGCCGGCCTTTTCGTCCCAGGCACCGAAGACGACGCGGTCGACGCGGGCGAGCACGATTGCGCCCGCGCACATGGTGCAGGGTTCGAGGGTCACCACGAGGGTGCAGCCGGACAGGCGCCATTCGCCGACCGTGCGGGCGGCTTCGCGGAGGGCGACCACTTCGGCGTGCGCGGTGGGGTCGCCGTACGCCTCGCGCTCGTTGCGGCCCCGGCCCACGACCTTGCCGTCGCGGTCGAGGACGACGCACCCGATGGGGACGTCGCCGGTGGCCGGGGCCCGGCGCGCCTCGTCGAGGGCGAGGCGCATCCACGGTTCGTACCGGGTCCGGACCGGGCCTCTGCGGTCCCGGTCCGGGGTGGCCGGCGGAACCGTCAACGCACGGTCTCCAGCTCGTCGGCGCAGCCGAGGCGTTCGGCGATCACGATGAGGGCGTCGGCGGGCAGGCGGCCGCCGCCGCCGAGGTCGGTCAGCTCGTCGGGGTCGACGCCGAGGTCCGCGAGGACCGTCTCGTCGCCGGCCGGCCCGGGCGGAGCGGCCTCTTCGTCGTCGTCCGGGTCGTGGCCCAGCACTTCGGCGGTCAGCAGGGTGTCCCCGTAGGCGCTGCGGGCGACCGCGGCGGCGTCGGAGACGTAGATGCGCGGATCCTCCTCGCCGTCCACGCGAACGACGGCGAACCAGGTGTCCTCCTGCTCGACGAGCAGCAACACCGGTTCCTCGTCGACCGACGAGGCGCGTGCGAGATCGGCGATCGCGTCGAGGTCCTCGACATCGTCGAGGTCGACCTCTTGCGCCTCCCATTGGTGCTCAGTGCGCACAAGCACTGCGGCGAAGTACGCCACCGGACTCTCCCAGGTCGTCAGACTCGGCGCGGCCGGCTTCCCGGTCCGCGCGCCCTGCCGTGTTGTCGGGTTCCGCCGTCCCCCGGCTCGCGTGCCGGGATCCCCGCGGGCCCGGAACCACGGATGTGCTTCCCTCACGCATCGTGGCAGAAACGGGGGCGCCTGCGCGCGGATTGGCGGCCCGGGTCACGCGTGCGTCGCGAGGCTCGGGCGGGCGGGAGGGCGGGATCAGTACCGGAACGTGCGCATACGCATCATCTGGCGCAGCCGGGCGGTCCTGGTGCGCCGCGGCTGGATCCGCTCGCGGAGCTCGTGCGCCTCGGCCAACTCCCGTAGGAACAGGGCCCGTCGGCGGCGCCGTTCGGCGTCCGTCTCCTCCGGGCGGCCTTCCGGTGCGCGTACGGCCGACTCGACCGACGGCAGGCCCGCCCCCGGGGGCGCGCCCTCGACGGGGTCGGCGAAGTCGGCGGGGGCAGCAGTCGCGGACAGGTCGGCGGGGTCGGTGCCGAGCGGGTCCGCAGGGGTGCGGTCCGCAGGGGTGCGAACCGGGGCCCTGCCGTCCTCGACCGCGGCGGTGGTGGAGGCAGGGCGCCGGACGGAGGTCTTGCGCGAGGCGGACGCGCGGCGGCGCGGGCGCGGTCCGGCGGACGCGGGCGACGGCGCGGCCGGGCCGGCGGCGTCCCTGGTCTCGACGGCGGACGCGGGCCGATCGGACACGCTGTGGGTCACGCGCGCGGTGGTGGCGGGCCGGACGCCGTTGGCGGCAGAGGCGGACGCGCGAGCGGACTTGGCAGTCCTGTCGGCGGTTTTGTCGACGGTTCTGTCTGCGGTCCTGTTGCCGGTCGCGCCGGTGGCCGGGTCGGCGGCCGCGGCGGTCGTCGGGTTCGCGGACTTCGCCGCTTTGCCGGTGGCCTTGTTCACGCGCTTGGCGGAGCCGCCGCGCCGCGAGCGGGTGGACCTGGCCGGGGGGTCGGCCTGGGAAGCAGCCTTGCCCGATGTCTCGGATTCACCGCCGCGCGCGGCGGGCCGGCGCCCGGAGGCGGTACCCGAGGCCGGTGCCGGAGCCTCGCCTGACGGGCTTTCGGGAGCGGTCGAAGGCGGGGTGGTGGCAGGGTTTGCGGCCGTACGGGTCCGTGCCGTGCTACGCCTTGGCTGGGCCATGGGTCCCCTCGCGTCCCTGTCGTGTTTCGTCCCGACTCCCTTTAACCTGCCCGTTCAGCGGGTTTTACGCCACCGCAGTCCAGATCCGTGCGGGCGAGCGGATACTGTCTCACCATGCGGATTCACGTCGTCGACCATCCCCTCGTCGCGCACAAGCTCACGACCCTGCGCGATGAGCGCACCGACTCGCCGACCTTCCGGCGGCTGGCCGACGAGCTCGTCACGCTGCTGGCGTACGAGGCGACCCGCGACGTCCGGGTGGACCGGGTGGACCTGCGGACCCCGGTGTCCGCGACCACCGGCGTGAGGCTCTCGTACCCGCGCCCGCTCGTGGTGCCGATCCTGCGCGCCGGGCTCGGCATGCTCGACGGCATGGTGCGGCTGCTGCCCACCGCCGAGGTCGGTTTCCTGGGCATGATCCGCGACGAGGGCACGCTGCAGCCGTCGACGTACGCGACGCGCATGCCGGACGACCTCACCGGGCGGCAGGCGTACGTGCTGGACCCGATGCTGGCCACCGGCGGCACCCTGGTCGCCGCGACCCGCCTGCTGATCGAGCGCGGCGCCCGCGACGTCACGGCGCTGTGCCTGCTCGCCGCCCCGGAGGGCGTCGAGGTGATGCGCAAGGCGTTCGCGGACTCCGACGTGCCGGTCACCGTGGTGACCGCCGCCGTCGACGAGCGGCTGAACGAGCACGGCTACATCGTGCCCGGCCTCGGCGACGCGGGCGACCGGTTGTACGGCACCGCCGGCTGACCCGGCGAAGGACCAAAGACCCCGCGAAAGCGGGACGTCCGCCGGATGCACAACCGTCCGGTACGGCGCATGCTTGATGGTGTGCCCGGGGCTGGGCAGGAGCCCCGTCGGCACCCCGGGACTCCGGGCCGATGCCTGCGACGGTTCGACCCACCGTTGCTCCGGCCGGGTCCCCTGCAGAGAAGAGGGGGCGACCGATTCCCCCCGCGGCCGCTCCCTCTTCTTGTCGTTCCCGGTCTCTTTGGGGATCTCTTTACGGCTACCGCCGCGCCCGGCGGACGGACTTACGGGTCATTGCGGTGCATACTCGTACCGCCCCGTTTCGCTTCCCCGGCACGAACGGCGTGGAGGCTCGCCGCAGTCCGCAGGGACCGGTATCAATGAGGGTGAGCGTCGGGCGGCGCTCCTCAGGGGAGGCAGGACGATGCAGGTGCAGGCCAAGAAGATCTTCGGCGTACTGCTCATAAGCTTCGTCGTCTATACGATCATCGCCACACCGGACAAGGCCAGCGACCTGATCGCGCAGTGGTTCTCGGCGATTTCCTCGGCTTCCAAGTGGGTCGGCAACCAGATCGGCAACCTGGCGAACTGAGCCGGACCGACCCGCAGCCGCCCCGGAAACCCCGCCGCCCGAGACCGCGAGAACCCCGCCGCCGATGCTGGACCCGTCGATATCCCCCAAGACCGTGCAGCGGTACCTCCTGCCCGCCGAGAAGTGCGTCGTGGCGGTACGCCGCCACTGGTCGATCCTCATCCGCCCCGGCGCGGCCGCGCTGGGCGCCGCCGCGCTCGCGCTCGCGATGGCCTGGTACTTCCCGGAGGAGAACGCGGTCGTGCACCTCGCGGTGTGGCCCGCGGTCGTCGCGGCGGTCCTGTGGGCCGGCTGGCACGTCATGGTCTGGCGGCACGACTACTTCTTCGTCACCGACCGGCGGGTGATGGTCACCCACGGCGTGCTGACTCGCCGCGTGCTGATGGTGCCGCTGGGCAAGGTGACGGAGCTCAAGTTCCAGCGCTCGCTGTCCGGCCGGATCCTCGGCCACGGCACGCTCATCCTGGAATCGAACGTCACCGAGGACTCCCTCAAGGACGTGCAGTATGTTCCGTGGCCGGACACGATCTATGTCCGGATGTGCGACCTGATGTTCGATTCCAAGGAGTAGGCGAGACATGATCCGTCACCTGGTGCTCTTCAAGCTGGACGAGGGTGTCTCGCGCGACGAGCCGCGCGTGGTCGCGGGGCACGAGGCGTTCGCGGCGCTGGACGGCGTGATCCCCGAGCTCAAGTCGTGGCAGTGCGGGTGGAACATCACCGTGCGGGACATCGCGTACGACTACGCCATCGTGTGCGACGTCGAGGACCGCGACGCCCTCCAGCGCTACATCGCGCACCCGGACCACCAGGCCGCCGCCGGGCGGTGGCGCGAGTTCGCGACGTGGGTCGTCGCCGACCTGGAGAGCTGACGGCGCGGTCCGAACGACCCCGACCCACGGGTAACTTGCCGCGATTTCCGGCTCGTTCGACACAGCATTTGCCCGCTTCATCACTGGTTGCCCGGTGGCCTACGTCCGAGTTGACGCGCTTCACCTGACAAATCCAGGATGTCGCAAGGGGTTTGGCCGCCGCGCACACCGGTATGTGGGTAGCGAACGACGGCCGCCCGGACCTGACGGACGGCCGACCAGGTTCGGCTCCGATGAGGAGGTGGGCTCTCCAGTGCTGCTACGCGATGCGTCCGCGGTGGATGCCGCCGAGGCTGACTCCGCACCCCAACCCGTTTCCGTGCCTCTCCCCCGCTCCGGCTCGGCCACCGTGCCGGCCGTGCGGGACGGGTCCGTCGCCCCGGACACCCCCGGGACGGCGCCACGCACCGCCCCGGCCGCCTCCGAGGCCCCGCTCGACACCAGGGTGCTGTCGCGCACCCTGCTGCTGCGTCTGTCGGAGGTCGAGGAGGGATCCCCCGAGCACGCCTACGTGCGCAGCACCCTCGTCGAACTCAACCTGCCGCTGGTGCGGTTCGCGGCCAACCGCTTCCGCAGCCGGACCGACCAGTACGAGGACGTCCTCCAGGTCGGCACCATCGGCCTGATCAAGGCGATCGACCGCTTCGACCCGCACCGCGGCGTGGAGTTCCCGACGTACGCGGTCCCGACGATCATCGGCGAGATCAAGCGGTTCTTCCGCGACACGTCGTGGAGCGTCCGCGTCCCCCGCCGTCTCCAGGAACTGCGCCTCGCACTCGCCGAGGCCACCGAGGAGTTCTCGCACAAGCACGACCGCGCGCCCACCGTCGTCGAACTCGCCACGCACCTGGGCATGTCCGTCGAGGAGATCCTGGAGGGCATGGAGGCCGCCAACGCCTACTCGCCCGCCTCCCTCGACGCGCACGACCTCGACGACGACCGCGACAACGCGCTGATCGCGCGGCTCGGCCAGGAGGACGAGGCGCTGGACGGCGTCGAGTACCGCGAGGCGCTGCGCCCGCTGCTGGCCCGGATGCCACCGCGCGACCGGCAGATCATCATGCTGCGGTTCTTCGGCAACATGACGCAGTCGCAGATCGGCGAGCGCCTCGGCATCTCCCAGATGCACGTATCGCGTTTGCTGGCCCGCGCGTTGGCCCGGCTGCGCGCGGACTTGTCCGCGTAGCAGGCGAGTCGGGGGTGGCGGGTCGGCGTACACGCGTCAGGGTCGGCGGCCGGGATCCGGCCGGGAGGGGGCGGCCGGTCAGCCGTCCACGCCGTCGTACCGGGCGAGCAACAGCGCGATGTCGTCGCCCAGTTCGCCGGTACGCCGGGCGATGAGGTGTCCCGCGAGCCCGTCCGGGGTCATGCCCCGGCCGTGCTCCAAGGTCTCCAACATCCACGCCACACCGTCGTCGAGGCTGAGCCCGCGCGACTCGACGAGCCCGTCCGTGCAGAGCACCAGGATGTCGCCGGGCTCCAGCACCAGTTCGGTGGCCGGGTAGCGCGCGTCGGTGTCGATGCCGAGCGGCAGCCCGCCCGGCACGTCCACCAGCAGCGTCCCCGCGCGCCCGAGCACGGCCGGATGCTGGTGGCCGGCGCGCACCACGACCGCGCGCCCGGTGCGCGGGTCGAACTCCACGTACGCGCACGTCGCGAAGAGGTCGGTGCCGAGCCCCGCGGTGAGCGCGTTGGTACGGCGCACCACCTCGGCTGGCTCGTGACCCTCGACCGCGTACGCCAGGACCGCGGTACGCAGGATGCCCATGATCGCCGCCGCGTCCACGCCGTGCCCCTGCACGTCGCCGATCACCAGGCCCACGCGTCCGCCCGGCAGCGAGATCACGTCGTGCCAGTCGCCGCCGACCTGCATGCCGACCGTCGCGGGAATGTAGCGCGTCGCGACCGTCAGACCCGCGACGCGCGCCGGGCGTCCCGGCAACAGGCCGCGCTGGAGGCCCGACGACATCGCGTGCTCGTCGTCGTAGCGCCGCGCGCGGTGCAGCGCGCGGGCCAGCAGTGCGCGCAACTGCCCGAACAGGCGGTAGTCGTCGGCGTCGAACTGCCGCTCGCGGTTGTAGGAGAGGACCGCCGTGCCGACGACCTCGCCCGAGGCGACCAGCGGGAGGAAGACCCACGCCTGCTTGCCGGCCGCCCCCGCAAGGTCCACCAAGTGCGGGTAGCGGCGCAGGTATTCGGTGCGCGAGGTGATCGCGAAGGCGCTGCGGCGGCGTACCGCCTCGACGAAGGGCGCGTCCTCGTCGAGCTCCCAGGCCGTGTAGCCGGTCGCGGCGCGCGGCGGATACCCGGCGTGGCCGACGACCCGCAGGCGGCCGTCCTGCACCATGCCGACCACCAGGCCGTCCGCGCCGCACACGGCGGGCAGCCGACGCGCCGCACGCACCACGTCACGTACGGTCAGGGACTCGGCAAGTGCCGCGGTGAGCAGTTGGATTCGCGCCTGTTGCGCGGCGGCCAGCTGGGCGGCCTCGCGCCGCTGCGCCTCTTCGCGCCGCTCGTCGGTGACGTCGACGCAGAACAGCAGCATCTGGTCGGGCCTCGGGTACGCCCGGACCCGGAACCACCGGTCCTCGCCCGGCACATGCAGGATGAACGACTGCGGGCGGCGCTCCTGGAGCGCGGCGAACAGGTGGCGCCCCCACCCGTGGCTGCGCGCCTCGGGCAGCAGCGCGTGCAACGGCCTGCCCAGGATCTCGGCGCGGGGCCGACGGAAGAGCTGCTCGCTGGGGCTGTTGCAGTAGACGACGCGCCACTCCTCGTCGACCACGATGACCAGCGCCTCGACTTCCTCGGCCTGTCGCGCGAGGCTCAGCCGCAGGTCGGACGCCTCGGTCACGTCGGTGACGACGCCGCGCAGGCGGCGCGACCGGCCGCCCGACTCGTTGACCACGCTGCCGCGCACCTCGACCCAGCGGTGCGGGCCGCCGTCGGGGTCGAGCATGCGGTGCCCGGAGCTGAGCCGCCCGTCGCTCGCGAACGCCTCGGCGAGGCTCATCCGCAACCCCGGGTAGTCCTCCGGGTGCAGCGCGCAAAGCACCGCCTCGATCGGTCCGACGTACGCGCCGCGCGAGCCGAGCAGGCCGCCGAGCCGGGTGCCGAGCACGATCTCGCCGCTGACCAGGTCCCAGTCGAACGTCCCGGTGCCGGCCGCGTCCAGGGCTTCCAGGGTGGACTGGAGGTCGGGCCCGGAGCGTGACCGGCGGGAACGCCGTACAGGCGGGGCGAGCGCGGGGCCGGCGGCCACCCGGTCGGGCGCCGACGTACGACCGGCCGCGGCACCGGAGTTGGCCGCACCGGCCGCTCCGTTGGCGCGCCCCCGGCGAAACGGTTCGGCCAGCGGGAGTTCACCGATGCCCGCGACCTCCTCGCCGATCAGCTCGGCAAACGCCCGCACGCGCGCGATCAGCCGCGGGTCGAACCGCATCGGATCGCGGAACGCGACGGTCAGGACGCCGCGTATCGGCTCCTCGCGCGCGGGGGCGCCTATCGGCCCGGCCAGCGGCACCGCGACGCACGATCCGGTACGGCCGCCCCAGGTCTGCACCTCCCGGCGCGGGTAGCGGGCGGCGCCGGCGACCTGGTCCTCCACCGTGACGACCCGGCGGGTGCGCAGCGCTTCGGTGACCGGCAGGTGCTCGTCGAGGAGGATGCGGCACCACAGGTGCGCGGTCGTGGGCGGGCCGACGAAGTCCATGACGAGTCCGGCCACGCCGCGTAGTTCGGCGATGTCCTCGTGCCACAGGTGCAGCATCACGACGCCGACCTGCGACTCTCGGCCGCAGGTCTCGACTAGGTCGAGCAGCAGGGGTTCGAGCGGTTCCTGGAGGCCGGGCCACGACCAGGCGGGTACATGGCCGCCGTTCGGGCGCGGTGCCCCGGCCCGGGCGGCGGCGCTCATCGCGGCGACTCCGGTTCGGGGGGTTGCCGGGAATCCGTTCCCCCGTTCGTCCCCCATGCGCTGCCTCCTCGGTGGTGACGCGATGCCCAGGACGCGCATCCGCCGCGAGCCCCCACCCCGAGTACGGATCGTGCATCGCGCGGCCACTCTCCCCGGTGGCATATGTCGCGCAAGGTTACGCGGCGGATACCTGATCCGTTGGACAACACACCTATAGCAATAACTGCCGATTCGTGCCACTCGTGAGCATAAACAACTACGTATCTTGATCGACATTCGCCTTGATTTGATCTGTACCCTACCCGAGGCTGTGTGATATGAAGAATTTTGATGGTAAATGTCTGGTTTACCCGAAGCGGTTTGATAAGGACGTGCCTTCTGGTATTGATCTGATGGACACCGACCGGTATCGATCCGGCCAGTCCGGAAAGCACTGCCGGTTCTAGACGATCCCGCGATGAGGTACGGATGTCCGCTCTGCTCGACACCCAGCACGTTCACGACGAACTAGCGCCTCGCACTCTCCCCGAGGTCCCGATCGGGCGGCGGTCGGCCGCACTGCCGACGGCCGACGACCCGGGGCCACTCGACACACTCGAGCCCGATCCCGACGGGCCACGCGACAGTTCCGACGTCCGCAGGATGTCGGCCGTGCTGTTCGTACGGCTCGCCGAACTGGAGCGCGGGACCCCGGAACACGCCCACATCCGCGACCGGCTCATCCGCCAGAACCTCCCGCTCGTGCGCTACGCGGCGAACCGGTTCCGGCACCGCAACGAGCCGCACGAGGACGTCGTACAGGTCGGCACCATCGGCCTGATCAAGGCCATCGACCGCTTCGACCCGCACCGCGGCGTGCAGTTCCCGTCGTACGCGATGCCCACCATCATCGGTGAGATCAAGCGGTACTTCCGCGACAGCGGTTGGTCGCTGCGCGTGCCGCGCCGCGTGCAGGAGCTGTGGCTGTCGCTGTCCGAGGCGATCGAGACGTTGTCGCAGGCGAACGACCGCGCCCCGACGGTGGCCGAGATGGCCGCGTACCTCCAGGTGACCCACGAAGAGGTGGTCGCCTGCCTGGAGGCCACCAACGCGTACGCCCCGTCCTCGCTCGACGCCCCCGACGGCTCCGAGGAGCGCACGCTCGCGGACCGCCTGGGCTACCAGGACCAGGCGCTGGAAGGCGTCGAGTACCGCGAGGCCCTGCGGCCGCTGCTGTCCAGGCTGCCGGCCCGCGAGCGCAAGATCCTCATGATGCGGTTCTTCCAGAGCATGTCGCAGTCCCAGATCGCCATCGAGCTCGGCATCTCCCAGATGCACGTGTCCAGGCTCCTGTCCCGCACGCTCACGCGCCTGCGCGCCGAGCTGGGGGACTGCTGAACGCAGGCTCGGGTGGCCGCGAGCCGGCGCGGCACACGCCCTGGGGGGTCGGGGGAAGCCGGGGACAGGACGGAATCCCGCTGTTTCATGGCAGGAAACTCATAGGAATTACAGGGGGGAACCAACGGATTGGTGATGGCCACCCTTCGGGGGAGGGTTCGCTCACCGGTGGGACAGGCCACGTGAACAAGTCCAGGAAGCGACATGTCGCCCCGCCTGGCCCCCACCCCCGACAGCCCGCGGAGGGGGACCGCCCGGACGGGGCGACACATACGTTCTGACGGCGACCGGGCCGTCCGTCAGACCGCCAGCATCCGCAGCTTCAGCTGGGCCAACGTCCACACGTCGATGCCAAGCCCGTCGCGCAGGTACCGGTCGAACGACCCGTACACCTTCCGCACCTCGTCGAACGCGGCGTCGAGGAACGACGACTGGACACCCAGCATCGGCCGGATCAGGTCCGGGTTCTGCAGCGCACCCGAGGCCACCATCTGCCGGATCGTCGCGTCGATGCTCGGCTTCAGGTAGTCGTTGCTGGCGAGGAAGTCCCGGTACACCGTCTCCCGGTCCACCCCGAGCGCGGTCAGGACGACCGCCGACATCCAGCCCGTACGGTCCTTGCCGGACGAGCAGTTGAACAGCACCGTCTCACCCCGGGCGACCGCCTTCAGCACCGCGGCGAACTGGGCGCGCTTGGCCGGGTCGCTCACGAACGAACGGTTCACGTCCTCCATGAACTTCGCGGCCTTGCCGTCGCCCAGCATCTCCTGCTGCTTGACCGGGTCGCCGCTGGAAACCGCGCCGATGACGGTCGCGAGCACACCGTTGTCGGACAGCGGCAGGTTGACCGACTCCACACCCGCGGGCAGTTTGTTCGGACCGTTGCTGCCGATCTCGCCGTTCACGCGGAAGTCGTACGCCGTGTCCAGGCCGAGCGAACCCAACTTGCCCACGCCCGCCTCGGTCAGCTTGCCGAGGCCGTCCGAGCGGAACACCTGTCCGTAGCGCACGGCGAGGCCGCTCTCGGTGCGATAGCCGCCCAGGTCACGGGTGTTGAGCGCACCCTGTGCCCCGACCCCGCGCGGCGCGGTGACCACGCCGTACGACGTGCCGGCCGGAACCACCTTGAAATACCAGCGCTTTGCCGCGTCGAGTCCGTCGACCACCGTGCTCCCGGACCGCGACGTCGCGACGCGCTTCCCCGAACGGGCCGGGTCGCGCGGGTCGGTCGAGGCGTACACGTACACCTCGCCACGGGCCAGGAAGCCCGTCCACGCAACGGTGAACGAACCGTCGGCATTCGCGGCCGCGGTCGCGTCGAGTATCGAGGCGAGCGCCGAGGCGGACGAGGACGAGTCGGCGTACCCGCCGCCCGCGGCATCCGAGGCGGGAGCGGACGCGGCGGCCGGCGCCGGTGCCGGTGCCGAGGGGGACTCCCACGAGGACGCCGACGAGGACGCGGCGGTCAGGCCGAGCGTGAGGGACGAAACGAGGGCGACGGTGGCAAATCGGGTGCGGCGAACGCGCATTCGGTGGTGCTCCTGGATCGATTCAGCAGGAAGCGCGCCCGGGATCGCCCGCGAGAACGTACGGGGGTTCGACCGATGCGCGCGGCAACCACCTTAGTGACCGGGCCCGGTCGGACTCCATACGGTTGGGTGTGTAGGTGCACGACGTGAGCGGCGGCACACGGTTTCGCCCGTGTGCCGCCGCTCCGTGTGTCAGGCCGTGCCCGTCAGGTTGTGCGTGTCAGGTCCTGCGGATCAGGTGGTGCGCGTCAGATGGTGAGCATCTGCAGGCGCAGCTTCGCCAGCGTCACACCGTCCAGGCCCAGGCCGACGCGCAGGAACCGGTCGAACGAGCCGTACTGCTTCTGCACCTCGTCGAACGCGGCGTCCAGGTACTGCTTCTGCACCCCGAGCAGCGGGTCGAGCAGGTCCGGGTTCTGCATGAGTCCCGCGTACTTCAGGCCCGCCTTGGTGCGGTCGTTGGCGGCCTTGAGGTACGTGTTGCTCAGCAGGTAGTCCTGCGTGACCGTGGCGCGGTCGACACCGAGCGCGGTCAGGATGACGGCCGACATCCAGCCCGTACGGTCCTTGCCCGCCGAGCAGTTGAACAGCGTCGTCTCGCCGTTCGCGATGCGCTTGATCACCTGGGCGAACTGCGCACGCTGCGACGCGTCGCGGACGAACGACCGGTTCGCGTCGATCAGCAGCTGCTCGGCCTTGCCGTTGCCGAGGGCCTCGGCCTGCTTGACCGGGTCCTTGCTGTCGATGACCTCGTTCAGCTTCTGGTACATGCCGCCGTCCGAGACCGGCACGCGCAGGACCTCGGTGCCGGCTGGGACCTTGTCCTGGCCGTTGAGGTTCAGCTCGAACTCGGTGCGCAGATCGGCGACCGTGTCGACGCCGAGCGTCTTGAGGCGGGCGATGTCCGCATCGGTCAGCTTGACGAGCGCGTCGGAGCGGTAGACCTGGCCGTACTTGACGGTGAGGCCGTACGCCGCCTGGTAGCCGCCCAGGTCACGGGCGTTGCCCGCGGCCGAGAGGCCGATACCGCGCGGCGCCACCGTGACGGCGCCGAGCGGGTTGCGGTCCGGCACGAGCTGGAAGTACCAGCGCTTGGCCGGGTCCAGGCCGGTGACCGTCACGGAAGTCGCCTTCGTGACGGCGACCTGACGGCCTGTCAAGGCCGGGAAGGACGGGTTGGTCGACGCGTACACCCGCACCTCGCCGGCGCGGCTCGCCGTCCACGACAGCTTGACCGAACCGTCCGACGCGGCCTCCGCCGCCGCGTCGGACAGAACGGTCCGGCCACTGTGGGCGGACTGCTGGGAGGGGGCCGCAACGGCCGTCCCGGAGACCGCAAGGGTCCCGGCGGCGGTGCCGAGGGCGAGCGTCGCCACCATTGCGCAGGTGGCGGCTCTTGTACGACGGAGCTTCATTCCACTCCAAAATGGTCGGGTGCCCGCACGCGGGCGCGCGGCGATGCCGTACGGCGCGTGAGGGCAGCACGAGAAGGCCGATGACACGTGTCAGTGCCCGGTCACCGGCCCACCAGGATCAGGTGCGCAGACTGTAAGCGAAAGGGGCGAAAGGATCGAGAGTATGAACGGGATTTTTGGTGGCCGGAAAGTGAACTGCGGCAACCCTCGGCCAATCCGCCGCGCACGTCACAAGATCGTGTCGGCGGCGCCGCCCGGGCGAGACCCCGACGTAACCTCGGTCAAGGGCTCTCGGCGCGCGAATCCGTGCGCCGCACCGCACGATCCGGGCAGGCTAGGACCGTGACGTGACAACCGGTCGGCAGGCCCGGTCGAGATGGACCAGGTCGGCGGATGCGGGCAGCAGATCCGGGCAGGAACAACGAACTTGCCCGGGAGGAAGAGGAGGGAACCGTGCCGGACGGTCTCGACAGGCGCCCCAGCACCGGCGACCGACAGCCGGCCCGGAGAACGGCGGCGCGGGAGCACGACGACGACGAGCTGTACGACGACGAGCCGCGGCGCGGCGGCGACCCGTACGGCGATCCCTACCAGGACGACTACGACGACGTCGGGCAGGACGCCGACGAAGCGGGCGAGGAACGCCCGGGGCCGGTCCGCCGCATCGCGAACTGGCTCGGCCTCGGCGTCGGTTCGGACGAGACGTACGGGGAGCCCCGGAACCCCGGCGCCGACGGGGAAGACGGCGAGGGCGACGACCTCTACGGGACGCGTCCCGCCATCCCGCCGCAGCCGAAGTCGCCGCCCCCGCTGCTGCTCGATGACGAGGACTCCGGGTACACCCGGGCCGACGACCGCCGCGACCGGGACCCGTACGACGCGGAGGAAGACGACCGGATGCCCGAGACGCGGCTGCCGGACGCCCGATCCGCGCGCGCCGGAGACGACTTCGACACGTCCGGCGCAGGCGGCGATCCGGTCGGAACCGCCGGGGCGGGGCTGCCGCCCGCCGCGCGGCCTCGGCGTACCAGGGCCACCAGCCCCTGGGAGGACATCATGCTCGGCTCGGGCCCACCGCCCGGTACGCCGATGTCCGACGCCCTGCCCGCCGGGACCCTGCCGCCCGACCCCTACGCGGTACGCCCGCCCGCGGCGGCCGCCGACGCACCCTCGGTACCCCTGTCCGAGAGCCCGTCCCACCGCGCGGGCGAAACCCGCGGCGGCGCGGCGCTCTCCGACTGGCTGGATCCGATGGACCCGGTCGACCCCTTGCACCCGGACGATCCGACCGGGGCATCGTCGGAGGACACCGATTCGGGCAGGACCACGAGCGCGGGCATTGGCGCCGGCACGGGCACCGCCATCGGGAACAACACGGTCAGCGAATCGAAAGACGCCGATCCGGACAGCCAGTTCGACGACCCCGGTCCCACCGGGACGATCGCCGCCCTACCCGCACAGGCACCCCCGGCAGCGGCGGCAACGGCAACGGCGTCAGGGCACGCCGCCTCGAAGCCACCCGCTCCGCTCCCCCCGCTGCCCGATGTCTCCACGGCCAAGCAGTCTCCCGCCGAACAACCCTCGGCCGCACAGCAGGAGTTGCCGACGGCCGAACGGGAATCGCCGGAACCGCGGCGCATGTTGCGGCTGCTGCCCACCCCCGTCCTCTCGGACGGCGGCGGCATGGTCGTCGACGGCGGCAGGATCGGCCAGCTGACCGTACGGGCCGCCGCGGCGCGCGGTGACCTGCACTCCCAGCAGGGCGTACCCCGGCAGAACTGCTTCGCGTCCGGTCCGGACCCGAGCCTGCGGTGGACGATCTCCATCATCTGCGACGGCGTCGAGGGCGGATACGCCCCCGAGCTGGCCGCCCAGGTCGCGATCCGCAGCACCTACCGGGCAGTTGCGCGGATGGTGATGTCGGCCCGCCACGAGGACTGGGACTGGACCACGACCCTCGCGGGCGTGCAGGCCGAACTGCGCACCCGGCTGGCCGAGATCGGCACCAAGGCCCGGACCCTGGGGCAACCGGCCCCGGCCACCCGGCTCGCGGTGCTCGTCACGTCCGCCGAACCGCTGCAGGACGACCGCGTCGACATGGCGGTCCTCGGCGACAGCACGATCCTCCGCCTGGCGGAGGGCGGTTGGCGCGCACCGCTGGGAATGCGCGAGACCCCGACGGACGTTCCCCCGCCCGCGCTCCCCGAGCAGGGCACCGAGCACGTACGCGTCTGCCGCACCACCTGGCGTCCCAGTGACTCGCTGGTCCTCATGACCGGCGGATTCGCGGAGTCACTCGGCGCGGAGGGGGGCGTCCTCGCCGCAAGGCTCGCGGAAGACTGGCGGCGCCCACCGGAGTTGCTCGACTTCCTGCGTGATGTGGTGGAGGGCAGCCACGCGGACGACGGCGCGGTCGTCGCGCTGTGGCCCGAACCGTAGGAGCCCCGAAGAAGCACTGAAAAGACACACAGAGGGCGGGCACCGTCACCGGGCCCGCCCTCTGTGTGTCGCCATCGGTCTTTCCTCAGGCGAACGCAAGCACAGCCGCCACGACAACCGCGATGACGGCGACGACGATCACGCCCACAACTACCGGGGAGATTCCACCACTTCGGTGGTGCTCCGCCGGCGGAGCCGGGTTCGGGTTCCCCTGCTCCGCGACGAACGCACGGAACATCTGGGTGCTTGCGGCAGGATCCATCTCATTGTTCTCAGCCATGCGCACGACCTTACCGCGCCGCGCGATGCCCCAGAACGCAAGTAGGCCCCCTCCACAGGAGGGGGCCTACTCGTCTATCACGCTAATTCCGGCGGCGTCCTACTCTCCCACACCCCTTCGAGTGCAGTACCATCGGCGCTGAAGAGCTTAGCTTCCGGGTTCGGAATGGGACCGGGCGT
>NZ_JBSFVE010000004.1:0-260877 GCF_053592165.1 Streptodolium elevatio
CCGCCCGCGATGCGCGGGCGGCCGGGACGGTGAGCAGGACGGCGGGGCGGGCGGATGCCCGCCCCGCCTCGTTCGTGTCACCGGAATTCCACCACCGAGGTGGGGTGTCCGGTCGCTGTGGTGTGCGCCTTTCCGGCGACGGTCGCCGCATGCGCCGAGCGGTACCGCTGACGGTCCCGTGCTCGATTGGCCGTGCAGGACGAGTTCTGACACTTCCAGCCCCAAGTACTCACGGGGACACCTCCGTGTGCGTCGAACGGTGTACCTCTTCCTCACTCGATCGAGGAGGTCGAGATACCGCACACAACATCAGCGGGGGTTCCGGGGTGTCGGTCGCCGGGGGCATCGAGATGGAATACGCACCGAATCAAGACGGAACAGCGAAATTCGCAACCATTCCGTGAGCGACGGAACCTCAGAATATCACGCAGTGCATTCGCGCGACTACACAGCGCGAAATCGGAGGAACCCGGGGGCCTATCCTGCCCCCGGGCTCCGGAGTGCCACCGAATTGCACATCCCGATACGTTTAAGAAGGCGGGTCATCCTGAGGTCGCCGTGTCTTCCCTTTGGACCATCCCCGCACGGAGAGCGGGGAACGGGAATCGAACCCGTATCCGACGATGACCGCCCGCCCCCGGTCGACCCGGGAATCGGTGGCGAATACTCAAACTGGAGCAGGACGTTGAGGCTGACCGCGGCTGCCTCTGCCATTTGGGCCACCCCGGCACGGAATGCCGGGGGAGGGACTCGAACCCCCACTTGACCGCGTCGTCACGACGAGTCTCAGATTGAGCTTGTGCTCCCGGCCCGCCTTTCGGCAGGGCCGGCGCGTCCCCCCGGACGTCGCCGGGGGGAGATTCGGAGACTACCCGAGCAGGTAGTCGAACACCACGGCGCCGATGGTGCGGTCGGTCACCTCCGCGCTGTTGGCCTCTTCCCGCGCGAACTTCACCGCGGTCTGCAACTTCTCGACGCGGCCCAGGAGTTCGTTGATGCGCCGGGCGGGCAGCGCGCCGGAGAACTTGACGGTGGTCCAGTAGCCGACCGGCACGTCCTCGAAGTACATCTCGACCTGCGCCGGGTGCTCGGCGGTGGCCTCGGCCTTCACGTGGTTGCGCGGCACCTTCTTGGTGCGCACGGTACGCACGGGCTCGGTGCGCCAGGTGTCCGTCGACGGGTCCTGCGACCACGACTCGGCGGCGTCGAGCACCGGGAGCTTGCGGATGAAGGTCGCGAGGTCGACCAACTGCTTCTCCAGGAACAGCAGGTACGACACCGGCACGTCGCGCAGCAGCGTGGTCCCCGCGACCACGACGTCCGCGTGGGCCTCGGTGTTCGCCCAGTCCTTCGTGGCGGTCACGTCGAAGAGCCTCGTCAGCGTCGCCGCGGTGGAACGCAGCACCTCCTCGGCGTTGACCTGCACCCGGGTGGACTCGGGCGGCAGTTGCTCGCCCTCCTCGTCCTTGGGCTGGTAGGTCCGGGCGATACCGGACAGCAGGGCCGACTTCTGGAGGTCCTGGTGAGCCTGCGTCAACTCCTGGAAAGCCTTGGACTTGACGCCCTTCTCGACGGCGATGATCTGATTCAGCTTGGTCACACGGAAACCCTAGGTGCGGTACGACGAACCGACCTAATGGTTTTCGGAAATTCCGCGCGCCGGGGTTCAGGCGCGTACCCGTTCCCCGCTCGGGTCGTAAAGGACGCGGGCCCCGACTTCTGCCGCGTACCGCTCGCCGAACAGCTCGACCTCGACGGGCGTCCCGGCCGTCGCGCGGTCGGCGGGCAGGTAGGCGTACGCGATCGACCGGCCGACGGTGTGCCCGAAGCCGCCCGAGGTCACCCCCGAGACCACCGCGCCGTCCAGCCACACCGGCTCGCTCCCCAGGCACACCGCCCGCGGATCCGCGAGGACCAGGCAGGCGAGCCGCCGGGTCACCCCTTCCGCGCACACCCGCAGCAGCGCGTCGCGGCCGAGGAACCCGCCGGGCTTGTCCGCCTCGTCGAGCCGCACGCAGAAGCCGAGGCCGGCCTCGAACGGGTTCACCTCCGGCGTCAGGTCGCTCCCCCACACCCGGTAGCCCTTCTCCAGGCGCAGCGACTCGATCGCGCGGTATCCGCCGGGCGTCACCCCGGGCAGTTCGGCGAGCGTCCGCCACAGCGCCGCGCCGTACTCGGCCGAACACGCGATCTCCCAGCCGAGCTCGCCGACGAACGTGACGCGGCTCGCCCGCACCGGGACGTCCCCGACGGTGGTCTCACGCGACGTCAGATAGGGAAACGCCGAGTTGCCGAGGTCGTCCGGGGTGAGCGGGGCGAGCAGGTCCCGGGCGCGCGGCCCCCACAGCGCGAAGCACGCGTACGCCCCCGACACGTCGGCGATCCGGACCGATCCGTCGCGCGGCGCGTGCCGCCTGAGCCACGCCAGGTCACGGGTCCCGCACGCGGTGCCGGTGTAGACGAGGAAGGCGTCCTCGGCGGTGCGGGTGACGGTCACGTCCGCCTCGATCCCGCCGCGCGCGTTGAGCATCTGGGTGTACGTCACGTCCCCGACGCCGCGGGCGACCCGGTTGTCGCACAGCCACTCGACGAGCCGCGCCGCGCCGGGCCCCGAGACCTCGATCTTGGCGAACGACGACTCGTCGAACAGCCCGGCCGAGGTGCGGGTCGCGGCGTGCTCCGCCGCGACGGCGGGCGCGTGGTCCCGCCCGGCCCAGCCCCTCGGGCGTCCTTCATCCGCTTCTCCTTCCGCACCCTTCCTCGCTCCGTCTGCCGCCCCCGGGGCAGCGCCGTGGGCCGGAGAAGGCTCCGGCCCGGCGGTGCCGGCATAGAAGTTCACTCTCTCCCACCCGGCCTTCTCACCGAGCACCGCGCCGTGTGAGACGTGCCACGCGTAGGCCGGCGAGAGCCGCAGCGGGCGGCCCGCGCGGCGTTCCCGGCCGGGGTACGGAATGTCGTAGTAGCTCTCGTAGTTCTCGACGGTCCGCTTGCGGGTGTAGCCGGGAGAGCGGTAGTGCGCGGCGAAGCGGCGGATGTCCATGTGGTGGACGTCGAGGCCGGGTTCGCCGTCCAGGATCCAGTCGGCCATGACGCGGCCGATGCCGCCCGCACCCGCGATGCCGTGCGCGCAGAAGCCGGCCGCGACGAAGAACCCGCCCACCTCGCTCTCGCCGAGGCAGAACTCGTTGTCGGGGGTGAACGCCTCGGGTCCGTTGACGAGTTTGCGCAGCCCGGCGTCCGCCACCACCGGCACGCGGCGCACGGAGTTGGCGGTGATCTCCTCGAAGCGCGGCCAGTCCTCAGGCAGCAGACGGCCGTTGAAGTCGGCGGGCACCGCGTCGCGGTCGCCGCGGACCAGCGCCCAGGGCGCGGAGGTGCGCTCGTAGCCGCCCATCAGCAGGCCGTCGACCTCTTCCCGGAAGTACACGAGGTTGTCGGGGTCGCGCAGGGTGGGCAGGCGGGTGCCGTCGCGCGGGCGGAGCGGCTCGGTGACGACGTACTGGTGGGACATCGGCACGAGCGGTACGCGTACGCCGACCATGCGGGCGATCTCCGCGGCGAACATCCCGCCGCAGTCGACGACCACTTCGCACTCGACGTCGCCCCGGTCGGTGCGGACCCGGGCGACCCGGCCCTCCGCGGTGTCGATGCCGACGACGCGGGTGTGGGTCGCGACGGCCACACCGCCCGCGCGGGCGCCGGCGGCGAGCGAATAGGTCAGTTGGGACGGGTCGACGTACCCGTCGGTCGGCAGGTACGTCGCGCCGAGCACGCCTTCCGTGCTCACCAGGGGAAACAGGTCGCGTACTTCGGCCGGCGAGATCTCGGTGAGCGGCAGGCCGACGGTACGCGCCCAGCCGATCTGGCGGCGGATCTCCAGGACCCGGTCCGGCGTGCAGGCCAGGCGGATGCCGCCGCACTCCACGAACCCGGGCGGGTGGTCGCCCTGTTGGAGTTCGCGGTACAGCTCGACGGAGTAGGTGTTCATGCGGGTGAGCGTCGGGTCGGCGCGCAACTGGCCGACCAGGCCCGCGGAGTGGAAGGTGGAGCCGCTGGTGAGGTCGGCGCGGTCCACCAGGAGCACGTCGCGCTCGCCGCGGGCGGCGAGATGGTAGGCGACGCTTGTACCGCCGACACCTCCCCCGATGACGACGATCCGGGCACGGGACGGGAGTTCACGGGTCACGGGGTGGTTCCCTCCGATGCGTGGCCGGTCCACACGACGACGCGGGTGCGGTCGCCGCGGAAGAGGTCGTCGGCGTGCTCGACCGGCGTCCCGGACGCGTCATAGGCGACACGTTCGACGGCCAGCAGGGGTGTTCCGTAGGGGATTTCCAGGAGTGCGGCGATCTCGTCGTCGGCGGCCACCGGCTCGATCCGCTCGGCCGCGCGCTCCGGCGCGCGTCCGTACCGGGTGCGCAGCAGGTCGTAGACCGAGCCGCCGAGGGCCTGTTCGGCGAGGTCGGGGAACAGCCCGGCGGGGAAGCGCGAGCGCTCCAGCGCGATGGGTTCGCCGTCCGCCAGGCGGACCCGGGTGACGTGGACGGCGAGTTCCGCGGGTCCGATGCCGAGCGCCGCGGCGGCGCGCGGGCCGGCGGGGGCGAGTGCGACCGCGAGGATGCGGGCGCCGGCCTCCAGCCCCTGGCGGCGTATGTAGTCGGCGAGTCCGCCGAAGGCACCGAGGTCGCGCTCGACCTTGGGGGACGCCACGAACGTGCCGCCGCCGCGTCCCGGACGGCGCACCACGAACCCGGACTGCTCCAGGTCGTGCAGGGCCAGGCGCAGGGTGGAGCGGCTGACCCCGAGCCGGTCGGCGAGTTCGCGTTCCGACGGCAGCCGGTCGCCGGGCCGGTAGCCGCCCGCCCGGATGGTGTCGGCGACACCGCGCCAGGCGCGGCCGCGCAGCGACGGATCGGCCGTACGGGTGGGCTCGCGGTCTCGGTCGACGGGCATGCGCCGTTTCCTACCACCACAACGCCTCTGAAGGACATACCAATTGGTGAATCGGACGGACCGAAAACTTCTCGGCGCCCTCTTGACGCCACCGGCCGGGACTCGCAGACTTCCGGAGCACCGCACGTCAGCACTCTGCCCACCCGCCCCGCGAATCACCTTGACCGCGCCCGTGTTTCAAATGGGTTAAGGGCAACCCATTGAGTGGCTCCGACTGCTTGGACACACCGTGACGGCTGCTCCCGACGCATCCGGGAACCCGGAAGACCTGTTCGCCGACCTCCTTGTCCGTGCGGGGATCGACCCCGGCCCGGACGCCGTCTACACGCCCCTGACCGGCGGTCTGAGCCACCGCGTCGTGCGGGTCGACGCGGGGGCGGACCGGCGCTGGATCCTGCGCGTGCTGGACCCGGCGGTCAACGCGGCGGGACTCGGCGTGCCGGCGTGGCAGGAGATCGACAACACGGTCCTCGCGGCGCGTACCGGCGTCGGCCCGCGCGTGCTGGGCACGGTCGGGCAACCGGCGGCCATGGTCCTGGAGTTCATCAACGGCACCACGCTCACCGCGGACGACCTGGGACGGCCCGCGACGCTGGTGCGGGTCGCCACGGCGTGCCGTCGTCTGCACGGGCGGTCCCCACGCTTCGCCAACGACTTCGACATCTTCCGCAAAGCCGAGGAACTCCTCGGCCTGTGTCTGCGGCACGGGTTGCCGATCCCGGCGGACTACACGGACCGCCTCCCCGACCTGGACGACCTCGAACGGGCCCTGGCTTGCCACCCGTTGCCGGCCCGGCCCTGCCACAACGACCTGCTGCCGGCCAACCTGGTGGACGACGGCCGTGCCGTACGCATCATCGACTACCAGCTCTCCGGCATGAACGACCCCGCGTTCGACCTCGGAGACATCGCCGCCGAGGCAGAACTGCCGCCCGACGCCGTGGAGATCCTCGCGTCCGCCTACTTCGGCCGCGAGATGACCGCACGCCACCTCGCCCGGGTCCGGCTGCACCGCATCGCCTCCGACATCGCCTGGACCCTGTGGTTCTCGGTCCACCACGGACTGCTCGCGGACTCCGCCGCCTCACCCGGGTTCGACTACCGGGCCGAGGCCGCGGGCAAGTGGGCACGGGCCGTACGCGCCTTGGACGCCGACGACTTCGGCCGGCTCCTGGACCGTGCGGCGGGACGTACCGCACCACCGGCCGGACCTGCCGGGGCCCGGTCGACCGGCCCCTGACCAGTTCACCCCACCGCCACTGGAGGTGTCATGGCGACCACCGTGCCCGACGAGGCCCCGCAGGCCGCACCCGAGCCGCACGACGCGGACGCGGAACGGCTCGCGCAGCTCGGCTACAAGCAGGAGCTGTCGCGGACGTGGAGCGGGTTCTCCAACTTCGCGATCTCGTTCTCCATCATCTCGATCCTGTCCGGCTGCTTCACCACGTTCGGCCAGGCGTGGAACAACGGCGGGCCGGTCGCGATCGCGTGGGGCTGGCCGATCATCTCGCTGTTCATCCTGGTCATCGGGTTCTGCATGGCGGAGCTGGTGTCCGCGTACCCGACGGCGGGCGGCATCTACTGGTGGGCCGCGAAACTCGGCAGACCGGTGCACGGGTGGTTCACCGGATGGCTCAACCTCATCGGCCTGATCGCGGTCACCGCGTCGGTGGACTACGGCTGCGCGACGTTCCTCAACATCCTCATCAAGATGTACGCGCCGGGCTGGGACGGCGACCTCAACACCGTCTTCCTGCTGTTCCTCGGCATCCTCGCGCTGCACGCCGTCATCAACATCTTCGGGCACGGCCTCATCGCGATGCTCCAGAACATCTCGGTGTACTGGCACGTGTTCGGGGTCGCGGCCGTCGTGCTGATCCTGGTGTTCGGGCCCGACTCGCACCAGGACGCCGGGTTCGTGTTCACCGAGCAGATCAACAACTCCGGCTTCGGCGACGGGATTTACTGGTTCTACGTACTGCCGCTGGGCTTCCTCCTGACGCAGTACACGATCACCGGCTTCGACGCGTGCGCGCACGTGTCCGAGGAGACGAAGGACGCCTCGGTCAGCGCCGCCAAGGGGCTGTGGCGGTCGATCTTCTACTCCGCGATCGGCGGCTGGATCCTGCTGCTGGCCTTCCTGTTCGCGGCCGACGACGTCGAGGCGGTGAACGAGGGCGCCGGGGCCATCGACGCGCTGCTCACGTCGGCGCTCAGCAGCGAACTCGCCAAAGCCGTGGTCCTGATCTCGGTCGCCGGACAGTTCCTGTGCGGCATGAGCTGCGTCACCAGCCTGTCGCGCATGGGCTACGCGTTCAGCCGGGACGGCGGCATACCGGGCTCGCGGATCTGGGCGCGGGTCGACGCCAACCGTACGCCGGTCAACGCGGTCCTCGGCGGCTGCACGGTCGCCGCGCTCATCACGCTGCCCGCGCTGTACAAGAGTTCGACCGGTGCGCCGACCGCGTTCTACGCCGTGACGTCGGTGGCGGTGATCGGCCTGTACCTCGCCTTCCTGATCCCGATCTGGCTGCGGCTGCGGCAGGGCGAGGCGTTCCAGACCGGGCCGTGGAACCTCGGCGCCCGCTACAAGTGGATGTGCTGGGTCGCGGTCGTCGAAATCGCGGTGATCTCGGTGTACTTCGTCATGCCGTTCACCCCCTCGGCCATCCCGTGGAACGACGACTTCGAGTGGACGTCGGTGAACTACGCGCCGATCGCGGTCGGCGGCGTGCTCCTCGCGATCACCGCCTGGTGGTACCTCGGGGCCCGCACCTGGTTCACCGGCCCGCGCCGCAACATCGACGAACCGGCGGCCGGCGAACCGGCCGTCGGGGCCGGGGAGAAGACCGCCGCCGCCGACTGACGCCGGGCGGGACGGAATCCGGACCGGGTCAGAACCGAGTCGGGACCGGGTCAGGACGTCGCCGCCCGTGCGGTGGCGAACAGTTCGGGCAGCGTGCCGGAGAAGTCCCGGAACATGCGCACCGCCACGACCCACGCCTCCGGTTCGTCCCCGAGCAGGTCCGCCGCCAGCGCCCGGGCCGCCTCGCACGGCTCCACGACCGCGGAGCGCGACGGGGCGGCTTGCGGGGTGCGGGCGATCAGGTCCAGGAACGCCACGGGAGACGTGCCGTACGCGAGCAGGTCCTCAGAGGTGAGGACGCCCGCGCGCAGCATCCGTTCCAGGACGGTGCGCTTCGGCGGCGTGACGGGGCGGCCGTGCCGGGCCCCCGCACCGAGCACCGCCATCGCGAACTCGCGTGTGCATCCCGGCTGCTCGCACAGGAGACCGGCCATCTGCCCGTCCAGGCGCCCGTCGAGCACCGCGTCGGTGAGCTCGGGCCAGGGCAGCGGTACGCCTTCCTGGACCGCCCTGCGCAGGTTCTCCTCGGCCGGTCCGCCCTTCTTCGCGAGGTACGCCACCACCTGCCCGGGCGCCATTGCCGCTGCCTGACGCTCGCGCAGCCGCGCGAGGCCGTCCTCGGCGGGGAGCAGGGCCCGCACGGTCTTGACCGTCGCGGCGGGCAGGCGCCCGAGATCGAGCAACTCCTCGACCTCGGTGGGGCCGTACCGCTCCCACACGGACACGAGCAGGAGCAGACGGCCGGCCTCGGTGCCCAGGCGCAGGCGCCGCAGGATCACCGCGGCCACCCCCGGGTCACCGCCGCCGAGCCCCGCGGTCAGGCGGGCGCGGTAGTGGCCGAGGTTGATGTCCTCCAGAACGTCAAGGACTTCGGGCGCGACACGCCCGCGGCTGCCGTCGGTGCGCACCCCGGCCAGGATGCGCACGCGCTCCTCGTCGGGCACCTGGGCGTGGGCGAACAGCGAGGCGTCGATGGCAGGTTCGTCGTACGCGAGCAACTCGGCCACCTCCTCCTTGGACAACCAGCCGCTCGCGGCGCGGGACGCCAGCGCGGGCACCCCGTGCTCGTCGACGAGAGCCTTGCGCACCTGCGGCGACAGCGCCTGGTAGTGGAAGACCAACAGGTGCTGAACCGCGCGGGCGTCGAAGTACGGGGCAAGCGCGACGGTCACCGAATCCGGCAGCAGGCGCAGCAGGTTCAGGAACAGGGCACGGGTGTTCTCCGGCTCCGTCGCCGGGAAAACCGCGGCGAGCGGCCGGGGCCACGTCGTGCTCCGCTTCGAAACCGGGGACGCGGCGACGCCGGCCACCATGTCCACCACCGAGCCGGCGAAGCGCGGCAGTCGGGCGTAGAACGTCAGCCACAGATGCGGGTCGTCGCCCAGCGGCGCGAACGCCTCGGCCAGCGCGGACCGTACCTCGGGGATGTCCGGCAGGGTCGGCAACATGCGGTTGGCAGGCGCGGCCTCACCCAGAACGCGGTCGAGGGGCATCCAGCCGGCGGCTATGCCGCGGCGCATCGCGTCGTCGAACTCGGCGGCAGCCAAAGCCCCCTGATTGGACACGATGTCGAAGGGCAGCCACACCGCGTGCTTGAGCGCGACGCGCGGGCGCGCCGCCTTCAGCGCCTCGTGCACCAAGTCCTGGGGGCAGCCCTCCCAAGACGTCAGCCAGCCCAGGGCGGTTTCCCCGAGCCGCTTGCGCGCGTGCTCGCGGCGTACCAGGTCCCAGTCGAACTCCGGCCGGTCCTCGAGGCCGCGCGGATTCTCGGTGGACTGCCGCAGATGCAGGAAGGTACGCGCGGCGGCGGGGTCGAGCCATTCCTCGGGCGGGCGGCGGTCGGCCAGATACGCGGACGGGTCCGGCGCCTGGGCGGCCTCGACCAGCATCGCCGCGAGGCCCGGATGGCCGAGCGGCTCCTTGGCGAGGTCCAGGAGGTCGGTACGCGTGCAGCGGTCCGCGACCGCCACGCAGAGGTCGACGGCGACCGCGTACGGCACGTCCGCGCACCGGTCCGCCGCGGCCTGGCGGACGACGACCGAGAAGGGCATCGTCGCCGCGCTCAGCGGGTCGCGGCGTGCGATCTCCCGCAGCGCCTGGACGAGGCCGTACTCGGCGTGCCAGCCCTCGTCCTCCTCGTCGTCGACGTGCGCGAGAACTTCGGCGAACACGGCGGGATCCGCGTGCTTCCGCCGCCGGTACAGGCTCGCCGCGATCGCGGGATCCCCCAGGCGAGCGGCGCGCATCAGGATTTCGTGCGCCTGCGGCCCACCGGACCACCCTTCGGCGAAGAACGCCGCGAGGTCGATGCCGTCGTCCGCGAGCACCCGCTCGACGGCCTCCTTGGGCAAGGCCGCGTAGCCCTCGACCATCGCCATGATCTCGACGCGAAACCGCTCCCGCAGCGCCGCGGCCACGTCGGGCCCGGCCAGACGCAAGGCGGTGGCCAGCTCAATCACGAATGCCCATCCCCGAGATCCGACACCGTTGGAAGGGCTCGATCCTGGCACAACCCGACGACAGCGAGCGGAGACGGTACGGCGGCCGACGTACCGCAAGTACCGCACGCGACGGCCCCGCCCCCGAAAGCACCCGTGCGGGCGTGGACCCGGCGCCGGGCCCCGTCACGCCCCGTCAGGCGCCCTGCTCGGCGCCGCGCTTCTTACGCCAGGCGATCACGCGCCGGATGAGTTCGATCAGCACGGTCATCACGGCGGCGGCCACGAGGCCGGCGATGATGCCCTTGAACGGACTGTCCTTGAACGCCGCGCCGCCCCAATACCCGAGCAGCGTGGCGTACGCCGCCCAGGTGATCGCCCCGATGGCCGACCACTTGCGGAACCGGGACCACGGGTAATCCACGATCCCGGCGGTGAGCGAGATCGCGGTGCGTCCGCCGGGGATGTAGCGGCCCGCGATGATCATCATGCCGCCGTACTCGCTCAGCCAGCGCTCCGCCTGCGCGCGGGCCTTCTTCCCACGCTCACCCGACAGCATCCGACGGGTGGCGAACGGCTCGGCCCAGCGTCCGATGGCGTACGCCGTGTTGTCCCCGGCGAAGGCGCCCACGGCACCGACGAAGATCAACAGGAAGAGGTTCGGCGACCCGGTGGCCGTCGCGAAGACGCCGCAAGCGATGAGCGACGTCTCACTCGGCACGATCGGCAGGATCGCATCGAGGAAGGCCATGACGCCCACGAGCAGATACGACCACGGCGAGTCGGCGAACCGCATGAACGGGTCGAACCAGGCTTCCACGGCGCATCCTCACGGCTGACGGTCACGGCACACACGCCTGTGCTGCTACCCCCGAGGTGGCCATACCTCACGTACCCGGCCCCCCACCTGCACTTTTCCCCCACACAACGTCGCCAGGACCGCCCTTTCGGATCTCGTCCAAAGACCACGTCGCGCCGGCCCTGGACGCCCCCTCCGCCATGCGTCGGCAATCGCAAAGCAAGCCCGCACCTCGCCCCCGCCCGCGCGCGCTCGCCACCGCGCGCACCCATCCCGACGCGACACGCGCGGACAAGGCCTGGTCCTACCGCAAAAGGCCTCGCCTGGAAGACAGCCCTGGCCGACCTCGGCGCCACCGGCAAACTCACCCGCCCACCACCGCCCGCAGGCCAACGGCAAAGTCGAGCGCTTCAACCGCACTCTGCTCGACGAATGGGCCAGCGCCCCTCCACCACCAACCAGAAACGCACCGACCAACTCGGCGCGTTCCTCCACGCCTACAACCACCACCGCTGCCACACCGCACGCCGAGCCAAGCCACCGATATTTCGCGCGAACAACGTGGCACGTCAAAACAGCTAGCCCGCAGGACTCGTGATCGCAGCCGTTCGCATCTGGGCCGCGCGATGATCCGAAGGAAACTGCCTAGTCCCCCTGGCGGGGGGAGGGGGCACGGGGGGCTGGGGGCGGGTCTGCGGAGTAGGGCATGCCGGAGGCGGACGGTGGGGGCGGGGGCGATGGCTGGGAGTCGAGCCAGCGCGGGGAGCGCAGGGCCGGGCCGCCGCCGGAGCCACCGGAACCGCCGCCCGATCCACCGCCGGAACCGCCGCTGGGGGCGGAGTCGTAGCCGTGTGCGGACATCCCGGAGGCGACGCCGCCCGCCGCGCTGCCGGCGCTGGAGGAGCCGGTCGAGGCGGTCGCGGTGGCGGTCGTACCGCGACCGGCGTGCACGCCCATGCCGGCCTTGACGTACGACGCGGTGCCGCCGGTCAGGGCCGCCTTGGACCCCGCCGCCATCTCCATGCGGCCGGCGCGCAACTGGCCGATGTCGTCGCCGAGAGCCGGGATGAAGCGGTAGACCATGACCGACGCGAAGATCGCCAGGAACATGATGGCGAGGCCCGTGAGCACCCCGGCGAGCGCGTCGGAACCACCGCCCGAACTGGCCGCCATGGCCAGGCCGAGCACGATGACGATGATGGGCTTGGCGAGCAGGATCGCCACCATCATGCCGACCCACCTGCGGACATGGCCCCACAGATCGCGGTCGACCACACCGGCGTAGACGATCGTGCCGAGGATCGCCCCGACGTACAGCAGCGCGGCGCGCACCAGGAGTTCGATCCACAGGATCATCGCCGCCAGGATGGCGAACATCGACACGAAGATGAGCGTCACCGGGCCGCCGCCGAGGCTCTGCGGGTCGAGGCCCTTGGAGAAACCCTCCATGAACTGGTCGGTGTCCTGTCTGGTGCCGCTGGCGATGGCCGCGGTGATCGAGTCGACGAGCGACACCGACAGATGCAGGGCCAAAGGAGTGAACGCGGACGCCATGACGGCCAGCCACAGGTAGCCGACCGCTTCACCGATCGCGGTGCCGAGCGGTACGCCGCGCACCGCGCGCTTGGTGACGGCGACCATCCAGACGATCAGGGTGAGGAACGCGGAGGCCGCAAACACGACGGCGTACTGCCGCAGGAACCCGGGATTCGTGAAGTCGACCGCAGTCGTCGCGTTGATGGCCGTCGTCAGTTTGCTGATGAACCACACGGCGGCTTCGGCGGTGGACTTCGCAATCGCCCCGAGCGGGTCCGCCGCGAAACTCAGCGGGCTGCCGGTTCGGGTACGGCACTGCTCCTTCTCAGGACTCGGCAGTTGGTCGCAATACGCCGCATAGTCGCCCCCGTTGGACGTCGAACCGCTGGGGCTTGGTGTCGGGGTCGTCGGTGTAGGTGACGGCGAGGGAGGCTGGGTCGCCCTCGGGTGGAGTCCGACCGCCGCGGGTGCCTCGTACGGGTGCGCGGCCGGCTGGGCGGATGCGCGTTCGCCGGTGAACAGCACTGCGGCGAGCATGCCGACGACGATGGGGACGAGGACCGCAAGGAGGCCCGTGACGGCACGGAGGTGCCTCCGCGGACGGCGGCGGATGCGGCGTACATCGTCCCGGTCGGACGGCGGAACTGCGGAGGGGGTGCGGGCATGCCGCGGAGGGCCCCCGCGGCGGAAGGGGCGTGTGGGTGGCCAGGAGGCCGGGGGTGGGGCGGTCGGGTCGGCGTCGGGGGTGTGGGGGGCGTCTTGCGGGCCGGTTGCCCGGTCCGCGGCCACACCTGTGCGCATGTCCGTCGTCGGGGCCCCGGCCGTCGGCGGCGCCGGGGAGACGCGGACCGCGACACCGCGACGCACCCCGGTCTCCACTGCCGTGCCCGCGTGCGGCACCGCAGCCCGACGGGGTCGAGCGTCCGGCCTTACGGTCATGCGAACTCCTGCGTTGGTGTGGCGCTTCGTCGATCTTTCCGGGCGTCCGGCCCGCTACGCCAGCGGGTTGGCGGACAGTGGCTGAGACTGCGTCGTAGGAGCGGGTTTTGTGGGTGCTGCTGGTACGTCCTGCGAGTCTTGTGCCGCCTGCGGGTCAATCTTCAGGGAGGACGGACCCACCTGGCCCACGATCGTCACGGGCGGGGGTGACGAAGGGGGCTTCTCTTGCGGCGGGTTGGCGGTGGACGGCGGTACGGGGGCGGGCTTGGGCGCCGCCGGCTTGGGGGCGGGCTTGGGCGGCGGAGTCGGGTCCGTGGCGGCCGGGGCGGGGACCGGTTTGACGGGCGGCTTGACCGGTTGCTCGGTCGGTTGTTCGGAGGGCTGCTCTGCGGGCTTTTCGGATGGTGGTGCTGCTGGTGGCTTCGGCTGGGGAGCGGGCTCGGCCGGGGCGGGCGCCGCCTTGCCGGGCTCCGGGGCCTCGGGGGTCTTCGGGATCTCGGGGACCTCGGGCTCGGGCTGCTCGGGCTGCTCCGGGGCGGGCGGCGCGGGCGGCGTCTGCGGGCTCTGCGGCTTCTGCGGCACCGGCGTTGGCGTGCCCGGTGGCGTGCGTGGCGGCGCCTGCGGCGCGGGTGACTCCGGTTCGGGCCGCGGGAGAACCGGGGCAGGAACCGGGACGGGGGCAGGGACGGGATCCGGGGGCGGCGGCGCGGGCTTGGTGACGGCGGGCACGACGGCGGGTTTGGGCGCGACGGGTTTCGGTGCGGACGGCTTGGGTGCCGAGGGCTTCGGCAACGACGGCAGGACCGCGGCGATCACCGGCCGTTCCGGCTTCTTCGGCTCGTCCGGCGGCTTCGGCTTCGTCGACGGCGGCTCCTGAGAGTTGTCGACAGGCGGTACGACCGGGGTGACCGGTGCGGGAAGCGGCTCCACCGGCTTGGGGGCGGGCGGCAGTTCGGGGACCACGGGTACGGACGGACCGCCCGGCTCCCGCGGACCACCGGACGGCAGGTCCGCGGCGGCGGGCGGTAACGGCAGGTCGTACGGGGCGAACGGGCCCATTGCCAGGACGCCTTCGGCAACCGGACCACTCAGCCCGGCAGACCCGCCCGGGCCACCTGAGCCGCCCGGCCCGTCGCTGTCTGTGGCGGCGTCAACCACCGGTACGACGCGCCCGTCGGTTCCGTTGCCGGACGAGGCCGCGGGCGGTGGGAACTCCTGTGCCGGCGGCGGCAACGGCAGGTCGTCCACCGCGACGGGTCCGAGCGCGGCGCTCGGGCCGCCCGTGTCCGGCGCCATGGGGCCGTAGACGCCGGGGAGTTGGCCGCTGGTGGCGCTGACGGGGCGTACTCCACTGTCTCCCGCCGCCGTGTCCGGTACCGCGTCGCGCGCCGCCGGGGCCGGGAGTTCGCGGGCCGGTCGCGGCAGCGGCAGGTCCGCGGGTGCCTCCGGCTCGGACCCGGCACCGCGTGCGGCGACATCGGTGGCGGTGTCGGCGTCCGTGTCCGGCGCGGACGCCGGGGTCCCCCGGCCCGCGGGCTCCCCCGCACCGGCCCCTCGGATCTCCTCCGCGTGCGCCGCGCCCGCCGTCGAGAACGCGGCGACGGTCAGCGATACCGACACCGCTGCCGTGATGAGTTTGCGTCGCAGGTCGTGGTCCATGCGGAGACTCCTTGTGGCTATACCGACCAACCCTCTTACGTCGTCGTTCCGGTGCTGCCTGTGGTGCCGGTGCCCGCCGGTCCCGGGGACGAGCCCTGTCCCGGTGAACCCGGCGGCGTGCCTTCGCGGGTGAGCGCGTACAGGGTCGGTGCGGTCGACGGTGCGGTGTCCAGGATCAGGATGAGCCGTCCGGTCGGGCCGCCCCAGGGCAGGGGTACGCCGGTCCCGAGCGGTACGGGCGCGCTCTTCGGGTCGGTGCCGTCCAGGACTACGGCGGTCTGCGGGTCGGCGGCGGTCTGTCCGTACAGGAGGTTGCCCCAACCGATCACCGGGCCGAACCCCGAACGTACGGCGGCTTTTCCGCCTTTCAGGTCGAACACCAGCGGGCCCAGTGCGGCCACTTGCCCGTCGGTGCCCCACACCCACGCCGTTTTGCGCATCTCCTCGAGCGGCGCGTCCGCGGTGATGCGGGCCTCGCCGGTGGTGGCGTCGTACAGCACGACGGTGACCGTGGCCGCGTCCGGGCCGGTCCACACCACGGCCACGCGGTTGTGTCCGGCGGCGGCGATCCGGAAGAGCGTCGCACCGGGGCGCGGCGGTGCGGGGGTGATCGCGGTGGCCTCCCGGCCCGGTGCGGCGTTCCACCACGGGCCCACCGGGACCGCCGCGATGACGTTCGCGCCGTCGGCCGCCATCGCCGTGGCGCCGGGCGGGAGTTGGACGGCGGCCAGCCTGCCGTCACGCACCACCTGGACGTCGGTGCCGTTGACGACGAGCGGCGAGTCGCCCGCGTAGCTGACGACGGCACCGGCGGGCACGTCGAGGGTCGTGGGGGCGGCGGAGCCGTCGGCGGGGGCGTACGCGAGCACGTCGCCCGCATGCACGAGCACCGACATGGTGCCGTCCACGGCGCCCAGCTTGACGCCGCGGTGTTCGCCCTTGGGCAGGTCGAACGAGCGTCGTACGCGGCCGTCCGCGGGATCCAGGATCGCGACCTGTTTGGCCGGGGTGATGACCGCGACGGCCGTCGTCCCGGAGGCGATGGTGGCCGCCCGGGCCGTCGGCGGGGCGACCACGGCGGTCCAGGCGGCGGTACGCGACCATCCGTTCGGCGCGGCGGCCGGCAGTACCGCGGGGCGCGCGGACGTCGACGCGGCGGGCGGACTGGGCGAGTTCGAGGGCGGCGGCTCCTTGTCGCCGTCGTCGCCGCGCTTGACGAAAGCGAGGACCACGAAAGCCGCGACCAGCACCGCGAACACCACGGTGATGATGACGAGTCGCCGGAACAGCGGGGGTCGCCGCGGGGGTTCGTCCCAGGCGTCCTCGCCCTGGAACCGGATGACGTGTGCGGCACCGGAATCCGCGGGGGGCGCGTCCTGCCGCCAGGGCGCGTCCGGCTGCGGTTGCCACGGGGCGTGGTCCTCGCCCACGTAGGCGGCCGGCGGGAACGGGTCCGGTTCCAGGTCGGGATCCGGTTCGCTGCCGTGGCGCGCGGCCGGTCCCCCGGCGGTGGACGCCGGGTCCGCGGCCGTGTCTCGGCCGGGGACGAAGCCGAACGGCGGTTCGCCCGGCCCTTCCCAGACGGGACGCCGCGGCGGAGGCGGAGGTGACGACGGCGCCGCAGCCGGTTCCGCAGCCGTCTCCGGGGCGGGAGCCGGAGCGGGAGCCGGGATCGGCACCGGCCGGTCGCCCGATGCCGGAGGCGGCAACTGGGCGGTCGCAAGCGGTCGGTCGTCGCGCAGGTCGCGGGGCGGCGGGGCGGGATGCGGCCACGGGTCGCCTTCGGGAGGCGGCGGGCCGGCCGCGGCATCGTTGCGCTGCCACGAAGTCTCCCCGGTACGCGGAGGCCCCAGGTGTGCGGCGGCGACGTCACCGAGCAGCGCGGACACCCCGTGCCCGGGCTCGACAGGCGGCACACGCGGCGCGGGGCGCTCGATATCCGGTGCGGGCACTGCCGGTACGGGCCCCGGACGAACCGGCCCCGGACGTACAGGTCCTGGAGGTACGGGCCCCGGAGGCACGTGCCCCGGCGGAACCGGGCCTTGACGTACGGGTCCTGGAGGCGCCGGGAGCGCGGGCGGAGGGGCGGAGGCCGCCGGGAGCACGGGTGCGGGCCGTTCCACCTGCGGCTGGTGGCCCGACTGCGGAGGCCGTCCGATCTGCGGCGGACGCTCGACGTGCGCGGGCCGGTCGACACGTGGCGGCGGAGTCTCCGCGCGCGGCAACGGTGCGGCGGCGGACGGCGCAACAGGGCCGTCCTTGGGGCGCTGCGGCGGTCCTATCCGCGGCCCGACTCGCGGGGGCACCGAGGGACGCGCGGGCGGCCCTGGGAGGACCGGTCCGGCCGCCTCCGGTCCGGCGGCCAACGCGGGCGGCAGACGGGTCGCGGGCGGCTCGACGCGCGGCGCGGGCCGCTCGACCTCGGGGGCGGGAACGGCGGCTCGCCGGCTCACCGCAGGGGCGGCCGCGGCCTCGTCCGGTACGACCGGTTCATCGGCGACGTCGGACACCCTGGAGGAACCGGGCTCTTCGGGCTCTTCGGACCGATCGAATACACCGGGCAAGTCACGCCCAGGCGGCTCGGGTTGTCCCGATGGCCTCGTCTCCCCCGACGCGCGCCTGTCCGGGAACGCCTGTTCCTCGGCCCGTTCGGGCACCTCGGGTTCACGAACCGGGCCCGAATCCGGGCCCGAAACCGGATGCGGGGCCGGACCCGAAACCGGGCCCGAAACCGGAGCCGAAGGAGGCGCTCCGGCCTCCGCAGGCGTCACGGCCGCCCACTCGCCGGAGTCCTCGACGGTCGGTTCCTGCGGTCCGTCCGCGTCCGGTTCCGACTCCCCGAATGCGTCCGGCTCTTCCGCCGACCCGTCCCGCTCGGCCGTCTGCCCAGTCGCCTCTCCTGTCGCCTCTCCTGTCGTCTCCCCTGCTGTCTCCCCTGCCGTCTCCTCCGGTGCTTCCCCGTCCGCGTCCTCGTCGAGTTCCGCCAGCCAGGCCGGGGTGGGCAGGTCGTCGAGCGGCCCACGGCCGGGATCAGCCGAGGGCTCCGCGTGACCGTACCTCTCGCCGGACAACTGGTGGCCTCCCTCCGCCAAGTCGGTGTCCTCGCCTTCGGCGCCCGTCCCCGCGCCGCCGTACTCCGTGCTTCTTCCCCGCGACACCCGCTCACGACCTCACGAGCATGTCCGAGACACGCCACGGATCCGCCGCGGACTGACGGGTGAGGAGCGCGAAGACCACCACGGTGACCTCGGTCCCCTTCCAACCGTCACGCCCGGTCGGCGTGTAGCGCACGAGCCACTGCCGATACGCGGTCGTCGCGGTGTCGGTCGGCGCCTGGTCCCGCCCGCGTTCCAACACCGGAGCGGTGTACGCCCGATGCTCCGTCCACGTCGTCCAGTCCGCGCCCGGCGGACTGACCGACACGTGTTCCCGCTGTGTGGCCGCGTATTCCTCGGTCAGCCATGGTTGCGCACGCAGCACCGCGTCCTGCGACGTGGTGTCGGTGGTCGTGTCGTACGTGAACATCACGGTGAGCGCCGCCGACGAGACCGCCGACGCGTCGCTCTGCGCGACCTTCGCGGTACTCGGCAGCGGCAGCGTGGGAGTCGCCGTTCCGCGCGGGATCGGCTGCGCGGGAGGCACGGTGGCCGGTGCGGTCCTCGACGGGGAGGACGACGCGGCCGGTGTGTCGTCCCCCGCGCCGGACGTCTTGCCCGCCTTGCCGATGAGGCCGCATCCGCCGAACAGTGCGGCGCCGACGATCAGCGCGAGAAACGTGAGCAATGCCACTGTGCCGCGCAGCCCTTGGGCCGCCCGCATGCCGGGGCCGTCGGAGCTCATCCGAACCTCCGTACCAACCAGGCCGAGTTCGCGTAGTAGGACTCCGACAAGTCGGACACCTTCACCACGTCCCCCGTCTTGGGGGCGTGGACCATCTGCCCGTTGCCGATGTAGATGCCGATGTGGCTGTAGTCGCCATTGCGGTGCGGGTCGAAGCCGATCACGTCGCCGGGCAGCATCACCGCGAAGTCGCGCGGCACCGGCTGACCCACCGTCACCTGCGCCTGGGACACGCGCGGCAGCATGAGTTTGCCTCCCGACGCGTGGTACACCGCGTACTGGACCAGGCTCGAACAGTCGAATCCTTCGACGCCCGCGCCGTTGCCGAAGCCCTCGGACGGCCCCGACGTGTCGCCGCCGCCCCACGAATAGGGCACGCCGCGATGGCGCATGGCGAACTCCACGACCGCCTGGCCGAACGGCGTCCCGGCGGCGATGTCGGGGATGACGTCCTGGTACTTGTCCATGAGGCTGCGGATGACGCGCACATAGTTCTGCGTCTCGGTGTACTGCGGAATGCCCGCGTACTTCAGCACTGCTCCGGGACCCGCGTTGTACGCCGCGAGCATGAGGTCCTGCACGTCGCCGCTCGCCCGTCCCGTCTCGATGTACCCGCGCACCAGCGCGGCGAGCTCGCAGTCGTACCGCGCCGCCGCCATGATCGCGTCACCGGGATGGTACGGGCTCGCGCCGCCGCCGTCCTCGTCTTGGCCGTAGTTCGGCCACGTGCCGGGCATGAACTGGGCGATCCCCATCGCGCCGACGGGGCTGACCGCGTTGGGGTTCCAGCCCGACTCCTGCTCCAACTGCGCGGCGAGCAGCTGCGGGGTGACCTCGGGACACATCTGCCCGGCCCGCGTGACCCACTCGCGGTACTGCGCCGGAACCTGCGCCCCGTTGAAGGTCGCGTTGAGCCGCGCGCCCACCGGCCCCGTCGAAGGCAACCCGCCGGCCAGCGCCGCGATCACCAGCAGTGCCGCCACCATGAGGGCGAACGGCAGGACCAGGAACCCGGCGATCGCCCGCCCGGGCTTCACGCCGCACCTGCTCGGCGGACCCGGTCAACGCGTTCGCTCCGCACGGAACTTGCGCTCGGTGCGCGACGCACCGCACCGCCGTTCGCGCGCGCGACCCGTGCCGCACCCGCCTGTTCGCGGGGATGGACCGGCCCCACCTCGGTACCCGGTCGTCCGACGACCGTCGTCTGCCGCATGGTGCCCCCGATCCCACGGCGGTCCGAACTGGGCGGTGCCCGGGCCACCGAAAAGCGTCGCGCCCGATCTCGGTCATGCCATCCTGCCCCGACGCCACCCCTGCGTGTCCAGCCGCGGCCCCTCCGTAGCCACAACTGCGTCCACAACCACGCATGCGCGTTCGGGACCTAGGGCATTGTCCCTTCTATCCGGCCAACTCGCGCCCACTACCGGAAGGTTGGAAAGCTCCCGCGGTAGGCGTGGGGCGGCCGGGGCATACCGGGTGCATCGGGACGTGCGGTAGGTTCCCGCTGCTGGCCGGAATCGCGTCATCGCGCGGGGGTAGGCATGTCCAGGGAAAGCACGCCGCAACAGGCGAATCAGCCATTCGAACCCATGGAAACCCCGAGGGGGTTCGTACTGCTGGTGGCCGGAGTCGGCCAAGGGCGGCGCAAGAGCCGCGCGTTGGCCGATTCGGAGGCCGCGCTCGCCGGTTGGGTCGGCCTGCCGCCCCAGATCCTGGTCCCGGACGCTCCCGCCGACGTCGTCCAGTTGCCCGCCGGGTCCGGACCGCAGACGGTACGCGGCTACCTCGAGCGCTCGTCGGTCACCCCCGGACCGGTCATCGTCTACCTGACCGGTCATCTGATGCCGGACCGGCGTGGCGAGTTGCATGTCACACTGCGCGACTCGTCGCCGGGCAGCGTGCGGTACGACGGGCTCCCGTGGGCCTGGCTCGCCGAGACCCTGCGGATCCGCGACCCGCGCAACACGCTGGTGATCGTCGACCTGACCGCGTCGGCCGACCTGCGCGCCGAGGTGACCGTCGCCCCCGGGACGCTGGCCGACCGCCTGCCGCTGTGGGGCGTCCTGACCCCGCCGGCCACCCACGACGACCCCGCGCACGCGTTCACCCGGACCCTGACCGTCGCCGCGCGCCGCGGCTTCGCGGGCTGCCCGGCGACCGTCGACCCGGCGACGGTCCACCCGGCGATCTTCGGCCGGGCCCAACTGCCGGAGGGCACGGTGCAGATCGTGCCGCCCGCCGACACGACGCTGCGGCTCGCGAACCGGATGCCCGCCGAGGGCTCGTACGCGATCTCGTACGGCGGCACACGCAGCGAGGCCACCGGCCGGCACCGCGCCGTCCCGGGCCGGGCCCCGCGCGATTCCGCGCCGCCCGCGCCCGAACCCGAAGTCGCGGTGCCCGCACCGGCACCGTTCCTGCAACCGGAACCGGGAGAGGCGCAGGACTGGGGCGCGGGGGTGGCGGCGGGGGTGCCGACCACCGCGCAACTGCGCGTGACCATCCCGCACCTGCTCCCGCAGGCCGCCGAGGAGGAGCGGGCCGCCGGGCCGTACCTGTACCGCGAGCGGGTGGGCAGCCTTCGCGCGGCCGTGGCGGCCGGGGACTTCGACGAGGCACTGGCACTCGCGCGGGCCATCACCCACGACATGGAGACGCGGTACGGCCTCGGCCCGGAACACCGCGACACCCTCGACGCGTTGGAGACGTGGGCCTGGCTGACCGCACGGGCCGGGCGCATCGACGAAGCGGTGACGCTGTACACCGAGACGGCGCGCCGCAGCGCGCGGATCCACGGCCCCGGGCACGCCACCACCCGCGCCGCCGCCGACGCGGCGCACACCCTGTGGCTCGACCTTCCGGACGTCGCACAGGCCCGCGAGCTGGGCCCCGCGGTGGTGGCGCTGCGGGAGTTGGTGCTCGGCAGCGGCGCGCACACGCGTGAAGCCGCGGCCGCGCACCTGGAGGCGCTGTCCGCGCCTCGTGCCCCCTCCGAGCAACCGCTGCCGCCCCCGCCCGAGTTGCGCGAGGCGCTCGCGGACGTCGCGGCCATCGCCGCCGAGGGACGACACGACGAGGCGCTGGGCGCGGCGGACGCCATCGTCGACGCCCTGGTCGCCGACCTGGGTTGGGAGCACGCGCACACCCTCAACGTGCGCGAGGTCCGGGCGTATCTGACCGCGGAGTCCGGACGGTTGGCCGATGCGGTGACGGCCTACCTGGACATTGCCGAGTCCCGGCTCCTCGCACGCGGGCCCGAGCACCCCGACACCATCTCCGCGGCGGACAACGCCCACGCGCTGTGGCTGCGCCTGCCCGACGACGACACCGCGACGGTGTCGACCGGCGTACGCCTCATCGCGGTACGCGAGCACATCCCGGGACCGGGCGGGCGGGCGCTGGTGGGGGCGCGGGCGCGCGTACGGGAGCTGACAGCTCGTCAGGCCGAACCGTACGCCGAGCCCGCGGGCCCGTTTCCGTTCCCGACGCGCGCCGGGGACGCGGGCGACGCCCCCATCGACATCTGGGCCGACCCGCCGACCATCGCCGAGACAGAAGCGGAGATCGGCGCGGAGACCGGGCCGTGGTCCGGTCCTTGGCGGGGACCGACCGAACGGTTCGAACCGGTCGAACCTGTCGAGCCGTTCGAACCCGGCACGCCGACCGATCCGCTCGCCGGCACGGCGCCGACCGGTCCGCCCGGTCAGTCCGAGCCGCCCGGTCAGTCCGAGCCGCCCCGTGCAACCGAGCCGGGCGCTCCGACCGCCCAGGCCGCGCAAACCCCGAAGACCGCGCAGACCCCGCAGACGGCTCCAGTACCCCCAGCACCTCCCGCAGTGGCCCCAGTCGCGGCGAGCGAGCCCCCGGCACCGACATCCGACCCGTCCGGCGAACTGGTGCGTCCGCGCGCGTCGATGCCCGCGCCGATCCCTCCCCCGCCCGTCGCGACCGCCGCCCACCTCGCGCCGCCGCCCCCGCCGGCACCCCCGTCCCCGGCCCCGCCCGGCCACGCCGTCCCGGCCCGGAACGGATCCGCCAACACGACGTCCGCCGTCGCACCCCGCAAAGCGGCCCGGCCACCGGCGGAGCTACGCGCGGCGCTGCACGCCATAAAGGACGCCGCGGCGCACGACAACCACGTGGAAGCCCTCACCCTCGCCGAGGAGTTGATGCGCGGTGTCGAGGCCCGGCACGGTCCCGCCCATCCGTTCACGCTCAACGCGTACGAAGTACGCGCCCATCTGACGGCGTCAGCCGGTCTGTTCGCGACCGCGGCCCGGCAGTACACCACCCTCGCGCACCGGCTCGCCGAGGCCGGGGACCCGGACGACCCGGCGGCCCGCTCCGCGGCGGACGCCGCCCAGGCACTGTGGCTGCGGCTGGGACGTACCGAGGCGGCACGCAACCTGGGACCGGGGATCATCGACCTCCGCCGCCGCGTACCGGGCCCGGACGGCACCGCGCTGCTGGCCGCCCGCGACCACCTCAGCGGCCTGACGACGGAGCCGCGTCCGTGACGGCCCGGGCCGCCGCGAGGGCCGCGACGCCCCGCACCCCGTCGGCGCCCCTGACGGGAACGGGTGCGCGCGGCAACACGCGTCCGCCCCAAGGGCGGACGGATCACCATCGAAATGACACCGAATCAGGTAAGCGGACGTTCGCGTTGCGTGAACCCGCCACGGCTGTCGGATGCGACGGGCATCCTGGAACCGGGCAGGACGATCACGACAGGCTGGAGACCCCGATGCTGGACACACTGGTCGAGCGCTACCGGTGGGCCGAACAGGACGGACTTGTCGCCCTCACCATCTCCGTCGCCACCGGCCGTACGGAGGAGGAGGTCGTCGCGGCTTTCGGCGGAGCCCAGGCGCCGCGCCGGATCATGACGTTCCGTCAGATAGGCGACGTCCTGGCCCTGCCCGAGGCCGGCTCCTTCCACCCCATGCTGATCGTGTCGACCGACTCCTGCGTCGTGACGATCGAGAACACCGGCTACCACGGCAGCATCCCGGAGATCGCCCGGCGCGCGTCGGCGCAGGGCGGCCGGTTCTTCAGCGCGTACTGGGACATGCACGGCGACTGCCAGGTGATGTACGCCGAGGACGGCGACGTCCAGGTGGTCTTCGACCCGGTCGACACCAGACGCGTCCCGGCCGGTCTCGCCGTGCCCCTGCCGCGCTGGGCGGAAGGCGTACGCCCGGACGCCTCGGCCGCCGGCGCCTCGTGCCTGGCCCTCCTGGAACGCGTGATGTGCGTCCGAATCGACCGGGATTGGATGCACAAGCCGCTGAGCGCGGTCATTCTGGCCGACCCGGCTACGATGTTCGACGATCCGGAGGCGGCCTGGCGGCCGTGACCCCAGGCGGTACCTCGGCACCCCGGCAACACCCCGGCGGCATCTCCGCGAACCGCGGTCCGGACGGCGCCGGGACGGGACCGGCGGAAGCAGCGAAGGGCGTGGCGACGTGCAGGCGACCATCGACCACATCGTGATCTGGGTGGAGGACCAGCTCAGGTCACTGGACTTCTACGAGCGAGTGGTCGGGTTCCCCGGCGTACGCGCGCAAGAGTTCCGGGACGGCACGGCCCCGTTCCCCAGCGTCCGCGTGTCCGAGCACGCCATCATCGACCTCGCCGCGAAATCGAGCGCGGCCGGGGTCGACGCGAGCTTCAAGGTGCCGGGTGCCTCCGGACACCGGGTGAACCACATCTGCGTCGCCCTGGCACAGGCCGACTTCGCGGCCCTGCGCGAGCGGGTCGAGGCCGAGGGCGGCGACACGTCGGTGGGCCTGGAGAACTCGTTCGGCGCCCGGGGCTACGCCCCCAGCACGTTCTACTTCACCGACCCGGACGGCAACGTGATCGAGGCGCGGTACTACGAGTAGGCACGTCGCAGGTGGCGCTCGGGCCAGGTCGAGCCGGGTCCGCACGCCGGGGCTGAAGCCACCGCGCGCCTGACCGAAGTCACCCCTTCGGGTCACCGTTCACCCCACCGGCCGATACTCGACGGGCGGGCTCCCGTACCAGGACCAACGCTGGTGCCATGGGCCAGCCGCGTACCGCCGACCGCCGGGGCCGCCGTGCGCCGTGGTGGGGCCCGCCGACCGTCGTGGCCGTGATGGCGCTGCTCGTCGCAGGCTGGCCCTTCCTCGCCTCGCGGCTGTCCGACGACCGGGTGCTGCCCGGCGGAGCCGTCCTGCGGGTGGGTCCGGGCAACGGCGACCACGCGTGGTTCACGGTGGTCGGGGACGGCTGGACCGTGGCCGAGTCGGAGACGGTGCCGTCGCAGGAGTACGTACTGACGCGGGGCGACACCGAACTGACGGTGGCGTACCTGAGCCTGATGTCGTCCGACTACGCGGACCGGCTGTGGGACGGCCTGCGCCGCAGCGCCCGCGTCTCGGCGTCGGACGCGCGCGTCGGCCCGCCGACACCCGTGGTCTCGGCAAGCGGCGCCCGGGGCAGCATCGGCGACCTCACCCAACGCGGCGAGCGCGGCACCGCCGCGATCTACCCGGCGCCGGACGAGAGCTTCGCGATCCGGATGGTCGCACTAGGGCCGACCGACGCCGCGTCCGCTTCCGCATCGACGTCCGATTCCGGTACGCGCGACGACGCGGACCTGGCGGCGGCGCTCTCGGTCATCCGCTCCCTCACCTTCACAAGGCCCGCGTCGTGACGGGGGCGCTTTCCGTCCGGTCCTTCTCCCTGTGGGTCGGCCTTGCCGCGTGCGTCTTCGGGGCGGTCTCGCTCGGCCTCAACTACTTCGACGCCGTCCGGGTGTTCCCCGCCGCGACGTTGCTGGCGGCGGGGCTGCTGGTCCCCACACTGGTGTTCGGGTACGCCCTGGCCCGCCGCGTACGCCCCGTGCGCCCGCCGCCCGGCCCGCCTTCCGTCGCCTGCGTCGTATGGGGCATGACGGCGGCGACCGGCTGCGCGGTCATCGCCAACACCGGTCTCGGCGCCATCTGGGCGCGTACCCGCGGCGTTCAGTTCGCGGACGACTGGAGTGCCGCCCTGACCGCCCCGTGGAACGAGGAGACGCTCAAGCTCTGCGGCGTCGTCATGCTGACCTTCGTGGCGGCGCGTGCGGTACGCGGGCCGGTCGACGGCTGGGTCTACGGCGCGCTCGTCGGCCTCGGCTTCCAGGCGACCGAGAACCTCATGTACGCCCTCAACAACATCCTTCTGCAAGGCGCCACCTCCCCCGGCGGCTCGGTCGTCGGGTCGTTCGTCGTCCGCGTGCTCCTCACCGGCTGGGGCTCACACTGGGCGATGACGGCGGTCGCGGGCACGGGCATCGGCTTCCTGGTGGCCCGGAACGGCACACCGCTCGCCCGCCGCATCGGCATCGCTGTGGTGTTCTGGGCGCTGGCCATGGCAATGCACTGGCAGTTCAACGCGCCGATCCTCGGCTTCCCGGGCGGCATAGTCGTCAAGGTCGCGGTGAACCTGGTCGTCGCGCTCCTGGTCTTCCGGGCGGTGCGGCGGGGCTACCGGGCGAGGCTGCGGGAGGTCGCACAGGAGGAGGCGGCGTACGACACGGTCCGGCCGTCGGAGGCCCGCACCCTGCTGGGCCGCCGAAGCCGCGTGCGGGCCAGACGGATCGCCCGAACCCCCACAGTCCGGGCCCGCATCGCCGACGTACAGGAACGCCAACTAGACCTCCTGGAAGCCCGCCTGCCAACCGCAGACCCGGACACCCCGGAGATCGCCGCCGAACTGCGAGCCGAGGTAGCCGCAGCCCGAGCACGGCTGTAGGCGCGCGGGGCTCGGGGCTCCCGGAAGAATTACCGGTCTGAACAAGCCTTCACGGGCGACCCACCCCACGAATGAGGGCCCCAGTGCGCCTACGCCCGCGTGCCGATCGGCGTCTCCGGGGTGTCGAGCCACTCCGTCTGGCCGGACTTGCGGATGGTGACTCCGAGGCGGGAGCGGGCGGGGGCGCCTGCGGCGTGCCACCAGCGCAGGGCGGCTTCGGCCTCGGCGAGGACGTCGCGGGGGCCGGCCCGCTCGGCGGCGAACTCGGTACGCCCCGGGACGTGTTCGATGCGAGCCCAGGAGCGCGTTTCGGGGTCGGTCAGGTGGAGGGTGAGCGAGTCGAGTGCGGCAACGCCGGACGTGCCGGCCGTGCGGTGGATGTGCGAGCGTACGCCGGGCACCAGCAGGCCCACCGCGAAGGCGGCATCGCGCGAGCCGGAGAGCACGCGGGCGTCCAGCGTCGTGGTCGTGGTCGTGGTCACGATCGTGGGTGTCCCGGCGCCGACTACGCCGAAGCCGAAGTCCGGCGCCGTGCCCTGGCCGCGTTCCCACATGAACGCCGCGTCGCCGACGACGCGGCCGGTGGCGTAGCGTCCGTCGGCGTCCTCCGCGACCTCCAGGTCGAGCAGCACACCGTTGTAGAGCCCCGTGCCCCACGGCGTCAGGACGTGGCCGCCGGGGCGCGTCTGGGCGATCCAGGCCCACGGCACCGTGCGTACCGAGCACGTCGACAACACCCGGTCGAACGGGGCGCGTTCCGGCACGCCGGTCATGCCGTCGCCCACCGCCAGGTACGGGTGCCGCCCCGCTCGGTCGAGTGACCGGCGGGCTCCGGCGGCCACGACCGGGTCGACCTCGATCGAGGTGACGGCCGAGTCGCCGAGCCGCGCGCTCAGCAGCGCCGCGCCGATGCCAACTCCCGTGCCGATTTCCAGGACGCGGTGGCCGTCGGCAACGTCGAGCGCCGCCATCATGCCGGCCACCATGCGCGGCATCATGGCGCTGCTGGTCGGCCACGAGGACACCTCGGGCTCGGTCGCCCCGCCCTCGACCTGCGTGACGAGAACGGTGTCGGAGTAGACCAGGGCGCGCCAGCGGTCCGGGTCGTCGGCACGGTCGAAACGGCGGTACCCCTCGGGGTCGGACACCCACACACGCGCGGGTACGAAGTCGGCGCGGTCCACGGCCCGCCAGGGCTCGACCCAATCTGGGGTGAGGTGGCCGGCGGCGGTCAGTTCGGCGGCCAGCCGCTCGGCACTCGGCTCCCCCACGCGCCTCAGCCTTGCCGGCGGGAGGACGACGAATTCGCCGACGAAGCTGACGATGCCGACGGCGCGGAGGGCACTGTCTCCGTGTCCTGCCCGGCGTCGACGTCGACGTCGGCATCAGTCGCCGCCGCAGGCGTCACGCCGCCGGCCAGTCGGGTCAGGTACGCGTTGTACGCGTCCAGTTCCGCGTCGCCGTCGCGATCCGCGGCGCGGTCCTTGCGGCGGGCGAGGCGTTCCTCCGAGCTCATCCACTGGGAGAAGATCACCAGCAGCACGATGACCGTCGGGACCTCGCCGAAGGCCCACGCGATGCCGCCGCCCATCTGCTGGTCGGCGAGGACGTCCGTGCCCCACGAAGGCGGCGGCTGCTCGAAGGAGTCGACGATCAGCGACGACGACATCATGACCGCGACGCCGAAGAACGCGTGGAAGGGCATGCCCGCGAACAGTTCCAGCATCTTCATGACGTAGCCGTGCTTGCGGGGCGCGGGGTCGATGCCCATGATCGGCCAGAAGAACAGCAGGCCGACGGCCAGGAAGTGGAACGTCATCCAGCGGTGGCCCCACATGTTGCCCATGGCCAGGTCGAACAGCGGGGTGAAGTAGAGGACGTACAGGCTCGCGATGAACAGCGGGAGGGTGACCCCGGGCGACGACATGACCGCCGCGAACCGGCTGTGCAGCACGGTCAGCAGGATCTCGCGCGGCCCGCGCCCCGCCTTGCCGTCCGCGCCCTTGCGGGCGGGCCGGATGGACCGCAGCGCGAGGGTGATGGGCGCGCCGAGCAGCAGCAGGATCGGCGAGAGCATGCTCAGGATCATGTGCTGCACCATGTGCACGCTGAAGAGCGCGGTGCCGTACACCGCCACTCCGCTGGACGTCGACAGCAGCACCGTGCCCACACCCGCGAGCCACGCCAGCGTGCGGCCGATCGGCCACTTGTCGCCTCTGCTGCGCAGCCGCCACACCCCGGCGCCGTAGAACAGGACGGCGGCGATGCTGCCCGCGAGGAACAACGGTTCGGGGTACCAGCCGAACATCCGACCGAACGTCGGCGGGCCCAGCGAGGCGGCCATGTCGGCCATGCCGCTGGTCGATCCGCCGCTGTGGTGGCCGCCGGACCCGTGCAGGTCGTCCATGCTGTCGCCGAGCATCAGCGCGCCGAGGAACAGGGCGATGCCGAGGGCGATCAGCGCGACGGCCCGGAACGCGCCCGGGCCCGGCGTGCGAGGAGATGGAGCCATGGCATCCACTGTGACGTACGGCGCCCGGCGTTCGGGCACCGGGTCGGGCCCGGCTCTGGTGGAGTCGCCCGGACAGGTGATATATCGGCGCGCCTGCGCGGGACGGCTCTGCGCACGGACGCCTGGGGTCGGGCGGGTGCCCACGGGCCCGACCCCGTCCCAGCCCTCAGTGCGCTCCGACGCCCGTGAGGGCGCGTACCTCCAGTTCGTCGAACGCCGCGTCGTCCTCGTCGGTCCGGCGCTTGTCGGTGAGCAGGGTTCCGGCCGCGGCGCACAGGAACCCGACCGGGATCGAGATGAGGCCCGGGTTCTCCAGCGGGATCGGCGCGACGGTGGTGCAGGACACGAGAGCGGTCGGGTTGCCGACGCTCCGCGAACCGTCCGCCACACCGCATTTGTCGGCCTGCGCGGCGGTGAGGGTCACCGCGGGCTTCGTCTCGCTCGCGCCGCCCCACACGATGGGCGACAGCGCCACCACGACGATCGCCGAGATCAGGCCGCCGAAGACACCCGCGATTGCGCCGGCCTTGGTGAAGCGCCGCCAGAACAGCGCGAACACGATGGCGGGCAGGTTCGCCGACGCGGCGATCGCGAAGGCCAGTGCCACGAGGAACGCGACGTTGAGCTCGCGCGCGAAGACGGAAAGGGCGATGGCCACGCCGCCGATGACGATGGCGGCGATCCGCGCGACCCTCACCTCCTCGGCGTCGGTGGTCCCGCCGCGCTTGAGGACCCCGGCGTACAGGTCGTGGGCGAACGACGAGGACGAGGCGAGCGTCAGGCCCGCGACCACGGCGAGGATCGTCGCGAACGCCACGGCGGCGATGAACGCGAGCATCACCGCGCCCCCGGTGCTGCCCGGCCCGCCGCCGAGGTGTTCGGCCAGGCGCGTCGCGGCGGTGTTGCCGGAGGGGTCGGCGCCCCTGATCGTCTTGCTGCCGACCAGCGCGGCCGCGCCGAAGCCGATGACCAGGGTCATCAGGTAGAAGGCGCCGATGATGCCGATCGCCCAGTTGACCGACTTCCGGGCGGCCTTCGCGTCCGGCACGGTGTAGAAGCGTACGAGGATGTGCGGCAGTGCGGCGGTGCCGAGGACCAGGGCGATGCCGAGGCTGATCATGTCCAGCTTGGACCAGCCGTCGGTGGCGCCGTACTTGAGGCCGGGCTGCAGGAACGCGTCGCCCTTGCCGGACTGGCTCGCGGCGGCGCCGAGCAGGTCGGACACCGCGAAGTCGAACTTCGCGAGCACCCACACGGTCATGACGCAGGCCCCGATCATGAGCAGGACCGCCTTGACGATCTGCACCCAGGTGGTGCCCTTCATGCCGCCGACCGTGACGTAGAAGATCATCAGCGCGCCCACCGCGACGATCGTCCAGATCCGCGAGGCGTCCGAGGACACCCCCAGCAGCAGCGAGATCACCGACGCCGCCCCGACCATCTGGGCGAGCAGGTAGAAGATCGACACCACGATGGTGGAGATCCCCGCCGCGACCCGGACCTGCGGCGAGCGGAGGCGCTCCGAGATGGCGTCGGCCATGGTGAACCGCCCGCTGTTGCGCAGCGGTTCGGCGACCAGGAGCAGCGCGACGATCCACGCCACCAGGAAGCCGATGGAGTAGAGGAATCCGTCGTAGCCGGACAGCGCGAGGATGCCCGCGATGCCGAGGAACGACGCGGCGGACATGTAGTCCCCGCCGATCGCGACGCCGTTCTGGAGCGGGGAGAATGATCGGCCGCCCGCGTAGAAGTCGGCCGCGCTGCGGGTGCGGCGGCCGGCGACGACGGTGATGGCGAGTGTCGCGACGATGAAGACGGTGAACAGCGCGACCGTCAGCGTCTTGTGATCACTCATGCCGCCACCTCGCTTCGCTCGGCGGCCGCAATCGCGAAACGCATCCTCTTATTGATTCGCTCGCTCCGCTCGCTCATGCCGCCACCCCGCTTCGCACGGCGGCCGCAATCGCGAAACGCATCCTCTTATTGATTCGCTCGCTCCGCTCGCTCATGCCGCCACCCCGCTTCGCACGGCGGCGGTTGCGCGCAGTTCGGCGGACAGCGGGTCGAGGCGGCGGTCCGCGTACCGGGAGTAGATCCAGGCGGTCAGGAACGTCGCGGCAAACTGGCCGAGTCCGAACACGAGGGCGACGTTGATGTTGCCGGAGATCTTGTGCGCCATGAAGTCGCGGGCGTACGCGCACAGCAGCACGTACAGCAGGTACCAGCCGAGGAAGACCGCGGTGACCGGGAACGCGAACCGGCGGAACCGCCGCTTGAGTTCGCGGAACCGGGGGTCGTCGTGCAGCGTGCTCTCCGTCGGCGCGGCGCCGGGAGCCGGGCCGGCGGTGGTCCCGGCAGTCGTGGTCGGGGGCGTCATCGGCACCCCGCCGAAGACGTGCGGGCAGGGGTCATCATGAAGGGGTACTCCCGGAGACAAACGGAGGAATGCGGCTGTTCAGCCAGACAGCCCAACGACTGCGGGCGGCGATAAACACGCATTGAACGGCGGCACCCGAGCCCTCCGGAAGCCGCCGTACGGCTGACGTTCCGGCGCGTCACCCCTTCGTGGGAACCGCCCGGCCGGACGGTTGGCCCTCTCCGACCAGGGAAGGAGCCGCGGCATGCGACTCGACCACGTCTCCTACGCCGTCTCCCCCGGCGAGTTCGTCTCGACCGTCGGGCGGCTCGGCTCGATGCTCGGCGCGCCGTTCCAGGACGGCGGCGTGCATCCGCGTTTCGGAACACGCAACTTCGTCCTGCCCCTGGCGGGCGGCATGTACATGGAGGTGGTCACGACGCTCGACCACCCCGCGACCGACGCCGCGCCCTTCGGCCGCGCGGTCAAGCGCCGCGCGGAACTGGGCGGCGGCTGGCTCGGCTGGGTCGCGCGCGTCGACGACATCGCGCCGGTCGAGGAGCGCCTCGGGCGCCCGGCCGTGGACGGGCACCGGGTGCGCCCGGACCGGTACGACCTGAAGTGGCGTCAGATCGGCGTCCTGGATCTGATGGACGACCCGCAGCTGCCGTACATCATCCAGTGGCTCGACATGGCGCAGCACCCGTCCGCCGACGTGCGCACGGCGGTACGCATCCGCAGGCTGGCGATCGCCGGCACCCCGTCGACGGTCTCCGGCTGGCTCGGCGAGCCGGAGAACCACCCGCTCGACGACGTGGACGTCGACTGGAGCCCGCCCGGCGAGGACGACGACGCGGGCCTCACCGCGGTGTACTTCGAGACGGACGACGGCACGGTCCGGATCGACTGACCACCCGTGGCGAGCCTGTGTCGATCGACTGGGTTCGGCACGCCTCAGCGCGTGCCGAGCCGCAGTACGAGGGCCGCGACCGCAAGTGCCTCGACGAGGAGCGGCGTGCCGATGGTCCGCAGTACGCCCGCCCGTACGTGCACCGCGACGGCGCCGAGGAAGTAGACCGCCAAGCCCGCGGCCGCCGCGGCCCCCATCGGCCACCAGGCAAGGCCCACGAGCAGCCCGCCCGCGCCCGCGAGGAGCAGGACCGCGAGCTGGTCGAGCCGGTCCTCGGGGACGCCGAGCCGGGCGTACTGCTGCACGATCTCCTGGTTGTGGGTGAGCTTGAACCCCGCCGAGAGCGCGACCACGGCGGCGAGCACACACGAAACGATGACGGTGGCCACGAACACGACGCGCCTCCCACGAGGTGGGGACTCGCATGGTTTTAGCGGGCCATATCCACTTTGCCGCTCCGATGCGGGGGACGCCAGGGTGGGGGCGGGGCGACCCGACGCGGGAGTGGGGGCAGGTGCGGAAGCAGCAGCGGGTGCAGAAGCGGGAGCAGGCGCAGGAACGGGCGCCGGTGCCGGCACCGCCGTCGGCCGTATCCGCTTCGATCCGTGCCGACCGCGAGGGGGCGCGCGTACGGTAGGGACCAAGACACCGGCTCGGGGGCTTCACCTACAGGTGGTGGGGCATGAGCGCACCAGTGCACCGCCCGTCTGACAGGCCCGCGGACAGCACCACTGACAGCACCACGGGCACGACCGCCCGCGACCCGGCCCGCGCGGAGGCGCAGGCGCCGCGTTCCCTCGTGGACTTCGAGGCCGTCTTCGAGGCGCTGCCCGCCGGGGTGGCGCTCCTCACCCCCGATCTGGTGTACATCGAGGCCAACCCCGCCTATCTGCGTCTCGCGCAACGCAGCCGCGACCAGTTGCTGGGCCGCTACATCTTCGATGTGTTCCCCGACAACCCGAACGACCAGACGGCCACCGGCACCCGCAACCTGGAGGCGTCGCTGCGCCGGGTGGCGACCACCGCACAGCGCGACGCCATGGCCGTGCAGCGTTACGACACCCAGCGGCCGAGCCGACCCGGTACGTGGGACGAGCGGTACTGGAGCATCCTGAACACCCCGGTCTTCGACTCCGGCGGCCGGCTGCGCTGGGTGCTGCACCGTGTCGAGGAAGTGACCGAGCTCCTGCGCGCCCAGGCCGGGAGCGGCGACGACCAAGCCCGGTTCCTGCAGGCCGAGGTCTACACGCGGGCCCGGGAACTGCAAGAGGTCAACAATCGCCTGCGCAAGGCGCACGCGCGCGAGCGCGAGGTGGCGCTCGTCCTGCAGGACGCGATGCTGCCCACGCCGGTGCATCGCGCCGGACGGCACGCCGCCGCCGTGCGGTACAGGCCCGCGCTGGGTGCGCTCAACGTCTGCGGCGACTGGTACGACCTGGTCGACCTGCCCGACGGCCGTACCGCGGTCGCGGTCGGCGACGTGGTGGGGCACGGTCTGCGCGCGGCCGCGGTCATGGGCCAGCTGCGGAGCGCGCTCACGGCCGCGGTGCGCATCGCCCAGGGGCCCGCGCACGCGCTGACGGCACTCGGGCTGCACGCCGCCTCCGTATCGGGTGCCGAGTCCGCGACCGCCGCGGTGGTGCTCATCGACCCCGTCCGACGCGTTCTCGACTACAGCAGTGCGGGGCACCTTCCGCCCGTACTGGTCGGCCCGGACGGCACGGTGGCGTACCTGGACCGGGCCACGGACCCGCCGCTCGGCGTCCGGGCCGAGCACGGGAGGTCTCCGCAGGCGAAGCACCCGTACCGCGAGGGCTCGATTCTGACGTTGTACACGGACGGCCTCGTCGAGCGACGCGGGGAAGACATCGACGTCGGTCTGACCCGACTGGCGGACGCCCTCACCCTCCACCGCGACCTGGCCCCCGAGCAGTTGGCCGATGCCGTCCTCGCCGACCTCGTCCCGTCCGACAGCGCCACCGACGACATCGCCCTCGTCGTGTTGGGACTGTGATCGGATTTTTCCGCCGCGGTTGTCGATTTCGGCGGTGCCCGTTCGCCGTCCTGGACGAGGGCGCCGACCGGAGCCCAGGACAACACCCGTGGAGGTACGGCCATGCGCAAGCTCATGGTGATGGCGTTCGTGTCGTTGGACGGCGTCGTGCAGGGCCCCGGCGGCCCCGACGAGGACCGGGAGGGCGGTTTCACCCAGGGAGGCTGGGCCGTGCCGTTCTTCGACGCGGCGATGATGGGCCTGATGGCCGAGGGGGCCGCCCGCATGGGCGCGCTGCTCCTGGGCCGGAAGACGTACGACATGTTCGCCGCCGCGTGGCCGTTGACCACCGCGGACGACCCGATCGGTGCGCGGCTGAACGCGGTCCCCAAGTACGTGGCGTCGCGGACGTCGCCCGCGTTGTCCTGGCGCAATTCCACGCTCCTGGACGGCGACGTCGCGGACGCGGTGCGGAAACTGAGGCAGGAGGAGGGCGGCGAGATCCAGGTGCACGGCAGCGGCGACCTGGTCCAGACCCTGCTTGCCCAGGACCTCGTGGACGAGTTCCACCTGCTGACGTTTCCCGTGCTGGTCGGATCGGGCAAGCGTCTGTTCGGCACCGGGACGACACCCGGCGCCTTCAAGATCACCGGCTCGACGGTGTCGGACACCGGTGTCGTCATCAGCTCCTACGTTCGCGACGGTGCGCTCACCCACGGCCTCCTGGGACCCGAGACCGGGAACTGGTGACCCGCGCCTCGACGGCAGCGGCCGCGCACCCCGCGGGCGCGATGTGCAGAAACGGATCAGCCCATGCCGAACTTCGCAGTGCTCATCTATGAGAAGGAGACGCCCGGAGGCGTCGCCGACATCCCTCCCGACGTCATGGAGGCCAACCTCGCGGCGGGCGAGAAGATCGCCGCCATGGGCGTGCGGGTCGTGCACGAGCACGGCATGCAGCCGAGCCGGACCGCGCGCACCGTCCACAAGGGCGGGATGGTCACCGACGGCCCGTTCCTCGAGAGCAAAGAGGTCATCGCCGGGTTCTTCGTCGTCGACGCCGCCGACCTCGACCAGGCCCTGGCCGTCGCCAAGCTGCTCCCCATCATGGACGGCGCCGTCGAGGTGTGGCCGCTCATGGGGCCATGAACCTGGTACGCGAGGCGATCGCCGACGCGCACCGTCGCGAGTGGGCCATCCTGCTCGCCGCGACGGTGCGCGTCACCCGCGACCTCGACCTGGCCGAGGAATGCGTGCAGGACGCGTACGCCGCCGCGCTCGAATCGTGGGCACGCGACGGCGTACCGGACCGGCCGGGGGCGTGGCTGACCGTCGCGGCGCGGCACAACGCCATCGACGCCCTGCGCCGCGCCAGGACCCTGGAGGCCAAGCTCCCCCTCCTGGTCGAAGGCGAGACCGATGCGCCGCACCCGGAGGCCTTGAGCTCCGACGCCTTGGACTCCGACGCCTTGGACTTCGACGCGGTGAAGCACAGTGCGGTGAACTCCGGTGCGCTGCCCGGTGCCCGAGCGCTATTGGACGACCGACTGCGGCTGATCTTCCTGTGCTGCCACCCGGTGCTCCCTCGTGAGGGGCAGGTCGCGCTCACGCTGCGGCTTGTGTGCGGAGTGCCCACCGGGGACATCGCCCGAATGCTGCTCGTACCCGAACCCACGCTGGCGGCGCGGATCACCCGCGCGAAGAAGAAGCTCCGGGCCGAGCGCGTCGCCTTCCGCCTGCCGAGCCCCGGTGAGCTGCCGGAACGGCTGGACGTCGTGCTGACCGTCGTACATCTGCTCTCCACGGCAGGCCATGCCGCTCCCAGCGGGCCCGAACTGCTCGCCGACGAACCGGCGCAGCGCGCCCTCGATCTCGCCCGGATGCTGCACGCGTCCCTGCCGCAGGAGCCCGAGGCGTCCGGCCTGCTGGCGCTCGTTCTCGCCAACCATGCGCGACGCGCAACGCGCACGGCACCGGACGGACGCCCGTCGACCCTTGCCGAGCAGGACCGCTCGCTCTGGGACCGCACGGTTATCGCAGAGGCCGAGCGCCTGGTCGACGCCGCCCTGCGCGCCGGTCCGGCCGATCGCTTCACCCTGCAGGCGGCCATCGCGACGCTCCACGCCGCGGCACCGACGTACGACGAGACCGATTGGCCGCAGATCCTCGCCGTCTACGACGCGCTGCTCGCCATCTGGCCGTCGCCGGTGGTCGCACTCAACCGGGCGGTGGCCGTCGCCGAAGTCGACGGCCACGCACCCGCACTCGAGGAGATCGCACGGCTCGAACAGGACGGCCGTCTCGCCGCGTACCACTACCTGCCCGCCGTCAAGGCCGAGCTGCTGCGCCGGTCCGGCGACCTCGGAGCCGCCGCGGAGGCCCTTGAATCGGCGATCGCCCTTTCCGGCAACGACGCCGAACGCGCGTTGCTCCGCGCACGCTTGGCGGAACTCCGCGACCCGGCCGCCGGATGACGCCGGGGATTCACAAGAGGGGCCTTACAGTCCCAGACCCTTGCGCACCGCACTCGCGCGCGTGAACACCGAGAGGGGCTGTTCGGCGCCGCAGTACTTGTTGCCGGACGACACGATGCCCACGAGCTTGCCCTTCTCGATCAGCGGGCCGCCGGAGTCGCCGCGGCAGATGCTCGTGCCGGGGTTGTTCGCGGGCGGGAGGCCGCACACCTTGGTCGCGGCGGTGTCCCCGGGGAACGTGTAGGGCTCGCAGGCGGCGATCTTGCCGAGGACGAGCGTGGTGCGCTGGAGACGTGTGGTGGGCTCGCCGCCGTCGCGTTGGCCCCAGCCGTACGCGGTGGCCTTGTTGCCCGTCTTGTAGAGCGCGTTGTCGCGGGCGCCGGCGATGGGCGCGGTGGCGTACGGGAGCGGGCGGTTGAGGACCAGGACGGCGGCGTCGTACGTGAGGGTGCCCTGCTCGAACTGCGGGTGCACACGCGCCCGTGTCACGCGCCGCTCCTGCCCGCCGGTGCCGGTGTAGTCGGTGCGGCCCGCCACCACGCGGATGGCCGTCGGGTCGTCGACCGCGGTGACGCAGTGCGCCGCGGTGAGGACCTTGTTCGGGGCCACGAGGGTTCCGCCGCAGAGGAGTTCCCCGTCGGCGGTGACCAGCGCGACGACGTAGGGGGTACGGCCGACCGGGGTGTCGGTGCCGTTGCGGACGGCGCTCGCGGTCGGAGCGAGAACTCCGACCAGGGCGAGCGCGAGGCCGAACGCGAGCGCGAACGACGTGCGGCGGGTACGGGGCATGGAGGCTCCTCTGCGTACGGGTGGTGTGCCGATACCCGTGCTACGCGTGAGGCGGGCCGCTCGGACGCGCGAATCAGGCGCGGGTTCGCAGAAATTCACCGGTGGGGCGAACACGAGTCGGGAAAAACGGTGATCGCAGGCCCCCTACCCACCCAACGGGCAAGGGGGGATGGGAGGTTCCGGGGAGGGAGGTCGGGGGTCACGAGGGTTCGAGACAGGAACACGAGACCTGCGGACACGAGACCGACAACCGCGAGACCGACAACCGCGAGACCGACAGGCACGAGACCCACAAGCACGAGACCCCAGACGCGAGACTCCACAGCCGACCGATGCCGCGGCGCGCAGGGCGGGCGACGGTCCCGTGCCCGTGCTCAGGCCGTGGTGCCCGACGTGCCCGGCGGGCGCTGCGCGGGCGACGGGTCCGGCGCCGTGGGCGTCCGCTCCTCGGTCCCGCCGGCCCGGCGGCGGAGGCGGGACGCGGCGCGCGGCCAGTCGACGCCGCTCAGCACGCCGAACGCGGCGAGCAGGCAGATCGCCAGTTCGGGCCAGTAGCCGACGCGGTCGGCCAGGGTCGTACCGTCCCGCAGCGGGACGGTCTCGACCAGCACGCCCGGTTCCCACAGGTCGGTCCGCGACAGGACCGATCCGTCCGGTGCGACGACCGCGCTGATGCCGACCGTCGAGACGACGACGGTGGCGCGGTCGTGCTCGACCGCGCGTATGCGGGCCATGTCGAGCTGCTGCTCGCTCTGCCCGAAGCTGATGCCGCGCTCGTACGTCGCGTTGTTGGTCTGCACGACCATCAGGTTCGCGCCGGGCGTCACCGTGCTGCGCACGTTGCCGTCGTAGCCGACCTCGTAGCAGATGGTGTCCGCGAGCACGATCGGCCCGGTGCGGAACAGCACCGGCTTGTCCTGGCCCGGTTCGAAGTCGCGCGGGATCAGCTGGAGGTCGCCGAGGCCGCCCAGCACGTCGCGCATGGGGATGTACTCGCCGAAGGGCACGAGGTGGCGCTTGGCGTACCACTCGCCGGGCCCGGGCTGCGGGTCGGTGCGCGGCCGCCACATCAGGCCGGCGTTGTACGGCCGTCCCTCCGGCCCGCCGTCCAGGATCGCGCCGACCAGCACCGGCACGCCCACGTCGTTGACCGCCTCGTCGACGAGCGCCCCGAGGTACGGGTCGACGCGCGGGTCGTCGTCGGTCGCGTTCTCGGGCCACATGACCAGGTCCGGCTTCGGCACCCGGCCCGCGCGGATGTCGTCGGCGAGTTGGTGGGTGGCCTTGACGTGGTTCTCGGTGACGTTGCGGACGCGCGTCTGCTCTTCGAGATTGCGGGCGCGCGGCACGTTGCCCTGCACGGCGGCCACCGTGACGGTCTGGCCGCCGCCGGTCGGCTCAGGCAGCAGCAGCGGTCCCATGCCGACCAGGGCGAGCGATCCGACGAGGCCGGCGACGGCCGGGCGGCGCCGGCCCGGGCCGGCGAGCACCAGCCACGCGAGGGCGACCGGCACCAGCACCACGACGAGGCTGAGGCCGGGCGCGCCGGCCACGGTCACCCAGCCGAGGGCCGGCGAGTCGGCCTGGCTGAAGGCGAGGCGCCCCCAGGGGAATCCGCCGAGGGGTTCGCGGCCGCGGATCGCCTCGACGGCGATCCACCACGCGGCGATCCACACCGGCCAGGCGCGCCGCCGCAGCAGCGCGGGCACGGGCATGGCGAGCAGGCCGAACAGCGCCGACTCGGCCAGCGTGAGGGCGGCCCAGGGCAGCCAGCCGAGGTTGCTCAGCCACAGCACGAGGGGTGCGAAGAGGGCGACGGCGAAGATGAAGCCGTACCAGAACGCGGTCCGGGGGCGGCGGCCCTTGAGGGCCACGATCAGCAGCGCTGGACCGACGAACGCGAGGGGCCAGAAGTCGACGGGCTCGAACCCGGCGAACAGCAGCACGCCGCCGAGCACCGCGAGCACGGCCCCCCAGCGGCCGGGGACGAAGGGCGGCGCCGCGATGCCTTCGGGCGCGGGCGGTACGGAAGCCTCGGGCGCGCCGCTCACCGGCTCGGCCGCCGGCTCGCCCGCCGCGTCATCCGCGGCCGCGCCGACGGCACCGGCCGCGCTGACTCCCTTGCTCCTCATCCGGGTATCTCACCACACCGTCGTACGACCCCTCCAGTGTCCCCGCGACCGCGCGGCGCGGGCCGCGCTCCCGGGATTCTCCGCAGGTGGCGACATCCGACGCCGGGCGGGCGGGCAGGTCGGGCGCTACCGGTGGTCGGCCTTGACCACCGGCAGGCGCAGGGCGGCCGGGGCTTCGGACGGGACGGCCGGGGTGCGCGGGGCGACGTACGGAATGCGGCGATATCCCCGGCCCAGGGGCGGGCGGCCGTCCGCATCCCCCTTGTTGGGCCACAGGGCCATCGCGCGCTCGGCCTGGGCGGTGATGGTCAGCGACGGATTCACGCCGAGGTTCGCGGACACCGCGGCGCCGTCGACGACGTGGAGGCCGGGGTGGCCGTACAGCCGGTGGTACGGGTCGACCACACCGGTCTGCGGGGAGTCGCCGATCACGCAGCCGCCGAGCATGTGCGCGGTCATGGGCACGTTGAACAGGTCGCCGACCGTGCCGCCCGCCTGACCGCCCAGGCGTTCGGCGAGGATCTCCACGGCCCGGTGGCCCGCCGGGATCCAGGTGGGGTTGGGGTCGCCGTGTCCCTGCCGGGTGGTGATGCGGGTGCGGCCGAACAGCCCGCGCTTGCGGTAGACCGTCAAGGAGTTGTCGAGCGACTGCATGACCAGCGCGATGATCGTGCGCTCCGACCAGTTGCGCACGCTCAGCATGCGGATCTTGCCCGGATTTCGTGCGAGTTGCCCGAACAGCTGGCGCAGGCGCGGCCGGTCGCCGTCGGTGAGCAGGGTCTGCATCAGGCCCATCGCGTTGGAGCCCTTGCCGTAGCGCACGGGTTCGATGTGGGTGTTCGCGTCCGGGTGCCACGACGAGGTGATGGCCACGCCGACCGACGCGTCCACGACGCCGGTCTCGAAGGCGGCGGCGCCGAGCAGGGCCTCGGAGTTCGTGCGGGTCAGCTCGCCGAGGCGCCGCGACAGCCGGGGCAGCGTGCCCTCGGCGACCATGCGGTGCAGCAGGCGCTGGGTGCCGAGCGTGCCGGCCGCGAAGACGACGTGCTCGGCGGTCCAGGTGCGCATTTCGCGGCGGGCCGCGCGCGGGGTGGCGGCGCGGGTCGGCACGGTCTCGACGGCGTACCCGCCGCCCGCGAGCGGCCGTACGCGGCGCACCGTGCGCTCGGCGTGCACCTCGGCGCCGGCCTGCTCGGCGAGGTACAGGTAGTTCTTCAGCAGCGAGTTCTTGGCGCCGACCCGGCAGCCGGTCATGCACGAGCCGCACTGGGTGCAGGTGGTGCGCTCCGGTCCCGCGCCGCCGAAGTACGGGTCGGCGACCCGCTGCCCGGGCCGCTCGCCGTCGCGCGGGAACAGCACGCCGACCGGGGCGAGATGGAAGCTGTCGCCCACGCCCATCTCCTCCGCGACCGCCTTCATGTGCTCGTCGGCGGGCGTGGTGTACGGGTTGACCACGACGCCCAGCATTCTGCGCGCCTGCCGGTAGAACGGCTCCAGCTCGGCCTGCCAGTCGGTGATGTGGCCCCACTGCGGGTCCGCGAAGAACGGGGCGGGCGGCTGGTACAGCGTGTTGGCGTAGTTGAGCGAACCGCCGCCCACGCCGGCGCCGGCCAGGACGACGACGTCCTTGAGCACGTGGACGCGCTGGATGCCGTACAGGCCCAGCCGGGGCGCCCACAGGTAGTCGCGCAGCTGCCACGAGGTCCTGGGCAGGTCGGCGTCGGTGAACCGGCGGCCGGCCTCCATGACGCCGACGCGGTAGCCCTTCTCGGTGAGGCGCAGCGCGGTCACCGACCCGCCGAAGCCGGAACCGATCACGAGGACGTCGTAGTGGTGGCGCGGTCGGCGCCGCCCGGCCGAAGCGCCCGCGGATTTGGCCGCCGAGGCTCGCAAACTGTCCGGAACGGTCCACTGCTCGCTCGTCATGGCGGCACATTACTTTCCGGTAACCCGCGGGGGAAGACCCCGCCCGAACCCGGCCGGCGGCTGCTCCCGGGGGCCGTCTGAACCCGGTGCGGCGCGCGTCCGTGGAGGTGTCCTGGGACCTGGTCCGCGGTGCCCGGTGCGGGCCTACCACGGCTGAATCCGGGTCATGCGATCCAAATGCGTCCAACTTGCGGGTCGCAACTGCCCATATTTGCCGCCGAATTGCCGATCAGGTCACAGTGGGGACACCCTCGGTAATTCACCGGCATAAGAACCTTGCGGGTGGCTTTCGGCCAGGGGTAGATGGTGATGCGGGCCGTGGAATCCATGGTTCGGCGGCTCGGGTGGGAGCCGGGGCAACGTGTCACCGGCTGAGTCGGGACGGAGAAAATAAATGCCGCAATCTGTTCACTTTACGATCCCTTTCGCCTCGCGGGTGAGCCCGGATCTTGACCGGGCCCGGCTGCGCAACCTCGACTGGACGTGGGAGCACGGGCTCGTGCGGGGCGAGGCGGGCCTGCGCGAGTACGCGTCCTGGGACCTCGCCCAGGCGGCTGCCCGGACGTATCCGAACGCGGTCGGCGACGACCTCGAGATGCTGATCAACTGGTTCGGCTTCGCCTTCCTCTTCGACGACCAGTTCGACGCCTCGGGCGACCGCCCGTCGCAGGTGTCGGCGGTCGCGCGCGAGATGATCGCGATCCCGTTCCGGCCGGTCGGCACGGCGCCGGACATCGTCTGCCCGGTGACCCTGGCGTGGGTCGAGATCTGGCCGCAGATGTGCGCCGGGATGTCGGAGACCTGGCAGAACCGGTTCGCGAGCAACTGGGCCCGGTTCATGGCCGCCGCCGTGTGCGAGATCCACTTGGCGGCGCACGGCGAGGTCATGGACCTGGCGGGCTACACGGCGCTGCGCCAGCACACCGTGGGGCTCCAGCACTCGCTGGACGCGGTCGAGCGCATAGGCGGGTTCGAGGTACCGCCGCAGGCGCAGGCCCACCCGGTCATGCGCCGGCTGCGGCACGCGACCACGGACTGCATCGCGTACATGAACGACGTGCACTCGCTCGACCGCGAGGAGTCGCGCGGCGACCGGCACAACCTGGTCACCGTGCTGAAGCGGCACCTGGGCTGCTCGCGGTCGGCGGCGCTCGACGAGGCGATCCGGATGACGTACGGGCTGCTCGACGAGGTCGTCGAACTGCACGCACGGATCCCGGACATGTGCGACGAACTGCAACTCACCGACGAGGAGAGGAAATCCGTTGAACTCGGCGTCGTGGGCACCGGCGACTGGATCCGGGGCAACTACGAGTGGGGCCTCGACAGCGGCAGGTACACGGTCGCCGACACGACTCAGATGACCGGCCCTGCCCCCTACTTGGAGAATTTTGAGGCGCTGCCTCAGGCCGGCTGACCGGAACGTTGGCCACCCCGTGCCGGAGCAGGTCCTCGTACAGCCGGTCGAGGGCCCGCTCCGGCGGCGTTCGCAGGCGCCGCCGGCGGGTCGGTGTCGCCGTCCGGTCGGGGCCACCGATCGGGCGCATCTCCCGAGGCGGTGACCGTGGATGTCCGCGAAACGCGGTCCTACCCTGGGAGTGGCGTACAGCCGCATCGGGATATCGCCGCGGAGCATCGGAGCCTGCCATGGCCGTCCTGCTCGTCGTCCTCATCGTGGGCCTCGTCGCGCTGTTCACGGCCGCGCGCGGCGCGAGGGTCATCCAGCAGTACGAGCGTGGCGTGGTCTTCCGGCTCGGCCGGGTGCAGCCGGAGACGCGACCGCCGGGCTTCACCATGGTCGTTCCGGTCTTCGACCGGGTGCACAAGGTCAACGTGCAGATCGTGACGATGCCGGTCCCCGCCCAGGAGGGCATCACGCGCGACAACGTCACGGTCCGGGTCGACGCGGTCGTCTACTTCAAGGTCCGCGACCCGGTGCGCGCGATCGTCGAGGTGCAGGACTACACGTACGCGATGTCGCAGGTCGCGCAGACCTCGCTGCGCTCCATCATCGGCAAGAGCGACCTGGACGACCTGCTGACCAACCGCGAGCCGCTCAACCAGGGCCTGGCGCTGATGCTCGACTCCCCCGCCGTCGGGTGGGGCATCGAGATCGACCGGGTCGAGCTGAAGGACGTGGCACTGCCCGAGTCGATGAAGCGGTCGATGTCGCGGCAGGCCGAGGCCGAGCGCGAGCGGCGGTCGCGCATCATCACCGCGGACGGCGAGCTCCAGGCGTCCGAGAAGCTGGCGCTCGCGGCCGACGCGATGTCGAAGTCGCCGAGCGCGCTGCAACTGCGGCTGCTGCAGACGATCGTGGAGGTGTCGGCGGAGAAGAACTCGACGCTGATCCTGCCGTTCCCGGTCGAACTGCTGCGGTACCTCGACAACGCGGCCGACGACCTGGCGTCCCGGCGCGGGGTGGCGTCGCGGATCGCCGACGCGATGGAGGCCGCGGCGGACAAGCGGCCCCTCGACGGCGCCGGCGCCGGCGGAACGTCCGCCGGAGGCACGGAACCGGGCACCGCCAGCGGGACCGACACCGGGACCGGCACCGGCGGTACGTCAGCCGACGGACCGGCCTGAGCCCGCGCGCCGGCCCGGGCGTACCGTCGCCAGCGCGCCCGCGATCGCTCCCGCGACCAGCAGCGCGGTGGCCGCGGTCCGCGCCGGGTGGCAGCGCGGCCCCGAGGCGTTCGTGTCCATCCGGCCGCCCGAGGAGCGCCACGACATGATCGACCAGCGCGACTGCGCCGACAGGGCCGAGCCGACGCTGAGCCACGAGCCGATCGACAGCGCGGACAATGCGGAACCGACGGAGGCCACCGAACCGGCCGAGCCGATCGAGCCGATGGACAGCACCGATCCCTCCGAGGCGATCGACAGCACCGAGCCGCGCGACCACAGGGAGAGCACCGAACGGTCCGACCCGACGGACCACTTCGAGGTGGAGCGGCAGTCCGCACGGCCGGAGCCCGCACAGCAGCGGTTCGAGGCGCCGTGCGCGCGGTGCCGGGAGTACGGGGCGGAGGCGGTCATGGCGTCTTCCATGGGGCCATCGTGCCGCACGCGGGCGGCGAGCGTCGGAGCCCGCGGCGCACATCCGGGCGCGGCCACGGGTGTTCGGGACGTGCGACGGCCCCCGCGTCCACGGAAGAATCACGCGGGGGCCGTCGGGTTTCGGGTCATGGCGACCCGAGGTGTCAGCCGTTGTAGCAGAAGTTCCCGAAGGCCGGGTTCAGCGCGCCGATGACGTTGACGCTGTTGCCGCACACGTTGATCGGGACGTGGATCGGCACCTGGATCACGTTGCCGGACAGCACGCCCGGCGAGCCCACGGCGACACCGTTCGCCCACGAGTCCGCCTGCGCGCCGCCCGCACCCAGCGCCAGAACCGCACCGGCCGCGGCGATGGTCACGGCCGTCTTCTTGATCCAGCTGGTCACATGATCTCCCTATGACAGTCGAAGACCGCCGTACGGCGGTCCAGAACCACGGTCGGGCCGCCGCCCCGGTGGTGGCAACCCGCATACGGGTGATTCACGGAGAGTGATGAAAATATGGGCGATTTCGGGCATCTTTCCCCTGAACGGCCCAACACCCCGGGGGACCCGGGGGCGCGGCCATGTGGTCCAGCGCGTGCGCCGGGGAAAGCCGCCCGCGCGGCTCAGAAGCGGTCGACGCCGGTCACCCGGACGACCGCGCGGCCCTCGGCGTCGGACGCGGCGAGGTCGACCTCCGCGCTGATGCCCCAGTCGTGGTCCCGCTCGGGGTCGTCGAAGATCTGGCGCACGCGCCAGCTCCACTCCTCCTCCTCGACCAGCAGCATCTTGGGCCCGCGCGCGTCCGGGCCGGTGCCCAGCTCGTCGTGCTCGGCGTAGTAGCCGCCCATGGCCTCGGCCCAGCGGTCGGCGTTCCAGCCGGACTCCGCGTCCAGCTCGCCGAGGTCGAAGTACTTGCGCAGCGCGGCCAGTTCCACCCGGCGGAACAGCGCGTTGCGGACCAGCACGCGGAACGCGCGGGCGTTGGAGGTGACCGGACGGGTCTTCTCGTCCAGGACGTCCGGACCCTGTGCCACCGCGTCCGGGTTGGCCAGTTGCTCCCACTCGTCGAGCAGGCTGGAGTCCACCTGCCGCACGATCTCGCCCAGCCACTCGATCAGGTCGAGCAGGTCGTCGGTCTTCAGGTCGTCGGGAACGGTCTGCTGCAGGGCCTTGTACGCGCTCGCGAGGTAGCGCAGCACGATGCCCTCGGCCCGGGCCAGCTCGTAGAAGTTCGTGAACTCCACGAACGTCATGGCCTGTTCGTACATCGTGCGGACGATCGACTTCGGGCTCAGCTCGTGGTCGCCGACCCAGGGGTGGCCGGTGCGGTAGACCTCGTAGGCGTGGTCGAGGAGGTCCTCCAGCGGCCGGTCGTACGTGATGTCCTGGATCAGCTCCATGCGCTCCTCGTACTCGATGCCGTCCGCCTTCATCTGCGCGACCGCCTCGCCGCGCGCCTTGTTCTGCTGGGCGGCGAGGATCTGGCGCGGGTCGTCGAGGGTGGCCTCGACGACCGAGACGAGGTCGAGCGCGTACGAGGGCGACTCGCGGTCCAGCAGCTCGAAGGCCGCCAGCGCGAACGTGGACAGCGGCTGGTTGAGCGCGAAGTTGTCCTGGAGGTCGACGGTGAGGCGCACGACGCGGCCCTCGGCGTCCGGGGCCTCCATCCGCTCGACGATCCCGCCGTCCAGCAGCGACCGGTAGATAGCGATCGCGTCGCGGATGTGCCGCCGCTGCGCGGACTTGTCCTCGTGGTTGTCGGTGAGCAGCCGGCGCATCGCGCGGAACGCGTCGCCCGGGCGCCCGATGACCGACAGGAGCATGGCGTGGCTGACCTTGAACCGCGAGGTGAGCGGCTCGGGCTCGGCGGTCTGCAGGCGGTCGAACGTCTCGCCGCTCCACGACACGAAGCCCTCGGGGGCCTTCTTGCGCACGACCTTGCGGCGCTTCTTCGGGTCGTCGCCGGCCTTGGCGAGCGCGCGCAGGTTCTCGATTTCGTGCTCGGGCGCCTGGACGACGACGTGCCCGACGGTGTCGAACCCGGCGCGTCCGGCCCGGCCGGCGATCTGGTGGAACTCCCGGGCCCGCAGGCGGCGCACGCGCACGCCGTCGTACTTGGACAGCGCGGTGAACAGCACCGTGCGGATCGGGACGTTCACGCCGACGCCGAGCGTGTCGGTGCCGCAGATGACCTTCAGCAGCCCGGCCTGTGCCAGCCGTTCCACGAGGCGCCGGTACTTGGGCAGCATGCCGGCGTGGTGCACGCCGATGCCGTGCTTGACCCAGCGCTCCAGGTTGCGGCCGAACTTGGTGGTGAAGCGGAAGTGGCCGATCAGGTCGGCGATCTGCTTCTTCTCCTCCTTGGTGGCCAGATTGATGCTCATGAGCGAGGCGGCGCGCTCGACGGCGGCGGCCTGCGTGAAGTGCACGACGTACACGGGGGCCTGGCCGACCCGCATCAGCTCTTCGAGGGTCTCGTGGATGGGCGTGGTGACGTACTGGTACGTCAGCGGCACCGGACGCACCGCGGACCGCACCACCGCGGTCGGACGGCCGGTGCGGCGCGTCAGGTCCTCCTCGAAGCGCGCGACGTCGCCGAGGGTCGCCGACATCAGCACGAACTGCGCGTGCGGCAGCTCGATGATGGGAATCTGCCAGGCCCAGCCGCGGTCGGGCTCGGCGTAGAAGTGGAACTCGTCCATGACGACCTGGCCGACGTCGGCGTCCTCGCCGTCGCGCAGCGCGATCTGGGCCAGCACCTCGGCGGTGCAGCAGATGATCGGCGCGGTGGCGTTGACGCTGGCGTCGCCGGTCATCATGCCGACGTTGGAGGTGCCGAACGCCTTGACCAGGTCGAAGAACTTCTCCGACACCAGGGCCTTGATGGGCGCGGTGTAGAAGGTGCGCCTGCCGCGCGCGAGGGCGTAGTAGTGCGCGCCGAGCGCGACCATCGACTTGCCGGACCCGGTGGGGGTGCTCAGGATGACGTTCGCACCGGAGACGACCTCGATGAGGGCTTCCTCCTGCGCCGGGTACAGGCTGATCCCGCGCTCCTCCGTCCAGGCGGAGAAGGCCTCGAAGAGGCTGTCGGGGTCTGTGTCGGAGGGGAGCCGGTCGATGAGGTTCACCCCACCATCCTGCCTGCTCGCGGGCCCGGCGTGGGTCAGCGGGTCAGAACAACCACCCGGTCGTCGACGTTGACCACGTGCCCGGCGCCGAGCCGGGCGAGCGGGCGGTCCCAGTGCAGGTGGCCGCACACCGTCAGGGTCGTGCCCGCGTCGAGGAGCCGCTCGCCGATGACGGGGTTGCCGTGCTGCTCGCGGCGCGCGCCGGGCGGCCCCTCGTGCAGCACCAGGACGTCCGGCGCGGCCCGGGCGACCTTGTCGAGCGCGGCCAGAAACTCCTCCTCGGCACGGCGGTCGGTGCGGCGCGGGTCGCCGATCACGCCGCTGACCCCGCCGAAGCGCACCCCGCCGTACTCCACCACGTCGCCGTCGAGCAGCGCCGCGACGCCGCCGAGCCCGGCGACCTCCTCGGCGGTGACGAGGTCGTGGTTGCCCGCGACGCCGACGATCCACGCGCAGCCGGCGGCGGCGAAGGCCAGCCAGACATCGGCGACTTCGCCCGACGCGCCGCGCCGGTTGGCGCGCGGCGCGGAGTAGAGGTCGCCCGCGAGGACGACGCCGACGCGGTCCGGGGCGGGCAGCAGGCCCGCGGCGGCCCACACGGCCATGTGGTCGGCGAGCGCGATGCCGAGCAGGACGTCCTCGCCGCCGTACGGCGACGGCGCGATCCCCTGGAGGTCTCCGGTCAGCACGACCGCGTCGACGCCCTCGGGCAGGGAGTCGACGCGCAATGCCTCGACGGCGAGCAGCGCGGTCTCGGTTCCGCCGCCGCGGCGGGCCCGCCGGTATCTGACCTGGGTGACCGGCTCCACTTTCCCATTGAGAACGCGCATGTCTCCAAAGGTACGGCGTAGCCTCCCGCGGGCGCCCGAGTGGATCTTGCCAAAACGCCGGTCCGCGGGCCGGCCCGACGCGTCGGGATGCCGGTCAGGTGCCGGTCAGGTGCCGTTCGCCCGCGGGTCGCTCACGCAGAGCGATGCATCCGGTGCGCGAAGTGCCGGACCCGGCTCTCGTGGCCGCTGCCGTCCCGTTCGGCCTCCTCGGTGCGGCCGGCGGGGTGGCCCGGGTCGTCGCCGCGGCCGTGGCCGCGCACCCAGGCCAGCAGCATCACGGACGTCACGGCGGCGAGCGCGCACCAGGTCGAGGCGAACTCGCGCGTCCAGATCCACGCGCAGATCGCCGCGCCCACCGCGCCGACGGCGCCGAACCAGACGAGGACGCGTTCGCCGGACGCCAGCAGCGAACCGAGCGTGGCCACCAGGTAGCCGGCGATGACGATCTGGGGGTGGTCGATGCCTATCGCGTACTGGACGGTGTGGCCGCGCACGGTGGCGTTCACCGGACCGGTCGCGAGCGCTTCGCCGAGATAGGCGGCGACCAGGACGCCGATGCCGAACAGCGAGCCCAGCACCACGCGGCGGTTGCGGCCGGCCGCCGGCCAGACGGCCAGCAGCACGCCGAGCGGCACCAGGAAAGGCAGGAGCGGGAAGGCTATGAAGGCCCAGATGCCGCGGGCGAGTTCCGCGGCCTGCTCGGTCGCCTTGCCCTCTTCGCCGCGCCACACGACCGCTTCCACGAGCTGGTGGAAGCCCAGGATCAGCGGTACGGACGCGAGCACGACGTCACGGGGACGGCGTACCGAGACGAGCGTTGCTATCCCGACCGCGCTGATGGCGGTGCCGCCTATGGCGTCGGCAGTGGCGCTCCAACACATACGACCTGTCGCTCCTGTTTCGTTCGTTCCAGCGTGGCACGCCCCGCCGGACCGCGCTCGGGCGGAATGGCGTAGACCTGTCGGTCTGTTGTTACCACCGCCGTAGGACGAACGCATCGACCAGGAGGCCACCGATGGCACCGCACTCCCGCGAACACCGCTACAGCGTCGAGGTCGAGTGGACCGGAAACACCGGCGACGGAACCGCCACCTACCGGGGCTACAGCCGCGACCATGACGTGCGCATTCCCGGCAAGCCCACACTGCTCGGCTCGGCGGACCCCGGGTTCCGCGGCGACGCCGCGCGGTGGAATCCCGAGGACCTGCTCGTCGCGTCGCTCAGCGAGTGCCACATGCTGTGGTACCTGGCGCTCGCGGCCCAGGCGGGCGTGGTGGTGACGGAGTACCGCGACCGCGCCGAGGGCGTGATGGCCACCGAGGCCGACGGCGCCGGGCAGTTCACCGAGGTCGTGCTGCGGCCGACCGTCACCGTCGCGGACGCGTCGATGGCCGCGAAGGCGGAGGCGCTGCACGAGACCGCGCACGCCAAGTGCTTCATCGCGCGGTCGGTGAACTTCCCGGTGCGCAACGCGCCGACCACGCACGCGGCGGTCTGAGCCAGGGGCGTTGCGGCGGCCCGAGCGGCGGTCCGGGTGAGGATCCGGAAGGCTGTACGGGGGGCGGCGAAGGCCACAGGAGGCCGGCGAGGCCGGGGAAGATCCAAGGAAGATCCGGGAAAAGTCCGGGAATAAGGGGCGCGGGCGCACCGGGTGGGGGTGGGTACGCCCGCGCCAAGGGGAGCAAGTCCCCTTGATGGCACAGACCCTGGGGGGTTGGGTCGAGCCTGGGCCGCCGGAGGGGGGGAGCCCCATGTCTTCCGGTCGGCCTGCGGAGCAACGTTAACGAGATCCGGGGCCGTTGAACACCTGATCCGGCCGATTTAAGGAAGGCTTAAGCCGGATGCGGTGACGAATGGGCGCACTATGCCCTTCCTGTGACGGATCGTCAGTCCCAATTGCGGCGCTGTTCAGCGCACATCGGCTGTTCGGCGGCCCTTGCGGGCCCGGCGGCCACGCCGGGATACCGCGACATTTCCGGCACCGAACCGCACCGAGACCTGCGCGCCGCCCAGCACCGAGCGCTCCAGGCGCACTTCCCCGCCGGTCGACTCGGCCACCCTACGCACGATGTCCAGGCCCAGACCGGTGGAGCCGGCGCCGCCGTCGCCGTGCCCGCGGCGCAGCGCGGTCTCCGGGTCGGCGATGCCGGAACCGCCGTCGGCGACCAGCAGGATCACGGTGTCCCCGGCGGCCGGTCCGCCCACGTGCAGGGTGACGGCGAACGGCGTGCCCTCGGCGGTGTGCCGGAAGACGTTGCCGAGCATCGCGTCGACGGCGGCGGCCAGTTCGGCGCGCGGCACGGGTACGCGTACCGGGCCCGCGGCCTCCTCGGCGCCGTCCAACCGCCAGTCGCGGTCCTCGTCCTCGGCCAGCGCGGACCAGAACGCGATGCGGTCGCGCACCACTTCGGCGATGTCGCTGCCGACCGGTTCGACGACGGAGGTCTGCCGCCGCGCGGTCAGGATGATGCGGTCGACCTCGCGTTCCAGTTGCGCGACCGCGTCGCGCGTCTGGTCGGCCACCGAACTGTCGCCCAGCGACGCCGCGTTCAGGCGCAGCGCGGTGAGCGGCGTGCGCAGCCGGTGGGACAGGTCGGCGGCGAGTTCGCGCTCCGCGGCCATCAGCTTCTCGACGTGGTCCGCCATGCTGTTGAAGGCTGCTGCCGCGTCCCGCAGTTCGGTGGGGCCCTCGGGGGTGATGCGCACGGTGAGGTCGCCGCCGCCGAGGGTTCCGGCGGCGCCCGCGAGGCTCTTGGCGGAGCGTACGACGCGCGCGCCGAGCCGGTCGGCGACCACCAGCGATCCGCCCACCAGCAGGACCGCGACGCCGGTGAGCACCAGCCATGCGGTGCCGACGCCGCGCGACGTGTCGCCCTCGGGCACGTAGACCTCGATCACCGTCACCGGGCCGTGCTCCAGCGCGACGGGCTGGAGCAGCGACCAGCCGCCCTTGGTGCGCACCCGGAAGGCCTGCGCCCGGTCGCGCGCCTTCTGCAGCGTCGCCGGGGCGGCGTGCGGGGCGCCGAGCACGCCGCCGTCGGGCAGGTGGACCGCCATGCGCCCGTCGGCGCCGGCCGGGACACTCGCCAGCGCGCGTTCCAGGGCGGACCGGTCGGTGGTGATCACCAGGGCCGGCTGGAGGGCGGCGGCCTGCCGTTCGGCGTCGGAGAACGCCCGGTCGCGGGCGATCTCGCGGACGACCAGGCCGAGGGGTATCAGGAAGGCGAGCGCGACCATGGTCGTCACCGCGAGGGCGACGCGGACCAGGGTGCCTCTCACGCCGGCGCCTCCAGCTTGACCCCCACGCCGCGCACGGTGTGCAGGTAGCGGGGCTGCCGGGCGGTCTCGCCGAGTTTGCGGCGCAGCCAGGACAGGTGCACGTCGATGGTCTGGTCGTCGCCGTAGGCCTGGCCCCAGACCTCGGCCAGGATCTCCCGGCGCGGCACGACGGTCCCCGCGCGCGACGCGAGGAAGGCGAGCAGGTCGAACTCGCGGCGGGTGAGGTTGAGCGGGGTGCCGTCGAGATCGGCCTCGCGGCGGCCGACGTCGATGTGCAGGCCGCCGGTCTGGAGTGCGTCGCCCCCGGTCCGCCCGCGTGCGCGCCGGAGCACGGCCGACATGCGCGCCCCCAGGTGTTCGCCGGAGAACGGCTTGGTGACGTAGTCGTCGGCGCCCGCGTTGAGCAGCCGGACGATCTCGGCCTCGTCGTCGCGGGCCGTGGCGATGATGACCGGGACGTCGGATATGCCGCGGAGCATCTTGAGGGCCTCGCTGCCGTCGAGGTCGGGCAGCCCGAGGTCGAGGATGACCACGTCGAAGGGGTGCTGGGCGACCTCGCGCAGGGCCTCGAGCGCGGTGCCGACGCTCCGGACGCCGTGCGCCTCCTGGGAGAGGTAGCGGATCAGCGCCGAGCGTACGAACTGGTCGTCCTCGACCACGAGCACCTGTGCCATGAGCCGAAACCGTATCGTCAGGCCCTGCGGGCGCGGGCCGGTACGTCCGAATTCCGGAACCCGCCCCTACTCGTGCGTATCGGCACGGCAGGATGTGCCCGTGCGACGAACGACGACCCGGGTGGCGGCGTGGCTGGCGGTGACGGCCGCCGCCGTGGCGCTGTCCTGGTACGCCGTGCGCACGGTCCTGCGTGACACCGTCTTCGAACCGCCGCGCGCCCCGGCGCTCGCCGCCGACGCCGTGCGCGGTCCCGCGCCCGACCCGGCCACTGTCGTGGCCGACGACGCCACGATCTCCGCGACCTCGCTGCCGGCACCGCCACCGACCACCCGGCCTCCGGCGCCGAGCAGCGCGCGACCGACGTCCGGGCCGCCGTCCGGGTCACCGCCCGCGAGCAGCGCGGCCGCGCCGACCCGGCCGTCGCCGGACCGGGACACCGTCGGCGGTCCCGGCCAGACCCGCAGCTTCGAGGTCAGGGGCGGCCGGGCGTCGTTCACCTTCCACGCCGACTCGGCGTCGCTCATCGCCGCCACCCCGGACTCGGGGTGGGCGGTCAAGGTGTGGCCGGGCGACCGCTGGCTGCGCGTCGACTTCACGCGCGGCGACCGCACGTCGTCGGTGTTCGTGACGTGGAACGACCACCCGCCGATCGCGGAGACGTACGAGGCCTGAGGCCGATCCCTACAAAACAGGGCCATTCGGGCGATACCGCCGCGGTCCGGTCATAGGTATGCCCCGCTGTGTCGACACCGCCGACTCACCTGCCGTTCGGACATATGTCCGAATCTGGTAAGCATGCCGACTCCGGGCAACGGGTAGGCGGCTCCTGGATCGTGTTCCGATCGGCTCATTCCTCCCAGGAGGCGGCAGATGTCCCAGGCCCACGTACACGCACGCGGCGGACCCGACCTGCCGTCACGCATATCCCGCGGGGCCCCGCCCGGCACCGGCCCCGCGACGACCCCGCGGAATCCGGGCACCCCGGACGCGCCGAACACGCCGGACGCCCCCGCCCCGGACACCCCGGACACCTCGCCGGCCGACGACCGGCCGCTCACCGAGTACGAGGCGGAGAGCCATGCCGCCGAGTCGTCCTTCCGAACCGGCCCGCCCACCCACGTGGGTGTCGAGATCGAGTGGCTGGTCCGCGACGAGTCGGACCCCGCCTGGCCGGTCACCGGCGAACGCATCAGCACCGCCCTCGAACCCGGGCCGATGCCCGGCGGCGGGCGCATCAGCCTCGAACCCGGCGGACAGATCGAGCTCAGCTCCTCCGCCCAGCCCTCCCTCGACCGCTGCATCGAGGCCGCCCGCATGGACGTCGCGCTGCTGCGCGACACGGCCGCCGAGGCGGGCCTCGTCCTGGCCGGCGCCGGCGTCGACGCCTACCGGGCCCCGCACCGCGCCCTCCAGCACCCGCGCTACGTCGCCATGGAGCGCTATTTCGACCGGTCCGGGCACTGGGGCCGCGTCATGATGTGCAGCACCGCGTCGGTGCAGGTGTGCCTGGACTCGGGCGACGAGACCGGCGGCCCGACCGGCATCCGGCACCGCTGGGCGCTCGCCCACCGCATCGGCCCCGTACTGCTCGCGATGTTCGCCAACTCGCCGCACCACGGCGGCCGGTCCACCGGCTGGGCGTCCACCCGGCAGTTGGCGTGGTCGCGCCTGGACGCGTGGCGCACCCGCCCGCCGGAGCACGGCCCGGACACCGATCCGCGCGAGGCGTGGTCGCGCTACGTCATGGACGCGCCGGTGATGTGCGTACGCCGCGACGAACCGGCCGACTGGACCGTGCCGGAGGGCATGACCTTCCGCGACTGGACGCGCGGCGCGCTCGACCCCGCACCCACCGCCGCCGACCTCGAACTGCACATCTCCACGCTGTTCCCGCCCATCCGGGCGCACGGCACACATCTGGAGCTGCGCATGATCGACGCGCAGCCGGACGACGGCTGGACCGTCGCCCTCGCGGTCACCACCGCCCTCCTCGACGACCCGGTGGCGTCGGCGCGCGCCTGGGAGCACACCGAGCAGCTCGCCGCCTCGGCCGCCTCCGCACCGCCCTACGCGTGGTGGCTGCGCGCGGCCCGGTTCGGACTCGCCGAGCCGCTGCTGCGCACCACGGCCCGTTCGCTGATGGCCGCAGCCCTGGACGCGCTGCCGGGAATGGGGGTTTCGCCGCAGGTGTTCACGGATGCCGTGGAGTTCGCATACCGCTACACCGACCGGGGGCGGGCGCCGGGCGACGACCTGATACCGGCTGCCGCGCACGAAGGGGCCCGCGATGCCGCAACCGTCCGCTGAGGCCGCCTGGCGGGCCTTGGACCGCGCCAGGACGCGCACGACCGCGCTGACCGACGCCGTCGACGACGCCGACCTGGTGCGCCAGCACTCGCCCCTGATGTCCCCGCTCGTCTGGGACCTCGCGCACATCGCGAGCCAGGAGGAGATCTGGCTGCTGCGCGCGGTCGGCGGGCAGGAACCCATGCGCCCGGAGATCGACGACCTGTACGACGCCTTCCGGCACCCGCGGTCGACCCGCCCGCAACTCCCGCTGCTGGGACCGGCCGAGGCCCGCGCGTTCGCCCACGACGTGCGAGGACGCGTACTCGACCTGCTCGACCGGGCGCCCGCCGACGACCCGCTCACGCGCGACGCCTTCGCGTTCGGCATGATCGCCCAGCACGAGCAGCAGCACGACGAGACGATGCTGGCGACCCACCAGCTGCGCGCCGGCGCCCCCGTCATCGACGCCCCGGACCCGCCGGGCGCGACCGACCTGCCGCCCGACGAAGTCGTGGTCCCCACGGGCCCGTTCACGATGGGCACCGCCACCCACCCGTGGGCACTGGACAACGAGCGCCCCGCACACACCGTGCACGTCGGCGCGTTCGCCCTCGACACGACCCCGGTGACCTGCGGGGACTACCTGCGGTTCATGGCCGACGGCGGCTACGACGACCCGCGCCTGTGGTCCCCGGAGGGCTGGGAGCACCGGATGCGCGACGAACTCGTGGCACCCGCCTTCTGGGTCCGCGACGGCGACGGCTGGCTGCGGCGGCGCTTCGGCGTCCTCGAACCGGTGCCGCCGGGCGAACCGGTCGTGCACGTCTCGTGGTTCGAGGCGGACGCGTACGCGCGCTGGGCCGGGCGGCGCCTGCCCACCGAGGCCGAGTGGGAGAAGGCCGCGCGCCACGACCCGGCCACCGGGCTCTCCCGCACCTACCCGTGGGGCGACGACGAGCCGACCGCGGCGCACGCCAACCTCGGGCAGCGGCACCTGCGTCCGGCCGCCGCGGGGGCGTACGCCGCGGGCGCCTCGGCGTACGGCGTGCGGCAGATGGTCGGCGACGTGTGGGAGTGGACCTCGTCGGACTTCGGCGGCTACCCCGGCTTCCGGGCGTGGCCGTACCGCGAGTACTCCGAGGTGTTCTTCGGCCCCGACTACAAGGTGTTGCGCGGCGGTTCGTTCGGCACCGACGCGGTCGCCTGCCGGGGCACCTTCCGGAACTGGGACTACCCGCAGCGCCGCCAGATCTTCGCCGGCTTCCGCACCGCCCGCGACGCGGAGCCCCACTGATGTGCCGTCACCTGGCGTACCTCGGCGCGGAGACGAGCATCCACCGGCTCGTCGTCGCACCGCGGCACGGCCTGTACGAGCAGTCGTGGGCGCCGCGCCGCCAGCAGCACGGCACCGTCAACGCCGACGGGTTCGGCGTGGGCTGGTACGCGGAAGGCGACCCGGTGCCCGCCCGCTACCGCCGCGCCGTCCCGATCTGGGCCGACCCGTCGTTCGCCGACGTCGCCCGGGTGACGCGTACGACCGCGCTGCTGGCGGCCGTTCGTTCCGCCACCCCCGGCACCGGCCAGGGCGAGGACGCGGCGGCCCCCTATACGGACGGCATCCACCTGTTCAGCCACAACGGACGGCTCGACGCCTGGCCCGAGGGGCTCGGCGCACTGGCCGCCACCCTGCCGCCCGCGGACCTGCTCGCACTCGAAGCGCGCTGCGACTCGGCGCTGTTGTGGGCCCTGCTGCGCCGGCGGCTCGCGGACGGCGAAACCGCCGACCGGGCCGCCGCGGCAGTGGTGGCGCAGGCCGCCGCACACAGCCAGGGCCGCTACAACATCCTCGTGACGGACGGCCGCACCATCACGGCCACCGCCTACGGCGACACCCTCTTCCACGGAAAACTGCCCGGCGGCGTCGTCATCGCCTCCGAGCCCGACGCGGACGGCGACTGGACCGAAGTCCCCGACCGCACGCTCGTGACGGCCACTCGGGAAGCCGTGCACCTGCACCCGATACCCCACGCGATGGCGGACAGGAGCTGACTGACCCGTGACCGGAACGACCAGGTTCAGCGTGCGCGGACACCTGCCCGAGGGCTACATGACCGACGCCCTGCGGCGCGACGTCTCCCTCGGCCTGACCGCGGAGCCGAAGTGGCTGCCCCCCAAGTGGTTCTACGACGGGCGCGGCAGCGAGCTGTTCGAGGAGATCACCCGCCTCGACGAGTACTACCCGACGCGCGCCGAGCGCGAGATCCTGCGGCGCCACGCGGTCGACGTCGCGGCCACGCTGCCCGCGCATACCCTCGTCGAACTCGGCTCCGGTTCCTCGGAGAAGACCCGCCTGCTGCTCGACGCGCTGCGTGACCTGGGCACGTTGGAGCGGTACGTGCCGGTCGACGTCAGCGAGTCGGCGCTGCGCGCGGCCGGCGAGGCGCTGCTCGCCGACTACCCCGACCTGGCGGTGGACGCGGTGGTGTCCGACTTCGACGCGCACCTGGGCATCCCGGAGGAGCCCGGGCCCCGGCTGGTGGCGTTCCTCGGCGGCACGCTCGGCAACCTCACCCCGGACGAGCGGGCGACCTTCCTCGCGGACGTACGCGCCCAACTGCGCCCCGGCGACGGCCTGCTGCTGGGCGCCGACCTGGTGAAGGACACCGGCGTGCTGGTCCGGGCGTACGACGACGCGCAGGGTGTCACAGCCGAGTTCAACCGCAACGTGCTGCGTGTCGTCAACCGCGAACTCGACGCGGACTTCGCCGTCGAGCGCTTCGAGCACGTCGCGGTGTGGAACGACGCGGACGAGTGGATCGAGATGCGGCTGCGCTCGCGCGGCGCGCAGACCGTGAAGGTGCGCGACCTCGACCTGGTGGTGGAGTTCGCGGACGGCGAGGAGATGCGCACCGAGATCTCCGCGAAGTTCCGGGCGTCGGGGCTGGCGATGGAACTGGAGCGCGCGGGCTTCTCGGTGGCGCGCTGGTGGACGGACGCGGAAAACCGGTTCGGACTGGCCCTCGCGATCCCCGTGTAGTCCGCGCCCGGCGGCGTGCGTCAGCAGAACTTCCGTTCCGCGGCGAAGGGATCGCGCGGGATGCGGAACTTCGTGCGGTCGTACGCCCCGGTGAGGTTGTCCACGAAACGCGACAGGCTCATGGGCTCGCGCACCGACGCCAGGAGCTCCTTCAGGTCGCCGCACGCCAGCGCGCGGCGCGCGGCGGCCAGCGCCTCCGCGGTCACGCCCGGCATCTCGGGCACGTAGGTGACCGACGGGTCGAGCTCCAGGGCCAGCAACCACACCTCGTCCAGCGGTTTCCGGTGGCCGGGCCACAGATGGCCGGGTGCGGGCTCCATGTGCGCGCCGACGGTGTTGGCGAGCCCCCAGAACTCGATGATGTAGCCGTCGAGCGGCACCAACGCGCCCGCGACGCCGAGGTATCCGCCCGGGAACGAGATCCGGCTGCCGCCGTGCACCGGGGCGAGCGGCAGCAGCAGAGGCGGCCCGCCGGCGGGGTCGAGCCGGACGAGTACCGGGCGGTCCGCGGCCAGTCCGGCGTCCACCGCGGCCTTGAGGCCCGGGAAGGCGATCGTCCACCGGCTCGTCCGGTCCGCGTTCCGGGAACCGGTGATCTCGATGTCGCTGATCCGCACGCGAGCCGTCAGATCGGGGTTGGCCACCTGGTGCGCGCCGTCGTTCCACGGCCCGGCGACGGCCACCGCCCACACGGCCGTGGCGGCGGCCACGGCGCCGAGGCGCGGGGTCGCGGGCAGGAGGAAGCCCGGGAGCAGCATGAGGAACAGCGCGGGCAGCAGCATGCGGCCCTGCATGTAGTCGCCGCCGACGCGGATCACGTATGCCGCGGAGACGAGGGCCGCGGCGACCGGGGTGAGGACGACGGCGAGACGGCGGCGGTCACCGCGCACCCGGGGCACCGCCCACGCCACGAGCAGGACGACGAACAGCGCGGCCGGGACGTACAGCGCCACCGGGTCGACGAGGTCCCACACGTAGCGCAGTCCGCGGTCGGCGTTGTCCTCCCCCGCCTCCTTGGTCAGCGCGGGAAGGGGCACCAACAGGCCGTAGTAGCCGGCCCGGAAGATCTCGTACGCGAGCGGCAGCGCGGCCGCGGCGGCGGCGTACCCGGCCGTGCGCCACGGCGACGGCCTCAGCAGCAGCCACAGTCCGACGAGGAAGACCGCGCCGATCACCGCAAAGTCGGGCCGGACCAGGAAGCCGAGTCCGAACCAGACCGCGTGCCACGCCTGCCATCGGGCACCGGGGCGCAGGTAGGAGCGCACCAGCAGCCACCAGCTCCCGCCCAGCCAGCAGGTTCCCAGTCCGGTGTCCAGCCCCGCGGTGGCGAACTCCCAGTACACGGGCAGCCCGACGAGGACGAGCACACCTGCGGGGACGACCCGGCGCGCGCGGCCGTGCAGGAGCAGCCTGCGGGTGGCGTCCAGGCCGAGGGCCACCCCGGCTGCGGTCAGCAGCAGCCCGGTCACGACGGCGGCGAATCCGATGTCGCCGGGGGTGACGGCGCCGATCAGCACCAGGAGCCACTGCCACAGCGTGCTGGTGTTGGCCTCCACGCGTTCGCCGGTGTTCACCACGGGGCCGTTGCCCGCGAGGATCTGCCGGACGGTGCGCAGGAAGATCGTGCCGTCGTCGGTCAGCGCCCGGTCGCGCCAGCCGAGCGCCGCGACGGCCAGCGTGGGGAGGGTCACCGCCGCGACGTTCCAGGCTCTCGTGACCCGGTCGCCGGTGTCCGGCGTCGCCCTGGACGGGGCTTCGCGCGGCGCCTCCGCCGTTTCGCGCGCGACCTCCGCGTCGGCGTTCGCAAGCGCGTCGACGGCTTCCTCGGGCCGGGCGGCTGGGCTGGGGCTGACAGTCACGAATCATTTCCTTCTGGGTATTTCGGGCAGACCGGAGGTGCGTCGGGCCGTGCCGGGACACCGCCTGACCGGCAACTGCCGGACCGTGCCCTGTGGGGGTGTACGTGATGCGCCGCTTGGGCCGAGTGGGGCTCCCGGGTGCGGCTGCGTGCGGCTATGTGCCGCCAGGTGCGGTGGAGTGCCGTGGGTGCGGCGGAGTGCCGCGGGGTGCCGTGGAGTGCCGTGACGGTCAGGCGTCCCAGGCGGGTGAGACCGCGATCGCCTCCATCTGCTCGCGCGTCAGGCCGCCGCCCTGTACCGGGACCGCCTTCTGCTCCTTCGGGTCCAGCACCCCCGAGTCGAGGCGGATCTCCAGGCCGCCCGGGTGGCGCACGGTCAGGACCTGCTGGATGGAGACCCCGTCCTCGACGACGTACGTCTCGGCCTTCACCGGCAGGCCGCCCTGGGTGCGGCCGACTTCGCACCCGCCCCGCTCGCAGACCAGCGGCGTGTTCTCGGCCACCGCCCTCAGGTGGATCCGGACTCTCGTGATGCTCTTGCCCGAGTGGACGAGCCCGTCCACGGTGGTCGGTCCGGCCGCCAGCCATGACATGTACGCGCCGGGGATGCCGGTCTGGATGATCCCGGGCAGGATTCCCGGCATCAGCGCGGCGTGGGGCGTGAGTGCGGCGCGGATGTCGTCCCAGGCAGGACTGGCGGCCACGGCCATGATCTCCGCCTTGCTCAGGACCGGAGCGGCGGCAGGGTCGGACGGCGCCAGGTTCGTCGCCCGGACCACGGTGCGGGTGTTGTCGGGCCCCAGGTGCATCGCCGACCAGGTCGTCATCGGCGGTGACGGCACGTACGTGGTCACGGAGCTGCCGTCCACGCCGTAGCTGACCTCGCAGCCGGAGTCCGGGCAGAAGACATCCCTGGCCAGGTCGGGGCCGCCTTGGGGTCGGTCGATCGAGACCTCGACACGGGACAGGCCGAACGCCTTGAGGAAGTCCGCCGTGACATGCGCTTCGCCGCGCAGCACCAGAGGACCGGACGCGGCGAACGACGTCACACCGTTCGACAGCATGCCGTCGCGCGGCAGGGCCGCGGTGAGGTTGTCGAGGAGGTTCCCGGTCCAGTTCTTCCGCAGGTCGACGGACCGCATCGCGGCCGGGTCGGGGGCATCGTCGCCGCCGGACAACCCGAGGCCACCGGACCTCGTGCCCACCAGCACGCTCCCCACGCAGAGCATCACGACCAGCGCGCCGGTCCAGCGCATCGCGTTCACGCGCCGCTGCCGGCGCCCGCGTTCGATCACCCGGCGCACGAGGTCCGGGCTGGGACCGCGGAACTCGTCCACCGCCGCGCGCATGACCTCGGGCAACTCGCGCTCGAAGCGGTCGGCGGCGGTCGGGTCCTCGGTGCCCCGCCACTCGGCTGCCGCACCGCCCCTGCGCGGCGGCGGTGTCCCGGGACCGGTCAGCACGACGCCGCCAGCAGCGTGATGTCGGCGCCGAGCACCACCCGCAGCCGGTCGAGCGCGCGCTTCGACCGGGTGCGGACGGCTCCCGGGCTGACCCGCAGGATCTCCGCGGTCACCTCGACGGAGCGGTCCTCCCAGTAGCGCAGCACGAGGACCGCGCGGTCCTGCGGCGACAGCCGGGACAACCCCGCCATCAGCGTGACGCGCAGATCTATGTCGTCGGACGCGCCCGCCGCCGTGTCCGGGAGCGAGTCGTCCGGCCGCTCCGAGGAACGCCTGAGCCGCTGCGTGGAGACGAACGTCCGGACGAGAGTCGTGTGCGCGTACGCGACCGGCGACTCCATCGCGCTCACCCGGCGCCACTTGCGGAAGAGCTTGCCGAGTGTGTCCTGCACCAAGTCCTCGGCCAGGTGCCAGTCACCGGTGAGAAGGCACGCGGTACGCAGCAACTGGCCGCTTCGCGCATGCGCGAAGTCCTCGAAGTCGCCCACCCCGCCCCCCGTCATGAAGCCTCCGCCCGTCGACGTCCCGGAGTCATGCGAGTAACGCTTCAAACCATCGGTTGCGTTACCCCCGCGCGCGATTTGGCCGCCGAATCGTTTCCGGAGCGGGGCGCGGACCGGGGCGTGAGGGTGAGGTTGCCGGATTCAGCCGTGGTCGAAGGGAGATGGCCGCGCGGGACGGGCGACGGCGAGTGATGACGGGAGCCGCCGCGCACCGCAGCCGGTGCGCGGCGGCGGTCAGGGGCGGGCCGCGGCGAGGGTCGCGACACCGCCGAGGTCGGCGTCGGTCGCCGCGGGTACGAGGACGAGCTCGTCGACACCCGCCGCCGCGTAGGCGGCCATTCGGGCCGCCGGTTCGCCGGTGACGGCCACGACGTCGACGATCTCCGGCGGGATCGCGGCCAGCAGGTCCCGGGGGTGGGGTCGGGTGCGGGCGTACGCGACCACGTCGCCGAACCCGGCCCGCGCGAACATGTCGCCGTACCCCGGGGCCGCAAGGTACGAGACCAGTCCGCGGCGCAACTGCTCCACACCCGGACCGGTCCCGCCGCCGAGCGCCGCGCACGCCCACAACGCCACCGTCGGCCGCGGACGGCCCGCCGCGCGGGCCGCCTTCTCCAGGTCCGCGACCAGGTCCGCGGCGGTCTCCGGCGAGACGAGGTTGAGCACCAGCCGGTCGGCGTGCCGGGCCGCGGTACGCAGCGCCGCCGGCCCGAACGCCGCGACGGTCAGCGGCCCGGAAACGGCCGGCAGGCGCAGGCGATAGCCGCTGCTGCGCACCACTTCCCCGACGCCGTCGGAGCGGCCGCCCGCGAGCAGGGTGCGCACCGTGCGCGCCGAGTCCTCGAGGGCGCGGGCCGCGCGGGCGCGGGAGCGGCCGTGCCAGTCCTCGACCACCACGGTCGACGACGTGCCGAGCGCGACGGCGACCCGGCGGCCCGTCAGATCGGCGACGGAGGCGGCACCCGCCGCGATCATCGCGGGGTCGCGCACGGTGACCGCGATCGGGCCGAGGACCAGCGGGATGCGGGTGGTGCGCGCGGCGACCGCCACCGCGAGGGCGAAGGCGTCGTACGTCGCCATCTCGCCGATCCACAGCTCCTCGTAGCCCAGCCGGTCGGCCGCCTCCGCGGTGCGCAGCGCCTCCTGCGGCGGCCGGTCCTGCCAGAGTCCGAGGGAGACCGAGAGCTTCACGCGACCGCCTCCAGCACCACGGCGCTGCCCAGGCCGGCCGCGCCGCTCACGGCGGCGACGCCGTAGCGGGCGTGCGAGCGGGCGAGTTCGTCGGCGCAGGCGCCGATCAGGATCGCGCCGGTCGCGCCGAACGCGTGGCCCATGGCGATCGTGCCGCCGTTGACGTTGAAGCGGTCGGCGCCGAAGCCCAGGTCGCGCTGGATCTTGACGCACAGCGCGGCGAAGGCCTCGGCGTACTCCACGACGTCGACGTCGCCCGAGCGCAGGCCCGCCCGCTCGATGGCGCAGCCGACCGCGGTCTGCCCGGCGACGAGCATGCGCACCGGGTCGGCCCCCGCGGTGGCGGACGAGGCGATCCGGGCCATCGGGGTGATGCCGAGGCGCTCGGCCTCCCGGGCCGTGCCGATGAGGGCGACGCAGGCGCCGTCGGCGAGCGACGGCGAGGTGCCGCGGGTGTGCACCAGGCCGGTGCGGTCGACCAGGGCGTCGAGGAGCTGCCGGACGAGGTCGAGGGGTGTCACCGAGGCCAGTCCCCCACGCTGCGTGGACTTGCCGCGCGGGGTCCGCACGTACGCGAGCAGGTAGGCCTCGTCGAGTGCTGCCGTCACGCGGCCCCTCCCCGGGAGATGACGGTGGCGACGGCCGTCGTGAAGGAGCCGCCGATGTTGACGGTGAGCGCGGTACGGGCGCCTTCGACCTGGATCGGCCCCGCGGTGCCGGCGACCTGGCGGGCCGCGTCGACGGCCATGCGCACGCCGGTCGCGCCGACCGGGTGGCCGAGGGCCAGCAGGCCGCCGCCGGGATTGACGGGCAGCGAGCCGCCCGGGTCGGTGACCCCCTCCTCGACGACGCGGCCGCCCTCTCCCGGCGCCGCAAGTCCGATGTGCTCGAAGGCGACCAGCGAGCTGATGGTGAAGCAGTCGTGCAGTTCGGCGACGTCGAGGTCCGCGACGCCGCCGATGCCGGCCCTGCGGTACGCGTCCGAGACCGCGCCCGCGAGGTGCGGGAACAGCGGGCCGCCGGGGTCGCGTCGGGCGAGCTTGTCGGCGAGCAGCAGGCTGTCGGTGCGGTGGCCGAAGCCGCGCAGGCAGGGTACGCCGCTTAGTTCGCGGCCTCGGGCGCGCGCCCAGGCGGCGGCGTAGCGCGGGGACGCGAGCAAGAGCGCGGCCGCGCCGTCGGTGATGCGTCCGCAGTCGGTACGCCGCAGGCGCCCTTCGACCAGCGGGTTCGCGGTGTCGTCGGGGGTGAAGGCGGCGGGCTCGAAGTTCCAGTCGCGGGCCTGGGCGTACGGGTTGCGGCGCGCGTTCGCGAACGCGCCGCGGGCGATGGCCCCGAGGTGGGCCGGGTCCAGGCCCCAGCGTTCGTCGTACGCGTCGGCGACCTCGGCGAACAGCGCGGGCCACGGGAACGTCGCGCCGACCGCCTCCCGACCCGCCCATGCGGCGCTGCCGAGGTTGGCGGCGGCGGCGTCCGCCGAGACGTTGCGCATGAGTTCGACGCCCACGACGAGCGCGAGGTCGTACCGGCCCGCGCCGAGGTCGGCGTCGGCGGCCAGCAGCGCGGTGCCGCCGGAAGCGCACGCCGCTTCGTGGCGCGTGCTGGGGAGGCCGGTGAAGGCGGGTACCGCGCTGACCGTGAGGCCGCCCAACTGCGATTGTCCGGCGAACAGTTCGCCCGCGTGGTTGCCGACGTGCAGCACCTCGACGTCGGCGGCGTCGACGGACGCGTCGGCGAGCGCGCCCTCGACGGCTTCGCGCAGGAGGTCGACGAGGCCGAGCCCTTCCTTGGCCCAGTTGCGGGCGAAGTCCGTCTGGGCGCCGCCCAGGATGTACGCGGTCATGTCGCCTCCTGGCCCGTGGGGTCCGTGGGGTCCGGCGTACCGGCATAGCGGGCGCGGAGTTCGGCTTTGAGCACCTTGCCCACCGGGTTGCGCGGCAGCGCCTCGACGAGTTCGAGGCGCTCGGGCAGCTTGTACGTGGCGATCCGGCGGTCCTTCAGGAAGCCCACCAGTTCGTCGAGCGTGAGCGCCGCACCAGGCTTCGCCACCACGACGGCGCAGGCGCGCTCGCCGAGCACGGGGTCGGCCACGGCGACCACCGCGACATCGGCGACGGAGGCGTGGGCGAGGATGTGGCCTTCGAGTTCGGCTGCGGAGATGTTCATGCCGCCGCGTACCACGATGTCCTTGGCGCGGTCGACGTAGCGCAGGTAGCGCGGGTCGCCGTCGGCGTCACGGGCGTACGCGAACACGTCGCCGGTGCGGAACCAGCCGTCCTCGTCGAACGCGTCGGCGCGGTTACGGCCCAGGTACCCGGCGAAGACGTTCGGCCCTTGCAGCCGCAACTCCCCAGGCACGTCCGCCTCGTGGATCTCCGCGCCGGTGGCGAGGTCGACCAGGCGCGTGCGCATCCCGTGCGCGGCACGGTTGTCCCAGGTGTGGTCGGGCGAGCCGAAACGCGGGAAGTAGTGGGCGCGTTCGCGGTGGTCGGGGACGGTTGCGGGGCCGGAGACGAGGCTCGCCCCCTCGTTCGACCCGAAGAAGTTGAGCACCTCGATGCCGAAGCGCTCGTGCCATCCGACGGTCACCGCCTCGGTCAGCGGTGCGGAGCCGGAGCCGACGACGCGCAGGCTCGCGAGCGCACCGGGCGGGAGGGCGTTCTGTGCGTCCTGGGCGAGCACCATGGTGAGCAGCGCGGGCGGGACGACGGTGTACGTGACGCGCTCGCGGGCGATCTGGCCGAAGAACGTCTGCGGGTCGAACGGCTGGTGCTGCACCAGCACGGCGCCCGTCATCAGCCACGGCACGAACATGCCGCCGATGCCGGCCATGTTGACCATCGGAAACGGGTTGAGGAGCACGTCGTCGGCGGTCAGATCGGCGGCGTCCACGCTGCCGAGCGCCATCGGCGTCCAGTCGTCCGGGCACCGGGGCACGCCCTTGGGCACGGCCTCGGTGCCGGAGGTCCAGCAGATGGTGACGCAGTCGCCCGGGTGTGCCGTGAACGACTTTAGGTGTGCGGCCAGCGACTCGGCCGCCCTGGCGTCGGTTGCGCGGGAGTCGGCGTCCCGGGCGGCCGCGTCCCCGGGCGCGGCGAGGGTCGCGTCCAGGCCGACGATGCCTTCGACGCCGTCCGCGGCACCGGTCGCGTCGCCGAACGCGAGCACGCGGATGGTGTCCGGGTAGACCTCCCGGGCGGCGCGGGCGGATGCGCGGGTGCCGATGCGCGTCGCGGTCACGAAGGCGGTGACACCGGCGAGTTCGCCAAGCGTCCCGATTTCGTGCTCGCGGTGCTGGACCGGGAACGGCGTGACGATGCCGCCCAGCCTGGCGACGGCGAGGTAGACGGCGGCGAGTTCGACGCAGTTGGGCAGTTGCACGCCGACCACGGATTCGCGGCCCACTTCGTGGTCCAGCAGCATGGCGGCCAGCCGGTCGACGAATGCGTCCAGTTCGGCCCAGGTCAGGCGTCGGGCCGAGCCGTCGAGGTGCGTCGCGCGGTTCGCGGGGTCGACGACTGCGGTGGCGTCGGGGCGTTCCGCGACGCGGGCCCGGAACAACTCGTCCCAGGTGGGCACTCCCCACCAGCCGGCCTCGGTGTACGCGGCCTCCCGCTCGGAGGGATGCAGTCTCACCGCGCCTGCTCCAGCTGCTCGGCGCGGATCCAGCACGAGTGGAAGCCGGTGGGCACGCGCTGCGGCAGCAGGATGCGGCACACCGGGCCCGCGCCCAGGTCGGCGGCGTCGAGCACGACGACCTCGGAGCGGTCCTCGCGCTCGTCGTGCACGAACGACACGAGGTAGCCGTCGTCTTCCGCGGTGCCGCCGTCGCGTGGCGCGAAGGGGGCCTCGGAGCCCCACCTGCCCGGTCCGAAGCGGTGGTCCTGGCGTTCGCCGGTGTGCAGGTCGTAGCGTACGAGGCCGTCGAACAGCAGGGTGTCCTCCCGGGCGATGTGCACGGCGTACCCGAAGCGGTTGCGGCGGCCGGTGACGCGCGAGTCGATCATCGGGAACTCGGTGTTGTCGTCGTCGCGCGGGCCTTCGGTGGTGGTGCCGGTGCGCAGGTCGAACCGGTAGCGCCACAGCTGCGCGTCGAGGCGCAGGTACGCCAGCATGCGGGCGAGCGGGTGGCTGATGCGCGGCTGGTGCTGCGGGTCTTTCACCCGGCAGACGTCCATGACGATCTCGTGGCCCTCCTCCCACGCGTTGACGACGTGGTAGATGTAGCCGGGCCGCGCCTCGAACCACCGCACCGACGAGTTGTCGCTGCGCCTCGGCAACACCGCGAACCGGGACGGGAGTTCGCGGTCGAAGTGGATGCGGTAGCGGCCCTGGCGACGCGCCTCCTGGTCCTGGACGAGCGGCAGGTCCATGAGGATCGCGTGGTTCTCGGTGATCGCCATGTCGTGCGGCAGCCGGGGAGCGGGCAGGTCGATCGCGGCGACGTGCTCGACGACTCCGGCCGGACCGACGATGCCGTACCTAAGGTACGGCGGCTCGGGTCCGTAGTCGAACCAGAACAGCTCTCCGGTCGCCTCGTCCACCTTGGGGTGGGCCATGAAGTCGCCGGCCAGGGTGCCGAGGAAGGTCTCGGCGCCGATCGTCCGCAGCGACAGCGGGTCGAGGCTCATCGGGGTCCCGCACAGGTACCACGTGGGCAGGACGCGGCCGTTGAAGAAGACCACGTCGGTGTTGGCGGAGTCCTTGATGCCGAGGCCGTGGCCGTTCCCGAACGGGTTGCCCTTGGGGTCCTCCATGACGCCGGACCACAACGCATGTCCGGCCGCGGTCTCGGCGTCGAAGGCGGCCGTACGCACCCACCGGTTCATGTACCTGGCGCGGCCGTTCTCGAAGTGCAGGCCGTGGATCATGCCGTCGCCGTCGAACCAGTGGTAGCGGCCGGGCGCGGCGAAGCGCCGATTGGGGCCGTTGCGCAGGTAGACGCCGTTGAGGTCCCTCGGGATCTCACCGATTACTTCCAGATCGTCTGCATCGATCTCGGTCCCGACCGGGGCGTACACGCCCAGCAGGTACGGGTTCTCCTCGCCCTCCGGCACGGCGCGCTCCGCGGAGTCGTCGCGCTGGATCCGGTTGATCTGTGGGACTTCCGTCATTTCCGCCTCCGCCGAGCACATGAACCTGATCGGGACATCCGGGTGGTGCGGCGTGCGACGTGCGCTTGCGACGGTACTTCGTCAATCGGGATACTTCCAGAGTGAAAGTGACTGCTCCGGCTCCCACCTCGCTCGGGCACGGGCTGCTCGTCATGGGCGACCTGTGGAACCTGCTCATCGTCCGCACGCTGCTCACCGAGGGCCCCGCGCGCTTCGGCGACCTGCGGACGCGCCTGGGCATCTCGGACCCGGTGCTGACCCGACGGCTGCGCGACCTGGCGTCGGACGGGCTCGTCGAGGCGCACGAGTACCACGCCTCGCCCCCGCGCCACGAGTACCGCCTGACGCCGTCGGGCGAGGAACTGTGGCCCGCGCTGGCGGCACTGCACGCGTGGGACCGGCGCTGGGCGCCCGGCTCGGCCCTCCGGCTGCGCGGCGCGCTGACCCACGCGGCGTGCGGCAACCGCACGGACCCGGTGTTCGGCTGCGGCGCGTGCGGCGCGATCGGCCTCAGCGCGCGGGACACGACCGCCTCCGTCGACAGATCGGTGCCCTTCGCCTCGACCAACCCGCGCCGCCGCTACCACCGTTCGGCCTCGGTCGGCGGACGCGACGGCACCGCGCCGCACAACGGCTCCGCCCCCGCCCCGGACGCGCCCGTGGCGGGGGCGGCGGTGCTCGCCGACCGCACCTCCACATCGCTGCTCGCCGCCGCGCTCCTCGGCCACCGCCGCTTCGGCGACTTCCAGGCGCTGCTGCACGACACCGCGCCGCACACCGTGACCACGCGCCTGACCCTGCTCACCGACCAGGGCATCCTGGATAGAACACCCCTACGCGACGGCGGTCGGCGACACGGCTACCGACTCACCCCCAAGGGCCACGACTTCTTCCCGACCTTCGCCTTCCTCATCGCCTGGGCCGCCCGCTGGTTCCACCAGGACGGCCGCCCCGGCGTACACATCACCCACCGCGCCTGCGGCGCCGACCTCCTCCCCCGCTGGACCTGCAACGCCTGCAACGGCGAACTGACCACCTTCACCCTCACCCCGCCCCCAGAACCCACCTGACCGTGGCAGGGCCGGCGGACGGGCCTCGACCCATTCAGCCGCGAGGACCTGAGGGCGTGAGGATCTGAGGGCGTGAGGATCTGAGGGCGTGAGGAATGAGGGTGGAAGCCGTGATGACGTCAAGCCGCGAGGTTCGTGAAGCCGTCGGCGGGGCGAGTGTGCGGGGGGTCAGTCGCGGGCGGAGGGGGCGGGGCCGGTGTTGCCGCGGGCGGTGTACATGGCGACGGTGAGGTCGCGGATGAAGTCGGTGCGGCCGTCCTCGTCGAGGCGTACGAGCGCGCGGCGGGTGAACTGGTCGACGGCCTGGGAGACGGTGTCGACGACGTCGTCCAGTACGGCGGTGCGGGTCGAGGCGTCGAGGGCGGCGATGCGGCGGCGCAGCATCGACTCGGCGACCTGCGGCGCGTAGTCGATGTGCAGCGCCTGGGCGGAGAAGACCTGGACGCCGGCCGCGGTCATCGCGCCGGACAGGCGCCGGGTCATCTCGTCGTTGACGTGCTCGGTGTCGCGCAGGGACGCGGCGCCGCGGGTGAAGCTGTCGCACGGCAGGCTCGCGGTGACCGCGCTCACCGCCGCCTCGATCTGCTGCCGGAGGTACTGCTCGTGGTCGCGTACCGCGAACTTGGCGCGCGCGGTGTCCCGGACCTGCCACACCACCAGGACCATGACCTGGAGCGGGGTGCCCTGACGGTCGGTCAGGTCCATGGGGCGGCTGCGCCAGTGGCGCAGGCGGGCGTCGACCTTGCGGCGCCGCCGGAGGGGCACCGCCCACACGAGGCCGGTGCGCCGGACCGTGCCCTTGTAGCGGCCGAACCGGCTCATGACGCGTACGGAACCGGCCGGCACGACGAACATGCCGAGCAGGAGCACCAGGCCGAGGACCGCCGCGCAGGCGCCCGCGGCGACGGCGGCCGGTTCCGAAACGTCCAGGAGTGCGCTGCCGCGCAGCTGGTCGGGCAGCCGCGAGTCGACGTGGCCGGACGCCGCGACCGCCCACACGACGCCGCACACGGATGCGAGCAGGGCCGTGCCCGCGAGCCAGCCGGGCAGGACGAACGCCGGGCGTTCGCGGAGCTCCTGGTCGGCGCGCGGGAATCGTACGCGGGTGAGGGAGGGGGAGGGGTCCTCGGGGGCGGCGACGAAGTGCGCGTCACCGAAGGTCGCGGTCGCCGCCGCCGTGGTCGCCGGTGTGGCCGGTGCCGCGGACTTGCCGGCCGGGACCGGGGCGACGGCCGCGTCGGTCTGCGTGCGGGTGCTCTTGGTGGCCATGTCCTTGCCCCGTTCCGGCGGGTCGAGCGGGTCACGTTGCGGCGCGTACGGCATCGCGGCGTCGGCTGCGGTGCCCACGGGGCTCGCCGTCGCCGAGCCCAAGCCGGCGGCGGACAGCGCACGGATCTCGGCGGTGTCCAGGACGCGGCCGTCCAACGGCGTTCCGCCGGAGCTGTCGGCGCGGTCCAGGACGGTCACGATCACCGGCGCGGCGCCGCGGCTCGGTCCCGTTCCGGAACCGGCCTCGGTGGTGTATTCGGTACCGGTTCCGGTGCTGGTTCCGGTTCCGGCGCTCGTACCGGCGCCGGTTGCGAACCCCGTGCCCGTGACGCTGCCGACGCCTGTGCCGAGCCTGCGGCGGCCTCCTGGCCCCGTCCATTCCCCTGTCGAGTCTTCGCGTGTCACCTGTGCTCCTCACGCGTCGCCGTCGACGCCGGTCCGGTGGCGGCGGAGCCTCGGGCCGCCGCCTGGTGGTTCTGGTGATGGTGCGTCAGCAGTGGGGTGCCGATGCCGGGACCCCGGTGCCGGAACTTCAGTGCCGGGACTTTGCCGCCACGACTTCGGTGCCGCGACACCGGTGTTGTGACGTCACCGCATGAGCAGGGCCCACGTGTCCTTGCCCGGTATTCCGTCGGCGTCGGCGCGGGTCCAGCCCTGCGCACGCTGGAACGCGGCCGTGGCCTGCTGGTCGGCCGTACCCCACGACGGGCCGGGCCCCTCGCGGTAGTAACTGCCGTACCCCTTGCGGACCAGTGCCTGGCCGAGCTGCGTGATGTACGCGTTGGACTTCCCGGGCCCGAAGTACTCCGCGCCCGGGAACGCGGTCGCGCCGGGAGTCGTGGGTGGCGGAGCGGGGTTGCCGCCGCCGGCTCCACCTCCCGTTCCGCCGCCGAGTCCGGCCATGAGGCGCGCCCACGTCTCGCGTCCGGGTATTCCGTCGGCGTCGGTGCCGGTCCAGCCCTGCGCACGCTGGAACGCGGACGTCGCCCGCTGGTCGGCCGTACCCCACGACGGGCCGGGCCCCTCGCGGTAGTGACTGCCGAACCCCTTGGCGACGAGGGCCTTGCCGAGTTGGGTGATGTACGCGTTGGACTTGCCCGGACCGAAGTACTGCGCGCCCGGGAACGGGGTCGTGGCGGGGGTGGTCGTACCGCCCCCGCTGCCGGTCCCGGCGTCCCCTTCGACCACGTTCTTGTAGCGGTACGCCTTGTAGCTCGACGAGTAGTTGAAGTACGCGTACGGGATGGTGCGATGCTTGGTGCCCGGCTGCGTCTGCTCGTAGCCGACGTAGCTGCCGCGCGACGCATCGGTCCACCGCTCGAAGATGACGACGTGCGAACCGCGCACCGGGTTGGCCGCGTTGTGGAAGAGCAGGATGTCGCCCGGCTTGAGGTCGCCCTTGGCGATGGGCGCGGCGTAGTCGGCGAGGTTGCCGGTCCACGCGTTCTCGGCGAGCCCCCAGGCCATCGAGACAAATCCGGAGCAGTCGGTGCGGTAGCCCCCGCGGTAGGCGGACTGGCTGTACGGCACGGCCACGTCGGACCACGATTGGGCCCGCTCGATTATCTGCTCGCGCGTCACGGTCGCGAGGCCGGTGCGGGCGGGCGTGGCGAGGACGGGGGCGACGCTCTTGCCGCCCGAGGAGCCGAGGCGCAGTGGGCCGGGCTCGCCCTGCGGTGAGTCGTAGGTGCCCTCCCAGACGGCCGGGTCGGGTGCGTGCGGGGGGAGTTGCTCCTGGTCGACGAGCGTGTCGGCGAGGGGCTGGCGGGGTCCCTGGTCGTCGAGGCTCTTGTCCGGGTCGAGGGCGCGAGCGGCGGCGGGTGCGACGCCTGCCGCGACGAAGCCGGCGGTGACGACGGTCGCGGCGGTGCGACGCGCGCGACGCGCCGGACTGCCGCCGGAGCGCAGGGCCATGGCCTCCTGCCGACGCGTCGCGACACACGCAAGGCACGTGCAGGACGGGTCGGCGATATCGTCGAATACGGGGGCTTCCATGCGCACCTGCCTCGCCGTTGTACCAGTGACTTGGATGATCAACACGATTGAACACCATTAATCACACAAGTCACGCCCATTCGTACTAATTCGGACATCAATTGACCCGGGCCCGGTAAACCTTGAATCACCCGAACAGCCCTACGTACCACGGGTGGAGGGGCAGCGAAGGGGCTCAAGCGGCACACACGGGGAACGAGTCATCGCGGTACGGGTGACGGGCGTGGCGCCGTGCCGTCGAGGTATCCACTCGTACGCCCGCCCGGCTCGGCCGTCGCTCGCCACCGAAAGAAGCTCCGGTGGACGAGAGCCTGGCAACGCGGTCCGCAAAGCGCCGTCAAAGCACGCGCAGGCCCGTGCCTGAGGGGCTGGTGACAGTTCGTCAGGCACGGCATACTGCGCCCGATGTCACCTGCGGGGAGGGGCACAGAATGCACACGCGCGACTGGATCGACGCGGAGACGTACCACCGCGACATCGTGCCCGGGCTGCTCGCCGGCGAGCGGGGACTGCTCGCCGCGACCGGCCTCGCGGGGCTGCGCCCGCTGACGCTGGTGGTCGGCGAGGCGGCGTGGACGTACCGTGCGGTGGACGGACGTCTGCGGGTCGATCCCGCGGCGGAGGCCGGCGCCGCCGACGCCTGCACCTGCCTGATGTCACCCGGCGCGTGGACCGACTTCGTCACCCAGATGCGCACCGGAGCGGCGCTGGCCATCGCGGGCGAGGTCGCGGTCCGGGACGGAACCGTCCTCGACCTGTTCGCCTGGGAGCCCGCGCTGCGCGCGCTCTACATGGGCGTCCCGATCTACCAGCCCACCGGCGCCCCGCCCACCGACGCCGCCGGGCGACCGGTCGACCTGGAACGCGCCTGGACGCTCGCCGACTCGGACGCCGACCTGGCCGCGTTCTTCGACGCGACCGGTGTGATGCGGGTACGCGGAGTCTTCACCGCCGACGAGGTCGCCGCCTTCAACGCCGAGGTCGACCGGCTCGCGGCGGACGCCCGCGTCGGCGACGACCGGTCGTGGTGGGCCGCCACCGAGGACGGCGAGGACGTCCTGTGCCGCCTGGTCTACGCGAGCGAACGCTCACCGCTGATCGCGGAACTCGCGCGGGATCCGCGCATGCTGCGCCTGTCGTCGCTGCTGCACGACGACCTCGCGGCGTCCACCGACCGCATGGAGGGCGTGGGCGTGCTGCTCAAGCCGCCGGGGCGGCTCAAGGGGCTGGCGAACATCCCGTGGCACACGGACTGCGGGCTCGGCGGCCACCACATCATGTGCCCGTCGGTGGCGATCGGCGTGCAGCTGACCGGGTCGTCGCCGGAGACCGGGTGCCTGGAGGCGGTCGCGGGCACGCACGGGAAGACCTGCCCGCCGCCGGACCAGGGGGACCTGGCGGACCTGCCGTACATGCTGATCCCGACGGATCCGGGCGACGTCACCGTGCACATCGCCGACGTCTTGCACGCGTCGCCGGCCCCGACCGGGGTCGGCGGGCGGCGCACGATGTACGTGACGTACCACCCGCCGTCCCTCTTCGAGAACGTCGGACCCGGGCTCGCGGTCAACGACCTGATCCGCAGCCGCAGCGCGGACCAACTGGACGCGGGCCTCGGCCGCTGAGCACCGCGGCCGCGGTCGGTTCGCGAGCCGCGGTCAGTTCTTGAGCAGCTCCGGGTGGAACTTCTCGACCATGCGGCGCATGCCGTCCTTCCAGTGCACGTCGGTCGTGCCGATGATCTCGTGCATGCGGGTGACGTCGAGTGCGACGCTGCTGATGGTCTGGTCAGTCTCCTCGAACTCCGGCTGAAGGCCGGTCAGTTCACCGAGGTAGGCGCACCACTCCTCGATGCTGACCGCCTCGCTGCCGCCCCAGTTGACCACCGTCGCGGGCGTGGACGCCGCGGCGAGCAGCTTGGGCAGCGAGGCGACGATGTCCTCTTCGTGGATGGGGTGGTACACGCTCGGGGTGTCGCTGTGCACCTGGACCGGCGCTCCCGCGATCATCATCTCGAGGTGGATGGCCGGCCAGCCGCCGTTCTCGCCGTACGGGACGCTCAGGCGCGCGATGGTCGTCGGCAGCTGGTACTTGGCCGCCCCCCAGCGCGCCGCGCCTTCCGCGGCGATCTTGCAGATGCTGTACGTCTCCAGGAACGACCACACGCGGTGGTTGTCGCCCAGCGCGTCCGACTCCTTGAACGTGCGGTGCCCGTTGGGCTGGTAGACCGCCGTCGACGAGCAGTGCAGGAACGCGCGCGCACCGCGCAGGTGGTCCATGAGCCAGAGCACGCCGCCGGCGTTGCCGTCCAGGTCGGCGCCCCAGTCACCGCTCTTCGCGACCGCGAAGTTGACCACGTAGTCGGCGTCGGCGGGCAGGGCCGCGACGTCGCCGGCGGCCAGGTCGATCTTGACGCAGTTGACTCCGGCGGCCTCCAGGCGCGCGCGGGACTCGTCGTCGTTGAAGCGCGCCGCGCCGTACACCTCGTTGTCGCGTGCGAGGAGCTTGGCGACCGGCTCGGCCACCTGGCCGGTGACCCCGGTGACGACGATCTTGGAGCCTTCGAGTGCCATGCCAAGCCCTCCTGCGCAACAACTACGGGTATTGGGCCGCAACGTAGCGCAGACACTTGACCGGGGCAATGATCAGGAACACGCGTAGGATGCGCCCTCGTCGCACGCGGATTCCCGTACGCTACAGCCCGCTTCCGGCCCCTTCAGGCCGCTTCACTTCAGCCGGCTTCGGCGGCGCGCTCGCGCGGGTCGTCGGCGGCCAGCGCCTCGTCGAGGTCGGGATGCACGTCGAACAGCCTCCGCAGGCCGAGCGCCGTGAACACGCGGTTCACGTGGTGCTCGCCGCTCTCCGGCATCACCAGCCGCAATTGGCCCGAGCACGAGCGCAGCAACCGCCTGGCCCCCACCAGTGCGCCGATCCCGGTCGAGTCGCAGAAGACAACCTCGGTGAGTTCCAGGATCAGGTGGTGGCGCCCCTGGGCCACCGCCCGTCTCACGTGTTCCCCCAGCTCCGGGACGACGGCGAAGTCGACCTCCCCGGCGACGAAAAGCACGGTCCAGCCTTGGCGGTCCTCGGTGGTCACCTGAAGGTTCACTCGCGGGCGCTCCCTGGTCGGCAGGCGGGCACCGCCCGTGCGGACCGCTTCCAAGGCCGCGCGGCGCGGGGCCGGGCGGGAGACCCGGCCGCGATCCACCGTAGTCCTCAGTGGATGACGTGGCGTAGGCGGCACGGTCACGCCACGGTCTCGTTTGTTGGCCGAGTTTGTCACCGCGGCAATGCAAATGCGGGTGTCGCCAAGCAATGTGACGTGGAGTCAGGATACGTCGCACCCTGCCCTGCCCGGCGTGTCGCGTGGCCGCGCGTGGCCCGGATCCGAGCGGCCCGGATGACCGCGACCGGCCCCGGCCGCACGGTCGGCGGACGGCGAATCAGGCGCCCCGCAGCCGCAATTCCGGCAAATCGGCCACCACCGTGCAGGAGCCCGGCGCGATCTCGGTGAACCCCGCGTCGCGGACCAGCGGCAGCCCGGAGTCGGTGAGCGCCGGCCACGTCGTGACGGGAGCGCTACGCACCGCGAGGCGGAAGCCGTCCGCCGCCCAGCGCTTGCGGGCCTCGGCGTCCAGTCGCATCCAGGCCAACTGCGCACCGTGACCGGCCTGTGCCATCGCCTTTCCGGCGCTCATCTCGAGGCCCGGGTTGAACCACAGCACCGGAATCCCGCGGGCGGGGGCGGGCGGCGGCTCCGGGTCGTCGAGTTCGGTGCCGGAGACCTGGAGCCGGGCGAGTTCCTTGGGCCACGCGTCGAGCGGAACGGGCGGGAAGACGCGTACCTCGGCGCCTTCGTGCTCCAGCGTGATGCCGTCCAGCGCGGAGGCGCGCCGCCATTCGGCTCCGCGCGCCCGGCGTACCACCTTGCGGATGCGGCCGTCGGTCCACTCCGTGACGCGCTCGGCCCACTCCCCCTCGGTAGACCGCTCGTCGGCGAGGAAGGCCAGCACGCCGCGGGCGGCGGCCTCCAGGGCGGCGGTACGCGTCGGCGGGGCCTCGCGCTCGATGCGCACCACGAGGGGTAGGACGAACTGCGGGACGGTGTCCCTGTCAACGGCTGGACTCACCCCATGATCATGCCGCACCGGGAACTACGACGGGCGCAGGCCCGGTCGCGTCGCGAGCGGGCGCGCCGCCACCGGTCCGCCTGACCGCCACCGGTACCGTCCCGGCCCGACCGCGGTCGACTCACACTGGAGGGACGAGCACGAAGTACCGTTCGGCGACACTCCGGTCACCCGCGACGGCCAGACGGTCCAGGGGCACCCTGCCCCACAGGTACAGCATCAAGTCCGAGGCGTAGCCGCGTAGTTCCACGTCCGCCGCGGCCGCTTCGCCCGCCTTCCCTCCTCGGGCGGGGTACTCGACATCCGCGCCCGAGAACCGCACCGTCCACGACTCCGGACCGTCCGTCGCGGCCAAGCGGTACGTCTCGCCCGCCCCCTCCGGCGCGGGCAGCCTCTCGCGCCGCCCCCGGGCCATGACCTCAAAGGTCTGCGCCACCGCGTCGCATGCCAACGACCGGTCCATCGGACCCGGCTCACCGACCGAGAGTTCGGCGTCCCAGCGGTGCACGGCGGCCTCGATGGCCTGCATGCGCAGCCAGAAGCCCGCGCTCTGCTCGGGAGCCCATGTCCAGACCCGCGTCGCCGGGTCGGTCTCCGCGAACCTGTCGCCCAACAGCCGCGCGCCGTCGGCGAACCACTCGACCAGCGCGGTCGGGACCGGCCCCGCCGTCGGCCCGCCGCCGGGTTCCGGCCACCCCTGCCGCTCGGCCGGGAGCCCGAAACCCGGATCGGTGCCCTGCGGCGGGTCGGTCAGCCGGGTGCGCAGCACCGCTTCCACCACGCGGTGCACCTGGCCCAGGTGCAGGACCAGATCCGAGACCGTCCACCCCGGGCAGGAGGGCACCGGCGGTGCCTCCGGCTCGGCCGCCGCCTGCCGTACCGCCGCCTCGAACAGGGCGACTTCGTCCCGGAACCGCGCCACCAGGTCCATGGACGGCAGCGTGCCACGCGACGGCGGGTACGGCCGGGCGCCACGCCCGCAAGACGGGTGGGACGATGTCGGCCACGGAGTCGAAGCGGCGGCTCGGGTCGGTGCGGCTCGGGTCGGTGCGGTTCGGGTCGGTGCGGTTCGGGTCGGTGCGGTTCGGGTCGGGTTCGGTTCGGGAAGCGCATCAGCCACTGTGTCGGGCATCCGGGCATCAGGGCCGCGAGCGGCGCATCTCCGGGCTCCATAGGCGGTCAGGTACGCCGCGACCCCGGTGCCCGCCCCTCCCCCGGCGCCCCCACGTACGCCTGGGCGATGTCGAGCCATCGGTCGGCATCCGGCCCGTCGGCCGTCAGCGCCGTGTCCTGCCGGTGTACGCGGCGGGTCGCGAGGAGGGCGAAGTCGTAGCCCGGCCCGGTGACCTTCTGCGGTGCGTCCGGCGGCCCGAACTCCCAGCTGCCGCCGTCCGGGCCGACCAACTCGACGCGGAACTCCACGTCGGGGGCGGCGAGTCCGTGGGTGGCGAACGCGTGGTCACGGGCGTGGACGCCGAGGCGCACGATGTGGCGTACGCGCGCCGTCGGTTCGCGTCGTACGCCCAGTGCGTCCGCGACGTCGCCGCCGTGCGCCCAGGTCTCCATGAGACGGCCGGTCGCGATCCCCGCGGGGCTCATGGGCGGGCCGAACCACGGGAACCGGGTGCCCGGCGGATGGCCCTGGAGCGCCGCGACCACACCCTCGCGACCGGCGCGCCAGCGGTCCAGCAGTTCCGCGCCCTTCTCCTCGTCGCGCCGACCCGACATGCCGTCGAGCCCGGTCGCCAGCGCAGCGACCACGGCCGGCACCGCCGCCCGGAAGGCATCGGGGTCACGTGCCGCCATGATCGCCATCTCGTCGGTCGAGGCCAGATGGCCGATCTGGTCGGCGATCGTCCACCCCGGAGCGGAGGTGGGCAACGACCACTGCCCGTCGTCCAGATCCGCGACCAGGGCGAAGAGCGCATCGCCTTCGGTGCGCAAGTCCTCGAATACGTCGGTGCCTTCATTGGATGCCACGCGCGTGCCTCCTCAGACCGGACGTGCACTTCCCTGACAAAGTCAAGCATGCCGCAACCCCATCCCAGACCGACAGCTCCACCGACGGCCCCCTCGGCCCGACCGCCGAGCCCGGGCCTCGGCGTCCGGCCTCTGCCCCTGCCCCTGCCCCTGCCGGTAGCGTCCCGCCGCTCCCGGCCTCTCTGCCAGACCCGATCCTGCGCGGGTTCCATGCCTCCGCCACAAGCGTTCGCCCCGTTCCCCTGCGCTCCCCGCGGTCGCTTTCAACCCCACTGACCTGCACGGCACTTCGCATCGCCATCGGTGACCGGTACGGTCCCCGGATGAATTTCGAGCCTCGCCCGATGAAATCGGCCGTCGACCAACTCGACGAAGCGTTGAATCCGCCCGACGTCGCCAAGGTCGCCGTCGCCGTCAACGCGCTTCTCACCGCGCTGCCGCTCACCGACCGCGACGACGCCGCCGCGGCGGTCCCGCGGCTGACCGGATTCCTGCCGCACGTGCCGATGGTTCACGAAGGCTTGCTCTCGGTGATCATCGGGGCCTGCGTGGAACTCGGCGCGGACCCCGCCGCCTGCGCGCCGGACATCCTCGACCGGGCACGCGACAACCTGCGCAGGGCCGCCGACTTCCCGGCGGCGTGGTCCGCGGCAGGCGGTGGCGCGCTGCCCGTTCCGGCGTCCGTCGACATCCCGGCCGAGGTCATCGATCGGGTGGGCGGGGCCGACGCGGGCGAGGACGTCCTGCTGAGCCTCATCGCCTGGTGGCAGGTCCAGCAGTGGGAGTTGGCCACTGTGGCGATGCTCTCGCACCGCCCGGTGCGCGACGAACTCACCGCGCGTGCGCAGTTCCGGGCCGAGGCCGAGCGGGTCGCCCTCGTGTGGCACAGCGGGCTCGTGTCGCTGCGCCACATCGTCCGCATGGTCGACGACGAACCGATCCTCGTGCTGCACCGCCCGACCGGCAGCGCGTACCGCATGCGGATGGGCGGGCTGGGCTGCAACCGCCAACTGTCCACACTGCTCGCCGACATCCTCGTCGGCGGCGGCCACCTGCCCGGCACCGCTCCCGACCCGGCAGCCGTCAGCCTGGCGCGGAACGGGCCGTACGGCCCCGGCACCGCTCCCCCGACCGTCTCCGCCTAGGCCGAGTTCGCACTCGCGAACGCCGACGGCACCGCGGTGCTGCTCGACGGCTGCCCCGACGACATCGAATTCGTCGGCGGCACACGGCTCGTGGTGCTCGACCCGCCGCGCGAACGGTACGCGTGGAACGCCGGGCGCCTCTTCGCCCGCGTCGCCGGCGAACTGACCCTGGAGGGCGTGCTGCCCGAAGACCAGGCCCGCGCCTGGTTCGCCGAGATCGCCCCACCCTCTCGGTGACGCCTCGGTGACGCCTTCATGGCGACGTCACGACGCCGTACGGCGCTGTCCCGGCGGCTCGGTCCGTACTCCCGCGCGCATTCGGGTGATTGCGGGGCGTGCGCAGTGGGCAGGCCCTTGATCGCCGGGCCGCAGAAGGGCCGGCGGGCACCAAGCAGGTGCCCGAGACGTGATCGAAGGGGACCGGTCGATGGCGACAGGCACCGTGAAGTGGTTCAACGCGGAGAAGGGCTTCGGCTTCATCAGCCAGGACGGCGGCGGAGCCGACGTGTTCGTGCACTACTCCGCGATCAACGCCACCGGCTACCGCGAACTCCAGGAGAACCAGCGCGTCTCCTTCGACATCGCCCAGGGGGCCAAGGGGCCCCAGGCCGAGAACGTCACCGCCGCGTAGCGGCACCGCTTGCGAGAGGCGGTCCCTGTCGTGTGGGGAAGCACGCAGGGGCCGCACCCGCCTTGAACCGGCTTTGTGGGCCGCTCAGTTGTCGCGCAGGAAGCGGGCCATCGTGGCGAGCGCACGTGTCGACTCCGGCAGGTCGGGGAACACCGTGGGCCACACATGCTGCATGCCGGCGACGAAGTGGGCCTCGACGCTGACCCTGGCCGCGGCGGCCCTCTGGGCGAACTGCGTCGCGTCGTCCAGCAGCACTTCCGAGCCGCCCGCGAAGAGCAGCGTCGCAGGCAGGCCCGCGAGATCCGCCAGGACCGGGGACACCAGGGGATCGCGCGGGTCGTGGCCCTGGAGGTAGAGATCCGAACCGGTGCGAGCCGCCTCCAGGCCGAAGAGCTGGTCCGTCGCGCCACTGCGCGCATACGCTCCCGACTCGAAGGTCTGGTCGAGCCACGGAGAGAGCAGCATCAGCGCGACCGGCGCCGGCCGTCCGGCGTCCCGGATCGCCAGGGCAAGGGCCGCCGCGAGGCCACCCCCCGCCGAGTCGCCGCCGACGGTGACCGGGCCGAACGCGGTAAGCACGGCGTCGTACGCGGACGCGGCGTCGCGCAGCGCGCCCGGGAACGGCGCCTCCGGCGAGAGCCGGTAGTCGACCAGCACAATGCGCGCATCGGCGGCCGCGGCCAACCGGGACGCGAAGCCGGTCCACCCCGCCGCCTCGCCCAGCCGATAACCGCCGCCGTGCAGGTAGAAGACGGTGCGCACCGGATCGGGCACGGCGACGACGAGCGAGGGCACGCCCCCGAAAGCCTCCTGGGACACCGTGGTGCCCGGCTCGACCTGCTGCGGGATCGCGGAGATCGCCTTGCGGCGCTCGGCGAGGTCGTCGGGCGCCGGCCGTCCCGCGCGCTCCCCCGGCAGGTTCCATGCGTCGAGCCCCATGAGGCGGCCTCCCTTGCGTCCGCAGCCCGCGTCGTGCGGCCTGCCGTGCCTGCGGTGACCCCGTGATCACCGGCTTGCATCGCATCGTGGCACGGATGGCGCAAGGTTTTGAGGGGCGGGGGCCAGGGTGTGGAAGAGCCGGGTCGTGGTCGCCGAGCTGTGGACAACGCGCTGGTGGCCAGGGTCGGTGCAGATACCCTGCCCGGCCGACCGGGCTCACAGCCGCCGTGCCGACGATTCGTCAGGGCGCGCTGCGACGGTTCGGCGGGGGTTCGCCGGTCAGCAACTCCCGGGTCTCGGTGTCCGCGGTATCCGTGATATCCGCGGCGTCCGCTTCGGCGCTGTCGGATTCGCCCCCCGGACGTGCGCCCCTGGCATCTGACGCCCGAGGGCCCGAGTCGTCGGCCGTCTCGGTGTCGCCCCGACCGACCGCCCGGTCCACCGCGGCGGATCCGTCGGTGGCGAGACGGCGTTCGTCGCGGGCTGCCGCCTGCTTCTCGGCCGGGGTCGATCCGGGATACCCGGAGCCCGCCACATCGGCGCGGGCCTCGGCAGGCAGGGCGGAGCCGTCCGACACCACCGCATCCTGGGTGCTTTCGGCGTCGCGCCCGGCGTTTTGCCCGGCGTTCTCCTCGGACACGTCGTCGTGGTCGTGGCGGCGGCGGATCATCTGCGGCGCTCCCTCGGACGGTTCCCGCGGCTCCTGGCGACGGGTACGACGCTCTCTCGGACGCTGCGCGGCTACCCGCACGCCCGCAGCCCATGCCCGCGCGGCGGCGGCAAACGCACACGGCCTGACGACCGGCGGGGTGGCCGCAATGCGCGAACCAAGGAGGACGCAGCCGACGACGGAAGTCCGGCTACGCGGCGGGGCCAGGGGCGGAACCGCCGCCGGACCCACCGTCGAGCCCGCCCTCGGACCTGCCCTCGGGCCTGCCCTCTGACCCGCCGCCTGACCCGCCGCCGGACCCGCCGTCGGACCCGCCGTCCGCAGTGTCGGCGGGACGCGGCTCCAGAACCACCACCGCGGTCTCCGAAGGCCGTCGCGCCGCGAAGGTGTCGAGGTGTTCGGTGACCTCACGCCAGCGCGACCACAGCCGTTCCCGTTCGTCGCCGGTGGCTGCGCGGGCGCGTACGAGCCGCGTCCCGTCCACGAGTTCGAGGGTCGCGTCGGGATCCGCAAGCAGGTTGAGCCACCAGGCGGGCTCGGCCGCGCCCCAGCCGTTCATGGCCAGGGTGACCAGGTTCGGGCCGTCCTCGAAGTACCCGACGATGACGCTGCGCTGCCGTCCGGTACGCCGCCCGGTGGTGGTCAGCCGCAGGGTGCCCCACTTGTCGGCCTCGTCGTCCGGTCGCCACAAGCCGATGCGGCCGCGGAAGACCCGGTATAGGCCGCGGTGCACGTACCACGCCGTCCGGATGAACCAACGCGGCGGCAAACGCGGGGACTTCGGCTTCTTCTCGGACGACATCGCGCACTCCTCACGCCGTGCCTGCTCCGGCTACGGACAGGACAGTAGCCCCCGGCGCCCGCCCCCGCGGCCGTATCCGCAGCCCCGGCCGACCGGCGTTCGGCGTTCGGCGTTCGGCGTTCGGCGTTCGGCGTTCGGCGTTCGGCCGACAGCGTCAGCGGTCGCCTGCGCGGGCTGCCACGCCGTCGACCACCAGCGCCGTCAGGGTGTCCACGAAGCCCTCCGGAATGTCGATGTCGTAGTGCGCCACCGCACGCGTGAAGACCGCACCGAGGACCGCGTCGAACAGGACGTCCGCGTCGGCGTCCGCACGCACCGCCCCCCGCTCGCACGCCGCCCGCACCAGCGCGCGGAACTGCTCGCGCACCCGGTTCTCCAGCCCGTCGATCACCTCTGCGCGCAACTTCGGGTCCTGGCTGAGGTCGGTGAGCAGGCCGGGCAGTGCGGCGCGGGCCTCCGGGCGGGCGTACGACGCGACCGTGTCCGTGATCATCCGCCGCACGTCCGCCGCGAAGTCCCCGGTGTCCGGGATCAGCACGGCGGAGTCGCTGCGCGCCGGGAAGACCGCCTCGTGCACCAGCTGCGGTTTGGACGACCAGCGCCGGTAGATGGTCGGCCGGGTCACTCCCGCGCGGCGCGCGACGGTCTCGAAGCTGAGCCGCCCGTACCCCTCCTCCGCCAGCAGTTCGCGCACGGCGGTCAGGATCGCGGCGTCGATCTGCGGGTCGCGGGGGCGGCCGCCGACCGGGCGGCGCGCTGCGGAGGTGGGGGTCGGCACGGTCCGGGATTCTTCCAGCGCGGTGGTTCCCTTGACTAGTTCACCTAGTTAAATTACAACCTGCATCATAACTACCTGAGCATTTCCGACAGCAAGGAGACGGCCGTGGCCGATCTGCTGGTACGTGGAGGAACCGTCGTCGACGGCACGGGCGCACCCGCCGTCCGCGCCGACGTCCGCATCACCGACGGCGTCATCGCCGAGGTCGGCCCCGACCTGGAGCCGCGCGGCGAGCGCGAGATCGACGCGACCGGGGCGTACGTCTCCCCCGGCTTCATCGAGGCCCACACCCACGTCGACGGCGCGATGTGGTGGAACCCCGACCTCGACCCGCTGCCCGCGTACGGCACGACCACCGTCGTCTTCGGCAACTGCGGCATGTCCGTGGCCCCGCTGCAGAAGGAGGCGCGCGGCCCGGTCCTCGACCTCTTCACCTTCCTCGAGGACCTGCCGCTGGACGCCTTCACCACCCACGTGCCGTGGACCTGGGAGCGCTGGCCCGAGTACCGCCGCGCGTGCGAGGACCAGAAGACGACCGTCAACGTCGCCGGCTTCGTGGGCCACCTCACCCTGCGTACGACCGTCATGGGCGCCGAGGCCGCGTGGGAGCGCGCCGCGACGCCCGAGGAGATCGCCGAGATGGCCGCGCTCCTCGACGAGTCCCTCGCACACGGGGCCATCGGCATGTCGACGAACGTCTTCGACAAGGACCGCTACCTCAAGCTCGTGCCGACGCGGCTCGCCGAGGACGCCGAGTTCGAGGCGCTCGTGGACGTGCTCGCGAAGCACCCGGGCGCCACGCTCCAGATGATCACCCGCTTCAACGAGCCCGAGAACATCGACGCCGACGTCGAGCGCTTCGCGAACATCTGCGGCCCGCGCGGCGTGCGCGGACAGTGGACGGCCATCCCGTCGACGGTGCGTGAGGACTACCTGCGCGAGCAGACCATCGCGCTGCACCGCCGCATCCGGGAGAGCGGGGTCGACTTCTGGCCGAACGTCCCGCACAAACCCCTTGAGCCGTTCTTCAACTTCGAGCGCGCGCTGACCTTCCAGCGCGTCGCGGCGTGGAACGAGTGGATCAACGGGCCGGCCGAGACCAAGCTCGACATACTGGCCGACCCTGAGTGGCGGGCCCGCGCCCGCGAGGACTACGACAACAGGGTCAGCTCGTCCACCTCGCGCCTGGACCGTCCCGAGTCGCTGGTCTTCGCGATCTCCGAGACCGGCGCCGGCCCGCTGGACATCTCGTGGCGGGCGTACGCCGAGCAGGAGGGCAAGCACCTCTCCGACGCCCTCGCCGACTGGATCCTGGCGAACGGCATCAAGTCCTGCATGAAGGGCATCCCGGACGACTTCGACGAGCCGGTCATCGCGGACCTCTTCAAAGAGCCGCACACGCTGACCAACATCAACGACTCCGGGGCACACCTCCAACTCTTCTGCGGCTCCGGCGAGAACGTCTACCTGCTGACGCGCTTCGTCCGCGACACGGGCCTGCTGAGCGTCGAGGAGGCGGTGCACAACCTGACCGGCAAGCTGGCCGGCTTCTTCGGCCTCGGCGACCGCGGCGTCATCGCCCCGGGCAAGGCGGGCGACCTCGCGGTGTTCGCGCTCGACGAGATCGAGGTGCGCCCCGAGGTGAAGCTGTACGACAACCCGGACGGCTCGTGGCGCTTCAGCCGCGGCAACTCCGGGGTGCGCGCCACCGTCGTCGGCGGCGTCCCGACCGTCCTGGCCGCCGAGCCGACCGGGGCCCGCCCGGGCACGATGATCGGCCGCAGCAACTGAGCGGCGGCAACCGACCGGCGAGACCGACCGACAGGGCTGACCGACAAGGCTGACCGACAGCGCCGACCGGAGCGTTGCGCTCCGAACAAACGACGCGAATCGAATACGCACACCTCACGGCCCCTTTACCCGGCCGGGGGGATCCTTGAGGCACGGCACCGACGCCGGGCCGGGCACCGCCCGGCCCGGCGTTTGTCACGTACGTGTCACAAAACCTACAAGCGATGCCCGTTCGACCCCGATTCGGCTCTTCAGAGGCCTGTTCAGGAGGGAGGGGATTTGGCACAGGGCGTATGCGAAGGGCAACCTTGACGGTACGAGCTGATGTTTCTCGTGACCATGAAAGACCCAGTAACCATCCGATTTCGGTGATTTGTACGCGCTGCCATGGTCAAAGAGTCGACCAGGCATAGAGCGCAATGACCCTCAGTCTAGGTAGCATCCGCCGAGTGCCGCCCGCTACCGACGGGCACGCCCCCGACAAAGGTTCTCGATGAGTGACGATTCCCCCGCGCCGACCCTCTCAGCCGCACCGCAGACCGGCAGGTCCGTGCGCCTCGCCAAGGGAGCTTCTCCCTGGCTGGTGCCGACCGCGCTGACCGCAGCGGTGACCGGTTGTGCGGCGCTCCGCTCCCGGCGCTGGGCCATTGCGGCCGTGCCGACGCTGGCGCTGACCGGCGGCATGCTGTGGTTCTTCCGCGACCCGGAGCGCACTCCGGTCGAGGAGGGCATCATCGCCTCCGCCGACGGCGTCGTGCAGAGCATCGACCCCTGGCCCGACGGGCGGACCAGGGTCGCGACGTTCATGAGCCCGTTGAACGTACATGTGAACCGCGCTCCCCTGACGGGTGTCGTCAAGTCCGTCGAGCACAAGCCGGGCGGTTTCGTCCCGGCGTTCAACAAGGAGAGCGAGCACAACGAGCGCGTGGTGTGGGTGTTCGACACGCCGCGCGGCGATGTCGAACTGGTGCAGATCGCGGGCACCGTGGCCCGGCGCATCGTGCCCTACCTGGAGCCGGGCCATGAGGTCGAGGTCGGCGAACGCATCGGCCTCATCCGCTTCGGCTCCCGCGTCGACGTGTACCTCCCGCCGGGCATCGAGCCCGCAGTGCAGGTCGGCCAGCGCACCCGAGCCGGGGAGACGCGCCTTGACCGGGACTGATTTCGACAAGTTCGACGGCTTCGAGCCGATCGAGTACGCCGACGAGCACCCGATTCCGCGCACCGACCCGGTTGCGGAGGAGACGCCCCTGTCGTCGCGCATCTCGGCGGCGGACGTCCTGACGCTGGGCAACGCCGCGTGTGGCTTCCTGGCGGTCTACTTCCTCGCCGTGGCCACCGTGGCGCAGCACATGGACGGGTACGGCGTACCGGCCGACCGCCGCAGTGCCGCCGCGGCGGTGGTCCTGATGCTCATCGGCGCGCTGTTCGACCTGTGCGACGGCCTGGTGGCGCGCAAGCTGCGGCGCTCGGCGCTGGGCGCGGAACTGGACAACCTGGCCGACGTCATCACCTTCGGCGTGGCCCCGGCGTTCTTCGTGGTCACCTGGGCGGCCATCCCGCTCGGCCCGGGCAAGACCCCGGCCGTGCTGGTGGCGCTGTCCGTGCTGATCGCGGGCGTGCTGCGGCTCGCCCGGTTCGCCTCGACACCCGGTCGCCCGGGCGTCTTCCAGGGCATGCCGATTCCGTTCGGCGCCCTGACGGTGGTCTCCATCGTGCTGCTCGACCTGCCGTTCGTGGTGGGCGCGGCCGGCATTCTGCTGACGGCGTGGCTCATGGTCAGCCGCATCGAGTACCCCAAGCCGCAGGGCAAGCTGGCGATCCTGACGATGCTGTTCATCGCGGCGAGTGTCAGCTGCCTGACGCTGTGGGCGACGGACTCGCCGGGCGGCGACGCGATGCTGACGATGGGTGCGAGCCTGCAGATCTCGCTGGCGCTGAGCATCCCGGTGGCGGCGATGACGCGGCGCGGCGCGCGGTTCATCGGCGTACGCATGATCCGCTAGCTCGACCGGCACCGAGCCACGCAACGCCCCCGGCGGTCCCCTGCGGACCGGCGGGGGCGTTTCGTCGTCCCGGGCTCCCGGGTACCCGGGAGCGATGCGCTTCGTTCAGCCAGGGCTCAGGGCCGTCCGGGTGGGCTGGTCCTGTTGCCGGACCGACATCGGCCACTTCTCCGCCGTGCTGCTGGGCCTGGCCTGCTACCCGCTCGCCGGCGGCCGCGGTACGTGGGACCCCGCCGCCTGGGCCCGCGGCGTACGCGCCCAGATCGCCACGGCGAGGGCCGCCCGCGCGACGCCCCGACCGAAGCGCCCTGACCGCTACAGCCTGACCGCGACGACCTGACCGACCCGTCGCGTCCCACGGCCGACGCACCACCGACCAAAGTCGATCGGATACCCGACTTCCGCCGCTGCCGCGGTGCCCGCACCCGTGGCTAGGCTCGACGGGCAGGATCGGCCCTGCCCCGCACCAGGCACGACACGAGGGAGTTCGGGAGATGTCCGGAGCCCCCGGTTCACACGTCGCGCGATGGGCGCACGGGCTGCGGCGCACCCGCCGGCAGTGGCGCAACGACGCCGCGCTCGGCGTCGCCGCCTTCCTCCTCGGCGTGCTGCTGCTGCTCGCGACGATCACCGACGACCCGCAGGCCCGGAACCACCTGCCGCTCCAGGTGACCGCGGGCACGCTCGCGGCCCTGGCGGTCACGCTGCTCCGCCGCAGGCACCCCACGGTCATCGCGGTGTTCTTCGCGGTGGCCGGGTTCATCGTCGTCCCGATCATGGGAAGCGCGATCGCGTCGTTCTTCAGCGTCGCGTCGTACCGCCGCGCGCGCACCGCGGTTCTGGTCGTCGGGCTGCACGTGGTGCTGGTGCTCGTGCTGTTCCGGATGGCGACGATCTCCTGGAGCGAGTACTGGCAGGCCAGCGGCACCTTCCTGTTCCTCGACGCGGTGGCGCTGACCAGCGGCATGCTGGTCCGCTCGCTGGGTCTGCGCGCCCGGCAGGCCGAGAACGAGCAGCGCCTGCGCGTCGACGAGGCACGCCATCTGGAACGCGAGCGCATCGCCCGCGAGATGCACGACGTGCTCGCGCACCGCATCTCGCTGCTCGCGGTGCACGCCGGCGCGCTCGAGTTCCGCGCGGGCGCGTCGCCGGAGGAGGCGCGCGCGGCAGGCGTGATCCGCCAGTGCGCGCACGACGCGCTGGAGGACCTGCGCGACGTGATCCGCATGCTGCGGACCGACGAAGGCGCGGCCGAGGCCGACGACGCCGGTGAAGCGGACCGTCCGCAGCCGACGCTCGCGGACCTGCCCTCGCTGGTCGAGCAGTCGCGGCGGGCAGGCGCGGCCGTCGAGTTCGCGTTCGCCGCCGTGGGCCGGGCACCCGACGCCGTGCCCCCCGACGAGGCCACGGCAAATGCGACGGCCAACGGGACGACCTACGCGACGGCCGACGGAGCCGGCGGCGGCAGTGGTGTCGCCGTCGGCGTGGATCCGTCCGCGGTTCCGGCGAGTTTGGGGCGGCACGCGTACCGCATCGTCCAGGAGGGCCTGACCAACGCGCGCAAGCACGCCCCCGGCGAGCCGGTTCGGGTACGCGTCGACACCACGGGCACGTCCGGCCTGCGCGTCGAGGTCGTCAACCCGCTGCCGACCCTGCCCGCACCCGGCGGTCCGATACCGGGGGCGGGCGCCGGCCTGATCGGTCTGGCCGAGCGCGTGACGCTGGCCGGAGGACGCCTCGAACACGGACCCGGCGGCGGAGAATTCCGACTGCGCGCCTGGCTACCGTGGACCCCGTGACCCCACACGAGCAGGATCCCCCGGCCACGCAGGACCCCGTACCGCAGGACCCGGCACCGGTCCGCGTCCTCCTGGTCGACGACGACGCACTCGTGCGCGCGGGGCTGTCGATGATGCTCTCCGGGCCCGAGGACATCCTCGTGGTCGGCGAGGCCGCCGACGGCAGCGAGGTCGATGCCGCGGTGCGCGAACACCGGCCGCACGTCGTGCTCATGGACATCCGCATGCCGACCATGGACGGCCTCGCCGCCACCGCACGGCTGCGCGGGCGACCGGATTCGCCGCAGGTCATCGTCATGACCACGTTCGACACCGACGACCACGTGCTGCGGGCGCTGCGCGCCGGGGCGGGCGGATTCCTGCTCAAGCACACCCCGCCCGCCGAGATCGCCCGCGCGATCCGCCTGGTGGCGTCCGGCGAGCCGATGGTGTCGCCGTCCGTGCTGCGCCGCATGATGCGCTACGTCGCCGACTCGGGCGGCAACCCGCGGCGCGACCGCGCCCGCGACCTGCTCGCCCGGCTGAGCCCCGGCGAACGCGAGGTCGCCCTACTGGTCGGACGCGGAGCGACGAACGCCGAGATCGGCCGCGAGCTCTCGCTGAGCGTGGCCACCGTCAAGGCGTACGTCTCCCGGCTGCTCACCAAGCTCGACCTCAACAACCGCGTGCAGATCGCCCTCCTGGTGCACGACGCCGACGAACGCCAGGACGGCGGCGACCCGGGCACCGTGACGGACGGACCGCGCGCGTAGCCTTTGGTCGCGCGGCAGTCGACGTACGGCCGATGCCGCGCGCCGGGTGGCGTCGGCAGGCTCGAAGGCATGATCCGAGTCGAACACCTCAGCAAGCGGTACGGCGACCACCGTGCCGTCGACGACGTCTCGTTCACGTGCGAACCCGGCACGGTGACCGGCTTCCTGGGCCCCAACGGAGCCGGCAAGTCGACGACCATGCGGATGATCTGCGGCCTCACCCAGCCCAGCGCCGGGACCTCCAGCGTGCTGGGGGTGCCGTACGGGACCATCCCCAACCCCGGGCGCCACGTCGGCGTGCTGCTCGACGCGTCGGCCCGGCACCCCGGGCGTACCGGGCGCGAGACGCTGACGCTGGCCGCGATGCTGCTCGGCGTTCCGCGTACGCGCGTGGACCAGGTCCTGGAGGAAGTGGGCCTGGCGGCGGCCGCCCGCCGCCGCGTGGGCGGCTACTCGTTCGGCATGCGCCAGCGGCTCGGCATCGCGCAGGCGGTGCTGGGCGATGCGGGCGTGCTGATCCTCGACGAACCGTCGAGCGGGCTCGATCCCGAGGGCATCCACCAGATGCGCGTCCTGCTCCGCGACTTCGCACGCCGCGGCGGCACGGTGCTGCTGTCGTCGCACCTGCTCTTCGAGGTCGAGGCGATCGCCGACCGCTACGTCATGATCGCGGGCGGCCGGATCGTCGCGCAGGGCCCCAAGGACGAGCTGCTGCGCGGGCGTTCCGGCGCGGTCGTACGGGCCGGCGACCCGGCCGCGCTCCGCGAGGCGCTGGACCGCACGGGCCTCGAAGTGCGCGACACGCACGCCGACGGCTCGATCGTCGTCGGGGCGGACCCCGAGCAGGTCGGCCTCGCGGCGGCCCGGCACGGCGTCGCACTCGTCGAGCTGCGCGGCGCGGAGGACCTGGGCCTGGAGGAGCTGTTCCTGAGCCTCACCGGCTCGCAGACCGCCGAGGAGGCGAAGGCGCGATGAGCCTGCACACCACGACCAGGCGGGATCCCGTGGAGACGGTCTTCGTGCCGGAGACGGCCCCGGCCGCGCCCACGCAGTGGATGTTGACCAAGGTCGAGTTGCGCAAGATGACGGACACCCGGTCCGGACGCTGGGTGCTGGCGGTGATCGTCCTCGCGATGATCGCGATGGTGTGCCTCATCGTCTTCGCGGGCGCGGACGGCGACCGCGAGGTGCCGGAGCTGTTCCTCGCCTCGCAGCTGGGCCTGTCGGTGCTGCTGCCGGTGATCGGCATCCTGTCGGTGACCGCCGAGTGGTCGCAACGCAGCGGCCTGTCGACGTTCGCGCTCGTCCCGAAGCGGCATCGCGTCGTGTTCGCCAAGTTCGCGGCCGGCGTGATCATTTCGGTCGCGGGCATCGCGCTGAGCGCGGTCGTGACGTACGGCGGACAGGCGCTGGCCATCGCCACCGACAACGCCGAGGGCGGGTGGGGCATCCCCGCGGATCTCGTCGCGACCCGCCTGCTGGACTGCGTCATCGCGGTCGCGTCGGGCATCGCCTTCGGCATGCTGCTGTCGAGCCCCATGCTGTCGGTGCTGACGTTCTACGGGTTGCCGCTCGTCCTGGGCATCCTCGGCGGCACGGTCGCCGCGACGGCGGACACGATGGAGTGGGTCAACCCCGGCCAGGCGATGTCACCGCTCAGCGAACGCGGCGGCATCTCGGGTACGGAGTGGGCGCGGGTACTGTGCAACACCGCCGTGTTCGGCGTGGCCCTCTTCGTCGCGGGCCTCTACCGCACGTCCCGCCGCGAAGTAACCTGACCGGCGAGGGCCACCGGCGCCGATGACCGGCGCCTCGCACGCCTCCGCCGCTCCGAACGCCTCGGCCGCCGGGCGCGGACGCCGTTCCGGCGGCGTGGCCGCCCGGGCCCGGCCGTGAATCCCATTCCGCGCAATACCCGCCGGTCGGACGCGTGATCGCGAACGAGGAGGACTGTGTACGACATCAAGGACCCGCAAGCCGCCGCGCACGCCGTCAGCGACGCGAACCGCGTGTGGGGGCTGCGGTTCGGGCTCGGCGAACGGTTCGCGGACGGGCTCCAGGGCGGCGCGTGGAACCTCGCCGAACCCGGCGGGCGACGCGCCGTCCTGAAGCTGCGCCGCGCCGACCCCCGCATGCCGATCGGCGACGTCGCGCGGGCCGTCGAACGCGTGCGCGGCGCCGGCTATCCCACGCCGCGGTGGCTCGCCACCGGCGATCCGGGCGGCGGGCTCACCTACCACGTGCAGGAGTTCGCGTACGGCAACGCCTCGACCCCGTTGACACCGGACACGATCCGCCCGCTCCTGGACACACTGGAACTGCACGCCGGGCTCGACCCGCTCCCCTCCCGCGACAGGTCCGCCGAGGCATCGGCATCGTCGACGGGCGAGGGGCCCGGCAGCCTCCGGCGTGCCGTGGCGGCGCTCGGGGAACCGGGCACCGCCCTGCTCGACCGCTACGACCGGCTCCTCGCCGCGGCCGGGCCCACGCCGCTGCCCGGCGGAGACCTCGTGCACGGGGACTTCAACAGCGTCAACATCCTCCTGCGCGCCGACGGCACCGTGTCCGCGGTGATCGACATCGACGAACTCGGCAGCGGCACGAGAGTCCTCGACTACGCGGCGCTGCTGCGGGAGGCGTACGTCGAGGGCTACCACCCCGACGTCGCCGCGCGCATCCGCGCAGCCGCCGTACGCGTCGCCGGCCCCGCCGTCCTGGCCTGGTGCGCCGCCCCGGCGGCCTTCTTCATCGCCCCCTTCAAAGCCCGGCACCAGCCCCACCGGCTCGCCGCGACCCTCGACCACCTGCACACCCTGGCCGACGACCTGGCAAAAGCGTTCTAGCCGACCGCCCCACGCATCACACACCACCCAGGCGGTGGTCGAGGCCGGTCCAGCGTTTGCCGGCGGAGACCGTGCGGACGGCTTGGCCCAGGGCTCGGCGTGAACCCACCAGGACCACCAGTTTCTTGGCGCGGGTGACCGCGGTGTAGAGCAGGTTGCGCTGCAGCATCATCCAGGCGCTGGTGGTCACCGGGATCACGACGGCCGGGTACTCGCTGCCCTGGGAGCGGTGGATGGTCACCGCGTACGCGTGCGCCAGTTCGTCGAGTTCGGCGAAGTCGTAGGGGACTTCCTCGTCCTCCTCGGTGCGCACCGTCAGCTTCTGGTCGTCCGGGTTGATGCCGGTGACGACTCCGCCGGTGCCGTTGAAGACGCCGGACTCGCCCTTCTCGTAGTTGTTGCGGATCTGGGTGACCTTGTCACCGACGCGGAAGGTGCGTCCGCCGAAGCGCTTTTCGAGGAGGCCGGGACGCGACGGTGTCAGGGCCTCCTGCAGGAGCAGGTTCAGCGCGCCCGCTCCCGCCGGGCCGCGGTGCATCGGGGCGAGCACCTGGACGTCGCGGCGCGGATCGAGGCCGAACTTCCCCGGGATGCGACGTGCGACGACGTCGACGGTCAGCGTCGCGGCTTCCTCGGCCTCCTCCACCGGGAACAGGAAGAAGTCGGCGAGGCCGTCGGTGACCGGCGGGCGTCCGGCGTTGATGCGGTGGGCGTTGGTCACCACGCCGGACTGCTGCGCCTGCCGGAAGATCCGGGTCAGGCGTACGCGCGGCAGCGGCGCGGCGGCCAGCATGTCGCGCAGCACCTCGCCGGCGCCGACGCTCGGGAGCTGGTCGACGTCGCCGACGAACAGCAGGTGTGCGCCCGGCGGCACGGCCTTGACCAGGCGGTTCGCGAGAAGGAGGTCGAGCATCGACGCCTCGTCGACGACGACGAGATCCGCGTCCAGCGGGCGGTCCTGGTCGTACGCCGCGTCTCCCCCCGGCCGCAGCTCCAACAGCCGGTGCACGGTGGCCGCCTCACACCCCGTCAGCTCCGCCAGCCGCTTGGCGGCGCGCCCGGTCGGGGCGGCGAGCACGACCTTGGCCTTGCGGGCGCGGGCCAGTTCGACGACGGAACGCACGGTGAAGCTCTTGCCGCAGCCGGGCCCGCCGGTGAGCACGGCGACCTTCTCGGTCAGCGCGAGGCGTACCGCGGCTTCCTGCTCGGGGGCCAGTTCGGTGCCGGTCAGGCCGCGCAGCCAGGCCAGCGCCTTGTCCCAGTCGACGGTGGCGAACGCCGCGAGCCGGTCGTCGCGGGCGCCGAGGAGACCGCGCAGACGCGATGCGAGCGAGAGCTCCGCGCGGTGGAACGGCACGAGGTAGACGGCCTCGACCGGGTCGCCCTGGGATCCGGACGGCGTGACCGGCCCCGGCATCTCCTCGCGCACGACGCCCTCCTCGGCCACGAGTTCGTCGAGGCAGCCGCGTACGAGGTCGGCCGCGACGTCGAGGATCTTGACGGCGTCGTCGACCAGTTCGTCCTGCGGGAGGTAGCAGTGGCCGTTGTCGGCCCCTTCCGAGAGCGTGAACTGCAGTCCGGCCTTCACGCGTTGCGGTGAGTCGTGCGGTATGCCGACGGCCCGGGCGATGGCGTCTGCGGTCTTGAAGCCGATCCCCCACACGTCGGACGCGAGGCGGTAGGGCTCGGTGCGGACTATCTCGATCGACCGCTCGGCGTACTCCTTCCAGATGCGCACCGCGGGCGACGTCGAGATGCCGATGCCCTGCAGGAAGACCATGACCTCCTTGATGGCCTTCTGCTCGACCCATGCGGCGGCGATGAGGTCGCGGCGCTTGGGGCCGAGGCCGGGCACCTCGATGAGGCGCTGGACGTCCTCCTCGATGACGTCGAGCGCGTCCACGCCGAAGTGCTCGACGATGCGGTCGGCCATCTTCGGGCCGATGCCCTTGATGAGCCCGGAGCCGAGATAGCGGCGAATGCCCTGGACGGTCGCGGGAAGCACGGTCTCGTACGCGTCCACGAGGAACTGCTTGCCGTACTGCGGGTGGCTCCCCCATCGCCCCCACATGCGCAGCGACTCGCCGGGCTGCGCGCCCAGCAGCGGGCCGACGACGGTGAGCAGTTCGCCGACGCCGGCGCCGCGCCCGGTGTCTACGCGCCCGACCGTCCAGCCGTTCTCGTCGTTCTGGTAGGTGATGCGCTCGAGCACCGCTTCCAGGCGCGCGGGCGACCCCTGCCCGGGGCCCCCGGGCGCGCCGCCCCCGGGCGTGGCCCCCGCTCGGGGGCCGCCCGGCACGCCGGGCGAGGCGGCCTGCGTACCTGCTGTCATGACGCTTGAGGCTAGTCCGTCACCCGGACACGCACGGCGGGTTGTCCACAGGCCTTCCGGGCTGGGGACGGCCGCCCGCCCCGGCGGCGGACGCGCCGCTCAGGGACGCGTCACGCCGATCGGATTGGGCACCGGCACCGCCTCGGTGTCGATCAGATGCCGGGCCAGTGGCGTGGCCAGCGCGATCGCCTCCTCGGCGGCGTACTCGCCGAGCGCCCGGATCGGCGCCGAGGCGAGGCGGTTCGTGGACTGCTCGACCGAGGCGCGCAGCGCCACCCCTGCTTCCGTGAGGTTGCCCTCGGTGTCCAGAACGCCGCGCCCGATGAGCTCGACGAGTGCCCGCTCCCACTGCTTCTCGGTCCAGCCCCGGGACACCAGCAGCCGCTCCCCCGGCGCCAGTCCGGCGGCGGCGTGGGTGACGGACGCCTGGAGGCCGTCCAATCCGTGGTCGACGGCCGTGAACACATGGCCGTCGCCCCGGTGTTCGCGCAGCACGGTGGCGGCGAGCCAGACGCGCAGGCGAGGGTGGGCGTCCTCGGGCAGGCGTACGCCCGACCACGCCGCCGCCAGCGGCCGCGCCCCGAAGTCGCAGGATCCCGCGGCGTGTTCGAGCAGCGTCGCGAGGCGGGTCAGGTCCGCGTCGGCCGGCAGGGCGCGGGCCAGCGCGCGGTCGACGGCGTCGAGGCGGGAGTCCAGGACCTCGCGCGGCGAGGCGAAGGACCACGCGTCGGGCAGCGCGCGGGCCACCTTGTCCGGGGCGAAGCCGAAGAACATCGCACCGACCGCCTCGGGGCCGATGGCGCCCAACGGGGCCGCACGGCCCGCGAAGTAGCCCATGAACCAGCCCTTGAGGCCCGCCTTCGTGGCCGCGTCGCCCACCTCGGGCGCGAAGTAGACCAGTGCGTGGATGGGTTCGATGCCCGCCCACAGGCGTCGCGCCGGGTGGTTCTCGTAGGACCCGCCGTCCGCTCCGGCTGTCGTGTCGCGTGTCATGTCGCCCTTCCTGTCTCGACGCCCAGCACCGCGCGCCCGGCTTCTCGCGCCCAGCTTCTCGCGCTCAGCTTCTCGCGCCCGGCTTCTCATGCCCCGTCGGTCGCGCACACCGGCCGGCCTCACGCCCGATCGGCTGTCTCCGCGACCGCCGTCGTCGTCTCACCGGCACGGTACGCCGCCGGACCGCCCGGTGCCGCGCCCCTCCGCCGCCCGGCGAGCAGAACCGACACGGCGGAGGCGCCCAGCGACGCGCCCGCCAGCAGATACCAGAGCCGGTCGAAATCGTCCGCCGCCCCGTCCCCGGCCATCGGGCTGCCGAGCACCACCACCGCGAGCGACACCCCGAGCACCGAACCGAGTTGGCGCAGCATCGTCACCACACCCGAGCCGGTCGCCGCGTGCTCCTGGGGCAGCGCGGTGACCGCCGCCGCGACGAGCGTGGGCAGCATGAGGCCGACGCCGAGGCCGGTGAGCATCATGCCGGGCAGCATCGAGGCCGCGTACGCGCTGTCCGCCTCCAGGGTTGCCGCCCACCACAGCGTTCCGCCCGCGAAGAGCGCGCCGCCGACCGAGGCGAGCAGTCCCGGTCCGGTGCGGGCCGCCCACTTGCCGGCCAGGATCGCGGTCGGCGGCACGAGCAGCGGTCCGGGCGTGATCGCAAGCCCGGTGCGCAGCGCCGACCACCCCCAAACGCCTTGCGCCCACAGGGTGATGCCGAGCAGCATGCCCGCGAACGCCAGGCCGAACAGCACCGACGCGACGCCCGCGACGCCGAACGCCCGTACGCGCACCAGTGCGGGTTCCACGACCGGGCGGGGGTGCCGGGCCGTGCGCACCACGAACCACGCTGCCAGCACCGCGAAAACGGCCCACGCCGCGAGCGCCCGCGGTGACGCCCAACCCCACTCGTCGGCCTTCACCAGCCCCAGGGCCAGCGCCCCGATGCCGACCGTCACCAGGGCCGAGCCGAGCAGGTCGGGCAGCGGGCCCCGCTCGCCGACCGGCGGCCCAGCGGGCAGGACGCGCGCCCCGACGACGACCGCGGCGATGCCGATGGGCACGTTGACCAGGAACACCCAGCGCCACCCGGGCTCGGCGAGCAGGCCGCCGAGCACCGGGCCGACGGCGGCCGCGACTCCGCCGACCGCGGTCCACACGCGCACCACCGCGGCACGCCGCTCGGGCGGGTACGAGGTGAGCAGCAGACCGAGCGAGGACGGCATGAGCAGCGCGGCGCCGGCGGCCTGCAGCAGCCGGGCGCCGACGAGCCACCCGACACCGGGAGCGGCGGCGCAGAGCACCGACGCGAGGGTGAAGACCGCGGTGCCGCGCAGGAAAACGGTGCGGTGTCCGCTGCGGTCGGCGAGGCGGCCCGCGGGCACGAGCAACGCCGCGAACACGACCGCGTAGCCGTTGAGCACCCACGAGAGGTCGGCGAGGTCGGCACCCGGCCAGGTCTCGGCGATCGACGGGACGGCCACGTTGACGATGAACAGGTCGACGTTGACCAGGACGACACCGGCACAGACCACGGCGGCGACCAGCCCGCGGCCCCGGGAGGGGTCGCGGGGCACGGATTCGGACATCGGCTCCCCTTGCCTGCTACTTGCCGGTCACGCGCCTGCCGCTTGCCGAGTGGCGCGTGCTGCGTGCTGCGTGCTGCGTGCCGGCTCTTGCTTGCCTGCCTGCCGCCCGGCGCCCGGCGCTTCGTGCCGCCGGTGCGTACCGCCCGGTGAGTTCCATGACGCAACTCACCGTAGAGACAGTGAGTCCTTTCACGCAACCCACTACGCTGGGTCCATGCGCCGCAAGAGCTTCGAAGACATGCCGTGCTCGGTCGCCCAGTTCTTGGAGGTGGCCGGGGAGTGGTGGAGCATGCTCGTGGTGCGCGATGCCTTCCTCGGCGTCACGCGCTTCGACGACTTCCACGCGCGCCTGGGCATCTCGCGCAATGTGCTCGCACAGCGCCTCGAACACCTCGTCGGACACGGGGTGTTGGCGCGCCAGGCGTACCAGGACAATCCGGTGCGGTACGACTACCGCCTCACCGACAAGGGCCGCGCCCTGTGGCCGGTGCTGACCGCGATGCGACAGTGGGGCGACGAGTGGGCCGCTCCCGACGGGCCCCCGCTGGCCCTCGTGCACAAGTCCTGCGGGCACACCATGACCGCCGTGATGGTGTGCGAGGACTGCGGTGAGCGCGTGGGCCCCGGGCAGGTCAGGGTGTCGTCGGGACCCGGCGATCCGGAGGGGTCCGTTCTGCCGCCCCACCTGCACCGCAAGGACCGCACGCCGGCGGAGTGACACCCTGCGCGACCGGCCGCGGGAACCCCCGACGACGCCGTCACGTTCCGTTGGGTGGTGGACGCAGACACCATTGACTGTGCCAAATATCGGCGATAGCTTCACGGCACCCGGAACCTGCGGCGGCAATCGTGCGCGCTGGTACACGCACACAACGCGGCCAGGCTCCCAGCTTCACCCGCGAACTGCGATAACCGCACGTGGCGGTCCGCCCGCCCCCGTGCCGAGCAGAAGGACCATGCGCATGCCTGTCATCAACGAGCAGATCGAGATCGCCGCCGCGCCCGAGGCGGTCTGGGAGAAGCTCGCCAACTTCGGCAACTTCCCCCAGTGGATGGTCCCCCACGTCGAGTTCCCCGGCGGAGGCCCGGAGAAGCTCGAGGCCGGCGTCGAGTACGACGAGAAGATGAAGCTCATGGGCTTCCCGGCGGACATCAAGTGGACGATCAAGAACGTCGAGCCGGGCGTCCGCATCGACCTCGACGGCAAGGGCCCGATGGGCGTCAGCATGGTCGAGTCGTTCATCGTCGAGGCCGCCGGCGACGGCACGCTCTTCAAGATCGACTCCGAGGTCAAGGGCGGCGCGGTCTCGATGATGGCCGGCAAGGTCACCAAGGCCACCCAGGAGGCCCTGGTCGAGTCCCTCGGCAAGTTCAAGGCGCTCTTCGCCTGAGCCTTCGCCTGGCGTGAGCATCCACGCGCCCCGCACCGGACGCCCGCCTGACCTGTGATACTTGACCATTCGTCATGTCTCACTGGACTCAAGGTGGGTCGCCGGTACGGGGCGCGTTGCGCGTTCCCCGGGCGTCCCGGAAGGGACGTGTCTTGCCCGCGAATCCCCCCGCGACATCCCCGGGGAACCCGTTCCCGTGGCCGATCCACCAGACCACGCTCGGTAACGGCCTGCGTGTGGTGGTCAGCCCGGACCCGTCCGTCCCACTGGCCGCCGTCAACCTCTGGTACGACGTCGGCGCACGCCATGAACCACCCGGCAGGCACGGCTTCGCGCACCTCTTCGAGCACCTGATGTTCGAGGGCTCCGCCCATGTCGCGAAGGGCGAGCACTTCGCGTTCGTGCAGTCCTGCGGCGGCGACGCGATCAACGCGTCCACCAGCCCCGACCGCACGAACTACTACCAGACCGTGCCCTCCGGGCAGCTCGAACTCGCGCTGTGGCTCGAGGCGGACCGCATGGGCTCGCTCGCGCTCACCCAGGAGACGCTGGACAACCAGCGCGACGTGGTCAAGAACGAGCGGCGCCAGCGCTACGACAACGTGCCGTACGGCCGGTGGAGCGAGGTGATGGTCGAACTCGCCTACCCCGAGGGCCATCCGTACGCGCACTCGACGATCGGCTCGATGGCCGAGCTGGACAGCGCGACCCTCGCCGACTTCACCGAGTTCCACGCCACCTACTACGCGCCGGACAACGCCGTGCTCACCGTGGTGGGCGACGTCGACCCCGACAACGTGGTCGCCCTCGCGGAGCGCTACTTCGGACGCCTGCGGCCGCGCGGGACCTTCCCGGCCCCCGAAGCCGCCGAGCTGCCGCGTCGGTTCGGGGCGGGCCGCGCGGTGACGCTCGTCGAAGACGTGCCGCTGCCCCGGGTGTTCCTGTGCCACCGCGGCCCCGCCTGGGGCTCGCCGGACTCCGCCGCGGCCGAGATCCTGGCCACCGTGCTCGGCCGGGGACGCGGGTCGCGGCTGTACCGCGGGCTCGTGACGGACCGTCGACTCGCCCAGTCGGAAAGCGGGTTCATGGCCTCCTGGGGGCTCATGCACCACGCCTCCATGATCATGGGCGCGTGCGCGCCGCGCGAGGGGATCGAGCCGGAGGCGGTCGTCGCGGCGTACGCGGAGATCTGCGACGAAGCCGCGCGCGGCGGCGTCACGGCGGCCGAACTGGAGCGCGCCCGCGCCATGCTCACCGGCGACTGGCTGCGCGAACTCGCCACCGTCAACGGCCGCGCCGACGCGCTGGGACAGTACGCGACGCGCTTCGGCGACGCCGCGAGCATCCGGGACCGCGTCGCCCTGCTCGACGCGGTGACCGCCGAGGACGTGCTGCGCGTCGCCGCCGACACCTTCCGCCCCGACAACCGCATCGTGCTCAGCTACCTGCCGCAGGCGAAGACCGCGGGCGAACCCGAGGCCACCGACGCCGATACCGATGCCGATGCCGACACGGGTGCCGACGACGCCGTCGACGGGACCGGCGACACCGCGCGCGGCACCTCGGCCGCCGACGAGGAGGACGCAGCGTGAGCACCACCACCCCCGCGGGCGACCGGGCCACCGACGCCGCTGCGGACGGGACTTCGTCCGCCGAGCTGCTGGTCGCCGAGCGCCCGTTCGGCGCCGGGCCGCGCCCGTACACCTTTCCCGAGGTGCGGCGCGTGCGCGTGGCGGGCGGCGAGATCGTCGCCGCGCACCTGCCCGGCCGTGCGATGGCATGGGCGGGCCTCGTCCTGGAGGCCGGCGCGCTGCACGAACCTCCGGGCCTGGAAGGGCTCTCCCGGGCGACCGGCGGCCTGCTCGACGAAGGCACCGAGAACTATTCGGCCGACGAGTTCGCCCTCGCCGTCGAGGGCATGGGCGCCCGCTGGACCTGGGGTCACGAGTGGGAGACGCAGAGCATCGGCGTCGACGTCCCGGTCGCCCGGCTCGCGGACGGCGTCGACCTGCTCGCCGAGGCCGTACGCCGCCCCGCGTTCACCGACCAGGACGTCGAGCGGTTCCTCGCCGACATCGCAAGCTCCCTCAAGCACCAGTGGGCGCAGCCCGGAACGCGGGCGCTGGAGACGTACCGGCGGGCGCTGTTCGGTCCGGACAGCCGCTACGGCAGCCTGCTCGACGGCACGCCGACCAGCAACGCGGGGGTGACGGCGGAGCACATCCGCGACTTCCACGCCCGGCGCATGACCTCCGCCGGGACCCTCGTGGTGGCCGCCGACCTCGACGCGGTGGACCTGGCGGGGCTCGGCCGCGCGGTGTTCGACGGCGCCTCCGGGCCCGACGGCCGGGCGGACGACTCGCCCGGCCCGCAAGACCCGGCGGGCGTACGGGTGCTGCTCGTGGACCGCCCCGGCGCGGTGCAGTCCGTGCTGCGCATGGGCCACACGGCACCGCCCCGGTCCACCCCCGACCTCGTCGCCATCGACCTGTTCGCGGAGGTGCTGGGCGGCTCGTTCACGTCGCGGCTCAACCACCAGCTGCGCGAGGTCAAGGGCTACACGTACGGCGCCGGCGCATCCTTCGCGCACGGCCGCCGGGTGGGCACCTTCACGGTGGCCGCCTCGGTGCACACCGAGGTCACCGCGGACGCCGTCGCCGACGCGCTCACCGAGGTCCGGCGCATGCACGAACACGGGGTGACCGAGGAGGAGTTCGGCACCACCAAGACCCACGTACTGGGGAGCGTGCCGATCCGCCTCCAGACGCCGCGCGGCATCGGAGGCCGGGTGCGCGAAGCGGTCGTGCACGGGCTCCCGGACGACCATGTCACGCGGCAGTACGCCGAGATCGTGGCGGCCGAGCCCGCGGAGGCGACCCGTGCCGCGGCGACGTACCTGCGCCCGGACGCACTCACGGTCGTGGTCGAGGGCGACGCGGCCAAGGTGCTCCCGGGCCTGGAGGCGGCCGGGTTCGACGTGACGCGGGTGGCCGACTGACGCAGCTGTACGCCGGGCCCGCGAGACCGCGCCCGGCCGTCACTCCCCCGGCGCGTCGCGCACGTAGTCCTGGCGGTAGGCACTCCACACCGCCGGGCCGAGGTCGTGCGTGACCGTCGGGGGCAACGGCCAGATGGGGCCCTGGAGTTCGCACAGGACCACGTGGCGCCCGGCACCGGCGTCGAACCACCGCACCCCGACCGCGCCGACCGAGGGCAGCAGCGCGGGCACCGCATCGGAGTCCAGCCACCGCGCCACCGCCCGGTCGTCGCCCCGCACCGCCAGGTGCAGCAGCTTCTCCCCCGCCGGGAACAAGCGGGCGACGGACACCGCCGGCCAGCGGCGGCGTTCGCGGCACACCAGCCGGATCCCGTCGAGTTCGGCCGTCAGTTCCAGGGGCGCGGTGCTGCCTATCGCGGTCAGGCCCTGGAACTCCGGGGTGTCCAAGACGTCGGGGTGCTTGAGGTCGTACAGCGTCAGGAACCGGGCCGGCTCGGGCAGATCCGCAGCGTCGTCGTCGGCCGTCGGTACGTCCGACAAGGCGGACGCGCGGGACGCGCCCGACGCGCCGGAGACACCGGGCTCGCCGGATGCGAACGCACCGACGAGCTCGAACCGGCGTACCCGCCGCACACCCGGGACCCGCAGCACCAGACCGTGGTAGCGGTCACTCCACGGAGTGAACGAACCGTCCGTGGCGCTGGGGAGATCGGACCGTACGTGGAGGAGGCCGGCCCCGAACTCGAAGCGCGCGAGGGCGTCCCATGTGCCCGACTCCCCGCCGCCCATCGCACCGCCTCCGCCTCCTCGGCGTCAGCGTTACTACCCGGCGGGAGGGAAAAGCATGTCCTCTTTGCCGAACATCCGGGCCGTGTCGGCGGCCGACGGCGTGCCCGCGTTCGGGTCGGCGCCCGACGCCAGGAGCGCCCCGGCGATCTCCGGCTCGTTCTTGAACACCGCGCCCGCCAGCGGCGTCTGGCCCCGGTCGTTCGCCCGGTTGGCGTCCGCGCCCCGCTTGAGCAGCACCTGAACGGCGGCAAGATGCCCGTGGTACGCGGACAGCATGAGCAGCGTGTCGCCTGCGTCGTTGGCCAGGTCGACCGGCAGCCCGGCGTCGACGTAGCTCGCCAGCATCTCGGCGTCCCCGCCCCGTGCGGCGGCGAACACGCGGGTCGCCAGCTCCTGCATGGCGGCCTCGTCGGTGTCCGGCTCCTCCGGCCGCTGCCGCCACGGCTCGTTCGCTTCGGTCACGCGTCGCACCCTTCTCTCGTCTCCCGGGCCCGCCGATTCTGACAGGATCGATCATCAGGTCGGCCGGACCCGGCGTCCCGGAAGGAAGACTATGTCGCTCTCGAAGAACGTCCAGATCACCGAGGCGCTGTACACGTACATCCTCGACCACTCGACTCCTCCGGACGCGGTCCAGGAGGAGCTGATCGAGCGCACCCGGACGTCGCTCGGCAACCGGGCGGGTATGCAGATCCCGCCCGAGCAGGGGACCTTCCTGACGCTCCTGACGAAGCTGGTGGCCCCGCGCTTCGCGGTCGAGGTCGGCACGTTCACCGGCTACTCCGCGCTCGCCATCGCGCGCGGCCTCCCCGAGGGCGGGCGGCTGCTGTGCTGCGACGTGTCGGAGGAGTGGACCGCGGTCGCGCGCGAGGCGTGGCTCAAGGCGGGGGTCACCGACCGCGTGGAACTGCGCATCGCCCCGGCGCTCGACACCCTGAACTCGCTTCCGACGTCCCCGCACATCGACATGGCCTTCGTCGACGCCAACAAGGACGGGTACGTCGAGTACTGGGAGGCGCTCATCCCCCGCATGACCCCGGGAGCCCTCGTCCTCGCCGACAACGTGCTCTACAGCGGCGACGTCGTCAGCCCCGCCCCCGGCGGAGCCGCCGAGGCCGTGCACCGGTTCAACGAGCACGTACGCGCCGACCCGCGCGTCGAGGCCGTCATCCTGCCGGTCGCCGACGGCCTGACCTTCGCCCGCGTCCTGGGCTGAGCGGCGACCGGGCGCCGCCCAGCCGCCGTACAGCCCTCGTACAGACGCTCACACCTGCTCACACAGTCCTCAAGCGGTCGTTACGCGGTGCTCAGGACGGTGTGCAGGCGCCTCCCCTCGACCGTGATCCGCGAGGTGCCCTTCGCGGTGACGAAGGGCTCCAGGCCCGGCAGGAGGCCGCGGGCACCGCTGCGCGCCGCGGACTCGGCGGCGATCGCGAGGATCTCGCCGAGGCCCGCCGGACGGCGTTCGGCGGCGAGCAGCGGCGGCAGGAAGCCGGTCATGAGGTCCCAGGTGGCGGCGTACGCACCGGCGCTCGCGACCTGCTTGAGCGAGTCGACAACGCGGGTCGTCTTGACCCGGTCCATCGCGACAAGTCGCGCGAGTACGCCGCCCGTTGCCGAAGCGTCCCACGGCGCATCGGGGCGGGCGGCGAGGGTGAGGTACGCGTCCGCCGCCCGGGTGCGGTCCTCCGGATGCCGGGCGCCCAGCCCATAGGCCACGGCAAGTGCCATACCCGGCCCAGGAGTTCCGTCTGCCTCGGCGAGCAGGGGCAGGATCTCGGTGTGGCCGCGGTGGTCGTCGGCGGTGACGATGAGCGGGACCGCGGCGTGCGCGGCGATCAGGTCGCGGTGGGCGGGGGCGACAAGGGCCCAGCACGGCATGTCGAGGTGGCTCTCGTAGCCGTTGACGTCCTTCCACCGGCCGTCTCCCTCGGGCACGTCGCACAGGTGCGGCGCGAGGTTGCCGTCGGCAAAGGCCCCGGGCGTGGGTCCGACGGCGGCCAAGAGGTGATGGTGGACGATCTCGGCGCCATCCCGCGTCTGCCACCAGTGCGTGTCCTGCTTGCGGGTCCCCTCCCACTGCGTCACCGCAGGTGCCGGCATGCCGCCGGCGGCCATCACCTGGGCGGCCCACTCGCCTGCGGGTGAGGCCAGTTTCCCGGCCCGCGCCACGGTGTCGGCGTCGATCTCGCGCGGCAGGCGCAGCAGGGCCTGTTCGAGGTCGCAGGCCCACGGCGTACGTCCGGCGGCCTCCCACTCCTCCAGGCCGCGCACGAATTCCGCCGGGTCGACGTAGCCCGACGCCGTCACCGGCTTGGCGAGGTATGGCCCGGCAACCGGGACGCGAAGGCGCTGCGCGACCTCGTGCAGGCGGGTCACCAACACGTGCTGCGGCCCCGGAACCCCCGCGCCGCGCTTGGCGCCGACGCCCTCGCCCTTGCCGAACAGGCTGCGGAACCAGCCCTGTTGCCCGGACTTTCCAATGGTCGCGGTGGCCATGGCGGCGACGGCGGTGTACGCGTTGGTCACGTCGGTGCCGAACCACGTCATCCGCCCGGCGTCCAAGGCCCGTTCCACCATCGGGCGCAGGCCGTCGGCCAGCGCCTGCCGGTCGCGCGCCGATTCGCGGAGCAGGGCTTCGACGAGGCGCTCGACGGCGATCGGGTCGGTGGCCTCGGCCCTGCTCGACCACATGTTGCGGGTGGTGGCGAGGTAGGCGTTGAGCTCTTCCGCGAGTTCGTCGACGGAGCCGATCGGCGGCGGGAGTTCGCGCGGTGTGAACGGCGGCATCTCGGGGGCGGGTGCCGTGGGTGCGGCCTCTTCGCCCAGCAGCGCGGCGGCCGCGCCGAGGCTCGGCTCGACGAGGAAGTCGAGGGACGCCCGCAGTTCGGCGCGTACCGCGAGGGCCTGCTGCTCGGTCAGCTTCGGCAGGAACTTGGCGACGGACTTGAGCGCGCGGTCGTGGAGGTCGGAGGCGTCCTGGGTGAAGACGGTCGCCGCGGCGGTCAGGAGGTCGCCGGCGTGGTCGGGGTGCCGGCGTACGGCCTTGTCGACCCAGGTGAACTGGGCCCGCACGAACTTCTTCTCGGGCCGGAACATCACCGCACGGGTGGCTTCGACCACCTGGTCGCCGGTGAGACGCCCGGCCTCGTCGAGGGCGCGCAGCGCGGCCTGGGCGATCGCGGCGGCAGCCGGCGGTCCGTCGGGCAGGAGCCGCAGATAGGTGGTGACGCGCGCGGCCTTCTCGTCCTCGGTGGGCTCCAGCGCTTCGTAGAGGAGGGCGAAGCCCCGGGCGTCCGGCGGCTGGACGCCGCGCAGGAAGCGGGACAGGCAGGCGTCGAGGACGGCGTCGCGGTCGACGAAGCCCGAGTCGGTCAGCGCCCGGAAGGCGTGTGTCCAGGTCCGCGCGGGTTCCTGGTCCCGCCAGCGGTCCTCGCCCTCCATGCGGCGACCGATCTGCTCGACGTCGAACAGCCGCAGCAGCATGACGGGAGCCAGCGGATCGGCGCGCAACGACTCCGGCAGGGGCTGTTGACGGCGGTGCGGCTGCCGGGTGTGGTCGGCGAACCAGCCGGTCGTGTACCGCTCCGCGGTCGGCGGCTCGGCACCGCAGGCCCGCACGAGCCGGTCGACCAGGTCCCAGTCGCTCACCCACAAGTCGTCCCCGAGTCGCGCGGCCAGGCGCTCGGCGATGTCCGGGATCCAGCCCGGCTGACGCTCCATCAGGACGGCGACGACCTGCTCGTTCGCCGAGGCCTTCCAGTCCCCTTGAAGGTCGCGCCTCGCCAGCCACTGGCTGACCGAGGCCGCTCCGCCGATGCACGCGGCACCGGCGATCCGCAGCGGTGCGACGACCGATTCGTCGCCCCACCTCCCGCCCCGGGTCTTGAGGGCGTCCTTCAGTTCCGGGACCACGCCGCGCCGCTCGGCCTCGGTCAGTCCCGCGAAGAGCGCCGGGAGTTCCTGGCGTCCGCCCTTGCGCCTGGCGGTGAGCAATATGTACGGCCAGGTAGGCACCGTCACCGGCTTGTCTCCGTTCCCGTCGTCGTGGCCCCCGTGTTCGCCGCCGTGCTCTGCGCCGTGTTCACCGCCGCGTTCGCCGTGGCGGCCGTGCCGGCGGTTGTCCCCGAGCCGTCCGCGCCCGATGCGGCCCGCCGGGCGACGATCTGCGTCGCCAGCACGTGCTTGCAGGGACCGCGCCCTCCACGGTGCTTGGCCCACCACTCGCACGTACACGTGCCGTCGCCCGCCATCCGCACCTGGTACGTCGTCTCCCGGCTGCGCACCTGTGCCTTCTCGCCGTCGACGGCCACGGCCCCGCCGTCGACGAGCGCGTGCGCGTCGCGCAGCCGCGGGTTCATCCGCTCGGCACGGCCCGTGTCATAGGGGAGTTCGCGATGGAAGTATGCCGCCTCCGCGACGTCGTAGCCGATCCGCCCCGAAGTCCCCAGGCGTACGAGGGCGGCCCGCACCCGGTCGGCGTCGATGCCCGCGTCGCGCGCCAGGTCGCCGACCTCGACGCGCGGCTCCCAGGCGAGCAGCGCCGACACGAGGTCGGCGTCCTCGGCCGCCTGGTCGGTGGCCAGCGCGTCAAGTACCGCGCCCTCGCCGGAGAAGCCGCGCGCGGCGTCCGGCGAGACGGTCAGGGTCAGCCGCATGCCCGGGAGTTCGACCTCCCAGGCGGAGGCGACGGCAGGGTTGCCCGGTGCGACGGCGGGCCCGTACACGCGCAGTGCCTTGGCGTGCCTGAGGATTCGGGCGAGGGCGCGCAGCCGGTCGGGGCCGGCCAGGCACACGGCGCCGACGGCCGGGCCGGGTGCCGCGCGCAGCGTGCGGCCCGTCGGCCTCACCCACAGCACTTGGCGGTTGTTCTTGGGCAGCGAGCGCAGGAAGCGCACCGCCTCGACGGCGCCGAGCTCGGCGCGCAGGTCGAAGCGCGAGGCCAGCACCTGTACTTCGGCGAAGCCGCGCAGCCAGCGGTCGGGCAGCGGGACCTTCTTCTCCACGATGGGTCCGTCGAACGTGGTGACGGTGACGTCGTCCGGACCGACGGCCATGTGCAGCGGATCGGAGCCGCCGACCATCGCAAGTGCCTCGCGCAGCGGCGCGTTCACGTCGACGTTCGTCGTGCCGGTGCCGAGCATCTCCCCGTCGATGCCGTCGGGCAGGACGTCGAGGCGCGCGTACACGCCGCCGCAGCCGCTGAACGACTCGAAGCGCAGCCGGTCTCCGTTGCCGGTGACGACCGGATCCAGCCAAGCCCGGTTCTGCGGTTGGTAGTAGCGTGTCGCGGCGACGTCGGCGACCGCGAGAAGGCCGCCGGCCGCGGCTTCGGGCGCGGTGAGAAATCCGGCGAAGAACCGCGGAAACGGCGAGAGTCCGTGCGAAGTCAGGCCCCCGCAGGTCTCGAGAGAGAGCCGCGGTGCGCCGTCATCGGCCAGAAGTGCGGACGAGCGCAGATACGTGAAAGAATGAACGCTGGACGACATGCCCGCAACGTACGGCGAAGGTCCGACACGCCGTACACGGGCCCGGGTTGGGGGATCGTGGTGAGGCGGTGGGGTGGCTTGGCGGGGCTGTTGCCGTATGCGGCACAACCTTCGGGCGCCTTCGCGGGTCTCACTATCCGACACCGTGTGTCCAGGGTCCGACACACCGTCAGGTCGATGATCCTTCACGGTGATCGTGGTACGTAGCAAGATGGCGTGAAGCAACCGTTGATCCCGCGTTTCGGGGACACGCGAGATGGCGCTGTCATACTATGCGCTGGTCCATTCTGCCGGAGGTAGGACGTATGCCCACAGCGCAGCCGGGGAGCGGCTCGACGGTTCGCCGTATTCTCCTCGGCTCCCAACTTCGTCGTCTCCGCGAGGCCCAAGGCATTTCGCGGGAGGACGCGGGGTACGAGATCCGGGCCTCCGAATCGAAGATCAGTCGAATGGAGCTGGGCCGTGTCAGCTTCAAAGACCGCGACGTCGCGGACCTGCTGACGATGTACGGCGTGACGGACGAGACGGAGCGTGAGGCTCTGCTGAACCTTACCCGGGAGGCGAACGCCACGGGCTGGTGGCACAGTTACGGCGACATCCTGCCGAGCTGGTTCCAGGTGTACGTCGGCCTGGAAGAAGCGGCGTCGGTGATCCGCACCTACGAAGTGCAATTCGTCCCGGGCCTGTTGCAGACGGCGGACTATGCGCGAGCGGTGATTGTCGCCGGCCAGCCGAACGCCGCGGCGCCCGAGATCGAGCGCCGCGTGGGCCTGCGTACGCAGCGTCAGCTGATCCTCGAGCGCGATCGGCCGCCCCGACTGTGGGCGGTGCTCGACGAGGCCGCGCTGCGCCGCCCGATAGGCGGTCGCGACGTGATGCGCGGTCAGATCCAGCATTTGATCGACGCGGCCGCGCATCCACACGTGACGATTCAGGTGATGCCGTTCCGGTTCGGCGCGCACGCGGCGGAGGGCGGGCCCTTCACGCTGCTGCGCTTCCCCGAGCCGGACCTGCCGGACGTCGTCTACCTCGAGCAGTTGACGAGTGCGCTGTACCTCGACAAGCGCGACGACGTCGACCAGTACACCGAGGTGATGGAGCGGCTCAGCGTCGACGGCCTGCCGCCGGACCGAAGTGTGGACCTGCTCGCCAGGATCCTCAAGGAGACCTGACAGTACGGGCCGCGCCGGTCACCCGGTGCGGCCCGTCTGCGTTGTCCCCTCACCCCGTCGCGCGGGGCCACGACCCGCGGGTCCCGTGCCGGACAGGCACGTGCCCACGCGGTGGGTCGGGCGCGGTCAGGCGATGAGGTTGTCGAAGTCGCCGTCCTTCGCGCCCAGGATGAGGGCCACGATCTCGGCGCGGGTGTAGATCAGGGCGGGCCCTTCCGGGAACCGCGAGTTGCGCACGGCTATGTCCCCGTCAGGCAACGCGGCCATCTCGACGCAGTTGCCCTGCGAGTTGCTGCGCCGGCTCTTCTGCCACGTAACCCCGTGCAGAGACCCGGCCGGCATCCCGTTGTGCGTTCCGTGCATGACATGTCTCCTGGACCTCTTGCCGGGCGAACCGGCGACGATTGCCCACCCCCGGTGGTACGACCTGTGCCGTTCGTCGCGCCCGGAGCCGACCGTACGGGAGGCTCCCGCCGTTCCCGACACCGTTCGCCGTGTCCCTGCCACTTGTATCTGCACGTGCATCTGACCATGCAAATGCAGCGTACGGAAGTGATGATAGCGCACGCCCACACATCGCCACACAAGCTCCGGACGCCCTATAAGAAGCATTACAGAGCGCGCCTAAGAATGGCTTAAGAAATGGGCGCACGATGCGGCGGAAATCGTTCACAACGATCATGGGACAGCAAATCGCCCAAGCCGGGCGGAAAATTCCGGACATTCCGGAGCGCATTGCCGGAAGGCACTCGCCGAGTTTCCGGAGGGAAGAATGACAAATAGCACAGTGAACGCCGTTCGCGATCACCCGTATACGCACAGGAAGCACGGCGGGTTGCCGTACTTCCCTAACTCGCGTCAAATTTCCCCGGCTATTGCCCGGGTATCCGGAACATCGCCCAGACCACTTTCCCGGTCCGTCCGGCGACACCGGTCAACGGAAACCAGCCCCACGAACTGCTGAAGCATTCGACGATATGCAGACCGCGCCCGGTCTCGGCGCCGTCGCCCGGATCCCGCGGGGCCGGAAGGCCCTCCCCGGGGTCCTGGACCGCGCACATCACACGCATCCCCTTGCGCAGCAAAGCCAGTTGCACGGGGTGCCCGACGGTGCCGGCGCCGGGGTCGTCCCCGCCGCCGGGCCCGCCTGCGACACCGTGGCACAAGGCGTTGGTGACCAGTTCGGACACCACGAGCGAGAGATCGTCGGACAACTGGGCGGCTCCCCAGCGTGCCAGCGTGTCCGCGGCGAAATCTCGCGCCGCCTTGACCGAATCACGGCGCGGGCCCAGGGCCCGCACGGCGATGTCGGTGACGGCTCCGCCCTCGGACGCCGGGGAGTCCCCACCCGGCATGTCCATGCGGAAAAGGGTGGCCACGGAGAATCCCGCGGCGCTGACGGCGGTCATGCGCACCTCCGGGCGGGCAGCCGACCCAGGCGCGACCCCCGCGCCTCTCGTAAGCGCACCGGGCCCGCTCCGATGCAGCGGTGGGGCGTTGCGACCACCGTCTTGCCTCCCGCGAATCGAACCGGCCCGCCGACGCGTATCCGCGCGCTTACCGATCGCGCGTGCACCCTGTTCATTATGGCGATGCTCACGGCGTGTGCAAGACCAGATGCACGTGCAGTCTCGATTTATGCAGCTGCATGACTCGGATGCACGTGCATCGTAAGGGTGCACGCGGCAAAGCGGCATGATTTCGAGCGACATTTCCGTTTTGTTGATCGTGTCCTGCGTCACACCAGCCACCGGGGCCCCTCCCGGGCGATGTCCATCCGGCGAGGACCGGCCAACGCTCCGCGCCTACCGGACGTAGTCGCCGCGGAAGCCGGCCCTGGATCGGCGCAGGCGCCGCCGCGGGAGCGCCCGGCGGTTTCGGGGGCGTCCGGCGGAACCCGCAAAACGCAGCCGGGCGGCCCCGCGAGTTGCGCGGGGCCGCCCGGTGTCGGAGCGGTGGTGCGAGGGGCTGTACGGGCCCGCGGAAGGCCGCGTACGACGGTTCCGTCAGGCGCGCGGCGCCGAGCCGACGGGCGAGGCGCCGGCGGGGGTCCCCGACGACGGCGGGGCCGACGGCGTGCCGCCGTCCCGGCGCCCGATCGGCAGCAGTGCCGCACCCGCGACGACGATGAGGCCGATGCCCGGGATCATGAGGTACCACGGCACCTGGCTGACCGGCGTGTCCTCGGTCGGGATGCTGTCGGCGTCCTTGAAGCTCTCGATGTTGCGGCCGATGTCCTCGACCATGCCGTCGAAGCGCCCCAGGATGCGCGGCAGCTGCGCGAGGCCCTTGCCCAGGTCCTGGTACTGCGACGCGAGGCCCGCGGTGTACTGCTCGGGGGTCTGCCCGGCGGTCGTGGCCAGGAAGGGGATGACCTCGGTCTGCATCTGCGTGGCCATGCCCTCGAGCACGTCCAGGTCGGTGCGCGCCCGGTTGTAGCCCTCGTCCGTGAAGGTCGGGCGGAACGCGTCGAACATCTTCTCGGCGGACTGCGTCTTCCCGATCTGGTCGGTGACCAGCGTGCCCACCACGATGACCGCGCCCATGGCGACGGCCACGCCGAGCGCGATCGTCGGGACCACCGAGCGGCCGGGGCGGCGGAACGAGAAGAAGAGGCCCGCGGCACCGACCACCGTGAGGATGATGCCGGGGATGAGGAACAGGTAGGTCACCGCCGTGTTCGGCAGGTGCGACGTGGGAATCTCGTCGGCTTCCCGGAAGTTCTGCCCCTGCTGCTCCATCACCAGAACAAGGTGGTCGAAGCGGGGCATGATCTCGTCGACCTGTCCCAGGCCCGCCCCGACCTTGTCGAAGCGCGCGCCGAGGAATTGCTGGGTCTGCTGGGGGTTCATGCCGATGCGCGCGCCGAGCGCGGGCAGGGTCTCGCCCTGCAACTGCGCCAGCATGAGCTGCATCGTGACCAGGTCCTCACGACTGGTCTTGAGCCCTTCCTTGGACATCGCGTCGCGGAAGGTGTCCTGGACGTTGTCGACGCCCTGGGTCTTCTTGGGCAGGCCGTCCGCCAAGGGGAAGACGATCAAACCGATCCCCAGCAGAAGCACCAGTGCCAACGCCACGCGGCGGAACGTACGCACAGCCGATCTCCCTTCACCCACCGGGGCCGAGCGGACCGGGTCGGGGTCTCCGACCGGATCCGGCCTCCGCATGAGTGCTGTTTCTCCGGATTGTCACTCGCGCCGTCGATCTTGTCAGCCGCAGCCGGTGCGGTCACCTACCGACGAGTAATGTCACGAGATCGAGATCTTGCCGCATGGATGCGGTGCACGTCACGGCCTGTTTGACCATGTCAATCGAGGGGGTCGGCCGCTACGGTGCCAAGGTGGACTTGGAACTGACGGAGGACCAGAAGACGGTCCGGGACGCCTTCGCGAGGTTCTTCGCGGACCGCTGTCCCATAACGGTCGTACGCGATGCCGAGCCCCTCGGGCACGCCCCCGCCCTGTGGGCCCGGCTGCGCGAGACGGGCGCGCCCGGCATGGGCGTGCCGGAGAAGCTGGGCGGCGGTGGGGCGACCGCGGTCGACCTGGTCCTGCTCATGGTCGAGGCCGGCAAGGCACTCGCCCCCGTGCCGCTCGCGGAGCACGTCGCGGCGATGCGCACACTGGCGCGTACCGCCGCCGGCAGCGGGGCGGGGTGGTTCGCGGAGGCGGTCGAGGGCGACATCGTCGCGGTGCCCGCGCTGCATGCCGCGGTGGACGGCGTGGCGCGGCTGGTGCCGGGCGGCGCCGTCGCGGACGCGGTCGTCGGCCTCGACGGAGACGACCTGGTCGCGGTGCGCTCGGACGCCCCGATGACGGCTCCCCCGAACCACGCGTGCGCGCCGTTGGCCGACCGGCCGCTGCGCGGCGACGCGGTCGCGGAGCGCATCGTCCTCGCGAGCGGCGGCGAGGCGCACGCCCTGCACGCGCGCATGCGTACGGACTGGCAGCTCGGCGTCGCCGCGGCACTGACCGGCGTCGCGACGCGAGCGCTGGAGATCGGCATCGCCTACACCCTGGAACGCCGTCAGTTCGACCGGCCCATCGCCGCCTTCCAGGCCGTGCAGCAGGGACTCGCGGACCTGGTCGCGCCGTTGGACGGCGTCGGCCTGCTGACCGCGAGGGCCGCGTGGACCGACGACGAGGGCGACGCCGACGAGGCGGGCCGCCTGACGTCCATGGCGTTCCTGGCCGCGACCGACGTGGCGCGCAACACGACGTACCGCGCGCTGCACTACCACGGGGGTTACGGCGTGACGCTGGAGTACGACATCCAGCTCCACTACCGGCGGGCGCGCGGCTGGCCGCTGGTGCTGGGCGATCCCGACGAGGAGTACTTGGCGCTGGCGGACCGGCTGTTCGGCCCGGTCGGCGCCCCAGGCGCGGCCGGCGGCGGCGCGGCACACTCGATCGACGCCACCGGCGCCATCGACGCGGTGAGCACGGAGGAAGCGCACTGATGGACTTCGCACCCAAGCCGTCCGTCGAGGAGTTCCGCACCTCGATCCGCCGCTTCATCGCCGACCACCTCACCCCCGAGATGGTCGAACGCGCCCACCGCACCGGCACGTTCCACGACTGGGAGTTCCACCGCGCGCTCGCGGCCACCGGCATCATCGCCGAGGGCATGGCGGGCGCGGGCCGGGCCACCGGGCGCGATCCGCTCGAACTGTACGTGCTGTTCGACGAGATGGGCCTCGCCGGTGCCCCCTTCTACGGGCTCGCCAACGCGATGCTCGTGGCCGGGATCATCGAGCAGATCGGCAGCGACTTCCACATCAGCGAGGTCCTGCCGCACTTCCACAGCGGCGAGGCCATCGCCGCCCTCGGCTACTCCGAGCCCGGGTCCGGCTCGGACGTGGCCGCCGCCGCGACGCGCGCCGAGCGCATCCCCGGCCACCCCGGCGACGAGCCGGTGTGGCTGGTCAACGGGCAGAAGATGTTCACCACGCTGGTTCACGAGGCCGGGTACGTCATCCTGCTCACGCGCACCGACCCGGACCTGCCCAAGCACCGCGGCCTCACGATGTTCCTGCTACCGATGGACCTGCCGGGCATCGAGTTCCAGGCCGTCGACACGATGGGCGGCGACCGCACGAACATCACCTACTTCACCGACGTGCACGTGCCCGACCGGTGGCGGCTCGGCGAGGTCGACGGCGGCTGGGACGTCATGAAGGTCGCACTCGCGTACGAGCGCGGCGTGTTCGGCAACATGAACCAGGGCGTGACGCTGCTGCGCCGCTTCGCCGACTGGGCCCGCACCGCCGAACGGACCGACGGCACCCGTCTGATCGACGATCCGGGAGTGCGGCGCCGCCTGGCACGCATCGCGGTCGACAACGAGATCACCGCACTGCTCGCGGTACGCCCGGCGCTGCTCGCCAGCCAGGGCAGACTGCCGACCACCGAGGGTTCGGTCGCGAAGCTGTTCGCGAGCGAGGCGTACAACCGCGCCGCGGAGGCCTGCCAGGAGATGGCGGGCGCGGCCGGCCTGCTCTCCCCCACACACGGGGCGGGCGAGGACTGGGGGTTCGTGGACCTCGCGGCGCGTGACGCGCCGGTGACCACCATCTACGGCGGCACGAGCGAGATCCAGCGCAACAACATCGCGGAGCACCGCCTCGGCCTGCCTAGAGCCCGCTGATTTCGGACGGATGTGCCACGCCGTCACGCGCGTGACGCGGGGCATATCCGTCCCTTGCGGTGTCGCGCCGTGCGCGTGCCGTGACCGCTCCCGGCCGCCGCCCGACACGCCCGCTCCGGTCAGCGGAGCTACCGGCGCGTACGACGGACCGTCAGCAGGCGTTGACCGGGCGCCCGTTGGTGATGCGCCAAAACGGCCGCCCGACATCTGGCAGACTGCGTCCCCGTCCGGTGGGGCGGAAATCTCGGCCTGGTGCTGACCACCGTTCCCACAAGGTGGCCTGTGTGGGGCAACGGCGTGCGGCGCCGCCGCCCGGGCCGAGTGAGGGAGTGCGATGCGGCCGCTGCACAAGGACGATCCGCGGCAGATCGGCGGCCACCGCCTGGTGGCCGTGCTCGGGGAGGGCGCCACCGCCCAGGTCTTCCTCGGCGCGACCCCTGAAGGCCGCCCGATCGTACTCAAGGCGGTACGCCCCGTGCCGGCCCGCGACCCGGCGTTCCGCACGCGCTTCGCCCACGACGTCGCTGCGGCCGAACGCATCGCATGCCCCTACGCCGTGCCCGTGCTGGACGCGTGCACCGACGGACCGGTGCTGTGGCTCGCCACCTCCTACACGCCGGGACCGGGACTGGGCGAGGCGGTCGCGAAGTACGGGCCGCTGCCCCCGCGTACCGTCCGCACGCTCGCGGCCGGACTCGCCGCCGCACTCGAGGCGCTGCACGGCGTCGGCCTCGTGCACGGACGCCTCGGGCCCACCCAGGTGTCGCTGGCACCGGACGGACCCCGCGTGGTCGACCTCGGGGTGGCCCGCAGCCCCGACGGCCCGTCGGTGACCGAGGCCGGGGTCGTCGTCGGCACGGTGCTGCCCTCCCCCGGTTTCCGCGCGCCCGAGCAACTCGACGGGCGCCGGGTCGGCCCGGCCGCCGACGTGTTCTCGCTCGGCTGCGTCATCGTCCACGCGGCCACCGGCACCGGCCCGTTCGGCGCCGACACGGCGCCGGGCGTCACCGAGCGGGTGTTGTACGGGATCCCCGAACTGCGCGTCCTGCCGTCCTGGCTGCGCGAGTTGGCCGCCGCGTGTCTGGCGAAGGCGCCGGAGGACCGGCCCACTCCGGCCCAGGTGTACGCGGCCACCGCGAGCGAACTCGACGGCCCCGGCTGGCTGCCGCACGGCATCGCGGCGGAGGTGGCGCAGCGCGCGGCCACGGTGTGGGCGCACTCGGGGGCGGAAACGCCGGGGACGGGCCCGACGATGGTGCCGCGTACGCCGCCTGGTCCGCCCTCCCCGTCCGCCCGTTCGGCCGGCGCGGCGCCGACGCAGCCGTTGATGCGGCCGATCACGGAGTCTGTGACGCAGTCGGTGACGCCGGTCGTGGCGCGGTCGTCGGCCGCACCGCCAACGCCTGTGACCGCGACGCCGGTTGCCGCGACAGTCCCGCCGGCGGGCAATCCGCCCGGCAACGCGCCGGGCACTCCGTCGCGAGTTACGCCGCAGCCGAGCGTGCCGCCGGGAGCCCGGCCGTTCCGGGACGCGTCGGCACGGTCCGCGAGTGCCCCGGCGACGGTCGCACAAGGCGCGGTTGCGGACCGGAACACCGATGGCACGACTGCCGACAGCCCGGGCATCGCGTCCGGAGTGGGCCCGAGCGGCGCCGCGCGCCCGGTGTCCGAGGAAGCGCCCGCATCAGGCGCGCCGAACCGCGACCTGCCGCCGGCGCGGCAGCCGAAGATGATCGGCGGCCCGGGCGCCGCACTGCATGTCGAGAGGGCGGCCGCGGAGGCCCGCGCGGCGGCGGATGCCGCTACCGCCGACGGCGCGGTTCCCGGCACTGCGGCGGCCGACGTACGCGAGACGCCCGAACCGGCGACGCCACCGGCAACTCCCGCACCGGAGCGGCGGTTTCCGATGCCGATCCCGCGCGGCCCGGGCGCCTCCACGCGCATCGGGCCCTCCCGCGGTCGGCGGGTGGGAGCACAGCAGCAGCCGGCGGGCCCGGAAGCCGCCGGGCAGGCGGTGGTCGGCGGGCCGGGCGCGGGTACGTTCACCGCCGACCGGGGCTCCGCCATCTCGAAGGTGGCGGAGCCCGCGGCCACGAGTGCCGCCCCGGCTCCGAAACCGGCCGCGGATCCGGCCGCGGCACCGGAAGCGGCTGCCAAGGCGAGGCCAGGCGACGGCTCGGAGGGCCGTACCGCAGAGCGCGGCTCCTCGGACCAGCCCCCGGGCGACGGCGGATCCGGAGCTCCGCAAGAGGCGGCGTCCACCGCATCGGCGGCGCCGCGCCGGCCGGTCGGCGGACCCGGCGCAGGGCAGTTCACCAAGCCGACCGCCACCCCGTTGCCGGGGAAGCCGGGCACCGCCGGGTCACAACCGGCCGCCGAAACCCTCGACGCCGTCGAAGGTGCCGAAGCCACAGAAGTCCTTGAAGCAGCCGAAGCCGTTGAAGCAGCCGAGACATCGTCGGCGCACGAGGCCGCCTCGCCGATGCCGAAGAACGCCGCCAAGGCCGCCAAGTCCCCCGGCCCCGCCGAGAACACGACGTCCGCCGAGTCCCGGCAAGCCCGCGGGCGGGCCGCACGGCCCGAGCCCGACGGGCCCGTCATCACGGTCGAGACCGTCGAAACCGCCCTGCCCGCCGACGAGATCCTCGACGCCGAAATCGTCGAGGCCGAACTCGTGGACGACGACGAGCCGTTGCCGCCCCGCGCCTCGGTCACCGCACCGCCCGGCGTCACCGACCTCCCCGGCAAGCCCGCGGGGGCCGTACGACGCGGTCGCAACGGACAGCACGGCGGACAGTACGGCGGGCAGCGCGACGGACAACGCGGCGAACCGCACGATGCGACACGCGAAGGCTCACGCGGCACACGCCGCGCGTCGTCCACCGGTCACGCCGGTCACGCCGGTCACGCCGGTCACGCCGGACAGCCCGGCCACCCCGGTCGCCCGGGCGACGACCGGGAGCGTACGCGCGGTCGCGGCCGTACCGACGACCGGAGCCGCGAGCGCAACCACGACCGCCCGACCGGTCCGAACAACTCGCGCCCGCGCGCCGCGGACGCCCCACGCCCCGACACCCCGTCGAAGACCGGCGCCTCGGCGACCGCCCCCGAAGCCGCGAACTCCGCGGCCGCACGGCAGCGTTCGGAGGCCAAGGCCGAGCGGCGCCGCTTCCTCGCCTGGGTCGCCGGTGGCGCGGCGGTGCTCGCGGGGGCGGCAACCGGCGCGGTGCTGTGGGGCGACGGCGGCAGCAAGAAGCCGGTACGCACCGCGCCGGTCGCGGCCCCGCCCGCCGCGGTCCCCGGCCCCGCCGCGCCCGCCCCGGCGGCACCGCTTCGCGCGTGGTTCCGGCAGGGCTCGGTGACGGCCGGTCAGCTCCAGGAAATTGCCGAGGCGTTGCGCGGGACCGACAGCCGCCTGCGACTCGCGGCGGAGTCGAAGGAGTCGTCCGGCTACGCGCAAGCTCTCGTGTCCGAACTCGGCACCGGCCAGGACACCGCGCCCGACGTGTTCGAGGTCGACATCTTGTCGTTGGCCGCCCACCAGGCGGCGGGCCGCATCATGGACCTCGCCCCCTACCAGGACCGCTTCGACACCGGCGCATGGCTCCCGGCGGTCCAGTCCGCGGTCAAGGCCGGCGACCGGTTGCTGGGAATGCCGCTGACCGCTTCGGCTCCCGTGGTGCTCTACCACCAGGGCATGTTCGCCGAGGCGGGCGTCGCGGTCCCGAGCACCCGCGAGCAATGGGTCGACGGTCTTGAGCAGTTGCGTACGCAGTTCGCCGACGACCGCGAGTTCCGACCGCTCTGGCTGCCCGGCCGCTCGTGGCACGTGCTCGCGTCGCTGATGTGGGGTTCCGGCGGCGCGCTCGCGCTGCGCGAAGGGGACACGTGGCGGGGCGCGTTCGACCTCCCCGGGTCGATCGACGGGGTCCGGTTCTTCCGCCGTTTGCAGCAATACGCCCCGGAAGCCCAGGACTTGACCGAGGACGGTCTCAAGGTGGGCGAGCTGTTCGCCCGCGGCCGGGCCGCCTCCGTCGTCGGCTCCGCCTCCCTGCACCCGACCGCGCTCGCGGCCGACGCGGCACTCGGGCAACAGCTCAACGCGTTCGCGATGCCGGGGCGTACCGCCGACGCGCCGGGGGTGGTGGGTGTGCAGGGGACCGCTCTTGCGGTGTCGGCCAAGTGCCGCGACGTACCCGCGGCCGTGGAGTTGCTGGCGCTGCTCGCGACGGACTCGTGGCGCGACCAGGTGTCCCGGACGGCCGGCGCGCTCTCGCCGCGCACGGTGCCCGAGCAGGCGGTCTTCGGGCCCAACCCGATGCTGCGCGCGGGCGCGTCGGCGGTGCGTACGTCCGGCCGGGCATACCCGGCGGCGCCGGGCTGGTCGGAGCGGCCCGTGTTGGAGTTCGGGCGCGCGGTGCTCGCGGGGACGGACGCGATGGCGGCGGCGGTGAGCGCGAACCAGTTGGTGGCAGCGGAGTTCGGGCGTACAACAGGGTGACACGGGCGGGGTGACACGGCGGGGTGACCCGGCGAAAGTTCGGCACCTCCGTTCGGGCGTCTGTGCGGAGCGGCTCATGGGATACACCCCGTCCCCGGTGGTAGACCTTGGGCTACCGACAGGAAGGGACAATCACCATGCCACTCACCGGCGAGTACGAGCCGAGCCCGACCAAGTGGGTGCGCGACCAGGTGGAGCAGTACGAGAGCTCCGGCGGCACCAAGGGCACGACCATAAGGGGTATGCCCGTCGTCGTTCTGACGACGCGCGGCGCCAAGAGCGGCAAGCTCCGCAAGACGCCGGTCATGCGGGTCGAACACGACGGCGTGTACGCGGTGGTGGCGTCGCTCGGCGGCGCGCCCAAGCACCCGCTCTGGTACCACAACGTCGTCGCCGACCCCCAGGTCGAGCTGCAGGACGGCCGGGAGCGCCGCGACATGACGGCGCGTGAGGTCACCGGGGACGAGAAGGCGCTGTGGTGGGAGCGCGCGGTCGCCGCGTACCCCGACTACGCCGACTACCAGAAGAAGACCGACCGGCAGATCCCCGTCTTCGTCCTGGAGGCGAACGACGGCGGCTGACGCGCTCGGGCACACCGCGGGGCGCCTGCGTACGCACCCGGGCATGCGCCCCGCTCGTGTGTCCGAGTGCGTGCACGCACGTTCCTGAGTGCGTGCATCGAGATGTGCCGTGGTGCGTCGTTGCGTGCCGCCGGGTGCACTGACACGTGGATCCGTGCGCGCGCCGTGCAACCGCACGGGGTCGCCCTCGCCCCACGAACCTCGCAGGCAACTGGTCCACGTTACGCCGCGCTTGTCCCCGCGCGATCCACTTCGCCCGAACCCGGGCTCCGTGCACCCCCGTGCGCCCTACGTTCATGAGGCTCCGTCCTCGCGACCGGCACCGGTGACGCCCATCAGTCCGCCCCCGGCCGGTCACGCTCCGAGTCCATGAGGGTGCGTTCCGCCATGCTCAGGTTGTCCGGGTGCGACATATGAACAGCAATCAGGCGCCGCAGTGGGCCGCCGACGTCCCGCCCGTCGACCGGGTGCCCGCCCAGGTGTCCGGGCCCGTGCCGCCGCAACCCACCGCTCCCCCGGCCGGTCCGCACGAGCCGCTCGACCCGCGGCTGATCCAGGAGAGCCTGGCCGCCGTGGCGCCGATGGCCCACGACCTGGTGTCGCACTTCTACGCGCTGCTGTTCATCGACCGCCCCGACCTGCGCGCGATGTTCCCGCCGATGATGGACGCGCAACGGGACCGCCTCCTCGCCGCGCTCCTGCGCCTCGGCACCGGTGCGCACGCCCCGGAGGCGCATCGCGAGTTCCTGCGCCAGCTCGGCCGCGACCACCGCAAGTACGGCGTCCTGCCCGAGCACTACGCGGCCGTCGGCAGCGCCCTGATCGGCGCGCTCGCCCGGTACTCCGGCGGCCGCTGGAACGCCGCCACACGTGACGCGTGGACGGCGCTCTACGGGTGGGCGGCCGGGATCATGATCGACGCCGCCGAGCAGGACGCGGCCGCTTCGCCGCCGTGGTGGGACGCGCGCATCGTGGCCCACGAGCACCGCGGACCGGACATCGCGATCATCACGGTGGCCCCCGACCGCCCGCTCCCCTACCGCCCCGGCCAGCACGTCACCGTCGAGACGCCCTGGTGGCCCCGCGTGTGGCGGCACTACTCGATAGCCAACGCACCGCGCGCCGACGGCCTGCTGGAACTGCACGTACGCGCGCTCCCGGCCGGCTGGGTCAGCCAGGCCCTCGTGCACCGCGCCCGCGTCGGCGACCACATACGACTCGGCCCGGCGCGCGGCGCGCTGGTCATGCGCGGCGAGTCGCTGCGCCGGGCGCTGTGCATCGCGGGCGGCACCGGCCTCGCCCCGATCAAAGCGCTGGTCGAGCACATGGCACAGCGCCAGCTCGCGCACCAGGCCTATGTGTTCATCGGCGCGCGGCACAGTTCGGAGCTGTACGACGTACGCTCGCTCGCCCTCATGTCCGAGATGTACTCGTGGCTGCACGTGGTGCCGGCCGTCTCCGACGAGCACTCGTTCGACGGCGCCCGCGGCACGCTGCCGGACATCATCGCCCGCTACGGCAACTGGCACGACCACGACGTGTTCATCAGCGGTTCCGCGGCGATGGTGCGCGCGACGACCAGCCGGTTGACGCTGGACCTGGGAGTCGCGCCGGGCCGCCTGCTGACCGAGAGCCTGGACACCGTCTCCCAGGGGGAGCGCGTGCTCGGCGCTGGATAGCGGCGGGCGTACCGTGTACTCGGCATCGGCACGAAAGGCAGGCGAGGACATGGTCGGCAAACCACCGGTCGGAGACTTCGACGACAGCGGTATGACGGTGGGGTCGCCGAAGCGGTACGCCGCGGGCGTGCCCGCGGTCCTTGCCACGCTCAAGCACGCCGGCCGGGAGATGGGCGTACGCCGCAGCGCGCTCACCCTCCTCAAGGTGAACCAGAAGGACGGCTTCGACTGCCCGGGGTGCGCGTGGCCCGAGGGCGAGCACCGCAGCCCGATCGGCGAGTACTGCGAGAACGGCGCGAAGGCCGTCGCCGAGGAGGCGACGCTGCGCCGGGTGACGCCGGACTTCTTCGCGGCGCACTCGGTGGCGTCGCTGGCGGAGCGCACCGACTTCTGGCTGGGGCAGCAGGGGCGGCTGACGCACCCGATGTACCTGGCGGACGGGGCATCGCACTACGCGCCCGTCGGGTGGGACGAGGCGTTCGGCATCATCGCGGAGGAACTGGCCGCGCTCGGTTCGCCGGACGAGGCGGCGTTCTACACGTCGGGGCGGACGAGCAACGAGGCGGCGTTCGCCTACCAGTTGTTCGTGCGGGCGTTCGGCACCAACAACCTCCCCGACTGCTCGAACATGTGCCACGAGTCGAGCGGTTCGGCGCTGAGCGAGACGATCGGCGTCGGCAAGGGCAGCGTGTCCCTGGAGGACATGCACCGGGCCGACCTGATCCTGGTCGTGGGCCAGAACCCGGGGACCAACCACCCGCGCATGTTGTCCGCGCTGGAGAAGGCCAAGCGCGCGGGTGCCCACATCGTGGCCGTCAACCCGCTGCCCGAGGCGGGGTTGATGCGGTTCAAGAACCCGCAGCGGCCCAACGGAATCGCGGGCCACGGCACGGCGCTGGCCGACGAGTTCGCGCAGATCCGGGTGAACGGCGACCTCGCGCTGTTCCGTGCGCTGAATCGATTGCTCCTGGAGGCGGAGGACACCGCGCCGGGCACCGTCCTCGACCGCCCGTTCATCGACGAACACTGCGCGGGATTCGACGAGTTCGCCGCCGACGTGCGCGCCACGGACTGGGACGACGTCCTGGCGGCGACCGGACTGCCCCGGGCGCAGATCGAGCGGATCCACCAGCAGGTCCTCAAGTCCCGGCGGGTGATCGTGTGCTGGGCCATGGGCCTGACCCAGCACCGCAATTCGGTGCCGACCATCCGCGAGGTCGTCAACTTCCTCCTGCTGCGCGGCAATATCGGACGCCCGGGCGCCGGCGTGTGCCCGGTACGCGGGCACAGCAACGTGCAGGGCGACCGCACGATGGGCATCTACGAGAAGCCGTCGGCCGCCTTCCTGGACGCGCTGGAGGCCGAGTTCGGCTTCGCGCCGCCGCGCGAGCACGGGCACGACGTCGTGGACACGATCCGGGCGATGCGCGACGGCCGCGTGAAGGTCTTCATGGCGGTCGGCGGCAACTTCGTGGCGGCGACGCCCGACACGGCCGCGACGGAGGCCGCGCTGCGCGGCACCGCCCTGACGGTCCAGGTGTCGACGAAGCTGAACCGCTCGCACGCGGTGCCGGGGCGGCGGGCGCTGATCCTGCCGTGCCTGGGGCGTACCGAGGCCGATGTGCAGGCGGGCGGCGAGCAGTTCGTGACCGTCGAGGACTCGATGAGCGCGGTACACGCGTCGACGGGGCGGCTCGCGCCCGCGTCGCGCGAACTGCGCTCCGAGGTCGCGATCGTGTGCGGGTTGGCCGAGCGCGTCCTCGGTGACCGGGTCGCGGTGCCGTGGCGGGCGTTCCGCAACGACTACGACCTGATCCGGGAGCGCATCGAGCGGGTGGTGCCCGGATTCGCGGACTTCAACCGGCGCGTCCGGGTGCCGGGCGGCTTCGTGCTGCCACACGGGCCGCGTGACGAGCGGCGGTTCCCGACGGCGACGGGCAAGGCGAACTTCACGGTGAACGCCCTGGAGGTGTTGCAGGTGCCGACCGGGCGGCTGGTGCTCCAGACCGTGCGGTCGCACGACCAGTACAACACCACGATCTACGGCTTGGACGACCGTTACCGGGGGATCAAGGCGGGGCGCCGCGTGGTGTTCGTGCACCCGGCGGACCTGGCCGAACTGGGCGTCGCGGACGAGGCGACGGTCGACCTGGTGAGCGAGTGGACGGACGGCGTGGAGCGGCGGGCGCCCGGGTTCCGCGTGGTGGCGTACCCGACCGCGCGCGGGTGCGCGGCGGCGTACTTCCCGGAGACGAACGTGCTGGTGCCGCTGGACAGTACCGCCGAGGTGAGCAACACCCCGACGTCGAAGTCGGTGATCGTGCGACTGGAGCCGCGCGACGTGTGACCGACGGTCTTGGGCCTGGTCGACCCGCTCGACGTACGCGTCAGGCGGGCCGACACACGGGGTCCCCAGCGCGGATGGTTCCCAGTGGTTCCGCGCGACGGTTCTGCGCTGTGATTCTGCGCTGTGTTCCCCGCGGCTGTCGGTGCGGCGTCGTCAGCAGCCGCAGTCGCAACCGCAGTCGCAGCCGTCGCAGCAATCGCCGCAGTTGCAGCACTCGCAGCAACCGGGGTCGCAGTCGCAGTTGTTGCAGCAGCCTTGACGCTGTTGGCCCGTGCAGGGGTCGGTGAACTCGTCACGGCAGCAGGCCTGGCAGGTGCAGCACAGGCCGACCCAGATGAGGCACGCGACGAGGGCGTTGTGGCGCCGCCCGGGTCCGCGGCCGGGACCACCAGGGCCGCCGGGACCGCCGGGACCGGCCGGACCGATCGGCGTACGCCACGGGTCACCCGGCTGCTGCGGCCCGAACGGGTTTCCGGGACCGGAGGGCGGAGGCTGGTGGCCGGGCGGGCTCTGCGGCCAGGAAGCCACGACCTCGGTTCCGTCCAGAAGGCCGGTGGCGCCGGGCCCGGAGGCCGCACGGGGTTCTGTCCCGGTCGCACTTTTGCGTGCCGAACATGAGTGCCCGCGCGTCCGCTTCATCGGGAACCCGGCGTGCTCGAAGGTGCGGTCCACGGCCGTGTCGACCTCGTGCACAAGCAGCGTGTGCACGAGACGCTGCTCGACGAAGGTGACGTCACGCAAGGCGAGGCGGATGCCGTGGGCGGCGTCGCGGCAGAGCCGGTACGCCTCGTCCGGACCGGTCCCGGTGGCCAGCAGCGGGTTCCAGGAGCCCGACTCGCGGTCCTCCCATACGTCCTCGACCGCGTCGAGCAGGTGCGCGAGGCGGCCGAAGAGGCGGCCGGCCTCGGCGAGCGACTCTGCGTTCTCGGGCCGTCCGGCCAGTACGGCCGTGTGCGCGAAGGCGGCGGCGGTGGCGGTCTCGGTGGGCTCGGTGACGACGAGGACGGACGTACCGGGACCGGCCAACGCCTCGATCTCGCCCTGCCTGCCGACCGCCTCGGTCAGCACGGCCGTGTCGAACCCGACGTCGTGACCTGTCCCTGCGCCCTGCCGCGCCCAGCGGGTCGCGATGCGGCGGGCGCCTCCCGCGACGCCCCGGCGGGCGAACACGCCGTCCCCGTCCTCGACGTGGTCGCGCATCTTCGCGGACGCCAGCACCAGCGAGACCGCGGCGGCCAGGCGCGCGCCCTCGCCCTTCGCGATCTCCGCGGTGCGCATGCCGCGCAGCGGGCACGGTCCCGCCTTGCGCCGCCCGGACGCCGCCTTGTCCGGCTCCGCCTGGGCCTCGACGAGAACCGAGATGATCAGCCCGTCGTAGTTGGTGGCGATGCGGGCCGCCTGCCCGTGGTCGTCGCGCAGCGCCAGGCACAACCCGCACAGATGCGCCATCCACGCCTCGCGCAGCCCGTCGGTCAGCCGGTGCCGACACGGCCTGATGATCCCGAACACGCGTGTCCCTCCCCGTTGCCACTTGGATGCCGCCCCCGGCCGTCCGCGTCGGCCCGGCAATGGTGCATCAGGGTAGCGATCAGCGCGATCTCCCGTCCGCCCCCGGGCGGCGGGGTCGAGCGGCTCGACCGCGGATCGGCGCTGCCCGCGCACAGCAGACCAGTTCAGGGCGCGCGCCGCTGCGGGGCCGTCGCGTCCGGGTCACTCTTGGCAGCAAGTTGGCCGCCCGTTGACCGACTGTTGACGTACGGAGGGTTGCCCCGGACTGTCCCGGCCCGTCCCGGCGGGACCGCCTTGCGGGCGTCTGCCGTGCGAGCGTTTGCCGTGCGGCCTTGCCTTGGGGCCCGCCCCGCGGGCTACCGTCCGGCGAGCAGGCCGACCAACCGTCGCACCTGCGCATCGGCGCGTACGGCAAGGTTGCGGTACGTCTCGATCGGTTCACCGAGCGGATCCGCCAACTCGTCGTCCGCGCGCGCCATGCGCCGAACGTCACGCAGCGCGTCGACCTCGGCGACCCACTCGCGCAACGGAGCGTCGCCGCGTGGGCCCACCTTCTCACCGAGTCGGGCCAGCTCCCCCAGCACGAACGCGCGCGGCTCCGCGTCGGACGAGCGCGCCGAAATTCCCCAGATGTGCTCGCGGGTCATGCCGAGCACGACGTCGGCGGCGTCCAACATCTCGGGGGTCAGCTTGCGGCTCGTGTGGTCGTGCGCGGCCACGCCGTACTCCTCCAGCACCTGCGCGCTCTCCTCGGTCATCGACGCCGAGCCCCAGCCGAGCGTGCCGGCGGACGCCACCGGCCAGTCGCGCAGCCCCGCCTCGGCGAGGTGGTGGCGCAGCATGGCCTCGACCATCGGCGAGCGGCAGATGTTCCCGGTACAGACAACAAGGATCACGCGGTCACCGTACTGCCGCCCCCGGCACCGGCCGTCGGCGGGACGTCCCGTCCGCGCCGCCCCGGCCCGTCCGCCTTCGGTTCCTGACGCCGCGTGAGAAGCCGGTGACCTGGGGCCTCTTCGGGCTTCTCGTTGCTTCTGCCGGCTGCTGTGTGCATCGCCGGACTTCTCTACGGATTGCTATCCGGTCACGTCCGGCGTCACGGGGGCGGTCTTGTCGCCGCGCTGGACTAGCATCGCCGTCCGCCACACACAAGCAACTGGTCTGTCGCACGCCTTCAGCCGCGTGTGCGCCACGGGGGAACGGATTTCACGGCTATGTCGCATCGCACCGCGTCGACCGCCAAAGGCATGCTCGGAGCCGTCATGGGCCTGCTCCTGATCGGCGTCATCGCCGTCGGCGGTCTCATCGGATACCGGCAGTTCGTCGCCGACGACGGCGAGGGCTCGGACAGCAGCGCGCCGGTCTCGTCGGTCTCGGACCGGCCGTACCCGACCGGCCCCGCCGCACCGAACGCCGCACCGACGGCCCCACCGCCCTCCTCCGCCCCGCCGTCGACCTCCGCGTCGCCGTCGCCGACCGCCGCCGAGACCGGGCCGGGGTCGGGCACCCGCGTACCGGAGTTGCAGGCCGCCGCGGAGCAGGCGACCGCGGGCAAGCCGCAGGCGTCGCTGGTGGCGCTGAACATCCACACCGGCGAGATCGTCGCGACCGTCAAGGGCGACACCGGGATGTCGGGGGTGATCGCACCGGGCTCCACGTTCAAGATCGTCTCGTCGGCGCTGCTGCTCAAGAAGGGTGTCGTCACCCCGGACACGAAGGTGCCGTGCCCGAAGACGGCCGTCGCCGGGCAGGCCTTCCACAACGTCGACAACTTCGAGATCCCGGACGCCACCTTCCGGCAGGACTTCGCGCGGTCCTGCAACACCGCGTTCGTGGAGCTGCGCTCGAAGATCGGCGACTCCGAGCTGTCCGCCTTCTCCACCGACTACTTCGGCCTCAACAGCAACGCCTGGCAGGTCGGCGAAGGCGGGACCACCGACGGCACCGTGCCGGCGGCCACCGACGACGCCGACAAGGCGGCCCAGATGATCGGGCAGGGCGCGCTCAAGATGAACCCGATGACCATGGCCTCCGTGGTCGCCACGGCCGTCACGGGGCAGTTCCACCAGCCGATCCTGGTCCGGGGCGGGGAGACGTACAAGAACACCAGGCCGCTGCCGAAGAACGTGGTGTCCGGCATCAAGGACATGATGCGGGCCTGCGCGACCAGCGGGACCGCGGCGTCGACCTTCCGCGGCATGCCCGGCGTCGGTGCCAAGACCGGCACCGCCGAGGTCGGCAACGGCACGAACGGCTGGATGGTGGCCTACCGGGGCGACATCGCGGTGGCCGTGGTCGTCATCGGCGGCGAGTCGGGCTCGGGCTCCGCGGGACCGATTGTGCGGAGCTTCCTGTCCGCAGTCCCCGCATGACGGGCGCCGCCGCGAGGGACGGGGCCGGGTGCCTGCCGCGACGTGAGGAATCTCGTGGTCGTGGGCCATCGCTCCGGACCCCGCCATCTGGCACCATGACCAGGTGAGCGATCTTCCCGAGGACCGCCCGGTCGCCTTCGCCGGCGGCCGCGCCGAGAGCTTCGTCGACCTGCTGAGCCTCGACGAGATCGAGCAGAACATCTTCCGCGGCACCTGCCACGCGGGGGCGCCGCTGCGCGCCTTCGGCGGGCAGGTGGCCGCGCAGGCCCTCGTCGCGGCCGGGCGTACGGTCACCGCCGACCGGCACGTGCACTCCCTGCACGCCTATTTCCTGCGTCCGGGACGCACGACCTCGCCGATCATCTACCTCGTCGACCGGGTGCGCGACGGCCGCTCCTTCACCACCCGGCGCGTGATGGCGGTGCAGAACGGCGAGACGATCTTCACCCTCTCGGCGTCGTTCAAGGTCCCCGAGGACACGCCCGAGCACCGCCGCGCGATGCCGGACGTGCCGCGCCCCGAGGACCTGCCCGACCCGTACGAGGGCCTGCCGCGCTCCGCCCGCGACCACTACGAGGTCTCCCAGACCCGGCTGGTCATGGACATGCGGTTCGTCCCCAAGGACCCGGAAGCCGTCACGCACCTCACCGACGGCATTCCGCACCAGCGGGTGTGGATGAAGGCCGCCGAGAAGCTGCCCGACGACCCGTTGCTGCACGTGTGCGCGATGGCGTACATGTCCGACCTCACCCTGGCCGGCACCGCCGCGGCCCCGCACATCACCGACCCGCAAAACCTCCAGATGGCCTCGCTCGACCACGCGATGTGGTTCCACCGCCCTTTCCGGGCCGACGAGTGGCTGCTGTTCGCGCAGGCCTCCCCGACCGCCCAGGACGCGCGCGGCTTCGCCATCGGCGAGTTCTACAACCACGACGGCGTCCTGGTCGCGCACGCCGTCCAGGAAGCCGTCATCCGCCAGCACTGACCGGCGGGACCGTGGGCCTCCGGATCGGTCGGCTCGGCGGCCGGGCTTCCCGAAATGCTAGGGGCGAGTTGCGCCCCGCTTCCACGCTTCCAGCTCTGCTTGCGCCTGCACGACACTGCCGTGCTCGGCTCCCAGCACCTCCGTGACGCGCGGGAGCAGATCGCGCATGAGCTGTGCGGCGCTCTCAAGGTTGCCTGTCTCGGCGGTCCAGCGAGCGTGCGCCAAGCACGTCTGCAAGGTGTCGGGATGGCGCGGTCCGAGCACCCGCGCGTAGTCCGTGACGAGCTGGAGCAGTATCCGGGCCCCTGCGGTGAGGTCGCCCGACTCGCGCAAATAGTAGGCCAGTTGCGCGCGCACGCTCAGGGTTTCGGGATGATCCGGACCGAAGTGGGCGGTGTATTCGCGAAGAAGGTCGCGCAGTCTCGCAACAGCTCGGTCGGGGAGAAGGCGGGGGACCTCCGCCAGACGGAACATCAGGGCCTCCGTCCTGTCGCTCGCCGATGGCACGGGTGCGGCGAGGGAAGGCGGAGGCTCGTCCGACAACATGGCGTCAATAATGCGCCGCACTTCTCCCGCAGTCTGCGGGCGTTCGCCGGGGTCTTTGGCCAACAGTGCAAGGACGAGGTGGTCGAGCGCCGGGGCAATGTCGGAGCGATACCGGGATGGCGGTTCAGGGATCACGTGTACGTGCCGGAACAGGAGGGTCGTGAGGTCGCCGCCACTGAACGGCGGCCGACCGGCGAGTAGTTCGTACAACAGGCAGCCGAACGAATACAGGTCCGAACGGCGGTCGACGGCCGCTGAGTTGGCCTGCTCCGGAGAAATGTATGCCGGCGTGCCGATGAACGTGGTCCCGTCGAGTCTCCGTGACAAGCCCAGCCGGTCGGACCGTTCCGGTCCGCGCAGGAAGCGCGAGAATCCGAGGTCGACCACCTTCAGCTGGTCCCGGCTGGTGACCATGACGTTCGCCGGCTTGATGTCGTGGTGCACCAATCCCTGTTCGTGGGCGGCCAGAAGGGCGTCACAGAGCTGACCCGCCCAGCGCAGGACCCGCATAACCGGCAACGGTCTCTCCTCGGCACTGATCTGCGCGAGAGAGCGACCGCTCACCAACTCCATTGCCATATATACGACTTCTCGCCCTGCGGGCTCTCGGGGTGGCGGTGTGGTCGGGTCATTCTGATCACCCGCCTGCAAGTAGCCCGTGCCGGACTCATGGATGGAGACAAGGTGCGGGCTGGACACGCTGGCCGCGGCGGCAACGCGCAGGTCGCGGGCCATGAGACGCCTGTTGTGCGCGCGGGGTACGTCGTGGAACAGCTTGAGCGCGACCAGTCGGTGCCAACGAGTGTCCTGAGCGCTCCAGACCTGGCCCATACCGCCCGAACCGAGCCGACTGATCAAGCGGAACCGACGGTCCAGCCACCAAACAGTGCCTTCTGGCAGCCACACGGGGACGTCGGCACGGACAGCGGCGGAGGTAAGGCGGATCGTGGTGGGCTCGGCCGACCTCGCAGTCGGGGCCACCGGAACGGAGCCAACGCCGGCACCCGCGTCGATATTGAACGCACGCATCGCATACGGCGCGAGATGGGCGAACGCCCCCTCTTCCTGGGGCGATTCGAGTGGAGCGACCCATGCGGCGAAGTCCGCCGACCTTCCTCTGAGTTGCACCATCCGCTCCCCCACCAGCTCGGCGCAGGCGACCAATTCCGCCGTCGGAACCGAGTCGAGGAGCATCTCCTTCGCCTCCGGTGCGAAGTCGAACCGACGGTGCCGGGGGGCGGCAGCCACCGAGGAAGCCGGGACAGGCCGCATCAGGCCGCCGAGGAGCACCTCGACGAGAGGTGCCATGTCGCCATCACCTGGAAGGCAGTCGTTGACCAGTTGCATGACGGGAACAGTGATCGGTGCGGCTGCCGCCAGATGCGCGGCCAGGCGCACGGCCGCGGGCGATGCGACGCGGCCGAAATGCCTTGCGGTGACGTCGGCGGGGGGTGTCGGATCGGCCTGGTCGACGGTGGGCTGCGGTGACCACACTCGAAGGCTCACAGGGCTTCGCACCACCGTCATCAGCGCGGACCACGCGGCCAGACTCGCGGGCGTCGGCTCCAGGATCGGGATCGGCGTGCCCTCGAATGTGCCGATCCCCGGCGGCAGCACGGGATCGGCGGCATGCCACGCAACGTTCGCCGCGCCGGTGTTGGCCGTGGAAACCTGCCACCGCTCCCCGGTGACCGCCGCACCGGAGCGGAGGGACCGTGGCAGCAACTGCAAGATCGCCGTGGGCCCTTGGCGGCCCCAAGCGGTGAGCCAGTTGTGCATCGTGCCGTCGCGCCATGCTGTTGTCGTGCCGTTGGTCAGGCAGAGCACCATGGTTCTGCCCGGCGCGTCGACCAGCTCGTTGGGCCGCCGAACGCGCTGATCGTTGCCCGACGGAGGCCCCAACCCCATGGGACGCCCGGAAACGTCGTACCGAATCTCGTGCACCTGGACCCGGCGGAACGCACCGCTGCGTTCCATCAACGCCTGGATCTGCCTGCAGTGGCGCCCCCAGAGCATCATTGACACACCGCCGTCGACGACGAGCGCCAGCGACATCCAGCGCTCCCGTGCGGGACGCAGGACCGGCGAAGGGCGTCGTGCTTCGGCGGATGCGGTCGCCGTGGCTGCCTCGTCGAGGTCCTCGTGGCGTGCCGTCGGCGTGCGGCGCTTCAGCGGGCGCAGAGCCCGCCCGATGGCCAATTCGTCCGGCAGCGCCTTGATCCCGGGCAGACGTACCCCCGCCGGCCCCTGCCCGGACGCGGGCGGGGCCGCCGCGACCGCGGCCCAGCCGTGCGTCGGATTCTCGCGCGGTTCCCGGGGCCCGCCGACGCCGGGTCGGGCAGCCGGGACATCACCCGCGTACTCCTCGCCGATGCCGACGACATCGTTGCCGTCGGGAGCGCCGACGCCCCCTCGACCGGACACCGTGCCGGTCTCCGCCGTCCGAGCGACGGCGAGCGGGGAGGCGGCCCCGCGCGGCAAGGACCGTGCCAACCAGAGGGCGTCGAGCAGTTCGAGGCCGGTGACCGGGAGTCCGGCGCCCTCCAGGACTCGCAGCGCGTCCTCAATCGTCATCCGTCACCCGTCCGGGCTGAGCTGGTGCAGGACCGTTTCGAGCAAGCCGCCGGGGGCCAGATTGACGCCTCCGAGGCGCAGGAAGACGGCGTTGAGGAGTTGGTCAGTGGCCAGACCGCCGACCGCCCGCTGGGCCAGGAACTCGCTGATCAGCTCGTCGGCTCCGTGGAGCGCCGCGTCACCCAGATGACCCGAGATGATGGCGCGCAGGCGCTCCTCGTCGGGGTCCGCGAAGTGGAGCGGGATACAGCGGCGCCGGAACGCCGGCGGGAAGTCGCGTTCTCCGTTGCTGGTGATGACGACAACCGGAAATTCGGTGCAACGCACCACACCACGGTGGACCGTCGTGCACCGATGCGGATCCGCGGTCAGCACCTCGACCTTCGGCTGCGTTTCCGGCAACCGGGACAACTCCGGGATCTCGAAAAACCCTTCCTCGAAAACGGTGAGCAGATCGTTGGGGAGGTCGATGTCGCCCTTGTCGAGTTCGTCCACCAGCAGGACCCGGGGACGACCGGTCGGGGCGAGCGCCGTACCCAGCGGTCCCAGCCTCAGGAAGTTGCCGATGGGAGGGGTGGTTCGGGGCTTCCCGTGCTCATCCACAGCACCGGTCAGGTTGGTCTCCTGGAGCCGGCCGATCGCGTCGTAGCTGTACAACGCATCCCGAACCGTCGACCGGCTGCTGATCGGCCAGTGCAGGACGCTGCCGAGGCCGAGTTCGTGGGCGAGCGCCGCGGCGAGCGACGACTTCCCGGTGCCGGGATGCCCGGTCACCAGCAGCGGGCGGCGCAGGTGGAGCGCCGTGTTGACCACGTCGCTCTCGGCCTGTCCGATCACGTAGTGCCGCGCGAGAGACCGCTGCGAGCCGGGGGAGGATTCCGGCTCGGCCCCGGACGGGCCGCGGTCGAAACGACGCCAGGGCGGCGGCTCGGGCATGTCTGGCGTACGCCGCACCCCGTCCCCACGGAAGATCCGCCATGCGGCGGTGTCCGGGTCCGCCGAGGCCGACACGCTGCGCCCGCCGGGGAGGTCCTTCGCTTGCTCTGCAGTCATCAAGCCCTCGCTCGGTCGGCTTCCAGGGGTTCGGTCAGCAGCAGGACTTCGGGCAGCGGACGATCCGCGTCCTCGCACAGCAGCGCGGGGCACACCGGATGCGTGTCGGGATTCTCCAAGGACTTCGCCCGGTAAAGCCGCAAACGTTCCGGCAGGCCGAACAGGGACCCGTCCGGCCGCAGCGCCGCCAAGTGCCCCGTGTCGTCCCCGGCCGCACCGCTTCCGCGATCCCAGATGATCACCGGATAGCCGAGCCGCACGGCGACCGCCAAGAGCCTTTCACGGCCGGGTGGTCGGGCATGGATCACGACACGCGACGCTGCGGTCTCGGACTTGAGCGCACCGTACGCGGCGTGCCCCACGACATGGGAGTCGCCCAGGTGGACAACGACGCGCTGCTCGCGATCCCGCCAGCGTGCGGCGAGCTGCCGTGTCCGGTACGCCTCGTGCCTGTCCACCGTCAGCGGCGCGCACCGCAGGACCAGCCGCCGCTCCACGCCGATCAGCCGCGGTACTTCGTCCGAATCGTCGCTCGCGTCCCAGGCTTCGACGGGCATGTGCAGAGTGTCGAGGGACAGGACGACCTCCACGAGGGGGTCGGTGCCGGGTCCCAGGGAGTGGATGACGTCCTCGATGTGCCCAGCCACCTCGCTCGTGGTGACCGGTCCGGGCATCTGCTCCGCGGCACGGATCAACGTCCCGTCACCCTCGTCGACCCAGGTGACGCACGCCACGAGGGTGTCGGGGGCCCGAGCCTCCGGGCGGGGATCCCCCGAGGCGATGTCGAGCTGCACGACGAGGCGCGGTGGTGACACGTCGCGGCGCCCGCGGTGTTCCGCCCAGACAGCCGCGTCCGCCCGTCTTTCGGAGACGGCCCCCCGGTCGATGCCGAGGCGACACGCCACGTGATCGACCCAATCGTGCAGTTCCGCCGCGACTTCGGGACAGATGACGGCAATGTGTTCGACGAACCTGAGGACTACCGGAACGACGCGCATCTGCCTCGCATCCGGGGCACCCGCGTACGCTTCGAGGGCGGCAACGGCGTCGATGAGCGCCTGCGGGCCGTACGTCTCCCGCGGCTCCTCCCCGAAAGCGCGAACCGTGCCGCCGGCGCCCAGGGGGAACACGGACGACATCAGGGACCGCAGGTCGGCGTGGGACACAGGCGGGACTTGGAGAAGCAGTTCGCGGATCCCACGGAACTCGTTCGGCGACAGCAGACCCGGCAGACCGTGCGATCGCGAAATTGCGAGGAACGCCGCGGCGGCATCCCGATATCCGGCGTTGAACAACACCTCGGTGAACGCGGCCATGGCACGTGGCTGATGTGCGACAAGCGCAGCAAGGCCGTCGCCGGTCGCCGCGAGGGCCGGGTCCACTGCCTCGTGTGCGGCCGCCAGCCGCTCGACCACGATCCGGCGTTGCTCCGGGTCGACGAGCATACGGTCCAACACCAACACCAACTTCGCCACCAAGCGGGGGTCAGCGGGCGGCAGAGTGCGCGGCACAATCAGGTCACTCGTCGACCCGGCGAGAGTCCTGACCCGCAACGCAATCGGGGACTGGACGCTGTGGCCGTTGGCGACGAGAGCCTCGAAATGGCCCGTCACATGCTGACACAGTGCGTCCCAGTCCGCATGGCACGGACTCGCGTTCCCCTCGAACCAGTTGAGCACAGCAAGGGAGAACTCACCCGACCGCGCGGCTGCGTTGGAGGCCGCGACCCGGCCGTCGGCGGCGGCGTGCAGCACCAACTGTTCCGTGACCCGCCGCGGGTGCTCGGGGAAGGTCGCGAGGGCAGGTCCGGAGCCGAAGCGATCCGCCTCCAGAAAAGTCGCGCAGGTGTCGACCAACATGACTTGCCTTTTGAATACCATGAGTTCGGTGCGCGTCAGGTACTCGCGGAGGTCGTTGGCGTCAATGCATCGCAGGTCCCGCCGCGATGCGTCCGGGGACAGCAGCAACCGGCGATCGCCGTGCCCGAGCAGCCCGTGGCCGCCCCAGAACACGTACAGGACATCGGCCTTTCCACCGTTGAGCCTCGGTTCGGAGAACGCGTTCATGTACTCGTCGCGGTTCCACGCCTCGGTGTAAGACACCTGCGGATCGAGCATCGCTCGCGAGGCGTCGAGGGGCGCCAGCAGCACGCGCACGTTCGCGGCGGGGACACCGCCGTCCAGGAGCCAGCGCGCGAATCGTGTCGCGTCCCCCGCCGCACCCGGCAAGTCCCAGCCGGGCTCTTCGCGGTAGCGCTCGATCCCGACGACGACGGCATGGACGTTCTTGACCGCGTCGGTACAAGGGGCGGGGTCGTGAACAGACATCAGATCAGCCATGTGTCCACGGCGTCCCAGAACTTGGCATTGGACCAGTAGGCGCTGTGTGAGGCCGGGAACGGTTGGCCGTTGTCGAGCATATGGTCGTACGCGCGCCCCGGGAACACCGTCGCGGCGGCGTACGACAAGAGGTCGCGCTCGTCGTAGACGTTCAACCAGCGTCTCGGGAAGTGCCCGGGCAGTCCGGCGGGATGCTCGACGGACACGAGTGCGCCCAACTCGTACAAATACGGCGCCTGGGATCCGACCGTGATGAGCTGGTCCACGCGCGGCAGTTCCTCCTTCACCAGGAGGTCGACGCTGGCCACCCCGCCGAGGCTGTGCGCCAGAAGAGTGACTTGGTCACCCTGCGCGGCGGCGATCTCGCGTCGGAGGACCTCGTGAACGGCCCCGGATCGCGCCTGATACCGGAGGATGTCGCCGAGTAGTTCGCCGCTTCTGTCGGTGATCCCGGTGCGGCGTCTGGTCATCCACGCGGTGGCGGCGACGGCAGCCACCCTCTTCACAGGGCCGCCGAGGGCCCTCCCCTGTGTGTGCAGGTCCGCGCTCACGGCAGCCAGGAGCGAGTCCCGGGCCACACCGTCGACAGCGTTCGCGCCGTTCTCCAGCGCGATTGCCAGGGTCGCAGCGACGGTCGCCCTGGCCACCGCGTGCCGATGTTCGTAACCGTTGACGTCGATCGTTTCCGCCGCTTCGGCCAGTTCCGGACAGGCGCGGATCTGGTGGAGCCCGTACTCGAACGCCTCCTCGAGGTTGCGACGGCGAAATGCGGCGACCGTTTCGGGCGAGGCCCGATAACCGCGCACAGCCGCCAAGAAGGCATCCCGTGGTGGCAGCGACCGGGTTGCCCCGACGTCAGGGGGTGCTTGTAGGCCGAGCAGCCGGAGTTCGTACGCCGGGTCGGCGTACAGCGCGGCCCATAGGGCGATCTCATCCTCCTGCGGCGTGGGTCGCCCGCGGTCGGCGTAGCCCGGCACGGATGCGCCGTCGAGCGCCAGACGTGCGCCCGCCTCGTCGCCCCAGTAGCAGCCGCGCACATCGATGCCTGGACGCAGGCGTCCCAATTGCCGCCGAATGAGCTCGAACGTGTCGCGGAATGCCGTGGCACGCACGCCCGTTCCGTGCACAAACAGCACCGTGCGACCCATAGTCCCCCCAACCGTGCGCGAGCCGAGTCCTTCGCCCCCTCGGCGTCGCACGACGAGGCGCCACGTCCCATGATATTCGCCCCTTCTACCCCCCAGGGGCGGTTACGGCGTCCGGGGGACGGGCCGGAACTGCGGCGCGGGTGCGGCGTTGAGCAGGGCATGTCCAGTTCCGAAGACACCGCGGCGGACTCGACCGGGAGGCCCGCCGGGGATCCCGCGCCGGACCGCCGGGGCGCGACGCCCATGAAGATCGCATTCGCGCTGCGCGAGTCCGGTGCCGAGATCCCGCTCCCGGAGGCGGTGGTCGAGGTGGACACCGGCTCCTACCCGACGTTGCTGAATCAGGCGCAAGAGAGCGGCTTCGTCCCCGCGTTCGGCGAACCGCCCGCCACGAGCGCCGAAGTGCAGTTACGCAGCGGGCAGTTCACCAGCCTGCTGCTGCTCGGCGAGCGGCAGATCTGGGAGATGGACCCGCCCGCGCCGGTCGCGAGCGCGTGGACCGACGCCGCGGCGCACCACGGCATCGCGATCGTCTCGGTGGTGCCGCCCGGGACCTGGCCCTCCGACATCACCGGCCTCCCGCCGGCCGAGGCCGCCGCCCGCTTCGCGCACAGCCTGGAGCAGGCACGCGACGCCCACCACCTCCTCCACGGCACCGCCCGGGTGGTACACACCTGAGCGGGGCGCGAGGACTGGTCAGGTCAGGTCGGTTCGCCTACGCCGGCGAAGAGCCGGCGGAGGCGTTGGGGTCGGGGTGATGCGTGCGCAGTTTGCGCACCTGGTCGATCTGACGGATCTGACGGAGACAACAGGGCTGCAAATTCGGATCGTTCCGTTCACCAGCGGATCCCAGGGGGTAGGGGCCGTGGAGACGACGCTGTTCGGGTTTCCGGGCGAGGCACACGCTTCAACGGCCGCGACCGAAGTGTTCGGCGCAACCGTTCTCACCGAAGCACCGCGCTCGGTGCGGTTCGTGCGGAAGTCGTTCGAACGGCTCGACAAGGTCGCGCTGTCACCGGTCGACTCAATGAACTTGATCCGAAGCCGATCGCAGGAGCTGCGCAATGCATAGGCACGCGGTGGTGCGCCAGTGGCGGAAGTCGTCGTACAGCGGCAGCGGCAACGGGCAGTGCGTGGAGGCCGCTTGTCCGGCTGTCGGGCTGTTGGTGCGGGACTCCAGAGCCACGGTCGGCGGGACTCTCCGCTTCGCCCCGGAACGGTGGTCCTCACTCGACCGCCGGTTGAGGTAGCGGGAATGCCTCTGGTCGAGGCCTCGGTCGAGGTGCCCGTCGACATCGCGACCGCCTTCGCCGTGTCACAGACAACGGGCGACGTGCGCAAACGCTGGGATCCGTTCATCCGTCGGCAGCGGTTCCTCGACGGTGCAACCGAACCGGCCAAGGGCGTACGGACCCTGACGGTCCATCGGGCCGGGTTTCGCATGGTCAGCGAGTACGTGTCCTACCAGCCGCCCACCAACGTCGGTATGCGCATGGTCGAAGGCTCGTGGTTCTTCGCCAAGATGGGCGGTGGTTGGCGGTTCACGCCAGTAGAAGGGCATCCCGACCGTACGCTCGCGGTCTGGCGGTACAACTTCGGCTGCCGCCCCAGCTGGCTCGCGCCGCTTGCCGACCGGATCGGCACCGTCGTCCTGCGGCGTGAGATCAGGCGCCGGATCGCCCACTACGCGCGGGGCTGCTCCGATCCGGTCGTGCTGGCGGCGGCGCGGGGCGCGGCGCCCTCAGAGAGCTGATCCGCTCGCCCGCATCGCGGCGATCTCGTCTGCGGAGTAGCCCAGTTCGGCCAGCACCGCGCCGGTGTGCTCGCCGAGGGCCGGGATCGCGCCCATGGGCTGTTCGTAGCCCGCGACGACCGGCGGCGGCAGCAGGGCCGGGGTCGGGCCGCCGGGGGTTTCGACGGTGCGCCAGCGGTCGCGGGCGGCGAGGTGCGGGTGCGCGATGACGTCGCTGGGCGTGTTGTAGCGGGAGTTGCCGATGCCGGCGTCGTCGGCGCGGCGCTGCACGTACTCCAGCGGGTGCCGGACGCACCATGCGGCGATCGCCGCGTCCAGCACGTCGCGGCTGCGCACCCGGTCGGCGTTGCCCGCGTAGCGGGCTTCGTCGGCGAGGTCGGGGCGCTCGATCAACTCCCTGGCCAGCCGCTGCCATTCGCGGTCGTTGGTGGTGCCGAGGACGACCGTGTGCCCGTCGGCCGTGCGGTACGCACCGTACGGCGCCACCGCGGGCGAGCCCATCCCGATCGGCACCTGGTCGACGCCGGAGTGTCGCGTGTACGTCAGCGCGTACCCCATCATCTCGGCCATCGTGTCGAACATGCTCACCGACACCGCGGGTCCGGCGGCGTTCCCGTTTCCGAGACCGCGCCCGGCAAGCAGCGCCAGTACCGAGATCGCCGCGTACAGACCCGTGCACACGTCGGCCATCGGCGGTCCGGGCTTGGCCGGGGCGCCGGGGTGACCGGTGATCGAACAGGCCCCCGACTCGGCCTGCACCAGCAGGTCGTACGCCCGCTTGTGGGACAGGGGGCCGCCCGGGCCGTAGCCGTCGACCTCGACCGCGATCAAGTCGGGGTGCCGCGCGGCCAGATCGTCCGGCGTGATGCCCAACTTGGCGGTGGCGCCCGGCGCGAGGTTGGAGACCACCACGTCGGCGCGGTCCAGGAGGCGGTGCAGCACCGCCATCCCGGTAGGGTCCTTCAGGTCGAGCGCGACCGACTCCTTGCCCCGGTTGAGCCACACGAAGTGCGCCGCCTGACCGTGCACGACGTCGTCGTAGTGCCGGGCGAAGTCGCCGCCTTTCGGGTTCTCCACCTTCACGACGCGGGCGCCGAAGTCGCCGAGCGTACGCGTGCACATCGGCGCGGACACCGCTTGTTCGAGGGTCACCACCGTGATCCCGGCCAGAGGTCCGGCGGACGGCTGCTCCGAGGTGGTCATGAGCGCATCGTAGTCACGCCGTGCCGCGGACGGCCGGGCTCGGGGCCGGAGTTCGCGGCGCCTCGGGGCTCCGGACCTCGCGGCCGGGCAGCGTGGCGGCGATCACGGCGGCCAGCAGGGCCATGCCGCAGCCGAGGAGCATGCCGACGCGGAAGCCGTTCTCGGACGGCAGCAGGTGGCCGCCGAGGTCGGTGGTCATGTGCGACAGGATCACGCCCACGACAGCCGCCGCGACCGCGGTGCCGACCGCGCGCATAAGCGTGTTGAACCCGTTCGCCGAGGCGGTCTCCGTCGCGGGCACGGCCGCCATGATCAGGGCGGGCATGGCGCCGTACCCCAGGCCGATCCCGGTGTTGACCACACAGGTGACGATCATGATCGTCCACGGCGAGTCCATCAGGAACAGTGACGAGCCGTAGCCGAGAGCCATGACCAGCGCGCCGACGACCAGCGTGGTCTTCGGCCCGCGCGCGGCCGACAGGCGTGCGCCGACGGGCGAGAGCAGCATCATCATGAGGCCGGCCGGGGCCATCCAGAGGCCCATCGCGAGCATCGACTGCCCGAGGCCGTAGCCGGTGGACTCGGGGAGTTGGAGGAGCTGAGGGAGGATCAGCGCCTGGGCGTACATGGAGAATCCGAGGACGACCGAGGCCGCGTTGGTCAGCAGGACCTGGCGGCGGGCGGTCACCCGCAGGTCGACGAGCGGGTCGCGCGTACGCAGTTCCCACCACCCCCACGCGAGCAGTGCGACGACGGCGACCACCAGCAGGCCCATGGTCGTGCCGCTGTCCCAGCCCCAGTCGGAGCCCTTGGAGACGCCCAGCAGCAGGCAGACCAGGCCGATCCCCAACCCGACGGCGCCCACGAAGTCGAAGCGGCCCACGTCACGGCGTGGCTCGGTGGCCGGGATGCGGAACCAGATCAGGGCCGCGACCAGCGCGCTCAGCGCGGCGGCGGCCCAGAAGAGGATGCGCCAGCTGGTGTTCTCGGCGACGCCTGCGGCGAGCGGCAGGCCGAGTGCGCCGCCGATGCCCATCGAGGAGCTGATGAGCGCGATGGCGGAGCCCATGCGCTCCGGCGGCAGCAGGTCGCGCAGTGCGCTGATGCCGAGCGGGACCATGCCGGTGCCCAGGCCCTGGAGCGCGCGCCCGACGACCATCGGGGCGAGCGAGTCGGCCAGCGCGCAGACGACGGAGCCGATGATCAAGGGGATCGAGCAGATGAGCAGCATGCGGCGCTTGCCGTACATGTCCCCCAGCCGCCCGGAGATCGGCGTCGCGACGGCGGCCGACAGGAGGGTCGCGGTGACGGCCCAGCTGGCGTCCGCCGCGGTGGTGTGGAGCAGGCGCGGCAACTCGCCGATGAGCGGCACCACCAGGCTCGACATCAGGGAGGCGACGATGCCGGCGAACGCGAGGACACCGACGATGCCGCGCTCCCGTCCGGGGGGCGTGGGGTTGTCCACCGATGAGTCTCCGATCTCCGGCAATCCGGATGTGCACGATGCATGAGATGTGTTCCATGCACATGATGTGCAGTACACATATCATGTGCAGAGCACACAAGGCATCCGGCGGCCACGGCCTGTGTAGGCTCGCGGGCGGGCCGACAGACGGCAGCGGAGCGCGGGCACAACCGAGGAGAGCACGGGCAGAGCGGTGGGAGACGGAAAGCACATGGACAAGCCCACGCACCTGATCGAGTTCGAAACCATGCTGCTCACCCGGCATACGCACATGTCGGCGCGGTCACGCGGCGACGAAGGCCACCTCGACCGGACCAGCTACGTCCTGCTCAGCCGCATCAGCGTCGAAGGCCCCATGTCCATCCGGCAGTTGAGCGAGGCGTTCGGCCTGGACGCCTCCACGCTCAACCGCAAGACCGCGTCCCTGCTCGCCGTCGGCCTGCTGGAGCGCATCGCGGACTCGGAGGGCGGCATCGCCCGCAAATTCCGCATCACCCGGGCAGGGCAGAGCCGCCTGACCGCGGAACGCGACGAGATGGTCAGCGGCCTGGACAAGGTGCTCGCCGACTGGACCCCTGCCGAGGTCACCGCATTCGCCGCTATGCTCCAGCGGTTCAACACCTCGATCGAAGACCTGGCAGGGCTCCCCTGGCCCCGGCCGTGAACGTACCGGTGCGCCCCCGGAATTGACGCGCCCGCGTACGCCGGGCCCGCGATCGGGACCGACGTACGCGGACACGCGGACACACGCGGGAACGTGGCTAGAAGACGACGACGGAGCGGGCGGTCTCGCCGCCTCGGAGGGCGTCGTAGCCGTCGTTCACCTCGTCGAGGGTGATGCGGCGGGACACCAACTCGTCGAGGAACAGGCGGCCTTGGAGGTAGAGGTCGACGTAGCGCGGCATGTCGACGGTGAAGTTGTTCGAACCCATGTGTACGCCGCGGACGGACTTGCCCTGGCCCCACAGCGCGTAGCCGGGGATGTCGACGGTGGCGCCCATGCCGCCGATGCCGACGACGTACATGGTCCCGCCCGGCCGGGTCATCGCGAGGGCCTGGGTCGTCGTCGTGGCGTTGCCGACCGCGTCGAAGACGTGGTCGGCGCCGAGGCCGCCGGTCAGCGCCGAGACGGCCGCGACCGGGTCGCCTTCCGCGGCGTCGGTGGCGCCCACGGACCGGGCGAGTTCGCGCTTGGCGTCGAGCAGGTCGACCGCGACGACGCGGCCCGCCCCGCGCAGGCGTGCGCCCTGCACGATGTTGAGGCCGATGCCGCCGCAGCCGATGACCACGACGGTCTCACCCGCGCGGATGTCGGCGGTGTTGAACGCCGCGCCCACGCCCGTGGTGACCGCGCACCCGATGATGGCCGCGAGGTCGAGCGGCATGTCCTTGGCGATGGACACGACGGCGTTCTCGTGCAGGAGCATGCGCTCGGCCAGGCCGCCGACGCCCGCGTTCGCGCCGACGGCCGTGCCGTCGGGCAGGGCGAGCCGCGGTGGCAGGGCCGCGGTGCGCTGGATCGCCTGCTTGTCCTGGCAGAGCCACGTCTCGCCGCGCAGGCACAGCGCGCACCTGCCGCAGAACGCCGACAGGCACGCGATGACATGGTCGCCGGGTACGACGCGGGTGACCCCGGGGCCGACGTCCACGACGATGCCGGAGGCCTCGTGTCCGATGATCGCGGGCGCGGCGATCGGGATCTTCCCGTCGAGCAGATGGATGTCGGAGTGGCACAGGCCCGCGGCGGCGGTCGCCACCAGGACCTCGTCGGGGCCGGGTGCGGCGGTGTCGACGTCGACGACGGCCAGTGGTCGGCCGGACTCGCGGAACAGCGCTGCGCGCATGCTTACTCCTCCGTACTCCTCGGACATTCCCTCGGACGTTCCCTCGGGTGCCCCCGCGGACCTACCCGCAGACGTGCCGTCGGACGTTCCCGCGGGCGCTGCCTCGGACGTTCGCGTGGACGTTCAGTTGCCGCCCGGCGTCGCGTACGCCCACGCCGCCGGGACGTTGACGTTATGCCGACCGAGTTCAGAGAGGGTGCGAATACCCATGAGAGCCATGTCACGCTCGACTTCGGTGTTGAGGATGCGCAGCACGGTGTCGACCCCTTCGCGTCCTCCGGCGGCGAGCCCCCACACCCACGGCCGCCCGAGCATGACCGCCTTCGCCCCGAGCGCCAGCGCCTTCAGGATGTCGGTGCCGCGGCGTACTCCCCCGTCGAGCAGGACCGCGACGTCGGTGCCGGCCAGGGCGTCGACGACCTCGGGGAGGGCGCGGACGGCCGCGGGCAGGCCGTCGAGTTGCCGGCCGCCGTGGTTGGAGACGATCACGCCGTCGACTCCCGCGGCACGGGCGCGGCGCGCCTGTTCGGCCGTGGTGATCCCCTTGACCAGCAGGGGGCCGTCCCAAATGCGTCGGACCAGGGCCAGTTCGGCGGCGGAGAACCCGGGCACGAACTTCGCCTCGAACCTGGTCGCCTGGTGCACCGCGTTCATCCCGCCGGTCGCCCCGGTCTGGGCGATATTGCCCATCCGGATCCCCGGTCCGGTGGCCAGGGTCCGGATCCACCGGCCGAACCGGACCGGGTGGCGCACGACTTCGCCGATGTTCTCGCGGCTCAGGTGCGGCGGCATGGTGAACCCCGTACGCCGGTCCGCCTCGCGGTTGCCGCCGACCGGGGTGTCGAGGGTGACGACCAGCGCCTCGCAGCCCGCACGCGCGGCGAGTTCGACGTACGGCGTGAAGTCGTCGGCGTTGCCCCACGGGTACAGCTGGAACCACAGCGGCCCGGGGCACTTCTCGGCGATCGCCGTGACCGAGTGGCTGGACGCCATGCTCACCGTGAAGACGGTCCCCGCCGCGTGCGCCGCGCCGGCACCCGCGAACTCCGCGTCCCGGTGCTGGATCCCGGGCATTCCCGTGGGGGCGAGCAGGACCGGGGAGGCGAGCGTACGGCCGAACAGCTCGACGGAGCGGTCGCGTTCGCGCACGTCGGTGAGCAGGTTCGGGCGCAACGTCAGCTCCTCGAACGAGCGGAGGTTGGCCCGGTGCGTCGTGAAGTCCTCGGCGGCGCTGTCGACATAGCTGAACGGGAGGGCGCACGAGCGTCTGCGGGCGAGCGCGCGGACGTCCTCGATGTTCAGCGGCCCCGCGGCGGGGCCGCCGCGGCCGGTCGCCAGCCTACCGAGGTCGGCGAGCAGCGGGCGGGCGAGTGCGGTGAGACCGCCGAACCGGTCCTTGGCGGCCGCGTTGTCGGTCATCGGGCCACCGCCGGGGTCTTGGCGCGGTACTTGGCGGCGATCGCGGCCAGGCGGCCGGGGTAGTCCTCGGGGTCGAGGACGGCCTCGATCAGCACGAGGCGGTCGCGGTTGCGGTCGGCTTCCGCGAGGGCGGCGTCGAGTTCGGCCGCCGTGGTGGCGCGCCGGACCACCGCGCGGTCGCCCGCGCCGAAGGCGGCCGGCAGGTCGGTGTAGCGCCAGGGCGCGATGTCGTTGTACGGCGCGTCCGTCGGGTGGATCGCCCGCTCGATCGAGTAACCGCCGTTGTTGAGCACCAGGACCACCGGCGCCGCACCCACCCGGGCCATCGTGCCCAGTTCCTGCGCGGTGAGTTGCAGCGACCCGTCGCCGATCAGCAGCAGGGTCCGCCGGTCCGGGGCGGCCACACACGTGCCGAGGGCGGCGGGGAGGGTGTAGCCGATCGAGGACCACAGCACCTGGCCGACCACGGTCACCCCCGCCGGCATCCACGTGTCGACCACGCCGAAGAACGCGGTGCCCTGCTCGGCGACGACGACGTCCCCCGCCCGCACGAACCCGGCGAAGCGGTCGCCCAGGGCGGCCTGGGTCAGCGGGGCGTGCGGGTCGGCGTCCGCGCGTGCGCGTACCGGCCGTTCCGGCGGCGCGAAAGCCGGCCGGTCCATGGACTCCCGCACGACTGCGGTGAGTACCGCGAGCGCCTCGGCCATCGGCAGGTCGCGGAAGACCGCGTCGTTGATGCGCGTCTCGTACGCGCCGACCTCGATCGTGCGGCCGGCCGGGAACACGTGTGTGAAGCCGCCGGAGTTGCCGTCGCTGATCAGTACGCCCACCGCGACGAGGCAGTCGGCCTGCTCGACGACGGCGCGGGTGCCGGGCGCGCTCGCCGCTCCGACGTACATCCCGGCGAACGTCGGGGCGCTCTCGTCGACGACCCCCTTGCCCATGTTCATCACGGCGACCGGCAGCGGCCCGGCGGCGACGAGTTCGGCCAGCGCCTCGTGGGCGCCGTGCCGCTCCACGAGGTGGTCCGCGAGTACGGCGGCGCGCGCGGCACCGGCCAGCAGCTTCGCCGCCTCGGCGCGGAACGCGGCGACCAGTTCCCTTGGCACCGGGGGCGGTTCGGGCAGCAACGGGTCGTCGGGGGCGGGCGCGGGGGCGTGCACGAGATCGGTCGGCAGCGCGATGCGGACCGGGCGCTTGTGCTCCCAGCAGGCGCGCAGCACGCGGTCCATCTCCTCGGCGGCGTGTTCGGCGGTCAGTGTCACGCGGTCGCAGGTCACCTCGGCGTGCAGCCGCTCGAAGCGGCCGAAGTCGCCGTCCGCCATGGTGTGGTGCATGGGCAGGCCGGCGTCGACGGCGCGGGTGGACGGCGCGCCGACGATCTCAACGACCGGGACGGATTCGGCGTACGCGCCGCCGATGCCGTTGACCGCGCTCAGCTCGCCCACGCCGAACGTGGTCAGGACCGCGCCCGCACCGCGCAGGCGGGCGTACCCGTCGGCGGCGTACGCGGCGCCGAGTTCGTTGCACGTGCCGACGAAGGCCAGCTCGGACGCGTGCACCTCGTCCAGGAACGCGAGGTTGTAGTCGGCGGGAACGCCGAACAGGTCCTCGACGCCCAGTTCGCGCAGTCGCGCGATCAGCCGGGTGGCGACGGTGGTCATCGGGCGGCCTCCGAGGGACGGTGCGGTCGAGCGTGCCCCCGGGCAGGGGCGGTGCGGTCGCGGGTCGGCGACCGGGTTAGCCAATGGCTAAACGCGTGAAGAGTCAAGTCCCGCGACACGCCGTCCGCCCGAAGGCCGGGGAGGCGGACGGGCGGTTTAGGGTGATCTCGGTCGTCGCGGTTCCGACGGTGATGTCCGAATCGCACGCCCGTCGCAGGTCGGCGGCAGCACAGGTTCCGGGATGAGGTGGCCGCGCATGTCCGGTGAGCCCTGGCAGCCCGGGGTCCACGGCGAGGCGTACCGCGAAGCTCCCGGCGCGCAGCCCGCCGACCGTCTCTACCTCGACGCCGACACCGACACCACGCTGTCGCGCGACTCGGCGCTCATGGCGAGCTGGCAGAGCTTCTGCCACATCATCCGGCACCGCATCCGGCATGTGTTCTGGAAGCTTCCGGAGGCCGCGGACCGCAGCGGCCTCGGCCCCGGCGAGATCCCGCCCGCGGACATCCTGCGGGAGATCGGCGGGATCATCGCGCAACTCGATCTGATCCGTACGATCCCGCCCGACCACGAGCTGTGGCGGGCGCGGTGGCACCACCCGGACGAACGCGTCGCCACGGCAAAGGCAATGGGGACTCTGCCCGAACGGCTGTCCACACGCTCCAACCGCATGAGTCCCGCCGGCATCCCGATGTTCTACGGCGCCACCAGTGCGGACACGGCCCGCGCCGAGGCGGTGGCCGCCCCGGCGCCCGGAGCGTCGCTGACCGTCGGTGCGTTCCGGGTGAGTCGTCCGGCCACAGTCGTCAACCTCACGGAACTGCCGCCGGTGCCTTCACCGTTGGATACCGGGCTCGGGCACCTGAGCCAATGCGTGGCGTTCCTGCGGGACTTCGTCGAGGATCTCGCCCGCGAGGCACGGCCGGACTTCACCGAGATCGACTACGTCCCGACTCAGGTGGTCACCGAATTCCTGCTGCACGCCTGGGACTACGGGGTCCCGGTGGACGGGATCGCCTACCGCTCCACGCAACACGACGGCCAGTGCGTGGCCCTGGACGTCAAGTCCGAGCAGTGCGTGGACCCCGGCACCCCCGCCGACGGAACCGACGTACTGCGCCTCACCCTGGCCCCGGAAACGCTGCGGTCATACGCCGCCGCCGACGCCCCGCCCTCCCGCGGCCCCGGCCCGGCGTGACGCCGCGGCGCGGCGCACCCGCCTGGCAACGCGCCGTGACCGAGGGCCGGCGCGGCCGCCCGGGCGGCCGCGCCGCCAACGCGCGGTGGTTTTCGGTACATTCGTCTCTCTCCCGCCCGACCATGATGGCAACTCCCGGGCGGCCTGATGCGAATGCTCGGTACGCGTTCCGCAAAACACCTCAGTGCCGCACGGACTTCGGCAGCAGCCACCAGGCCAGTACAGCCGTCGCCGCGAGCAGGACCGCTTCCCCGACGGCGGCGGCGCGCATGCCCGGGAGCGAGAACCCGGTGCCGTCCGAAGCGACCACCAAGGCGCCGAACACCGCGACCGCGAGCGCGCCGCCCGTCTGACGCAGCGCGTTGAGGAGCCCGGACGCGGTGCCGACCCGCTCCCCCGGCACACCGTCCATCAGTTGGGCGGTGAAGGCCGGGACGGAGAGCGCGCCGCCGATGCCCAGCGGGACCAGCAGGACGATCACCAGCCAGATCGGCGTACGGGCGTCCAGCGGCAGCAGCGCAAGCATCGCCACCGCCATGATCAACTGACCCGCGGCGATCACCGGCCGCCGCCCGACACGTTCCGCGAGACGCGGCGACACCAGGTTCGTGGTCGTGATGATCGCGGCCATCGGGACGAACATCAGACCGGCCTCGAGGCCCGACATGCCGCGCAGCTCCTGGTAGTACAGGCCGAGCAGGAAGATCCCGCCGTAGAACGCCGAGTTGACGGCGAACCCGAACACCAGCGGCAGCACGACCGGACGCTCGCGCAGCATGCCCAGCGGCACCATCGGCGCACGGTGCCGCCGCTCGGCCACCACGAACAGCACCGCGGCCAACACCGACGCGGCGAGCGCGGCCGCCACGCGCGGGTCGGTCCAGCCCACGTGGCCGCCCTCGATGACCGCGTACGCCAGCCCCGCGAGCGCGAGCACCGCGGTCACCTGGCCGCCGAGGTCCAGCGGCGCCGGCCGACGCACCGAGCGCTCGGTGCGGGTCAGCAGCAGCAGGATCACCGCGCCGATCGGCAGGTTGAGCAGGAACACCGCCCGCCAGCCGGGTCCTTCGGTGAGCAGTCCGCCCAGGACCGGCCCCGCGGCCATCGCGACCGAGCCGCCGACCGTCCACAGCGCGATCGCCCGGGCGCGCTGCCGGGGCTCGTCGTAGGTCTGCCGGATCAGCGCGAGCGACGAGGGGATCACGATCGCCGCCGCGGCGCCCTGCGCGACACGCGCCCCGATCAGCGTGCCGATCCCGGGAGCCAGCGCGCATGCCAGCGAGGCCAGTGTGAAGAGGGTCACGCCCCACGCGTACGCGCGCCGCGCCCCGGCGCGGTCCGACAGCGCCCCCGCCGACAGCATGAGCGCCGCGAGCATCAGGGTGTACGCGTCGACCACCCACTGCAGCCCGGTCATCCCGCTGTGCAGCGAGGAGCCGATCGAGGGCAGGGCGATGTTGACGGCGGAGACGTCGATGGAGATCACGGTGAAGCCGAGCAGGGCCGCGACGAGGGCGTACGGCGAGGTCCGGCGGCCGGCCCCGGGCAAGGACCCGGCGGACTCGGCGGACCGGGCAGACTCGGCGGACTCGGCGGACTCGGCGGACCGGGCGGACCGGGCGGACCGGGCGGACCGGACGGACCGGGCGGACCGGACGGACCGGGCATCGGCAGGCTCGGTCGGCAGGGCGGACCGGGTGGGCCAGGTGGACTCGGTGGTCGGCATGGGCGGGTCTCCGTGGCGTGCGGACTGCGGAACTGCACGAAAGCAGTACGGAAAGGGCGGGCGGCTCCCGCCACCGGGTCCGCGGTCCGGTGCCGTGCACCCCCTGGGACCCCGGCGGCCGGGCCGCCCGCGATTTCCACACTTCCGTGCCGCCGCCCGATGCGGCAGACCGCGTCGCACCGGGGCGCCGCGTTCCCGGGTGTGACACGGCCCCCCACGCGCACACCTCGCCTGGGACAATGAGCCAATGGCACAGAGCACCGAACTGGGCAAATACCTGCGGGCACGCCGCGCCCTCGTGCGGCCCGAGGACGTGGGACTGCCCGCCGGCGCCGGGATCCGGCGTACGCCCGGGCTGCGGCGCGAGGAGCTGGCCACCCTCTCAGGGGTGAGCGTCGACTACTACACGCGCCTCGAACGCGGCCGGGAGACCAATCCGTCACCGGCCGTGATCGACGCGATCGCCCGGGCGCTGCGCCTGTGCGGTGACGCGTACGCCCGACTGCACGAACTCGCCGACCTCGCCGCCGGCCGTACTGCCCCCGGGGACGTCGGCGCCGACCCGGGCCACGGCGAGCGGACCGTCCGCGAGCCGGTGCTGCGGGCGCTGGAGGCGTTGCGCCCGCTGCCCGCGTACGTCGTCAACCGCTTCAACTTCATGCTCGCCGCCAACGTGCCCGGTCGCCGCCTGACCCCGGGGCTGTGGGATCTGCCGCCGGAGCAGCGGAATCTGACGCGCTATCTGTTCCTGCACCCGGTGGGCCGCAGGCTCTACCGGCCGTGGGAGGAGACCGTGGCCTCCTCGGTCGCACATCTGCGCGCGGTGGCCGGTGCCGACCCGGACTCCCCCGAACTGGCCGCGCTTGTCGGTGAACTGCTGCTCAAGTCGCCGGACTTCGCCCGCTTGTGGGAACGCTACGAGGTGTTCGAGCGCGGCGGCGGCAGCAAGACCTTCGACCACCCCAAGGTCGGCGTCATGACGCTGGACTTCGAGGTGATGCAGTTGGGGCGCACGGGCGGCGTGCGCATGGTCGTCTACAGCGCCGAGCCGGGCGGTCCGGACGAGGCGGCCATGCTGCGCCTCGACTCGGCCGCACGGCGGTCGGGCGAAGCCGACGACGTACGCGAAGCCGACCGCCCTGCCGAGGCGGACGCGGACGGCCGGCCCGAGCAAGGCGGCTGACTGCCGCTCACTTCTCGGGCGCCGGCAGGCCCGGGCCGCCGAAGCGGTCGAACGTCACGAACTCCGGTACCGGCCGCCGGGTCAGCTTGCGCGGGTGCCGTTCCGGCACGCCGAGGGCGAGCATCGCGGCCACGGCGTACGGACGGGGCAGGCCGAGCAGTTCCTTGACCTCCGCCTCGCGCCGGCACAGGAACGTGGTCAGCACGCCGCCCAGCCCCTCGTTGCGGGCGGCCAGCAGCACGTTCTGCGCGAACGGGTAGACGGACGCCCCGCCGACCACGCTCTGCCGCGGCAGGTCCCCGTCGGTGACCGCCAGTTGGCGCAGGTCGACGGCGAGGACGGCGACCACCGGCGCCCGCTCCAACTCGTCGACGAACTTGTTGCGCGGCGCCGGGGCGGCGAAGTCGATGTCGGCGGCGGGGCCCTGCCAGCGCCCGTCCTCGCCCGGCGCGAACGGCACGTGTCCGGCGGCGGCGTAGGCGGCGTACTCCTCCCACCCCGCGCGGGAGAGCTCGCGCAGCCGGCTGCGCACCTCGGCCGACCGTGCCAGGACGACGTGCCAGCCCTGACGGTTGCCGCCGCTCGGTGCGAAGCGGGCGTTGTCGAACACGCGCGCCAGCGTCTCGTCGGGCACCGGTTCGTCGGTGAAGCGGCGTACCGCGCCCGTCGTGCGCACCACGTCGGTGAATTCCATACCGTCCTCCTGGCAAATCCCCGGACCACTGCCCGGTCGGCCCTAGTGTGGGTCAGCGGGAGGTCGGCTTCGAGGAGGACACGATGCCACAGCCGGAGGGACCCGAGTTGGACCGCGTACGAGCGCGGCGCGACGATCTGCGGGACCGCTATCTGCACGCCGGCGCCGCCCGCCCGGCCGCGCCCACACGCGGCATCCACCACGCCGCGTTCATCTGCCGCGACGTCGAGGAGACGGTCCGCTTCTACCAGGAGTTCCTGGGCTTCCCGCTGGTCGAACTGGTGGAGAACCGCGACTACGCGGGGTCGAGCCACTTCTTCTTCGACGTGGGCGGCGGCAACCTGCTGGGCTTCTTCGACTTCCCCGGCCACGACCACCCGGCGTTCGGCGAGACGATCGGCGGGATCCAGCACCTGGCGCTGTCGGTGGACGCGGAGGCGTTCACGCGCGTGAAGGGTGTGCTGGACGCGGCCGGACTCACGTACCTCGGGCCGGACCGGGGTGTCGAGGACAGCCTCTACATCGAGGACCCGAACGGCCTGCGCGTGGAGTTCTACCTGGAGGAGCCGGGCGTCTTCCTCGGCAAGCGCCTCGTGGACTGACCGGCGGCTCGTCACCGGCCGCTGTCCTTGTCGGCGGAGCGTGTGCCGGTCATGAGGGCCGCGGCCGACGCGGCGGCGAGCATGATGCCCGCGGAGACCAGGAGGGCGGCGCCGAAGCCGTGGACCGTGCCGTCCGCGGTGTCCGCCCCTTGGTATGCACGCAGGTACGCCGCAGCCGACGTGGTGGCGACCGTGTTGAAGAGGGCCGTGCCCACCGCCCCGCCGATCTGCTGCGCGGCGTTGAAGGTGGCGGACGCCGTGCCCATGTCCGCGAACCCGACGTCCGCGGTCGCCAGGCTGGTGGCCGAGGTGAGGACCACGCCGAGCCCGGTGCCGACGAGCAGTTGCGCGGGGACCAGGTATCCCGCCATGACATGGCTGCTGTCGGCACTCAGCCGGGAGAGCAGCAGCAGTCCCGCCGCCATCGCCAGCAGGCCCGGGACCATCAGTGTGCGGGGCGCGACGCGTGTCAGCAGGCGCGCGGCCAGCAGCAGCGAGCCGACCAGGCTGCCCGCCACCAGGACCATGATGGTGAGCCCCGCCTCCACCGGCGAATAGCCGAGGACGGTCTGCGTGTAGTAGCTGAGGAACAGGAAGCACCCGAACAGCGAGGCCATCATCAGCCCGCTGATCAGGAAGGCGCCGCCGCGGGCCCGGTGCCGTACCACGCGCAGCGGCAGCAGCGGGTCGCGCGTGCGCGCCTCGACGGCGGCGAAGACCGCGAGCAGCAGCGCCCCGCCTGCCAGCAGTGCGAGGACGAACGGGTCGTCCCAGCCCCGGGGTTCGGCCTCGGTGAGGCCGTAGACGAGGGCCACGACGCCGAGGGCGCTGAGCAGCGCGCCGGGCACGTCCAGGCGGCCGGAGTCCGGCCGCGGCGTGTCGCGGTGCAGGTACGGGATGCCGAGCAGCGCGACCGCGGCGATCGGGATGTTGACCCACAGGCACCAGCGCCAGTCCAGGTATTCGGTCAGCAGTCCGCCCGCGAGCAGGCCCACCCCGGACCCCGCCGCGCTCATCGCGCCGAACACCCCGAACGCCCGTCCCCGGTCCCGGGGATCGGTGAACGTGAGAGTGAGCAGCGACAGCGCCGCCGGGGCCATGGCTGCGGCGAACAGCCCCTGCAACGCGCGGGCCGCGAACAGCGTGCCCGCCCCGGTCGCGGCGCCGCCGAGTGCGGAGGCGGCGGCGAAGCCGACCAGGCTGACGGCGAACGTACGGCGGTGTCCGGCCATGCCGCTGATCCGCCCGCCCAGCAGCAGGGTGCCGCCGAAGGCGAGGACGTACGCGGTGACCGCCCACTGCCGGTCGGCGTCCGACATGCCCAGGTCGGCCTGCATGGACGGCAGCGCGATGTTCACGATCGTGCCGTCCAGCACCAGCATCAGCTGGGCGAGGGTGATGACCGGCAGCGCCCACCAGCGCCTTGCGTCCGGACGCGGGTCCGGCGTGTCCGGGACTCCCCCCGGCGTGTCCGGGACGCCGCCGCTCGCGCCTCCCGCCGCTTTCGTCGTCGCTGCTGTGCCCGCTTCCGCGCCGGCATCGAGGTCGCGCGAATCCCGCTCGTGCATGGCCCGCCCATCGCTCGCTCGTACGTTGTACCGGTACCGGTACAACGTTCTAGTGCGGGGAGCATACTAGGCTCACGGCCACGGTCGGGGCGAGGAGGCGAAGGCCATCAACGGCGGACAACCTGGCGCCAAGAGCCGGGCAGCGGCAGGTGGGAGCGGCGCCGGCAAGGGCGGGGCGGGCAAGCGCAGCGTGTGGCTGCGGCCCCCGCGCGCCTCCCGCGAAGGCCCCCCGCTGTCCCAGGCGCGCATCGTCGAAGAGGCCGTGGCCCTGCTCGATGAGCAGGGCATCGACGGCCTGACGATGCGTCGGCTGGCGGAGCGGCTCGGCTCGGGCGTGACCACGCTGTACTGGCACGTCGACACCAAGGACGATGTCGTCGACCTCGCCCTCGACGCGGTCTTCGCGCACCTGCAGACGCCGACCGGGACACCGGATCCGACGCGGTGGCGCGAGGACATCGCGGACCTGCTGCACGACTGGCGCGCCGCGATGCTGCGGCACCCCTGGTCCGCCGCCCTGCTGCAACGCCCCACCCTGGGCCCGAACCTGCTGGCCCGGATGGAGTTCCTCCAGGCGACGCTGGTCGCCACCGGGCTGTCCGGGACACGTCTGACGGCGGCGACGTGGACGCTCTACAACTACGTCATGGGTGCCACCGTGGCCCGCGCCAGCCACGATTTGTCCGACGAGGACCGCGAGGCGGCCCAGCGACGCCTGCACGAACTACGCGACCGCTACCCCACCCTCAGCGCCCACGAGTACATGCTCAAGGACGACTGGGAGGCGGCGTTCACCGCCGGGCTCGGGTACGTCCTGAACGGCATCGCCGCCGACACGGGACCTGCCGCGCACTGAGGTTCGGGGCCGTGCTCGGGACACATTGCGAACGTGTTCGGCACGCCACCGGGCACGCGCCCGATGCGCGGCCGGCGGCGTGCCTCGCGTACGCGCGGGGTGTCGTGCGCGGTCGATAGGTTGGGCGCCATGAGCCTTTCCCTGAGCCTCTTCATCGTCGCCCCCGCCCTGCCCCGCGCCGTGATCGGATCCGGCGACGTGCGTACCCGCCGGGCGATCGGCGGCCGGTTCAAGCGCGACATGGCCCACGACGACGAGTACTTCGCGAGCGAGATCGAGGCGGGCGCGCCGACCCTGTACGAGGCGCTGACCGCGGTCGTGGACGGCGGTCCGTTCGGCGCCACGCACACGTTCCAGTACGGCTACGCGTACCGGATGATTTGCGCGTTCCACGGCCGCAGGGTCGTGGGCAACAGCTTCTCGCCGTTCCGGTTCGGCTGGCTCGCGCGCGTCGACGAGGGGCTGAAGTCGATCGGCGTCGACGCGGTCCAGGTCTCGGAGTTCGGCTACGGGCTGCCGTCGCCGCTGCCGCAGACCGACCTGCCGGGCCACGGCGTCTGGTCGCCGCAGGACTGCGCCGCCGCGCTCACCCAGTACGAGGCGGTGACCGAGGAGCAGTTGGCCGACCTCGACCCCGAGGTGCGCGAGGCGATCGAGGAGTGCGCCGGCTGGTTGCGTGAGGCGCGGGCCCACGAGGGCCGCGGCGTCGTGGGGTTCATGTCCTGACCTGGCGCGTCGCCGATGGCGGCGGACGCGGCGAGATCCCGCGCAAACCCCCGGGCGTACGCCGGCGGCACCCGCCCGGCACCGCGGCCCGCCGTCCCGTACGCGCCCGTGCCGCAGGCCCGGGACCTGCGGCATCCGGACCTGCCCGCACCGCTTTCGGGTGATGATCGGCATCCACCGGTTGCCCGTTCGGCGCAGGTTCGTTGAGAGGGGTAAGCGCCGCGAACCCGCGGTGTTGAGGGTGGAACGGAGAACCACGTGGACACGTTCAAGAAGGCTTCGATCCTGGTGGCGGGCAGCGCCGCCCTGATCATGGCCGGTGCCGGTGCGGCCAACGCCGAGGCGGACGCGGACGGCGCGGCCGTCGGCTCGCCGGGCGTCATCTCCGGCAACCTGGCGCAGGTTCCGGTGCACGTTCCGGTGAACGTGTGCGGCAACAGCGTCAACGTCATCGGTGTCCTGAACCCGGCGTTCGGCAACTTCTGCGCGAACGTCGACGGTCACTGACCGAACGGCGGACGACGGTCGTCCCCGCACCTGAAAACGTCGGCTGACCAAGCCGGTCGAAGCGGGGGCGCCGTCCTGCCGGCAGTTCCTCCATGTCCGTTCGAGCCCCGCGGCGATGCCATCGCCGCGGGGCTCGGACGTTTCCGACCTGAGCCGGGCCGAGACGGCTGAGCCGGGCGGCTGCGAACCGCCCGGCCCGGCACCGCCGTTCCGGCGGTTCAGCGCTTGCGTCCGCCGAAGCGCAGCTTCCACGGCATCAGCGCGGACTCCAACTGCACGGCGAGGCTCATCTTCGACACGCCGTCGGCGCGCTCCTCGAAGCGGATGGGCACCTCGACGATGCGCAGGCCCTGCCGGACCGTGCGGTAGTTCATCTCGACCTGGAACGCGTAGCCGTTGCTGCGGACCGTGCCGACCTCGATGGCCCGCAGGGTGCCCGCGCGCCACGCCTTGAAGCCGGCCGTGGCGTCCTTGACGCCGAGCCGCAGGATCACGTTGACGTAGCGGTTCGCCCACGCGGAGAGGGCCTTGCGGTGCCACGCCCACTGGCTGGCGACCTCGCCCCCGCGGACGTACCGCGAGCCGAGCACGACCGCCGCGCCGGAGTCCTCGGCGAGCGTGGCGACCATGGTGGGCACCACCGATGCGGGGTGCGAGAGGTCGGCGTCCATCTGGACCACGATGTCGGCGCCCTCGTCGAGGGCCCGTGTGATGCCGGCGACGTACGCCCGGCCGAGGCCGTCCTTCTCCGTGCGGTGCAGCACCCCGACGGGGATCGCCGCCTCCTGCCCGAGTTTGTCCGCGACGTCGCCGGTGCCGTCCGGCGAATTGTCGTCGACCACGAGCACGTGCAGGTTCGGCAGCCCCAGAGCCGTCAGCATGTCGACCAGGACGGGCAGGTTGTCCCGTTCGTTGTAGGTCGGCACGACAACGGTGATTTTGGGGTCGGTCTCGCCCATGATCATTCCCACTCGTCGGACATGCGCCCCCAGGGGCAGGCGACCTGACTCGCCGCCGACGAGGTCGCGAACGGTACGGGAACTCTACGGGCCGGGCATCCCCGCGTGCCAACCGGCGGCCCCCGGGAGGGGGCCGCCGGTCTCGGGGCCGTGCCGTTGCCGGTTCGGTACGCCCGGGGTCAGCGGGGCAGTGCCGCGATCGCCTCGTCCGGAGTGCCGTGCCACCACGTGGTGATCGGGTCGTAGACCGCGATGCCGCGTGGCGAAGCGCCGAGCTCCCGGGCGGAGAAGGTGGTGCCGGCGTGCGCGGGGTCGGCCGCGACCGTGAGCGCCCGCACGTAGCGGGCGTTGCCGCTGCGGTCGTCCGTGCTCACCGCGGCGTACACGCCCTCCCCGGGGTCGAGTGCGTGCCGGGCGCCGGCCGCGGGCGGCTCGGGGCGGGCGGAGCCGTCGAGGCCCGCGAAGGTGACGGTCGGGAACCGGTCGACGGTGCACGCCGCGCCTTCGTTCACGACGCGGACCAGCACCACGCCGCGGGCGACCGGCGGGATCTGGTGCGCCTCCACGGACAGGTTGTCCGGCACGCACGGCGGCGGCAGGGCGGCCGCGGACGAGGAGGTGGCCGACGCGGCGCCGACCGTCGGTGCGGCGGCGAGTCCGACCAGCGGAACGAACGCGAGAGCCGCGACGGCGGTGAGGGCACGGGAGTTGCGTGCTGCACGGGGTGTACGCATGCGGTCGGCCTTTCCACCGACCGGTTGGTTATGCCCGCTTTCACTCTTTCGTGTGACCCAGGCAACCCGGGCTCGACTCCAGGACGTCCAAGAAAGGCCAGGAACGTCCCACTTGTAGAGGGGAATCCTTCATGCCCCGAGCACGAATCCGCAGCGCCCTGGTTGCCGTCGCCTGCGCGGGCGCGCTGACCGCCTCACTCTCCGGCCCCGCGTCCGCCGCTCCCGGGTCGCAGTACTCCGCGAAGGAGGTCGGCCGGTTCCTGCACCACTTCTACGGCAAGACCGGCCCCACCCCGTGGGAGCGCGAGCACCTGGTGTCGGAGGACCTCAAGGAGCGCGCCGAGGAGGCCCCGCCCGGCTTCGACCTGCTCATGTGCACGCGCAACGCCCCGAAGGACATCGACATCGGCCCCGTGACCACCGCGCAGTCCGCGGGCGTCGGATGGGCCACGGTGTTCCTCGGCTGGGGCCCCGACCAGGAGATCGCCGCGTTCACGGCGTACGTCGACCTCGACAAGAGCCGGCCGCTCAAGCTGCTCGACGTGAACTGCGAGCCGCCGGAGGCGTGATCGGCGCCGGGCGACCCCGCCCGCCCCACCCGCGCGTCCCCCGACGGACACACCCGCCCCCCAGAACCGCCTGACACGCGCGAGCCCGCCCACACACCATGTGCGGCGGGCTCGCGCGCTATGCGTCGCCGAGGACGCGGTCCAGGGCGGGCCGGATGACCGCGCGGACCGCCGCCGCGTCGTCCAGGTAGCAGCCGACGGCCAGCCCGTCGCGCAGCAGCATGAGTATGTCGGCCGTCTCCGCCGCGCGGGGATCCCCCGCCGCAGCCAGCAGTTCGGTCATCACCGTGCGGAACCACACCCGGTGGTCCAGCACGGCCTGCCGTACCGGATGCCCCGCGTCCGGGAACTCCGCCGCGGCGTTGATGAACGGGCAGCCGCGGAAGCCGGGCTCGCGGGCGATCTCGCCCATGCGGTCGAACACCGCGAGCAGCAGTTCGCGCGGGTTCTCCCCGCCCGACGCCTCGCGCACGGCCGCGACGGCGTCGCGGTGGGCGCGGTACTGCTCGTCGAGGTACGCGTGCACGAGCACGTCCTTCGCCGGGAAGTGGTGATAGAAGGTCGCCTTCGCCACGCCGGCCTCGGCGATGATCCGGTCGATGCCGACCGCATGCACACCTTCCGCATAGAAGAGCGCGGTCGCGGTGTCGAGTACGCGGCGCCGGGCCGGACTCTCGCGGCGGCGCACTTCCTCTTTCTTCGTCACCACATTGACGTTACCAGACAGACCTGTCTATGCTCGGGTTCTCAGCCAGACAGACAGATCTGTCTGCCAAGTGTTCGAGCACGGCATACCCGAGGGGCTTCCCATGAGCATCTACACCGCCATCGCCACATCCGCCGGCCGCGACCAGCGCGCCGTCAGCTCCGACGGTCAGCTCGACGTTCAGCTGGGCCTGCAGAAGGAGCTGGGCGGCACCGGCGTCGGCACCAACCCGGAGCAGCTCTTCGCGGCCGGGTACGCGGCGTGCTTCGCGAGCGCCATGCAGCTGGTCGCGCGCCGCCAGAAGGTCGACGCGGCGGACGCCTCGGTGACCGCCGAGGTCGGGCTGGACGCGAACGGCGAAGGCGGCTTCTCGCTGTCCGTGACACTGCGCGTCGAACTGCCCGGACACCTGTCCGAGGCGGAGGGGCGCGCACTGGTCGAGGCGACGCACCAGGTGTGCCCGTACTCGAACGCGACGCGCGGCAACATCCCGGTCGAACTGGTCGTCGAGTAGGCGCGGCAGGTCCGTCGTCCGCCCCGCCGCGGCGCGGCACCGCGTGCGGTCCCGCGCCGCGGCCGAGGACCGCGATCCCTTCAGCACGGCTTCAACAGGCCTCAACACGGCTTCAACACGGCCTCTTCAGGTCGAGTCGACGAACTCCGCTATCGCTCTGGCCAGTTCGTCCGGCTGGTCCTCCGGTATCAAGGTGTAGCTGTCGGTGATCCCGACGAACCGGGCATCGGGGAACAGCCGCGCGAGGCGGCGGCCGTGGTCGACCGGCATCATGCGGTCCTCGACGGCCCACACGATCAGCACCGGGCGCTCGAACCGCTCGCTGCGCCGGGCGAGTTCCAGCAGGACCGTGCGGCTCGGCACGGACCGCGCGTACTTGCCCAGGTCGCGGCGCACCTGCCGGTTCGTGGTCGCGGGCCGGAACCAGGCGTCCATGACCTCCTTGGGCACCGGGCGCTTGCTCATCCACCCCCACCCGCCCGGCGCCCGCCGTACCGCACGCAGCCTCAGCGCCTGCATCACCAGGAACAGCCCGCCGGGGATGTGCGCCGCGACCGACAGCGGCCGGGCGGGCCGGGGCGGGTAGTTCTCGAACGCCTCGGACGAGGTGATGACCAGACGCGCGACGCGGTCCACCGAGCCGACCGCGATCAGCATCTGGGCGCCGCCCCAGTCGTTCTGCACGAGGGTCACCTCGTGCAGGTCGGCGGCCTCCAGGAACTCGCCTATGAGATGGCCGAGTCCGGTGAGCGAGAGATCCGCGTCCTGGTTCATCGGCCTGCGGTGGCCGCCAAGCGGGAGCGTGGGCAGTATGCAGCGGTAGTTGTCGCGCAGACGGTCCACGACGTGCCGCCACACGGTGCCGTCCATGGTCAAGCCGTGCAGGAAGACCAGTACCGGGCCTCGTCCCCCGGTGTCCGTGTACTCGACGGTTCCGGCGGACAGTTCCACTTCGGGCATGGCTCACCTCCGTGTCGACGTGTGCGACCGGCTCACGGCAAGCATGCCCGTCCGAAGGCCGCGAATCCGCAGATACTTGACTGTGTCAGACGCCCGTGGTCCGATGCGCGGCATGAGCGAGCAGAGCGGAGCAATGGCACGGCCGCGCACGTCGACCCGCGACACCGGGGAGGCGCAGGCCGCCGTACGCGCGTGGCTGCGCACCCGGGTGCCCGATCCCGACGCGGAGGTCCTGGACCTCGCCGTCCCGTCCGCGAACGGCATGTCGAGCGAGACGCTGCTGCTGACCGCCCGCTGGACCGAGAACGGCGGACCCGTCGAGCGCCGTCTCGTCGTACGCCTCGCGCCCCGGGTCGACGCGATGCCGGTCTTCCCGCGCTACGACCTGGCCGCGCAGTTCGAGTCCATGCGGCTGGTCCGCGACCACGTACCGGTCCCGGACGTGCACTGGTACGAGCCGGACCCGGCGCCGCTCGGCTCGCCGTTCTTCGTGATGGAGCGCCTGGACGGCCGCGTCCCGCCGGACATCCCGCCGTACGTCTACGGCTCGTGGGTCACCGAGCTTTCCCCGCAGGCGCGTTCGCGCATGCAGGACGCCACCGTCGAGGCGATCGCCGCGCTGCACCGCATCCCTGACGCCCCGTCACGCTTCGCGTTCCTGGACCGGGAGACGCCGAACGGCCGTTCCACGCTGCGCCGCCACGTGGACGCGACCCGGGCGTTCGCCGACTGGGCCGCCGCCGAGCACCCGTCGCCGCTCATCGACCGGGGATTCGCCTGGCTGGACGCCAACTGGCCGAGCGAGGAAGGCCCGACCGTGTTGTCCTGGGGGGACTCCCGGGTCGGCAACATCATGTACACCGAAGGCACCGACGCCCTGCCCGCCGCCGTCCTCGACTGGGAGATGGCCGCACTCGGCGTACCCGAACTGGACCTCGCCTGGCTGGTCGACCTGCACCGCATGTTCCAGACCGGTGCCGAGCGGCGCGGCGTACCCGGCCTGCCGGACTTCCTGCGTTGGGACGACGTGGCCGCCCGCTACGCGGAACTCACCGGCTACCACCCGCGCGACGAGGAGTTCCACCGCGTGTACGCGTCGCTCCGCATGTCGGTCATCTCGCTGCGCACCCAACTGCGCGCCGTGCACTTCGGCGAGATCGCGATGCCGGACGATCCCGACGACCTCATCCGCGCCCGCTGCGACCTGGAGGACCTGATCACGGCGTGAGGCCCCCGGACGCGCACCCGGCCGAAGCCGTCGCGCGCGTCCGGAGCGGTCCGCGGAGAGAGTTCAGCCGCCGACCTTCGCGGGCAGGTCCGACGCCCGGATCTGGGCCGCCCACGGGTAGCGCAGCGGGTCGATCAGCCGGTACGGCGCGTCGACCACCACCTCGGTCGCCGCGTCGTGCGGTTCGGCCGCACGGAGCCGCGCCGCCACCGCGGCCTCGTCGCCCTCGACGAACACGATGTCGAGTTCGAGCCCGTCGCGGGTGCCCGAGGCCAGCGACCACACGCCGTGCACGCCGTCCAGGGCCACCAGGCGCCCGGCACGCGCACGGGCCGCCTCGGCTCCCCCGCGCCGCTGGGTCACCACGATGCCCGTGTGGCCCACGAAAGCGACCTCGTCGGCGGGCAGGCGGATGGCGCCGTCACCGGTGGCCGTCACGGTCGCGAACACGTCGCCGTCCCGCACCGCCTTCTTGTCGGCCGGGAACTCCATGCGCCCGGCCGCCACCAGCACGTCGCGCAGTCCGGTCATGCCCTGGAACGCGGCGACGGGGTCCCCGAGAAGCGTGTAGATGGTCAGGAACGTCGACCTGCCGCCCGCGAACGGCGAGCCTTCGGCGGCGATCCGGGCGTCGTGCAGCTCGGGCGGCGCGACGTACCGCCTGCTCTGGACGACACCGTCCAGCAGCAGGTTCGGCGGTGTGTGCTCCAGGTCGTACCAGCGGTTCCAGTCCTCTATCACGTCGGCGTCGCAGTCCAGCGCCGCGAATATGACACCTGTCGGTCGCATACCGGTTGCTCCCTTCCACCACTGACTGGCTTTGGCCTCCGGCCACGTGATCCGGCCCGTCGTCACCGGGCCGGCACCCGCAATCTGGCCGTCGGCGGAGTCGCGATGACACAAGCGCATAATGCCCCGGCCGTCGTCGGCTTCCCAGCACGTCCGTGCCGGGGGTCCGGGAGGAAGCAGCCTGCGCGGGGGCGCGATGCCGGGGCAACCGAGCGACCGCCTTCGAAGGATTCGGCCCTCGGGCAGGTGAACGCCGCCGAGTCGGAGCGCCCGGGGGCTTACTCCGGCTTGGTCGGGGCGGGCACGTCGGTGCCGGTCTTCGTCCGTCCGACCACCTGCGGCAGCGGGCCCTGCGGCGCTGCCGCGGGTACGGGAACCACGAGTTGGCGGCCTTCGGCGGTTCCGGTGACGGGCCCCGTGGCGCTCACCCCGACGATGTCCCGGCTGCCCGCCGCGACCAGGAACCACGCGCCCGTGCCGGACTGCCACCACGTGAAGCCCACGACGTCGTTGCCCGACCTGCTGCACAGCGGCGCGTCCCGCACCGCCCCAACCGTGCGCGTCGCCGCCGCGTCGGCGCCCGGTGGCGTGAAGACGACGTTGACGGTGCCACCTCCGACCCGGTCGAAGCCGTGCAGGCACGACCACGTCGCCTCGCCGTTCGGCGCTTCCGGCAGGGCGAAGTGCGCGAACTCCCAGTTGTTGACCAGGCGGAGGCCGTGTCCGCGCAGATCGGCGAGCATGCACGCGGTCAACGACCAGGCGTTGAGTGCGCGTTCGCTGGACGCCGCCTCGGACGGACGGCCGGTGTGGGTGAATTCCGGCGGTGGCATGTAGGTGAGGTGGGTAGCGGCCAGTCCGCCGAGGTCGGCGACCAGGTAGGGGTTGCCGTCCGCGGCGCGCGTCGCCCGCAGTTCCAGTACGCCGACTCTGGCGCAGTCCGCGACGTCGAGCAACGCCGGTCCGGTCACCCCGTCCTGATCGACCGTCAGCGGACGCGGCGAAACGCCGGGGCTGCGCAGGTCGCGGACCTGGGCCCCGGTCACCCAGGGCGCGAGCAGCAGCCGCACCCCGTCGGCGCCGCGGGTGAGGACGACCGCCGAGGCCGAGCGCGCGTCCGAGTCGTCGGCGGCGCCGACCGCGAGGGTGCGGACCTGCCCCGCCTCGGTGTAGCGGGCGAGGCGCGTGGGGTCGGCGAGCAGGACGACCCGTTCGCCGCCGACGTCGCCCGCGAAGAGGATGCGGGGGGTGCCGACGGGCGGCCCGGGGGTGGTGCGTACCTCGGTGTGCGGGGTCAGGCCGGGGTCCGGTGTCTGCCACGCCCGCACCGCTCGGTCCGCCAGGGCCGCGTCGCCGGCCAGCGGGCCGCGCGTGCTCCAGACCGCGAAGTCGAGCCGGGTGGTCGACGCCCACGCGTCCGGCGCGACCCGCACGGGCGGCACCGACGCGGCCACCGGCGCCATCGGGGCGCCGACGGGCGCACGGGCGGGCCGCGGGTCGCCGTCGGCCAGGACGACGAGTGACAGGGTCACCGCGAGCGCGGTCACGGCCGCGCCCGCGGCCGTGTGGCGCCTGCGCCGACGGCGCAGCAGGTCCGACGCGCTGACCCGGACCGTGCAGGGGTCCAGCGGCCCCGCGTCGACGAGTTCGCGGACGGGGCGCCTGGAGCCGGGTGCGGACGCGCCGGCCCGCACCGCCTCCGCGACCGCGCCCTCCGGGTCCGCGGCACCGGCGTCCGCGAGCACCGACGCCACGTGGTCGGCGGTGAGCCCGGCGGGGAAGAGCAATGCGTACGCGGCACGGCCGAGCGGCGTCAGCGCGGCGACCTCGCGCTCCACCGCGAGAGCGTCGGGGTCGGCGGTCACGGTGAAGAACCGCAGGCCCCACACCCGTGGCAGCAGGCGGCGCCGGCGGCGTCCGGCGTACCGCAGCGCGCCGCGCACGACGCGGGCGCGCAGGCCGTCCTCGTCCAGCGGCTCGGCGCCGCGGCCGGGCAGGGCGTCCTGCACGATGCCGTGGGCGGCGAGCACCCGCCCGTGGCGCCCGTCCGACGGCGGCAGGATCAGGTACGCGGTGCGCGTCAGTTCCGCATAGTGGCGGACCAGGACGGCCTCGGTTCCGCGTACCCCCGCACCACCCGGCCCCCGCACCCGTGCGCCGAAGTACGCCGCCGCGGCACGCCGCCGCCACGCGTCCCGTGCGTTCTCGCCGTCCATCGCTCCCGCCCCTCCACCCGCGCCGTCGTCCCCGCGGCGGATCCGGCGATCGGTTCCACCACCACGCTGGGCAACGAGCGCCGCCCGAATGGGTCACCAACGGATAGGACAATCCTGTTAGTTGGACCGAGCGGGTGGCGTCCTCCGGGCGTCCGGGCGATTCTCCGCGGCGGCCCGCGGCGACCCCGGCACAGTGGGCGAATGACCGAGCGATCCGCGCCCCCGTCGGCCCCGAGCGGCCCGCCCGCGCGCTACGACGATCTGCGCGCACTGTTCGTCAACTGCACGCTCAAGCGCTCCCCCGAGGTGAGCAACACCCAGGGCGTCGTCGACATCAGCCGGCTCATCATGCGCAAACACGGCGTCACGGTGGACGAGTTCCGCGCGGTCGACCACGACATCGCCACCGGCGTCTGGCCGGACATGACGGGCCACGGCTGGGAGACCGACGCGTGGCCGGAGTTGTACGAGCGGGTCATGGCCGCCGACATCCTGGTACTCGCCGGCCCCATCTGGCTGGGCGACAACAGCTCGGTCACCAAGCGTGTGATCGAACGCCTCTACGCCTGCTCCGGAGAACTCAACACCTCGGGCCAGTACGCCTACTACGGGCGCGTCGGCGGCTGCCTGATCACCGGGAACGAGGACGGCATCAAGCACTGCGCCGCCAACGTCCTCTACAGCCTCCAACACCTCGGCTACACCGTCCCGCCGCAGGCCGACGCGGGCTGGATCGGCGAGGCGGGGCCCGGCCCCTCGTACCTCGACGAGGGGTCCGGCGGGCCGCAGAACGAGTTCACGAACCGCAACACGACCTTCATGACGTGGAACCTGCTGCACCTGGCCCGGCTGCTCAAGGACGCGGGCGGGATCCCGGCGTACGGCAACCAGCGCAAGGCCTGGGACGCGGGCGCGCGCTTCGACTTCGAGAACCCCGAGTACCGCTGACGACGCCGACAGCCCCGATACCCGGCACCTCGGCGCCCACTGGGTACGCCGGGGCCACGACCGGCGGGTTCAGTCGCGCGGCGGGGACTGTTCGGGGAGCGTCGCGGTGTCCAGGAAGAACGCGTCGATGCTGCGCACCGCCCGCGCGAAGTCGTCGAGGTTCATCGGCTTGGTGACGTACGCGTTGCTGTGGTTGCGGTAGGACGCCGCCACGTCCTCCGGAGCCCCGGACGTGGTGAGCACCACAACCGGGATCGCCTTCAGCTCCTCGTCGTTCTTGAGGACGTGTAGCAGCTCGCGGCCGCTCATGCGCGGCATGTTGAGGTCGAGGACGATCAGGTCCGGGGTCGTCGTCGAGGGATCGCGCAGGTATTCCAGCGCGGCCACGCCGTCGGGCACGCGGGTGATCGCCCGGGTGTCGCGTTCGCTCAGCGCTTCCTGGATCAGGACGGCATCGGCCGCGTCGTCCTCCACCAGGAGGATGTCGTAGCCGTGCCGGGCGATGAGGGGGACCATCGGATCGCTCGGGTCCTTTCACGACGGTGCGGGGTGTGCCGTGATCGTACGCGGAGTCTGGTGCCACCGGGACCCGTCGGCCAACCCCCGCGGACGTACGCGCGCGGTGCGGCGCGACGGCAAGGGTAGGCCCCGTGCTCACCCTCAGACAACAACCGTTGTCAGGGATGCGGGTATCGTGTGCGGCGCCGCGCAGGCGCCGCACGCCTCGACGGACGACACGGACAGGGAGGGGCCAGCGCGTGAGGGGATTCCGCAGTCGCGGACGCCAGTCGTGGACGACCCGGCGCTGGCTCATGACGAGCGTCATGGCCGCGCTCACCGTGTTGCTCGTACTCGGGGCGCTGGGCGCCTGGGTCCTGAACCGGGCCTCGGCGGTCACCGACCGGCTCACCGATCGCAGTTCGCCCGCCCTCATAGCCTCGCTGCGCCTGGAGAAGGCGCTGCTCGACCAGGAGACGGGCATACGCGGGTACGGGCTCTCCGGCCAACTGTCCTACCTCGAGCCGTACATGCGGGGTGTGGAGGAGCAGGAGTCCGTGGTCGGGGTCCTGCGGCCGCTGCTGGACGACGATGCCGCCGGACAGGCGGATCTCGCCGCGGTCCTCGCCGCCGTGGAGCGCTGGCAGGCCGACATCGCCAGGCCGGTGGCCCGGGTGGAACCCGGCACCTTGACCGCGGCGCTGGTCGAGCGCGTCGAGGCCGGCAAACCGCAGTTCGACGCGGTGCGCGCCGCCGCGAAGACGCAGCAGGAGCACCTGGAGCAGGCCCGCCGGACCGCGAACCGGGACCTCGACGAGGTCGAGATCCGGCGCAACGCGATATTCGGGGCCATCGCCGTGGTCATCCTGGTACTGGCCGCGCTGGTCTTCGAAGGCCTTCGGCGCGGTGTGACGATCCCGCTCGAACGCCTGTCGTCCGACGCACGCAGCGTCAGCCACGGCAACTTCGACCACCCCATCGAGGCGAACGGCCCCGCGGACCTCCAGCAGCTCGCCCTGAACGTCGAGGGCATGCGCCGGCGCCTACTCGCCGAACTCGACTTCACCCTCAGGGCGCGGGCCAAGCTGGACGAGCAGGCGGAGGATCTGCGCCGCTCCAACGCCGAACTGGAGCAGTTCGCGTACGTCGCCTCGCACGACCTCCAGGAACCGCTGCGCAAGGTGGCCAGCTTCTGCCAGCTCCTCCAGCGGCGCTACTCCGGCCAGTTGGACGAGCGCGCCGACCAGTACATCGAGTTCGCCGTGGACGGCGCCAACCGCATGCAGGCGCTCATCAACGACCTGCTGGCCTTCTCCCGCGTCGGACGCACCGACGGCGACCACGACACGGTCGACCTGGAGCGGACGTTCGCCCGCGTCGCCGACACCATCAGCTTCGCCGTCGAGGAGAGCGGGGCGACGATCACCCACGATCCGCTCCCCACGCTCACCGCCAATCCGACACAAATGACCACGCTGTTCCAGAACCTGCTCTCCAATGCCGTCAAGTTCCGCGATCCCGAACAAGCCCCGCACGTACACGTGTCGGTGACCCAGGATGGCGACATGTGGGACTTCGCGGTGACGGACAACGGCATCGGCATAGCCCCCGAGTACGCCGACCGCGTCTTCGTCATCTTCCAGCGGCTGCACGCCAAGGACAGCTATCCGGGCACCGGGATCGGGCTCGCGATGTGCAAGAAGATCGTGGAATTCCACGGCGGCGAAATCGGGGTCGACCCCGGCCATTCCCCCGGGACCCGGATCACCTTCACACTGCCGGTGTCGGACGGTCCCGACGACGGGACGGACGACGAGACCGGCGACGAGACCGGCGACAAGATCGACGAGGGGACCCAGGCCGATCCCGACGCCGGGAGCGAGACCGGGGTCGACACCGGGGACGACCGAGACGGAGGCCGGAAGTGACAGGCCCTCTGCCGGAACCCGCCAACAGGGCGGACCGGGCCGAGCGCGTGCCCGCGACCGCCGAGGCGCCGTACCGCATCCTGCTGGTCGAGGACGACCCCGGGGACGCCCTCCTCGTCGAGGAACTGCTCGCCGACACCGGGCTCGAGCCCATCCTGCGCTGGAAGAAGACGCTCGCCGACGCGCTCACCGAGATCGGCCGGCAGGCGCCCGACGTCGTACTGCTGGACCTGCACCTGCCGGATGTCTCGGGGGTGCCCGCGGTCGGCGCGGTGCAGAACGCCTGTCCGACCGCCGCCGTCGTGGTGCTGACCGGCCTGGCCGAGTCCCGCGCCGCAACGCAGGCGGTGGCCAGCGGCGCGCAGGACTACCTCGTCAAGGGCCAGGTCGAGCCCGATCTGTTGAGCCGGGTGCTGCGGTACGCCATCCAGCGCAAGCAGGCCGAACACGCCAACGCCGAGCTGCTGGAGAACCGCATCCACGCGCAGGAGAACGCGCGCCTGGAGCGCGGCCTGCTGCCGGCCCCGCTCCTGCGCTCACCGGAGGTCGTGGTCACGAGCCGCTATCTGCCGGGTCGTCAGCGCGCGCTGCTGGGCGGCGACTTCCTGGACGTCGTGCAGACGGCGGACGGGCGCGTGCACGCGGTCATCGGCGACGTCAGCGGTCACGGTCCGGACGAGGCCGCGCTCGGCGTACTGCTGCGCATCACCTGGCGCGCGCTGACCCTCGCGGGCCATCGGGGCGTCGAACTCATGAGCCTGCTCGAAGAGGTCCTGGTGGCGGAGCGCCCGCGCTCCGACATGTTCACCACCTGCGCGACCGTCGTCCTCGATCCCGAGACGGACCTCGCGACGGTGACGCTGGCCGGGCACCACCCGCCGCTGCTGTGCGCCGACGGCACGGCGCGCGAGATGGACGCGGCGCTGGGCATCGCCCTCGGGATCATGCCGGGGCACGGGGTCTGGCGGCCCACCGAGTCCCATCTGCCCGGGGTCGACGCCCTGTTGCTCTACACCGACGGCCTCATCGAGGGGCACACCGGCCGGGGGCGCCGGCGGCTCGGCACGTCGGGTCTGATCGACCTGGTCAGCGGGGTCTCCGAGACGGACGCGGACGGTCTGCTGGACCACCTGGTCACCACCGCGCAGCACCTCAACGCGGGCCGTCACGCCGACGACCTCGCGGTGCTGCACCTGGCGTGGTCCGCGCCGGGGACGCTGCCCGCGCAGCGCGGACGTTGAGCGGACATCGGGCAGGGCCGGGAGGAGCCGCGGGCGGGCGTCCGCACGGCAACAACCGTTGTCGTACGGCGGGCACGGCGCCTAGGGTGGAACGGCGGGCGGAGGTTGGCGTGCCCGTGCGGATACGGTGCGTTCGCCCGTCCGCCCAGCCGGGAACGGGTCAGACCGGGTTTGTCATCCGGGCCGTTGCCTCTTGTGAGTGGAGTTCCCGATGGCCGGACGACCCTTTGACATCCTCTTGGTCGAGGACGATCTCGCGGACGCGCTGCTGATCGAGGAGGCGCTGCTGCGCGGCGGCACGCCCCGGCGGATCGCCCAGGTCTCGGACGGCGTCGAGGCGTTGGAACGCCTCAACGACCCGGACGCGCCGCGCCCCGACCTCATCCTCCTCGACCTCAACATGCCGCGGATGAACGGGCGCGAACTGCTCCACGTCCTCAAGAACGACGAGAAGCTGAAGGTGATCCCGACTGTGGTGCTCACCACATCGGGCGCGCCGGAGGATGTGGCCGCCGCGTACCGGAATCACAGCAACGCGTACATCACCAAGCCGGTGAATCTTGACGATTTCACCCATGCGGTGCGCAGCATCGACGCGTTCTTCCTCGACACCGCGGCGAGTCCGAATTCTCCTGAATGACCACCTTTGCCGGAGCCAATCCGGCTGGTCGCGGAAGTCGCCTCGGAAATTCCCGGCTTGACGGAGTTTCAGCTCGGCTGATTGGGTATGGCCCTGTCAGGTCGCCGAGCCCGCCGAGCGGGCGCCCGACCACCAGGGCGGTACAGGTGCCGCCCGCCAAGGCACGCGACACGTGCCGGGGCTCGCTCGCCTGAAGAAGCCGGGCGCATAGCGAAGCCCTCACCCACGGATGTGCCGTGCGCACACTCCGGTGCCGATACCGCCTCTGCGGTGTGCCGGAACGCGCCGACCGTGGGTCTTCGGACTCTTGAGGAGCCGAATATGTCCGCGCCCACCAGCGCTGTCGCTCAGTCCACCACGCAGCACACCTCGCGGATCCCCGCCGGCACCGCCGCGCGTACCACCACGCGCGCCACCAGCCGCACGTCCACACCCGACGTCCGGAAGCTGTGCCCCGAACTGCCTTCCCGTGAAGAACTGCGCTCCCTCGACAAGGCCCAGGTCCGCCAGCTGACCGAGCAGTTGCTGCGGCGGCTGCGCAGTCTGGACCACGGGTCCGAGGAGTACAGCCGCGTCCGCGGCACCGTGGTCGAGCTCAACACCGCCCTTGTGCACTACGTCGCGCGGGGATTCGCGCGGCGGCGGGCGGCGTACGACGACATCTTCCAGACCGGGACCGTCGGCCTGCTCAAGGCCATCGACGGCTACGACGTGGACCGCGGTTCGGAGTTCGCCTCCTTCGCGCTGCCGACCATCTCCGGTGAGATCAAGCGGTTCTTCCGGGACACCTCGTGGGGCGTCCACGTGACCCGCACGCTCCAGGAGCGCTTCCTCGCCGTGACGCGCACCGTCGACCAGCTCGAACAGGACCTCGGCCGGGAGCCCACCGCGCCCGAGATCGCCGCGTGCCTCGACATGACCGTTCCCGAGGTCAACGAGGCCCGTGAGGCGTCCCGCGCCTACCTGGTCGACTCGATCGACGCCGCACCGAGCGGCAACGACGGCTCGGGACGGGACCGCACGCCGCTCGCCGACATGCTCGGCTACGACGAGTCCGAATTCTCCCTGGTCGATTTCCGGGAGTCCGTCAAGCCGCTCCTCAGCGCGCTGCCGCAGCGCGAGAAGCGCATCCTCGAGATGCGTTTCTGGCAGGATCTGACGCAGCGTGAGATCGGGGAGGAGCTCGGCGTGTCCCAGATGCACATTTCGCGGATCCTGAACACGACCCTGACGCGGCTGCGCCGCCAACTGGAGGCCGACGTCATGCCCCGCCCCCGCGCGCTCCACCAAGCCGCCTAGCCCGCGGCGCGCGAAGCCGCGGAAAGCCGATGCACAAGACTCCCGAGACACTCGTCGTCGAACTTGACGGCTCCGCGGGTTCCGTACGCGGCGCACGGCAGGAGACCCACCGTTTCCTCGCCGACGCCGAGCGGACCGCCCGGATCGCCCCGGACACCGCCAGGGACGTCCTGATGGTGGTGGGCGAGCTGGTGGCGAACGCCTGTCGGCACGCGCCGGGGCCGTGCCGGCTGAGTGTCGAGGTCGCATCGGATTCGGTCGACGTCGCCGTGCAGGACTCCGGGTCGTCCCGGCTCGGTCCGGCACGGCGGCGTCAGCCGCCCGGCTACGGGCTTTGGATCGTCGCGCGCCTCACCAAGGGCATCCATGTGCTGCCGGTTCCCGGCGGCAAGGTCGTCCGGGCGTCCGTCCCCCTGGCAGGATGAACCGGACGGGAGCACCCGGGGAGGAACCGCATGCCCGAGCCCTACCAGCACGAAGACGGACAGGAAGACGAGGAGCGCGTCGTGGACGCCGACAACGTGGTCGAGCGCGACGGCTGGACCGTCGTGCCGGTCCGCGGCGACCTCGACTTCTATTCCGCACCCATGTTCGCCGAGTCGGTGCGCTCGCTCGCCGCGCCCGGCCCCCGCCGGGTGGTCCTGGACCTGGCCGACGTGGAGTTCATGGACTCCACCGGACTGCGCCTGCTGCTGGGCGTGTCCCGGGATCTGCGCGAGGCGGGCGGGGCGCTGCGCCTGGCCGGACCGGGCGACCTCGTCCTGCGGCTGCTCGAGGTGACGCAGGTCGCCCCGCTGCTGCCCGCGTTCCCTGATGTAACGTCGGCGTGCAGTGACTGATTCGACCGCACCTCGCTCCTCGTCCCGACGATCCGCTTCCACCTGGTCCGCCACGTCCGAGGCCGCCACGCTCACCGCCACCGTGGACCGGCTCCGCGCCGAGGTCGACGGGCTCCGCCGGGCCATGCGCTCACGCGCGGTGATAGAGCAGGCGAAGGGCCTGCTGATGGCACGCATGTCGTGCAGCGCCGACGAAGCTTTCGGACATTTGGCGCAATTGTCGCAACACACCAATATGAAGCTCGCCGAAGTCGCGGCCGGGCTCTTGGGCGTGGCGGCTCCCCCGAGTTCGCCGGCGATCCCCCGGGGTGGGTCGCCGGGCACCGGACAGACGGCCGCGGGTGGCACGGCCGCGGGGCGGACGACGGCTCCGGGACTGCCGGGCACGGAATCGCCGGGCGTCGGGCAACCGGGCGCGGAGCAGTCGGACGCGGGGCAGCCGAACGCCGGGCAGCCGGGCACCGGCCAACCGGGCTCGGGGCCGCGAGGCGGCGGCCAGTCGCGCCGTGCCCGGGCCGCGGCCGACCGCAAGCCCGAGGGCGGACGGCGACGCGGTACGGCTCCCACGTCGAGGACCGTGCCTCCGGCGCGCGTCCACCCCGCCGAAGAACAGCCCGGCACCACGCGCACGCCGCTCGACCTGTCCTCCGAGGAAGCGGCGCGCTACCACCTGGTCGCGGCGGTCCTGGAGACCGCCGACGACGGCGACGACATGGCCCGGCTGCTGTGCGAGGAGGCACTCGGCAGCACCGAGGCCTGCATGGTGGCCATCGCACTGCTCGAACCGGACGGCGCGCTGCGCCTTGTGGGAACGCACGGGGTACCCGCGCAGGTCGCGAGCCAGTGGCAGCGGATACCCCCGCAGACGTCCGTGCCGCTCACCGACGTCGTGCACAGCGGCGAGCCCGTGCACCTGCCCGACCGGGCCGCGTTCGCCGCGCGCTATCCCCAGGTCGACGCGGCCCTGATGCCCGGCGAACAGCTGTGGGTGGTTCCGCTGGTCGACGCGCAGGGCGCGACGAGCGGTGCCCTGGCCGTCGGCTGGCCGGCCTCGGTCCAGGACATGAGCGCAGCCGCCTCGTTCCTTAGGGCGCTCGCCCAACTGTGCGGCGGCGCCGTGCCGCGCCTGGCCGCGCGGACGGCTCGCGGCGCGGTCTCCGGCGACGAGATGTGGTTCCGAGCGCTGCTGGACTCGCTGCTCGACCCGGTACTGATCCTGGCCCCGATACGCGAGGCCGGCCCCGAGTCCGCGGGCGCGCCTGACCCGGCGTCCGGCGGCACCGGCGGCGACCACGGCGGCGTGACCGACTTCCGCATCGACTACGCCAACGCCGCGACCGTCGACCTGGCCGGGCGTACCGGCGCCGACGTGGTCGGGCGGCGGATGACCGACCTGTACCCCGGCATGGTGGTGTCCGGCGTGTTCGGGCAGTTGCTGGACGTGCAGCGCACCGGCACTCCGTACGAAGGCGAGGCCGAGCAGTTCATCGAGATGGTGTCCGGCCATCTGCGGTCGTCGACGATGACGCTGCGCGCCGTACGCTTCCTCGACGGCGTGCTGCTGAGTTGGCGCATCCACGACGAGGACGAGCGGCGTGCCGCCCAGTTCGCCCAGGCACAGCGGCTCGCCAACCTGGGCACGTGGCAGTACGACATGGGCACCGGCGAAACCGTCTGGTCCCCCGAGATGTTCACGATCATCGGGCTGGACCGCGCGGACGGCACGCCCGGCCCAGCCGCGCTCGCGGACGCCGTCGCCCCGGACGACCTCCCGGCGGTGGAGGCGGTGTTGCACGAGCTGCTGACCGAACACCGGCCGCAGACCCTGGAGTTCCGGGTGACCCGGCCGGACGGCAGGCCGTGCACGGTACGCGCGGCCGCCGAGGCCGTGTGCGACCCGGACGGCGAGGAGGTGCTCGCGCTGCGTGGCGTGCTCCAGGACGTCACCGCGTGGCGCCGGACGCAGGACGCCCTTGCCGACGCCCGGGACCAGTTGGCGGAGGAGCGCGGGCGTACCGCCACCCAGCACGCGGCGGTGACGCTGCTCCAGCGCGCCATCATCGACGTGCCGCCGCCGTCCGACCCCGAGGTGATGCGCTTCGCGGCGCACTACGTGCCCGCCGAGAGCATCGCCCAGGTCGGCGGCGACTGGTACGACCGCGTCACCCTGCCCGACGGCCGTATGCTCGTCGCCGTCGGCGACGTCTCCGGGCACGGTCTGCCGGCGGCGGCCGGAATGACCCAGGTACGCCACGCACTTCGGGGCATGGCGTACACCGGCGCCGAACCGGCGCAGATCCTCACCTGGCTGAACCGCATGGTGTGCCACCAGCGTTCGGACTACATCGCCACGGTCATCTGCGCGCTGGTGAACCCCAGGACCAGGACCATGACGTGGTCCCAGGCCGGCCATCTGCCGCCCCTGCACGTACGCGAGGGCGCACCGCGGGTGCTCCAGACGCCGTTCGGCATGGTCCTGGGGGCGAGTTCGGGCGCGGCGTACGGCTCGGCGGTGGTGGACCTGGCGCCGGGTGACATGGTCCTGATGTACACCGACGGCCTGGTCGAGCACCGCGGCGCGGACCTGGGCCGCGGGCTGTCCCGGCTGGTCGGGACCGTACGGGAGGGCTGCGACGGCGAGCTGGACGCTTGCGTGGAGCACGTCATGCGGCATCTGGGCACTCCCAATCCCCAGGACGACACCTGCCTGATCGGCTTCCAGATCCCGGGCGGCAAGTAGGGGCGTGCCGGGCGCCCGATCATCCCACCGGCTCCTTCTCGGCCGCCGCGGCCGTGGTGGGGCCTGATGCGGCCGCGGAGTTGCGCGTCCTGGCATGTTGCACGAGCTGCGCGACCGCGGCGACCGCGATGTTGGCGACCAGGCCGAGGATGCCCGCGTTGACGTTGCCGACGTCGGGCTTCTCGAAGGTGACATACCAGACGACCGCCACGCCCGCCGCCATGCCCAGGAGGACGGGCCACTTGGCGAGCAGTCTGCGGGCGGTGAGGACCGCGACGAACCCGGGCGCAAGCTGCGCGAGGCCGCTGAACGTCAGGAGGCGGGGCGCGTCGGGCGGCACGCGGGTCAGCGGGTCAGCGGGTCGGCGGGTCAGTCCGCGACGCTCGACGCCGCCCGTTTGCGTGCCCGGTGGGCCGCCACGTTGGCGCGGTTGGCGCACGCCTCCGAGCAGTAGCGGCGGCGGCCGTTGCGCGAGGTGTCCGCGTACACGCGCTCGCAGCGGTCCGCCGCGCACACGCCCGACCGCTCGATGCCGTGTTCGGCGAGGAGGTTGGCCAGGCCGATGGCGGTGTTGATGCGGACGCGCTCGGCGAAGGGCACGCCGGAGGGCGCGTAGTGCACGTGGAGGCCGTAGCCGTGGTCGACGAGCCGCGGCCGCATGGCCACCCGCTCCAGCATGCCGTTGGCCAGGCCCACCGCCGCCTCCAGCTCGTCGGCCGCGAAGATGCCGCGCAGCTCGGTTCCCCACTCGGCGAGCTGCGCCACCTCGGGGGCGCGCAGGTCGCGGGTGAGGAACGAGAACGGCGCGAGCAGTTCGCGCAGCGCCTCGACGGTGACCGGCGGAGCGTCCGGGGACGCGTTGTCGACCGTCCAGAAATTCACCAGCGCGACAGCGGCGCCGACACCGTCGCTGCGGTAACCGTTGACGTCCATTGAACCCTTACTTAGTCTGATCGGTAAGGAGCAACCCGTACGAGAAGTATTACCGATCCTCGAAGGGACGGCCATCATGGCGAGCTGCGACGTCTGCGGGCGGACCGAAGGACCGTGGGAGCACGTGATCTCGCGGCACCGCACCTCGGAGGGCGAAGTCGTCTACACCCGCTGCTCGTGCGGCAGCGTCGCGGTACGACTCGCCGCGCCGAGCCACACCGAGGACGCCGAGGTCCTGGCCCGCGGGCCCGCCGAGCCCGCACTCGCACCGCTTCTGGCACTCGGAGCACTCGGCCCGCCAGAGGCTTCGTAGATATCAAAACGGTAACTTACCTTCCGCATAGTAGGTTTGCGCTGCTGATATGAGCCGTGCCATTTCGGCGCCCGCCGTCCCCGGGCCCGCCTGTCCGTCCGTCGTACGGAGGCAGCTCATGGAAAGACGCTCATTCCTCGCCCGGGGCGCGGTTGTCACGGGTGCCGCCCTGACCGCCACCGCCGGGCCGTTCCAAGGCCTCGTGGCCGCTCACGCCGACACCGCCCGGACGGGTCGCGGCGGGCCGCGGCCCGGGCCCGGCTTCGGTGCGCTGGTGCCCACTCCGGACCGCACCGACGGCCAGGTGCGGCTGCACCTGCCGAAGGGGTTCGCGTACCGCAGCCTCGGCGTCGCGGGCGAGCCGATGAGCGACGGCGTGCCGACGCCCTCGCGCCACGACGGCATGGCCGCCTTCCGTGGTCAGCGCGACGGCACCGTCCTCATTCGCAACCACGAAGTCCCGGGTGTGGCAACGGCTTTCGGCAATCCGTCCGACGCGTACGACCCGTCGTGCGGCGGCGGCACGACCACGCTGACGCTCGACCGGCGCGGCAACCTGGTCGACCAGCGTGTCAGCATCAACGGCACGATGATGAACTGCTCGGGCGGGCCCATGCCGTGGGGCTCGTGGGTGACCTGCGAAGAGGCCGTCGACGGCCCCGACGTGGTGCCGGCGTTCCCGGGCCAGGACAACTCCAAGCTGACCCGCAAGCACGGCTACATCTTCGAAGTCCCCCTGTACGGCCGGACGCGGCGCGAACCGATCCGCAACGCGGGGCGCTTCCAGCACGAGTCGGTCGCGTTCGACCCGGTGTCCGGAGCGGTGTTCCTGACCGAGGACAACTTCGTGGCGCCGTGCGGCTTCTACCGCTACGTGCCGCCGGTGCACCCGTTGCGCGCGGGCAGGCTGCTGGACGGCGGGAGGCTGCAGATGCTCGCGGTGCGCGGCCGCCCGAACGCGCCGCTGCAACTGGGCCAGTCTCGCGGGGCGACGTACGAGGTCGATTGGGTCGACATCACCGATCCGGACCCGGCGCACGCCCCGGGGACGAGCTGGTTCACCGCCTCAAGTGCGGTCGCCAACCAGGGGATTGCCCGTGGCGCGGCGCTGTTCTCACGGCTGGAGGGGTCGACGTACCGGCACGGCACCGTCTACTTCTGCTCGACGCAGGGCGGAGCGGCCGCGCCGGGCGACGAGTTGCCCCCGGTGCCCTTCCCGCGGTTCGGCGAGGGGCGCGGGCAGGTGTGGGCGTACGACATCCTGCGCCGCCGGCTGCGGCTGGTCTACGAGTCCCCGCACTCGCAGGTCCTCGACCTGCCGGACAACATCGCGGTGTCGCCGAACGGGACGTTGATCCTGTGCGAGGACGGCGACGGCGACAATTACCTGCGCGGGCTGACCCAGAAGGGCGAGATCTTCGACATCTCGCGCATGGTGACGCCCGCCGGCGACGCGGACGCGGAGTTCGCCGGGGCGACGTTCTCCCCGGACGGCGACACCCTGTTCGTCAACATGCAGTCGGTGGTCGGCCGGACCTTCGCCATCTCGGGTCCCTGGAACCGCTGTTGACCCCCGGTTGAACCCCCTGTCGAACCTCTGGGCGGACTCGTGGTCAAACCGCCGCCGAGCCGCCGGTTGATCCGTGGCGCACCGGAGGTTCAGCCGCCCAGCGCGGTGGTCGCGGCCTCCGTCGCCGCCGTCAACGCCGAGGCCCAGGACCGGCACACACCCGCCGGTGCCTGGGCCCGGTCGGCCAGCAGCGTGAGCGTGTACCGCTGCCGCCCCAGACGGTCGCGGATCGGCGCACTCAGCGCCGCCAACGGGACCATCTCGTCGTCTTCCTCGGGGAGTTCGGTCGTGTACTCGGCCCACTCGACCGGCGGCATGTGGCGGCGCAGCACGTCGAGGACGGACCGCGGAAGGCCGGACACCTCCAGGTTGGCCAGCACGATGGTCGGTGTCGCGGCGTCGTCCCCGGTGCGGCGTTCGACGAGGTAGCCGCGCTCGCGGGCGGCCCGGACCAGCGCCCAGGTGCGCTCCTGCGACACCGCGAACGGCGCGAGCGGCGTACGCGCGAGCCAGGCGCGCACCGCGTCGTCGTCCCGCCACGCCGTGTTGGTCAGACCCAGCGGCGGTGTGCAGGGGAAGCGCTCGCCGACGATGTCGCGGTGGTCGCCGACGGGGATGCGGCCCACCCGGTCGAGCACCACCAGCGAGTCGTCGTGCAGGCCCGCCAGCACGCAAGGCAGGCCGAGTTGCTCGTGCAGGCGGCGGATGTGCGGCCGGACGATGTCCAGCGAGGCGAGGCCCGTCTCGGCCGCCCAGCCGAGCCGCAGCAGCGCGGGGCCCAGGCCGTACGCCTTCACGTCGTCGCGCGTCGCGAACCCCGCCTCGGTGAGCGCCGCGAGGATGCCCAGGCAGGTCGGCTTGCTCAGCCCGAGCCGCATGCTGACCTCGGTGAGCGTCAGCCGCCGGCGCGGTTCCTCGCCGAGCAGGCTCAGGACCGCCAGCACGCGTTCCGTCGGCGGCGACTGACGTCCCGTCATATCCCCTCGGGCTCTTGATGGTTAGCGCAGGCTGTGCTTACCTGCACGGCACGCACGTCCTCGAATTCCACATTCCATATATGTACCAGGGCACGTCTGCCCGGAGAAGAGGCCGCCGGTGCTCCTCGCCGACAAGACCGTCATCGTGTCCGGAACCGGCCCCGGACTCGGCCGGGAGATCGCCTTGGCCGCCGCCCGCGAGGGCGCCAACCTCGTGCTCGGCGCCCGCCGCACCGAGAACCTGGCCGCCGTCGCCGACGAGGTCGACCCGTCCGGCGCCCGCGTGGTGTGGCAGAAGACCGACATCACCGACCACGCGCAGGCCGAGGCGCTCGCCGAGTTGGCCGTCAAGCGGTTCGGCCGCATCGACGCGCTCCTCAACGTCGCGGCGCTGGACACGGCGGCCGGCGGTCTCGAGCAGACCTCCTGGGACGACCTGCGCGCGGTGCTGGAGACGAACCTCGTCGGCAGCCTCGCGATGACCAAGGCCACGATGCCGGCCCTGCGCCGGCAGGGCGGCTCGGTGGTCTTCGTCGGCTCGCAGGTGGAGATGAAGGTCGTCTCCGACCACCCGCAACTCGCGTACGCCGCCTCGAAGGCCGGGCTGCGCACCGCCGCGCACTACCTGGCCCAGGAGTACGGCCCGGACCGCGTGCGCGTGAACACCGTGTCGCCGGGGTGGATGCTCGGGCCGCCGGTCGAGGCGTACTTGGGCTATATGGCCGCCGCGCAGCAGGTCTCCCGGGAGGCGGTGCTCGCCGACCTGGAGCAGAAGATGGCGCTGCCGTACCTCGCGAGCGACGGGGACACCGCCGAGGCCGTGGTGTTCCTGGCGTCGGACCGGGCACGCGGCATCACCGGGCAGACCCTGCTCGTCAACGCCGGGGAGTACATGCGCTGACGGGACCGGTCCGAGGCGGGGCCGGCCCCCGTGCGCCCTCCGTCCGCGGCGCACGGTGGCCGGCCGCCGCGTTCGGCCCGGCGCCGCGCCCCGGGTCGGGCCGACGGCCCGTGGGCGTCATGCGCGGGCGCCGCCGCCGCGGCGCCCGCGCAGTCCCCACATCGTGAGCACGGCCAGAGCGGCAAACGCCGCCGCCGCGACGTGGAACGCGAAGGTGTACCCGTCGGTGGCCGCCTCGGCGGGTGTCATGCCCTTCGCGGAACCGCTGCGCGCGTCGGCCAACGAGGCGAACAGCGCCATGCCGACCGTCGGCCCGAACAGCATGAAGGTGTTGAACGCCCCTCCCGCCAAAGCCGCCTGACGCTCCGGCACGTCACCGGTGGCGGCGGTCACCGCGCCGGCCGCGGTGAGGCCGATGCCGAGCGGCAGGACCACCATGCCCGCGAGCGGCGCGCCGACGTACGCGGATTCGGGGGTGATGCGGGCGAACAGCAGGAACGCCGACGCCATCAGGAGCATGCCGAGCGTTGCGGAGCGGCGGGCGCCGAGACGGCCGACGAGCGGGACACTGGCGGCACTGACGGCGACGAGGGCCAGCGCGTACGGCACGAAGCCCATCGCCGAGCGCAGCGACGACCAGCCCAGCACCTGCTGGAAGTACAGCGACATCAGGAACGCCGTCGTCGAACCGGCGATCGGCGCGAACATCCCGGTCACCAGGGCCACCACGCGCCGACGCGACGCGAAGAACGACGGCGGCATGAGCGGCTCCGGCACCGTGTTCTCGGCGAATCCGAAAGCCGCCAGCAGCGCGACACCGCCCACGGCCGGGACCAGGAACCAGGCGGACGTCCAGCCGTGCCCGCCGACCGCCACGAATCCGTAGCTGAGCAGGGCGATTCCGCCGGTCGCCAGGGCCGCGCCGAGCACGTCCACGCGTGCGGTCCGCGGTGCCGGGCCGGGCGGCACCCGCCGCGGCGCGAGCAGCGCGACCGCCGCCGCGACGACGCCCATGACCACGAACGCCCAGCGCCACGAGGCCCAGGTCGCGGTCACCCCGCCCAGCGGCATGCCAAGTGCCGCGCCCACACCGGATATCCCGCCCCACGCGGCCAACGCCCGGGCGCGGGACCGGCCTTGCGGAAACAGGTGGCCGACCAGCGCCATCGACGCCGGTGCCGCGAGGGCCGCGCCGACGCCCTGCACGAGGCGGGCGGCGATGAGCAACGCACCGGTCGGAGCCAAGGCGCCCGCGACGGACGCAACCGCGAAGAGCGCGACCCCGGCGACGAACACCGGGCGCCGGCCGTGCCGGTCGGCCAAGCGGCCGCCCAGCAGGAGCAGCCCGCTGAACACGAGCGTGTACGCCGCTGTCGTCCAGACGAGCGCCGAGGACCCGAGCGACAGGTCGCGGGCGATGTCCGGGGCAACAGCCGAGGTGAGGGTGACAGAGGTGTTGAGCACGGCTTGGACCGCGGCGAGGAGGACGAAGGCGGCGCCAACGCCGGCCGCCGTACCCGCCGACGCATCCGTCGGCTCGCCTGTCGCCGCGCTTGCCGGTGCGCGTTCCCTCGCGCCTTCCGTCGCGTTCTCCGTTGCGCTGCCCGCCGCGTCTCCCGGCGCGCCTTTCTGTGCGACCGGTATCTCCGGACGTGTGTGCTCCATCGCGGTCTCCGTCTCCCTAGGCGCATGCCGGTCCCCGCGGACCGGAGGCGGTGCGCGGGTGCCAAACTGTACTTCTAAGTTCAGATGAACTCAACAGTACAGTTCAGGTCTCGTAGACTGGCTCCCGTACGGGCCGAAGACCGCGTCCGAAGCCCGGAATCGCGACGGACGTGAGGGAAAGAGGCCCAAGTGACCGCACCCGGACACCGCACCGCGACCCGGCGGGTGCCCGCGGGGGACCGCGCCCGGCGCAAGCGGGAGGCCATCGTGCGCGCCGCGTCCGGAGCGTTCCTGCGCGACGGCTACGACGCGGGCATGGACGCGATCGCCGCGGAGGCGGGCGTGTCGAAGGTGACGGTCTACAACCACTTCGGCAGCAAGGAAGAGCTGTTCACCGCGATCGTCGGCGACATCCTGGACCGCGCACTCGCCGACTCCACGGCCCTCGTCGAGGCCCGGCTCGGCGCCTCGGACGACGTACGCGCCGACCTGACGGCCATCTGCCGCGCCTGGGTCGCCGGCCACGCCACCCCCGAAGTGCTGGCGCTGCACAACGTGGTGGTGGGATCCACCCGGCGCTTCCCCGACCTCGGCCGCACCTGGCAGGAGTTGGGCCCGGACCGCTTCCATACTCTGGTACGCGCGGCCCTCCAGGAACTCGTCGACCGGGGGCGCCTCGTCATCGACGACGTCCCGCTCGCCGCGATCCAGCTCTCCGGGCTGGTCCTGCTGCCGCACATCGCCTACGGCGCGGCCGGCTCCGCCCCCGACGCGGACCTGACGGAGCGCCTGATCACCGGCGGCGTGGACATGTTCCTCGCCCGCTACCTGCCCTCGGCTACGCCGACCCCGTGACACGCCTCCCCCGACGGCGCGTCAGGCGGCGCGGGATCCGTGAGGAATCGCCGGATCTGTGTTTGTCTGCTGTGCATGACCGATGAATCGATCCTGGTACTGGGGGCCACCGGTTCGACAGGACGCCGCGTCACGGCACAGCTCCGCCTCGAAGGCCGCACGGTCCGTGCCGCCTCGCGGCAGGGGCACACGAACGGCGGCGTGCGCTTCGACTGGACCGATCCCGACACCTGGGCGGACGCCGTCGGCGATGCCACCTCGATGTACCTGATGGCACCTCATGAGCTGCCGGTGGAGCCGGAGTTCGTGGACACCGCCGTGGCGTCGGGGATCCGCCGCATCGTGCTGCTGTCCAGCCGGGGCATCGAGCCCATGGACGACACCCGGCTTCTGGCCGCGGAGCAGCTCGTACGCGACTCGGGCGTCGACTGGACGATCGTCCGGGCCGACTGGTTCGACCAGAACTTCGACGAGGGCTTCTTCCGCGCCGCGGTCATGGCCGGGGAGCTCGCCGTACCGGTCGGCGACCTCGGGCAGGCGTTCGTCGACGCCGGCGACATCGCCGCGGTGGCCGCGAAGGCGCTGGTGGGCCGGGGGCACGAGGCGACGACGTACGAGGTGACCGGCCCCGAGGCGCTGACCTTCGCCGAAGCCGCCGACGCCATCGGCCGGGCGGCCGGCCGCAAGGTCGTGTTCCGCGGCGAACCCGACGCCTACCGAGCCGTCCAACGGGAGATCGGTTTCCCGGCGGAGCAGACCGAGCGGGACATCGTCGCGTTCACGGCGCTGCGGGAGAGCGGCGGCGGGGATGCCACCGACACCGTCCGCACGGTGACGGGCCGGGAACCGCGGAGTTTCGCCGACTACGCGGCGGATGCCGCGGCGCGTGGCGCCTGGCGCGACGGGCGCTGACCCTCCGCCTGCGCGCCCGTTGCCTGCACGCCCGTTGCCTGCACGCCCGTTGTCTGCACGCCCGTTGTCTGCACGCCCGTTGTCTGCGCGCCCGTTGTCCGCGCACCCGTCACCTGCGGAACGGTCGACTGCTGCCTCGACCGCTTCCGACGGGCGAGAACGCCGCGCAGAACCGCGGCCACCACCATGGCGGCCGAAGCCCGGTCCAGTGGACCCTTCGTCATCGCAACTCCCCTTCCAGGACGGCGGGAACGCCGGAACGCCGGAACGCGCACGGACGGCGCGGACCGGTACGGATCGGGGTCCCATGCACTCGTGCCATGCGACCCCGATCCACCCGCTCCACCCGGCCGTGGGCGCGTACTCGCCGACTACCCGGACCGGCCCCGCACAGTCGACACCCGCGATCGGAACGCCCCGCATTGGTCGGCGTCCGGACGCATGCCCCGGACACAACCGGGCAGCGGGAGGTTTCCGGCAGTCCTACGCGAGGAGGAAGCATGGCTTCGATGCCGCCCGACGCGGGCCGCCCCGGCCGCCCGCGCAATTCCGTCGACGGCGAGACGCCGCCGAAACCGCGGGTGTCGCCCGAGACCGGCACAAGCACGACAGGCCCGAACAGCGGCACCGGCACCGGCACGTCCGACGAAGGGACGTCCCACAGCACCGGATCGGTCATCCGCGAAGTGCCCAAGCGTGCGCAGGAAACCGCCGCGCACACCGCGCACATAGCCGCCGAGAAGGCCGAACTCGCGCGCGACCGCGCCGTTTCGGCCGGCCACCAGATCGGCGAGCACACCCCGGACTCCGTGAAGGCGGCGACGGGGGAAGCGGTTTCGCAGGCGCGCAGGCGTCCCGTTCCCGTGGTGGGCGCCGTGGTCGTGGGTGCACTGGTCGTGCTGTGGGTGCGGCGCTCGCGCCGCTCGTAGCCCGTACGAAAGGCCCGCATCTCGACACCCGGGCCCGCACGCCGACGGAAGGAGATCCACTTGGGCATCGCATCCGGCCCCGAGGACGTCATCGCCGTCCTGGTACGCGACCACCGCGACATCGAGGACGTCTTCCTCGAACTCGAGCACCGGGCCACCGCCCCGGCACGCCGCAGACACCTTGTGGACACGGCCATCAGCACTCTGGCACGGCACACGCTCGCCGAGGAGCGATACCTCTATCCGGCGGTGCGCAGGCACCTCGAGGACGGCGACCCGGTCGCCGATCGCGAGATCGCCGAACACGCCGAGGCCGAACGCCTCATGAAGCGCCTCCAGGGGGTCGAGCCGACGGACGCGCGGTTCGAGCCGCTGGTGCGCGAGCTGATCGCGAGCGTACGCGGGCACGTCGAGGGCGAGGAGCACGGGCTGCTCCCCCGACTGCGGGACGCGTGTGCACGCGACGAGCTGATGGAACTCGGCGACACGGTAAGGCAGTTCGAGCGGAATGCGGAGCGCGGGGCCCCGGACGGCCACGCGTACCCGCCCCCGCACCCCGGCGGCCCGGCACGCCCGGCCGCCGACCCACCTGAGGCTCCCGGAACCGGCATGGTGGACCGGCTCCGGGATGCGTTGACCGGGCGCGGCAGATAGCCGACCCATCTGCGCCGCGCGCCAACCCCCCTCCCGTGCGCCGCGCAGGCCGGCAGCCCCCGGTCACGCACGAGGCCGGCCCGCATACGCGGGCCGGCCTCCTTGTGCGTCCTGCCTGTTGCGCTTGCCGTCGTGCTTGCTGTTTGTTGCGCGTCCTGCTCGTTCTTGCCGGGTCTTACGGGTGCGTCTTGGTGCGTCGGGGCTGTCCGGCCTCAGCCGGCTTGGCGGCCGTAGTGCTCTTCCAGCAGCCGCCGGTAGTCGGTGTCACCGGTGTGCTTGTCCCGGTCGAACTCCGGCGCGGTCTCTATCTGGGACTTGCTCGCCTCGACGTACACGCGCTTGTCCTCGACGTCGATGCTGGAGACCAGTCCGGCCGGGAGCAGGACGTGTTTGCCGAAGATCCACACGCCGGTGTCGACGACGAGGCACGTGGCGCCGACGTCGTCGCTGTGCTTGTCGATCTTTCCGATGTGCCCGTCCAAGGCCTCCACCTTGAACCCGATGAGGTCCAGTCCGCTCTGGAAGCCGGTCTCGGGCCGGTAACCCCACATGTCCTCGGGCATCGTGTCCGTCTCCTTCGTTGACGCTGTGACGCTGACCTTGCCGTGGACGGCGCTACCCGAGGGCCGGGGTGCCATGCGCGGCACGGCCGACGAACTCTGCCGAAGGCGTGGCTCCGGACTTATCCGTCACTCCGTCGAACCTGCTCCTCCTTCTCGTGCCGGAACGCTCCCCGACGCATGATCCAGGGCAGCACCACCCAGCACACCGCGAACCACACCATGACCGCCGTGGTGCTCACCCACGCCACGGCCCCGTCGGTCACCACATGCAGCAGCAGGAGCAGCACGCACGCCACTGTCACCGCGAGCAACCCCACCCCCAGCATCACCATCCGCCGCGCGGTGACCACCAGGCTCGGCTTGCGTCCGATCCCGGCGACCGCCAGGTGGAAGACCACCACGCCGACCAGCGTGCCGGTGGCCGCCGCCCCGAAGACGACCGCCCAGATGTACAGGGCCCGTTCGAAGTCGGTGAGCGTCTCGAAGCGCGACGTGAACGCCACGCTGAGCAGGAAGCCGAACAGGATCTGGGCACCTGTCTGGACGACCCGTACCTCTTGCAGCAATTCGTTCCAGCGACGGTCCGCCTGTTCACTCAGGGTCTCGTCGCGCTCGGAATCCTCGATTTTGCGGTCCGTTTGCGCCATGTTCGTGCGAATGCCCGGTGAGCGCCGGTCGAATCGGAATGGCCCCGGCCCTTCGTGGTAGGCGAGGAAGAGGGCCCGGCAACCCCGCGGCGTGCCTCCGGCGCCCGCCCGCCCGGACGCGGCCTCTGTCGCCCGGGCGGCAACCCCGACGACGGCCCGACAACGGGCCCGCGACGGTCGGCTGCACGCCCGCCGATGGCCCCGCACGACCGGCGGCCGATCGCCCGCGATGGGAGAGGACCCCATGCCACGCGACCCCGCCCCGGCCGGCGACCGACTGCGCGAGCGCACCGAAGCACTGCTGCGCCGACTGCGCGCGCTGCCGTTCGGCACGCCGAGGCACCGAGCGCTGCGCAACGAGATAGTCGAGCTGAACCTCAACCTGGCCGGCCTGGTGAGCGCCCGCTACCACCGGCGCCCCGACCTGCGCGACGACCTTCGGCAGGTGGCGGTGGTGGGGCTCATCAAAGCCGTCGACGGATACCGGCCCGGACAGGGGAACGGCTTCCTGGCGTACGCGATGCCGACGATCTCCGGCGAGGTCAAGCGCTACTTCCGCGACCACACGTGGCAGCTGCACGTACGCCGGTCCGAGCAGGAACTGTTCCTGGGGGTGGTCAAGGTCCGCGACGAGCTCGCCGCCCGCCTGGGACGCGTCCCGTCCGAGGACGACGTCGCCGAGCACATGGGCGTCCCGACCGCGGAGGTCCGCAAGGGCCTCGCCCTGGGGGACGCGCACCGCGTCACGTCCTTGGACCGCACCCTGAGTCCCGATGCCCCGGACACCGTGCACGCGGTGTACGGCGCCGAGGACCCGGCGCTGGAGCTCGCCGAGAACCTCGCGGCGCTGCGCCCGCTGCTCGCCCAACTGCCGGACCGCGACCGGCGGATCCTCACGATGCGGTTCCGCGACGACATGACGCAGTCCGAGATAGGCGAGCGCATCGGGCTGTCCCAGATGCACATCTCGCGCCTGCTCAGCAGCACCTGCCGCCGGCTCCGGGAAGGCCTGCTGGCGAGCTAGCCGCGCCAGCCGCGCTAGGCGCAGGCGCGGCGCAGGGCGTGGTTCGTCAGAAGCGTGCGGAGGCGCCGCCTCGCCTGGAAGAGACGGGTCATGACGATGCCGCGCGGGGTGTCGGTGATGTCGGCGATCTCCTGGTAGGAGTAGCCCTCAACGTCCGCGAAGTAGAGGACCACCCTCAGCTCGGGAGCGAGCGCCCCCAGCGCTGTGGTGACCGCCTCGTCCGTCATCCGCTCCAGCGCCTCGACCTCCGACGACCGCCAGTACTGGCCGTCCGAGAAGTCCGGCAGCGGGGCCGCGCTCGTGGGCCGCGCCGACCGGTACGAGTTCCGCCACACATTGTTCTGCACCCGGAACAGGAAGGCCGCCAGGTCGGCGTCGCAGCTCAGGCGCGGGAACAACCGGTACGCCCGCAGGTACGTCTCCTGCACCAGGTCCTCGGCCTCGGCCCGGCTCCCGGTCATGCGCAGGCCGGCCGCGTACAGCCGGTTCAGGTGCGCGAGTGCGTCCCGCTCGAACCGCGCGTCGCGCTCCGCGGGGCTCTCCTCCCCCTCGCCCCCGGGTTGTCGTCCCGTGCTGCGATCGGTAAGCGTGGACATCGGATCTCCCCTGGTGTTGATGACAACCACCACGATCCAGTCCTGAACGGCGCCGATCAACGCCGGATTCCGGAACGCTCACTGTCGTCTGACTTAACGATGGGCAGGCGGCCGCCACGCCGGACGCCCCTTGGCGCCCCCGGGTGAACCCGTGCGGAATACATGACAGTGGGTGTCGTGATTCGCTGACAGGCTCCTTCATGCGGCGTCGGACGGCGGTGGTCGAGCCGATGGACGTGCGCACTTCCCCTACGAAGCGAATGGAGCTGATGTTGCCATGGAGCGGACCGCGGTCAACCCTGTGCAGTGGTCGGTGGAGATGGGATTCAACCAGGGCGAGGTCGTCTCCGGGCACACGCGCACCCTGTACATCTCCGGCCAGACCGCGACGAGCGGGGACGGCAAGCCCCGGCACGACGACGACATGGCGGCGCAGCTGACGCTGAGCATCGACAACCTGGAGGCCGTGCTCGGCGAGGCCGGGATGTCTCTCGCGAACCTCGTCAGGCTCAACGTCTACACCACCGACGTCGACCTGCTGTTCCAGCACTACGGAGCCCTGGCCGCGCGCCTGGGCGCCGCCCGGGTGACCCCCACCACGACAATGCTCGGCGTGACACGCCTCGCTCTCCCCACCCTGCTCGTCGAATTGGAGGGCACCGCTGTGGCATGACGTAAGCACACCACGACCGCCGCGGTCACCCCAGATCGCCGTCGGGTCGGCACCTGAGAATCCGATGAACTTCTTGATGACTTCGGGTCCGGACAGGTCTCCTTCGACCATCGCTGTGTGCAGGACGCCGCTGAAGGAGGCGGCCGCCCGGAACATGCCGGGATTGCGTGCGGCGTACGTGAACGCGCCCTGGCCGCCCATCGACAGTCCGGCGGCCGCCCGTACGTGCCCGGCCCGATAACCCCCTTCGAGGAGCCGGCGCAGTTCGCGGGTGTGGAAGGTCTCCCACGCGGGACTCCCCCAGTCCCCGTGGTTCCACCAGTTCGAGTAATAGCCCGTCGCCCCGCCTTCCGGCATGACCACGATGACGTCGGTGTTGCCGACGATGTCGGATATCCCGTACCTGGTCCAGCTGGTGTGGTCGCCGAAGGCCCCGTGCAGCAGGTAGAGCACGGGCCAGGTGCGTCGCGCCGTGCGGTTCCAGCCCGGAGGGAGCAGGAGCCGTACGACCGCAGGGCGCCCGAGTGCGGGCGAGTCGACGGTCAGATCGAGGGTGCGCGCGTCGACGCGTACCTCGCCGACCACGCGCGCGTGGCGGGTCGAAGGGGGTGCGGGCCGCGGCGTGGCGGCCGCCGTCCCGGGGACAAGTACCGACCCCGAAACGGCGCTTGCCGCGACGACGAACGCTCTTCGGTGACTGTCGTGCTCGATCATCACGACGGTGATGGTGCGCGGCAGCGCCGCGACCAGGCTCGTGAGCCGGTGGGCGTCGGCGGGCGACAGGCCCGCGGTCGGCTCGTCGAGCAGCAGCACCTGCGGTTCGCGTGACATCGCAAGGGCGATCTCCAGGACGCGCTGCTGCCCGTACGCGAGTTCGCGCACCGCGCGGTCGGCGAACGCCGCGAGGTCCCACTCCTCCAGGACCTCCATGGCCTGCGCCGCGAGCCGGCCCACCGAGCCCAGCGGGCGCCAGAACACCCGGTGCGCGCCGGTCTGCGCGGCCAGCGTGAGTTCGACGTTCTGGCGCACGCTCAACTCGTCCAGGAGGTCGGTGAGTTGGAACGTACGCGCGAGTCCGAGCCGGGCCCGCCGGTGGGCCGGCAGGCGGGTGACGTTCCGGCCGAGCAGGCTCACCGTCCCTTCCGTGGGGCGCAGTTGGCCGGCCAGCAGGTTGAACAGGGTGGACTTCCCGGCGCCGTTCGGGCCGATGAGCGCCCGGCTTCACCCGCCGGGACCTTGAGGGTGACGTCGTCGTTGGCGCGGAAGGCCCCGAACTGCATGGTCAGGTTCTCGCCCGCGATCGCGTACTCGGTCATGCGCGCACCTCCGCCGGGACGCCGGCCGGGTCGGCCGCGGCGTCGGGTGGTGCCGCGCCTCCCGGCGAACTCTTCTTCTCCCACCAGGACTTGGTGGTACGCACCGCCCAGCCCGCGCGTCCCAGGACGCCGTCGGCGAGGAAGAGCGCGGTGGCGATGTAGACGATGCCGAGCACGGTCGTCCACCGGTCGGTGTAGGTGCTCACCCACACCTCCAGACCGGTGACCAAGACGGCGCCGAGGAACGGCCCCAGGAAGTGCCGGGCGCCGCCGAGGATCGCGAAGACCAGCACGTCGGCGCTGATCAGCCACGACATGTTGGCCGTCGACACCGAGCCCTGGAGGTAGACCTCCAGCACCCCCGCGACGGCCGAGAACGCGCCCGAGACGGTGAACGCGACGACGCGCAGGCGGCCGGTGCGGTACCCGGTCGCGCTCATCCGCGCCTCGCTCTCGCGCACGCCGACCACCGACATGCCCAGCGGGGAACGCTGGTACATCCACAGCAGCGCGACGCACACCGCGACCACGACCAGGGTGAGCATGTAGTACCCGTCGCCCTCGCGCACCGACGAAGGCAGCCCGTCGCGCGGGATGTTCGGGATGCCGTTGTCCCCGCCGGTCCATTCGGTCTGGTAGAAGGCCAGACCCGCGATGGCCTGGGCGAGGGCCAGGGTGAGCAGCAGCAGGTAGATGCCGCGCACCCGCAGGCACATGACGCCGAACACCGCCGCCACCGCCGCGCCGAGCACGACCGCCGCGGCCAGGACCACGAGCGGCGGCCAGTCCCAGCGGGTCACCGCGATACCGACGGTGTAGCCGCCGATGCCGAAGAACGCCGCGTGCCCGAGCGACGACATGCCGCCGAAGCCGAACACCGTGTTGTACGCCGTCGCGAACAGGCCGAGCAGCAGCATCCGCGTCGCGACGAACGTGTAGAAGGAGTCGGTGAACGACGGCACGAGCACGAGCAGCACCGCCGCGACGGCGAACCCGCCGGTGACCGTGATGCCGCGCCGCGACAGCACACGGTCCTTCGCCGCCCCCGCCGGCTTCTTCTCCGCAACGCTCATCGGAACACCGCCTTGCCGAACAGGCCGCGCGGACGCACCGCGAGGAGCGCCGCGACCGACGCGTACAGCGTGAACAGGGCCCACTCGGGGAACCAGACCTTGCCGTACTGGTCCACGAGCCCGACCAGGAACGCCGCGAGCAGCGCGCCGCCGATCGAACCGAGGCCGCCGACCACGACGACGATCAGGGCGAGCAGCAGTACTTCGAAGCCGCTGTCCGGGGCGAGCGAGGTGAAGGCGCCGCCCCACACGCCCGCGAACGCCGCGAGTCCCGTACCGCAGCCGAACACCAGCAGGAAGACGAGTGGGACGCGGATGCCCACCGCGCGGGCGATCTCCTCGTCGTCCACCGCCGCACGCACCTTGGCGCCGGTCGGCGTGTACTTCAGCAGCGCCCCGACGACCGCCGCGAGCACGATGGCGACGCCGATCATCACCAGCCGGAACTTGGGGAACACCCAGTCGCCGATGGTGACCGGCCCCTCCAGCCCGGGCGGGGTCGGCGGAGCGACCGGGTCTCCTCCGTAGTTCGCGAGGATCTGGTCGCCGATGATGTACGCGACGCCCAACGTCAGGACGATCTGCGGCAGTTCGCTGCCGGCGAGCCGGTGCAGGAACGCCCGCTCGACGACCATGCCGCCTGCCGCCGCGGCCAACACGCCGGCCAGCAGCGCCAGCCAATAGTCGGTGCCGTTGGTGGTCAGGTCGTACGCGAGGTATCCGCCGAGCAGGTAGAAGGCACCGTGCGCGAGGTTGACCGTGCGCATGAGGCCGAAGGTGATGGTCAGTCCGCTGGCGACGAGGGTACGCCTCGAACCCGGCGTTGACGTCGGTGCCCAGCGCGGCGAACGGGCCGGTGGCCGGGTTGAGCAGGCCGACCGTGACGGTGCCCTTGGCGCCGGCGGCTTTGCCGTCGTGCTGCGGGCCGCCGTTCTTGTCCGACGGGTCCTTCCCGCCGCAAGCGGCGAGGAGCAGCAGGGCCGAGGCGGCGACCGCGGCAACTCTCAGCTTTGACATGTCACATTGCATAGTCCACTCCAGATCTCCTGCGAGAACCTCATATTTCGGATTTTTCGCCTGGCCTGGGGCGAGAATCAGCGACCGCTCAGCAACGCACCCGCGCCCGGGACGCGGGTGTCGAGTCCGAGTTCGGAAAGCAGGCCGTACGCGGTTGCGGTGGCCGCCGACAGCACCGGCAGGCCGGCCTCGTTCTCCACCGCCTGAAGCACGGGAAGCGACGGCATCTGCACGCACGCGGACAGCACCAGCGCGTCGGCGCCGGTCAGGTCGAGCCGCTTGACGTGGCCGCGCAGGTCCTCGGGGTCCAGGCGCGCCACTGCGATGTTGTCGGGCACTTCGAGGCTCAGCGCGTCGACCACGCCGATGCCGGCGTCCTCCAGGTACGCCACGACCAGATCGGTGAGCTGCCGCATGTACGGCGTCACGATCGCCACACGCGACGCGCCCAGTGCCCGGATGCCGGTGATCAGCGCGCCCGCGCTCGACACGACCGGCGCCTCGACGCCTTCCTCACGCAGCACGCCGGTGATCTCGTCCTCGGCGGTGCAGTGGTACCCGGGCCCCTGGGCCATGATGGCGACGAGGCACGCGGTCGCCACGGCGTCGGGGCGGGCGTCCGCGAGTTCCGCCGCCGCGCGCCGGGTCTGCGCGTTCATGCCGCGCAGTTCCTCGGGCGTGACGTGCTTCATCCGCATGCGGCTGCTGTGGAACACGAACCGCTCGCCGGGCAGCACGCTTTCCCGGGCCCGCATCAGGCGCGGCAGCTCGGTCTCCATGGTGAGGTTCGAGCTCGGCACGATCAGGCCGATGTGGTGGTCCGAAGGGGCTCCGGACGGCTCTTCGGAAGCGCGTCCCGAAGGGGCTCCGGAGGGGGCTCCGGACTGGGCTCCGGACTGGGCTCCGGAGGGGACGTGTGGTGCGGTCACGGGGACTCCATGCGGCGGCTACAACGCCTCGGTCAGGCCCTCCCAGTGACCTGCGAGGGCAGTCAGCAAATCCATCAACTGCTCGCGCTGCTCGACGTCGTACGGCTCCAGGAGCCGTTCGTCGAGCGCCCGCGCGCGCAGGTTGGCCTCGTGCAGAGACCGCTCACCGTCCTCGGTGAGGTAGAGCAGCTTGCGACGGCCGTCGTCGGCCGCGGTCTTGCGGACGATGAGCCCGCGGTTCTCCAGCCGCCGGGCGACGTCCGCCATGGTCGAGGTGTCCAGGGCCACGGCCGAGGCCAGCGAGCGCTGGTCCTGCCCGGGGCTCGCGTCGACGGCCGTGAGGACCGCGAACTGCGGCCCGGTGAGCACCGGGTCGACCGCTCGGACCCAGGCCGCCAGGTACGCCTGGTGCAGGCGCCGGACCTGGTATCCGGGCGCCGCGACCAGGACGGCGGGCGGGACGGGGGTGGACGGAGCGGACGCGGTCTGATCAGCCATGCGCCCATTTGAGCACGGCGTCCCCGCGTTCCGCGGCCGGCGTCTCCCACGCGCCCCCGCCGAGGTCAGGGCGTCATGCCGCGCAGCGCGCCACGCAACGCGCCGACGGCTTCGGACGGGTTGTCCCAGAAGACCATGTGCGCCGCTCCCGGGACCGCCGCGAAGGAGGCCTCCGGGTTGCGTGCGGCCGCCTCGGCGGCGCCCTCCGATGTGACGACGGGGCTCTCCGCGCCGTACAGGAACACGGCCGGGGCCGGCACCGAGGGCCACCACCGGAAGAAGTCCTCGGCCTCGAAGCCGCGGTGCGTCGCCGCGACGGCCTCCGGATCGCAGCTCGCCAGCCACCGGGCCCGCAGCTCCTGTTCGCGGCGCGGCCAGCGGGGCCAGGACGCGGCGACCCGCTCCGCGGTGGTGCCGTTCCGTGCCTCGGCGAGTTGGCCTAGAAAGGCGTCCGCGCTCGTCGGGTACGGCCCCCGGCCCGGCCCGCTGAGCGGCGGGTCGACCAGCACGGTGCCGCCGAGTGCCGCCTTGGCGCGTACCGCGACGGCCGCCGCGATCCGCGCGCCCAGCGAGTGGCCCACGAGGACGGGCGGCGGGCCGTCCGCGCACAAGGCGTCCAACACGGCCTCGGTGTCCTCGGCGTAGTCCTCCAACGTGTACGAGGGCCCCGAGTCGGACATCCCGCGTCCGCGCGCATCGACGACCAGGACCCGGTGGCTGTCGGCGAGTTCGCGGGCCACGAAGTCCATGCCGATCGCCGGCATCGTGATACCGGGCAGCAGCACGACCGGCGCCCGGCCGGCCTCGGGCGACGCCCGTTCCCCGGAGGCGGGGCCGGCGGGCCCGGCGTAGTCGAGGACGTGCAGTTGCAGGGACTCGGTGCGGACCCACCGGCTGTCGGCCGGTATGCCCGCGAGGTCGTCGAACGCCTCCCTGGTGACGATGCGGCCGGTCACGGGTTGCCTCCTTCCCACGCCCGCGTCGGGGCGCTTCGGTGCGTCTGCCCGGCGGGCCGGGCACCGCCGCTCGGGCGGGTGGTGCGGCGCGGCGGAGCGGGGACGAGCGCCCGCAGGTAGGCCACGGCGTGGTCGAGGCTCACGACGTCCCCGTACTTGGCGTGGATGTCGAACAGCGCGGCGTCGTGCGGTCCGCGCGCCCGGTCGCCCGCGCAGTCGGCGGGTACCAGGACGGCGAAGCCGGACTGCACGGCGTCGACGGCGGTCGCCCGGACGCACCCGCTGGTCGTCGCGCCGCACACGATCGCCGTGTCGCAGCCGAGTGCCGTGAGGTGCGCGGCCAACGACGTCCCGAAGAAGGCCGAGGCCCCCTTCTTGACGACCAGGTGGTCCGTGTCCTCGCGCGGCAGGCGGGGGTCGATCGCCACCTCCTCGGAGCCTTCGCGCAGCGCCCGCAGGCCGGGGGCCTTGCGCAGCCACGCGACGCCGTCGCCGTCCGCTTCCGCCGCCGTGTACGCGATGGCCGTGAACACCACGGGGGCGCCCGCGAAGCGTGCCGCGTCGACGAGTTCGGTGGTGGCCGCGACGACGCCGGTCAGGTCGGCGCCGGTCGGGTAAGCGGGTTCGGTGAACCCCCGGGTGAGGTCGACGACCACGACGGCGGGGCGCTTGCCCGCGCCGGCGGGGGCGCCGAACCCGGCTCGGTCGTAGATCTCCTCGGTCGGCATGCCGTACAGCGCGGCCGCGTTCACGCGGTGCCTCCCCGTGCGGCCTTGAGCTGTCGCTCGACGGACACGAGGCGGCCGAGCAGCCAGCCCTCGAACACGCCGAAGGCGAACGCTCCGACGACCGGTGCGTACTTGGCGTACTTCGCGAGCGCGGGTCCGGCGACCATCGCGAACCCGTCGAGTTCCGGGCCGCTCACCGGGGTGAACTCCGCGGCGGACGCTTGGGTGGGCGCCGAGGCGGACGCCTGGGTGGACGCCTGGTGGGATGCCGCGGCGGGCACCGGCTCGGATGCCGCGAGGCGGCCCGGGGCCGCGTCGCCGGAGCGGGAGGCCGACACCCCCGCGGTGGCGTTCGACGGTGCCGGCCCGGCATCCAGCAGACCGCCCAGGTTGCGGGCGAACTGCTGGAGGATGCGGTCCGACACGGCGGTGATGGCGCCCTTGCCGAACTGCGCGATCTTGCCCCGGATCACCAGGTCGGTGGCCAGGTCGAGGCGCGCGCCGCCGGGTGCGTCGGCGACCAGTACGGTGACCTCCGCCTCGGCGTCCCCGCTGCCGTGCGTGTCGGTGCCGCGGGCCTGGACCCGCAGGCGGCGGTTCGCCTCGTCGACCTCCAGGAATCGCACGGTCCCGGCGTACGCGGCGGTGATGGGGCCGACCTTGACCTTGACCCCGCCCTGCCAGGCGTCGCCGTCGCGGCCGCTGAGGACCGCGCCGGGCATGCAGGTGGCCACCCGCTCGACGTCGTTGATCAGTGCGAAGACCGCCGCGGGCGGCGCGGCGACCGGCACGGTGCTGGTGAACCGCATCACTTCTCCTTCGGGTTCCGGGCACGGCGCCGTGCGGCGCAGTGCTCGATCGCCTCGACGATCGGCTGGTAGCCCGTGCAGCGGCACAGGTTCGCGGCGACGACCTCGCGGATCTCGTCCTTGGCGGGGTCCGGGGTCCCGGCGAGGTAGCCCTCGGCGAGCATCAGGAACCCCGGGGTGCAGAAGCCGCACTGGAGTGCGTGGTGTTCGGTGAACGCCTGTTGCAGATCCCCGAGTTGCCGGCCGTCGGCGAGGGACTCGACGGTGCGCAGTGCCATGCCTTCGGCCTGCGCGGCGAACATCAGGCACGCGCGTACCGGACGTCCGTCGGCGAGGATCGTGCACGCGCCGCAGATGCCGTGCTCGCAGCCGACGTGGGTGCCGGTGAGACCGAGGTCGTGGCGCAGGACGTCGACGAGGGTCCGCCGTGGCTCGACCACGAGTTCGTGGCGCTCGCCGTTGACGTCGAGGGTGAGCAGCAGATGCGTCTCGCGGGACGCGGTCCCGGTCTCAGTCATGAGGCGTTCTCCAGGGCGCGCTGTACCGTTTCGGGGGTGACGGGGGTGTCGTCCAGTTCGACGCCGGTCGGGGCCAGCGCGTCGTTCACGGCGTTGAGCACGGCGGCCGGGGCGCCGATCGTGCCGCCCTCGCCGGCGCCCTTGGCGCCGGTCGAGGTGAACGCGCACGGCGTCTCCAGGTGGTGGATCGCCACGTCGGGGATCTCCCAGGCGGTCGGCACCTTGTAGTCCATGAAGCTGGTCGCCGACGGCTCGCCCTGCGCGTCGTAGGTGATCTGCTCGAACAGGGCGCCGGCGATGCCCTGGGCGATGCCGCCGCGGCACTGCCCCTCGACGACCTGCGGGTTGACCGCGACGCCGCAGTCCTCGACGCAGATGTAGCGCAGGATCTCGACGCGGCCGGTGCCCTCGTGGAGTTCGACGACGACGCCGTGTGTGGCGTTCGAGAAGGTGCCGTCGTCGAACACGTCGAAGCTCGCGACCGCGCTCAGCCCGGGTTCGGCGCCGTCGGGCAGCAAGTGCGAGCGCAGGTAGGCCACGTCGGCGATGTCGGCGTACGTCACCGCCCGTTCCGGCGCGTCGCGCAGCCGTATCCGCCCCGGCACGCGCTCGACCTCGCCGGGCTTCGCGTCGAGCAGGTGCGCGCCGATCTCCACGAGCTTGGCGCCGAGCTTGGCGGCGGCCCGGTGGACCGCGCTGCCGCCGACCACGATGGACCGGCTCGCGAACGTGCCCCAGCCGTACGTGACGCGGTCCGTATCGCCCTGGTGCAGGCGGACCTTCGCCAGTTCGACGCCGAGTTCGTCGGCGACGATCTGGGCGAGCGTCGTCTCGTGGCTCTGCCCGTGGTTCTGGGTGCCGCTGGTGACGGTGACGGCGCCGGTGGTGTCCATGCGAACCTCGGCGATGTCGAACCCGGGCACGACGCGCATCTTGCGGGCCGCGAACGCGGTCGAGCCGTAGCCGGTGCGCTCGCTGAAGCACGAGTAGCCGATGCCGAGGTGGCGGCCCTCGCGGCGGGCGGCGTCCCGGGCGTCGTACCAGCCCTCGTCCTTCAGGACGCGCTCGCACAGGTCGAGCGATTCCAGGTACGAGCCGGGGTCGTAGGTGATCCGGTTGACGCCGGTGTAGGGGAAGTCGGTGATGACGTTGCGGCGGCGTATCTCGACGGCGTCCAGGCCGAGTTCGCGGGCCGCGCGCTCCATGAGGCGTTCGACGACCATGACGTACTGCGGTCGGCTGACGCCGCGGTAGGGCGCCGTCGGGGCCTTGTTGGTGGTGACGGCCCGGCCGCGCACGCGGTACGCCGGGACCTTGTACACACTCGGCATCTCGGCGGACGCCATCAGCGGCTCGATGCCCGCGGTGAACGGGTAGCATGAGTACGCGCCCATGTCGCACACCACGTCGGCGTCGATGGCGAGGATGGCGCCGTCGGCGTCGAACGCGGCCCGCACGTCGTAGCGTTGCTCGCGGGCGAGGAAGGACGCGGTGAGCGCGTCCTTGCGGTCCTCGATCCACTTGACCGGCCGTCCGAGGCGCAGCGCGGCGGCCGCGGCGGCGATCTCCTCGCGCCCGACCACGCACTTCTGTCCAAAGCCGCCGCCCATGTCCGGAACCACGACGCGCACCGCGCGTTCGTCGAGGCCGAGGCAGGACGCCGCGACGGTGCGCACCTGATGGGGCGTCTGGGTGCAGGTGTGCAGGACTAGTTGGTCCTCCTTGGCGTCCCATGCGGCGACGGCGCCGCGGGTCTCCAGCGGAAGGGCGTTCTGGCGGCCGGTCTTGGTCCGGACGTGGACGACGCAGGGCGCGGCGGCGAAGACGTCGTCGATTCCCTCGGTGGCGAACATCGCGACGTCCACGAGGGTGTTCGCGGCGGCGGCCTCGTGGACGCGCGGGGCGCCGGAGGCGAGGGCCTGGGTGTCCGAGACGACGGGGGTCATGACGTCGTACGTCACCTTGGCCGCCTCGATGCCGTCCTCGGCCGCGTAGGGGTCGCGGGCGACGACGACGGCGAGCGGTTCGCCGACGTACCGCACGCGGTCGCGGGCCAGGATCGGCATGTCGGTGGGCACGAACTCGTGGAGCGGGCGGTCGAGGCGGGCGGAGATGTCGCCGAGGGCGAGATCGGCGGCGTCGAAGGCGGCGACCACGCCGGGGACACCGCGGACCGCGTCGAGGTCGAGGCCGGTGACGGCCGCGTGCGCCACGGTGCTGCGCACGAACTGCGCGTGCAGCATGCCGGGCAGGGTGATGTCGTCGACGAACCGGCCGCGGCCGGTGAGCAGACGGGGGTCCTCCCGGCGGCGGACCGAGGAGCCGACGAGGCGGCCGGAGGTTGCCGGGTTCATCGGGTCATCGCCTCCTCACAAGCGTCCTGGACGAGCGTCCGGATGAGCGTGCGCCGGTACGCGGCGCTGCCGTTGGCGTCGTGGGGCGGGTCTGCCGCGGCCGCCGCGGCGTGCGTGCAGGCGGTGAACAGTTCGGCCTCGGCGCCGGCCGCCGCCCCGACGGCGAGCACGGCCTCGGCCTCGGGCGAGCGCACCGGGGCCGGGGCGACGCCGCCGAGGGCGACCCGGCCGCCGCGTACCTCCCGCGCGGGTCCCAGATCGAGGGAGACGGCTGTCGAGACGATGGCGAAGTCGCCGCGTCGCTCGGCGAATTCGGTGAGGGCCGCATGCGGTGCCGGGGCGGGGAAGGTGATCTCGACCAGGATCTCGTCGGGTTCGAGTGCGGTGGTGTAGAAGCCGTGGAAGAACTCGGCGGCCGGGATCACGCGTCGGCCGTGGGGCCCGAGCGCGGTGAGCTCGGCGTCGAGCAGGACCGCGAGCAGGCACCACTCGGCGGTCGTGTCGCCGTGCGCGATGCTGCCGCCCACGGTCCCCCGGGTGCGGATCGGCAGGTGGCCAACCCAGGACATCGCGTCGCGCAGGACCCGGAAACCGGGGCCGATGACGCCGTCCGGCGCGGTCTCGACCGCGTGGTGCGTGGTCAGGGCGCCGATGCGCAGCGATCCGTCGGATTCGGCGCGCAGGTAGTCGAGTTCGCGCAGCCCGCCGATGTCGACCAGGTGGCCGGGGCGGGCGAGCCGGAAGTTCATCATGGGGACCAGGCTCTGGCCGCCCGCGATGACCTTGGCGTCGTCGCCGAGTTCGGCCAGGAGCCGGGCGGCGCCCGCGGCGTCGCGGGCCCGGTGGTAGGCAAAGGGTGCGGGCTTCACGGTGTCCGGCCTCCTTCCTGGATTCCTGGCTCCCGGGTGTTCGGGTCCTGGGTGCTCGGGTCCCGGGTGCTCGGGTCCTGGGTGCTCGGGTCTTCGGTGTCAGGACGGGTTGCGTTCGGGGCGGCTTCGTCGCTGATTGCTCGATTCAGCACCGGGTACCGCACGCTCACCGGGCGAACTGGTAGGCGAAGGCGCCCAGATCGGGGTCGTCGAGCGGCGTGCCGGACCACAGCCAGTCGTACGAGACGTCTGACTCGCCGGTGAAGCCCCGCCGCAGCAGCTCGTCGCGCGCCTCCTGCTCCGGCCCGTCGGGCAGGTGGTAGAAGGCCATGTTGCGGACGGACGCCTCCTGCACCATGCCGGCGTGCTTGGCGCGGCGGTCTACGTACCGGCGCAGCGCGCCCTCGATGCCGGCCCCGGTCACCCGGCCCAACTCCTCGGCCAGCACTGCCGCGTCCTCCATCGCCTGGGACGCGCCCTGCGCCTGGTAGGGCAGCATCGCGTGGCACGAGTCGCCGAGCAGCGCGACGTGGCCGTCCATCCAGACCGGGTCGCGGCGCCGGTGGTACAGGGCGAAGCACGCGACATCCTCCTTGGCCTTGGAGAGCATCGCCGGGACCCGGTCGTCCCATCCGGCGAATGCCTCGACGAGGGCTTCGGCGCTGGACGCGACGGTCCACTTCTCGGCGACCTCGTCGGTGCAGGGCACACAGCCCACGACGTTGAGGAACTCGCCCTGGCGGATCATGTAGTGCACGAGATGGCGGTCGGGGCCGTACCAAATGGTGCTCTGGTAGCGGTCGACAAGCCACCGGGTGGCCGGGTCGGCGGCGACCAGGTCTCCGGGGACGAGCGCACGGAACGCCATCTCCCCGGAGAACTCCAGGGTGTCGGGGGCGCCCATGAGGTCCCGGACCGCGGAGCGGATGCCGTCGGCGCCGATGAGCACGTCGCCGGCGTACCGGGTGCCGTCCGCGGTGACGGCGACCGGGCGGGCGGGGTCGGTGCGGTCGAGACCGGTGACCTTGCTGTCGGTGCGCACCACCACCACCGGGCCGGGACCGTTCGGGTCGACGCAGGCGTCGAGGATCACGCGGTGCAGGTCGGCGCGGTGGTAGTGCCAGTAAGGCGCGTTGTAGTTGCGCTTGCAGAACTCACCGAGCGGGGTGAGCCCGATGACGCTGCCGTCCTTCCATCGCCTGCGCACCTGGTCGAGGGGTTCGGTGCGGATCGCCGCCAGCGGCGCGCGCAGGCCGAGGCCGAGCAGGATGCGGCTGGCGTTCGGCGCGGTCTGGATGCCCGCGCCGATCTCACCGAGCTCCGACGCCTGTTCCAGTACGGTCACCCGCACACCGCGCTGACGCAGCGCCAACGCGGCGGTCAGCCCGCCGAGTCCGCCGCCGACGACGGTGACTTCGAACGACTGGGTGAGCGACGGGGTCGAGGCCACGGTCTCTTGTCTCCTTGGGAGGTGCGGGAGATGAGGTCGGAGAGGAGCTGCGGGCGGATCGTCGGGGCGATCCGCCGGCGGGGGTAAGGGCGTTCAGGCGGGCAGACGCCCGGCGACCACGACGTCGGTGCCGTCGACCGACACCGTGCAGCCGCGCATCGCGATGTCGAGGTGGGCGTACGACTCGCGGCCGAGCACCGGGTGCGGCCCGGTGGACCACAGGAAGTTCCCGGCGAACGCGCGGGCGTCCATGCCCATGAGGTCGCCCTTGCCGTACATGGCGGTGGCGAACCAGTCGGCGGTGCGCATGAGTCCCCAGCCCATGTGGGAGAGGCTGCGGGCCCACCGGTCGTCGGCGTCCTCGAAGAAGGTCGCGAGCATGTGCGCCTCGGCGCCGCCGGAGACGTCCTCGATGTGCCCGTCGACGACCGTCAGGGCGACCGGGTCGTGGACGTACTCCTTGAACGGCAGCAGGATGTCGCCGGGGGCGAGCACGATGCGGCCGTTGCTGATCTCCGGCCAGCACAGGACCATGGTGCTGGGCCAGTGGTCCCAGCGCCCCGGGTCATCGGCGAAGCCGCACTGGAACTCGGGTTTGGCGCCCCCGAGTTGCACGTCGAGTTCGGTGCCCGCGGCGGACCTCACGAGCATCGTCGACGCGGACCTGAGCAGGTCGACGCCCTTGAGCACGTCGGCCTTGTCCGACTCCTTGGGGAGGTTGCGGATCAGGACGTCCGGTGCGTCGCAGACGAAGATGATGCGGGTGCCCGAGCGCAGGATCTCCTGCTGCACCGGGGCGTGGATGAAGCCTTCCTGCGTCAGGTCGACCACCAGGTCCGCCGACTTGAGCAGGTCCTGTGCGGCGCGGTCCGCCAGCACGGAGGAGAGTCCGGGGCCGGCCCCGGTGCGTGTGCTCGGCATCGGTGCCGGGCTGCCGCCGGGGACCGTGGCGGCGATGACGTGCGCGCCGCAGGCTTTCGCGGCGCCGAACGCGGCGGCGACGTAGTCGCCCCGGCTGGCGGGCTCGGCGAGCACGACGACGTGCTCGCCGGGCGTCAGCTTGCACAGCTGCAGCTCGCGGGTGAACGCGTCGAGCAGGTCCGCTGCGGACAAATCGAACACGGTGCCGCTCCAAGACTCGGGTCGGGTGCCGGACGCCGCGCCGGGCCGCCGGGATTCGGCGGTACGTCGGCGGGTACGGCGGGGATCCGTGGCGGGTGGGCAGGCCGAGCGGGCCCTCGGGCAGGGCTCGGCCGACGAGCTTCGGTCGGGCGGCGGACCGCCCGACGGAGATAATCCGAACACGTACTATCTCCGTCGTGCAAGGCCCCGGAGCCGAGTTAACCGGGTTGTTTCATTCCGCTCCGTCGGACAACCGTTCGGTCGGGGCCTGCCGCCCGACGCCGGCACCGCACTCCGCCCGGCCGCGTTCGCGCTGGTCACCGGGCGTGGCCCACATGACGGAATCGGCCACTCCGATGGCCTGGAGATCACCCTCCCGGACACGCTTTGCTGAGATCGGGCAAGTCGCCACGTGCAGGAATCCCACGATCCGGGGAAAAGCCATGGAACATTCCCGCACCGCGCGGACCGGTGCCGACGAAGCCGCCCGCGGCCACGGCGATGTCGACGAACTCGACCTCGTCCTCGTCAACGCACTCCAATTGCGCCCGCGCGCCACCTGGACCGAACTCGCGCCGATCCTGCGGGTCGACGCGGTCACGCTCGCCCGCCGCTGGCGCCGCCTGGTGCGCGGCGGCCGCGCCTGGGTCACGTGCTACCCCCGCATGGGGCACCTGGCCGACACCGACGGCGGCCTGGCGCTCATCGAAGTCGACACCGCCCGCGGGGCGTTGCACGACGTCGCGGCCCAACTGGCGGACGACCCGCACGCCGTCTCGGTGGAACGCGTCACCGGCGGCCACGACCTCCTGGTCTCCGTCATGGCCGCGCGCATGCCCGACCTCCTCTCCTACCTGCAGCACCGCTTCACCGGGATCCCCGGGGTGCTGGCGACGCGCACCCATCTGGTGACGCGCCTCTACACCGAGGCCGGGGGCTGGCGCCTGTGCGCACTGGACGCCGCCCAACGCGCCGCCCTCGCCGCACTCCCCCGCCCGCGCCCCACAGCGGCGTGCCTGGCGCCCTCGGACTCGGAGTTGATCGTGGCCCTGTCCGCGGACGGCCGCGCCTCCCACACCGACCTCGCCGCCGCCACCGGAACCAGCACCACCACCGTGGCCCGCCGGCTGCAACGCCTGGCCTCCGCCGACCTGGTACGGCTGCGCTGCGAGGTCGCCCAACCGATCTCCGGCTGGCCGATCCGCGCCTCGTTGTGGCTGCGCGTACCGCCCACGGCGCTCGACGCGGCGGCCCGGCAACTGGCGGCGTACCCGGAGGTGCGCGTCGTCGCGGCGGTCGCCGGACACGCCAACCTCTTCCTCGGCGTCTGGCTGCGGCAGGTCTCCGACGTCCCCCGACTGGAGGTCGAACTCCTTGGCCGCTCCCCGGACATCAGGGTGGTCGACCGGTCCGTGACGGTCGGCACCGCGAAGCAGATGGGCCGGGTGCTCGACGAACGCGGGTTCGCGGTGCGGCACGTGCCGCTCACCGTGTGGGACGCCACGGAGACCGCCGTACGCCCCGCCCACACCCCCGCCCCGGACACGCGGCCGACTCGCAGGCCGAGTTCATCCGGGCCTACGGCGCCGACCCGCTCGCGCTGTGGGGCGACCTGCGGAAGCAGCCGATGATTTGGGCCGCCAACAATCCCACCGACCAGGTCTGGCGCCTTCGCGGACTGCCGCTGTATGTGTCGGGAGGAGACGGGAACCCCGGGCCCTTGGACCCGCCGGGGACGAAGTTCGACCCGATGGAGGCGATCTTCGGTCCGATGTCGAACGACTTCGTGGCGGCGGGCCGCCGGGCCGGCCTGCGGATCACCGCGCGCCTGGGTGCCGGGACGCACACGATGCCGTACTGGCAGCACCACCTGCACCAGTCGTTCCCCAAGCTCATGGACGTGATCTGTGGCTGAAGCACCATCAGAGGAGATCACCCGCACCGACGACGGTCTGTGCGACTTCACGGCGCGGGAGTTGTCCGCGCTGCTGTCGGCGCGGGAGGTCTCCGCGCGCGAGGTGGTGCAGGCGCACCTCGCGCGCATCGAACGCACCAATCCGGCGGTCAACGCGATCGTCACGCTCGTACCGGAACAGGCACTGGCCGAGGCCCACGAGGCCGACCAGCGGCTGGCCCGGGGCGCCGACGTCGGGCCGCTGCACGGCCTGCCGATCGCGCACAAGGACACCCACGACACCGCGGGGATCCTGACGACGTACGGCACGCCGCTGCTCGCCGACAACGTCCCGGACCGGGACGAGTTGATCGTCGAACGCATGCGGGCCGCCGGGGCGATCACGATCGGAAAGACGAACGTCCCCGAATTCGCGGCGGGTTCGCACACGTTCAACCCGGTGTTCGGGGCGACGCGGAACCCGTACGACCTGTCCCGGTCCGCGGGCGGCAGCAGCGGCGGCGCGGCCGCCGCCCTCGCCTGCGGAATGCAGCCGCTCGCGGACGGCAGCGACATGGGCGGTTCGCTGCGCAACCCGGCGTCGTACTGCAACGTCGTCGGGTTCCGCCCGTCCCCGGGGCGGGTGCCGACCTGGCCCGAGGACACCGCGTGGGCGACCATGGCCGTGCAGGGCCCGATGGCACGCAACGTCGCCGACACCGCGCTGCTGCTGTCGGTGATGGCCGGTCCGGACCCGCGGTCGCCGATCTCCCTGGAGACGCCCGGCAGTTCCTTCCGCAGGTCGCTGCACTGCGACCCGGCCGGACTGCGGGTGGCGTGGTCGCCGGACCTCGGCGGGCGGCTGCCGGTCGAGCCCGCGGTCGCCGCGGTGGTCGAGGACGCCGCGCTGGTGTTCACCGAACTGGGTGCCGAAGTGGTCCAGGACTGCCCGGACTTCACCGGTGCGGAAGAGGTCTTCCGTACGCTCCGCGCCTGGCAGTTCGAGGCGGGGCTCGGGGCCGTGCTGGCCCGCGAGCCCGACTCCGTCAAGTTCGACCTCGCCGACAACATCCGGCAGGGCATCGGGCTGGTGGGGGCCGACATCGCGCGTGCCGAGAAGCTGCACGGCGCGCTGTTCCACCGCATGCGGGCGTTCTTCGAGCGGTACGACGTACTGCTCCTGCCGGTCAGCCAACTCGTGCCGTTCCCAGTGGAGTGGGAGTGGCCGCGCGAGGTGGCGGACGTGCCGATGCACTCGTACCTGGACTGGATGCGGTCCGCGTACTACGTGTCGGCCACCGGGTGTCCGGCGCTGTCGGTGCCGGGCGGGTTCACCCCGGACGGCCTGCCGGTCGGGGTCCAGATGGTGGGCGCGCACCGCGCGGACTTCACCGTCCTCCAGGCCGGCTACGCCTTCGAGCAGGCGACCTTGTACGGGGACCGCAGGCCGGAACTCTGACCCCGCGCAACCCTGCCGGGGCAAGAGGACGGCGGCGGGCCCGCGCGGGTCGGCGGGGGCGGCTGGGGCGGGACACGGTTCCGTCCCGCCGCTCCCGCGCGACGCGGCCCTTGTCAGCTCCCCGGTCGGGACTCCGCCCCGAGCAGGTGCTCGCGCGCAAATTGCAGCCCCAGGCGTACGCCGCGCCCAAGGGCAGCCTCGTCGCGGCCGCCGTCGACGGCCCTGGCGAAGGCTTCCGAGGGCGACGCGTCCTGAGGCGGCGTCAAGAGCCCGGCAAGCAGGCCCGCGGCAAAGGCATCGCCGGCCCCGGTGGGGTTGCGGATGTCGCCTGCCGCCAAGCGCGCGTGCGCGATGCGCGCGCGACGAGTGCCCCTGAGCCAGATGTCCGCGCCGTCGGGGCACTTGACGACAACCGGGCCGCGGGCGAGGTCGGCGATCCCCGCGAACTCCCGCTCGTTGACCAGGACATAGTCCGCGACCCCGACCAGGGCGGCCACATCGGCCGACGGTCGGGCGCACCACTCGTCGCCGGGATCGAGGCAGATCACCGCCGCCGGGGAGCGTCGGCGTACCTCGCGCAGCACGCGGTGCAGTTCGGCGGGTGTCGTGTCGTCCAGGAAGGACGTCACGTGCACGAAGCGCGACCGCGCGAGCCGGCCCACGATCGCGTCGAAACTGTCGCGCAGGTGGGCCGCCATGCGCAGGTTCGCGCCCGGGTGCACATGGAGTCGGCGCGCGTCGCCGTCCTCGATCGCGAGGCAAACCCCGGCCTGTCCGGGGACCGCTGCGATACCGGCGGTGTCCACACCGAGCGCCCGGAGTTCGTGGCTGTGCGACCGTGCCCCGAACGGCGGCGCGCCCGCGACGCCGGTGAACCCGAGCGCGAGGTCGGGCCGCGTGTGGGCCAGGCGTACGAGCGCGTTGTAGGCCGAGCCGCCGAGCCGCACGCTGCGCGGGAGGCTTTCCACGGACCGCAGCAGGCGGGCCATGCCGGCCGCGTCGACGGACTCCTCCGAGTCTCGTGCGGTGGGGTCGTCGGGCGTCGGCGCAATTCCGCCGACGGCGGCGTCCACCACGACATCGACGTTGAGAGCGCCCACTGCCGTCACGTCCAAGCGCACGGAACATCCTCCAGGTGGTCGGTCCAATGAAACGGGACGCAGCGGGTGGCAGGCGGCTGAGAAACATCGGGGATGCCGGGGTGGATGGCAGGTATGCACAAGATGTTTTGATTTAGGACAGCGAAACCTGGACGGCTGACGGAAATAGTCTCATGCTGGGCCTGTGTCCAATCAACCGCTTCACAGATCCATCGACGCTCTCGACCGCCGGATCATCGGCGCGCTCCAGGTCGACGGACGCGCGTCGTGGCGGCGGATCGCCGCCGCGCTGGACGAGCCCGAGCGCACGGTCGCCCGGCACGGCGCCCGGCTGCTGGACCAACGCGTCGTCGTGGTCACGGGGTTGGGGGTACGCGGCGGAGCGGTGCTGGTGCGCGGCCAGTGCCTCCAGGCCGCGGCCCGGGTCGCGGCGGGCGCTCTTGCCCGGCACCCCGACACGACGTTCGCGTACATGCTCACGGGTACGGCCGACTGCCTCGCCGAGGTGATGTGCCCGACCGGCCGCCTCGCGACCCTGACCCTTGACGAACTCCCCGGCATCCCGGGCCTGGTGCAGAGCACGACCCTGCCGGTCCTGCGCTACTTCCGTACCGTGCACGACTGGCAGCCGGGGATCCTGACGGACGCGGAGGCCGACGCGGTCCGCGAGTACCCGATGATGACCCCGCTGCCGACGGATGACCGAGTGGCCGGACTGGCGCGCGAGGAACGCACGATGCTGCGGGCGCTGGCGTCCGACGGGCGGCGTACGCACGAGGAGATCGCCCGCATCGCGGGGGTGTCCGAACCGACCGCGCGCCGTCGGGTGGACTGGATGCGGCGTACCGGAGCCCTGCACATCCGTGCGGTGGTCGACCCTGGGGTGCTGGGCCTGCCGGTGCAGGCGATCCTGTGGGTCAAGGCCAGCCCGACGAAGGTCGAGGCGGTCGGCGAGGCGCTGCTCTCGTCGCCGCTCGTCCGGTACGTCGCGGCGGTGATGGGCGAGCACCAGATAGTGGCCGACGTGACGGTGCCGGACCGGACCGCGCTGTACGAGTTCGTCACGCGGTCCCCGTGGGTGCGGCACACCGAGTCGATCGAGACGTCGATGGTGATCCGGACGCTCAAGCGCAGCGGCGTGCTCAGTGAGGCCCTGCCCGAAGAGTAGGACTGCCCGATCTCGCCATCACCCTGGCGACTTTCGTCAAATCCTCGGCACCCGTTGTCCGAAGACACCGGTGCGGGCATTGTGGGCGCGGCGCCCAGCGGCGCTTGTCCACCGCTCCACGGGCCGCACCTGTTTCCGGCCCCGCACCCCCGGAGACTCGTGTGCGCCCCGTTGCCGATCCGCCCGACCGCTCGTCCGACAACCCCGGCGACCACGCCGGGGCGATCGAGATCGACGGACGCTCGCTGAGCCGTGCCGACCTCGACGCCGCGGCGGCAGCACTCGCGGAACGCATCGCGGGCGCACCGGCCGTCGCGGTACGGGCGACCGCGTCCCTGGAGACGGTGGTCGCGGTGCTCGCGGGGCTGGTCGGCGGCGTACCGGTCGTGCCGCTGCCGCCGGACGCGGGACCGCGCGAGCGCGACCACATCCTCGGCGACTCCGGCGCCACGCTGCTGCTCGACCCCGACCCCGACCCGGAGCACGGCGCGGCGCGGTGGGACGGCGTCGCGGCGGAGATCGTACGGATCGACGTCGACGCGCGCTCCTCCGCGAGGTTCGCGGTGCCGCCCGCGGATGCCATCGCCCTCATTCTCTACACGAGCGGAACCACCGGCGCCCCCAAGGGAGTCCTCGTCCCGCACACGGCCATCGCGGCGGACGTCGACGCACTCGCGGACGCGTGGGCGTGGACGTCCGAGGACGTACTCGTGCACGGGCTGCCGCTGTTCCACGTGCACGGTCTCGTCCTCGGCGTGCTCGGTGCGCTGCGTACCGGTTCGCGGCTCGTCCACACCGGGCGGCCGACTCCCACCCGGTACGCGCAAGCCGCCGCCGAGGCCGGGGGGACCCTGTTCTTCGGGGTCCCCACCGTCTGGGGGCGCATCGTCGAAGACCCGGATTCCGCACGGGCGTTGGCCGGGGCACGCCTCCTCGTGTCCGGCAGCGCACCGCTCCCGGTTCCGGTGTTCGAACGGCTCGCCGAACTGACCGGGCACCGTCCGGTCGAGCGGTACGGGATGACAGAGACGCTGATCACGGTCAGCACCCGCGCGGACGGCGAGCGGGTCCCGGGGACGGTAGGGGTCCCGGTCGCGGGCGTTGCGACCCGGCTGGTCGACGACCACGGTCGGCCCGTCCCCCACGACGGCACGAGCGTCGGTGAACTCCAGGTCAGCGGCCGGACGTTGAGCGACGGCTACCTGAACCGGCCGGACGCCGACTCCGCGTCGTTCACGGCGGACGGCTGGTTCCGCACCGGCGACGTCGCGACGATCACCCCGGACGGCACCCACCGCATCGTCGGCCGGGCATCCACCGACCTCATCAAGAGCGGCGGCTACCGCATCGGTGCGGGCGAGGTGGAAGGCGCCTTGCTGGCCCACCCGGGCGTACGCGAGGCGGCGGTGATCGGGGCCCCACACGCGGACCTCGGCCAGGAGGTCGTGGCGTACGTGGTCGCGGACGCGGGCGTCGAGGCAGCGGAGCTCACCGACTTCGTGGCCGGCACCCTGTCGGTACACAAACGCCCGCGCCGCGTCGTGCTCATGACCGAACTGCCGCGCAACGCGATGGGGAAGGTCCAGAAGACGCTGCTGGGGTGACGGGGGACGTCAGCGGCAGGGGCGTCCGACTCCACACCGGCCCGATGGAGCCGGACGCCCCGACACCGTCAACCGCGAGCGGTGACCCTGACGAATTCCGCCCAGTCGCCCGGCCCGACGAGAAGTTGAGCGCCCTTGGGCTGCTTGGAATCTCTTACATGAATGGCCTGGTCGGTGACTGCGATCTCCACACAGTCGTCGCCTTGACTGCCACTGTGGCTGGACTTGAACCAGGCGAGCCCGGACGTGCTCATAGGTCTCCTCGCAGTCGCTCCAGCAAGCCCGCGAGTCGATGGGGTTCAGGGCCTGCGAGCGCAGTGTGGCATAGCGCTCGCAGAGGAGGCTCACCTCATTCGGGTCAGAAATGAGTCGACCATTTTGTTGCCCCTCCGAGTAGGCAAGTCGTCGCCCCTCTCGGGTTTCCAGCAGTCGCACCGGGCCATCCAGACAGGCGTGCAGCCCGGCCTCCAGCGACACGATTTGCAGCGTGATGTTCCGTCGTCCGGTCAGCGCCAGCACATGATCAAGGAGGCTCCGCCGCGCCTCGGTATCACCGAAGGCGCGGCGAAAGACCGCCTCCTCGACGATGAAACTGAAGGGCACGCTGGGCCTTTCGTACAGCAGCCGCTGCCGCTCCGCCCGAGCCTTCAGCTGGGCATCCAACTGAGCGTCCGTGAGCAAGGGAATGGTTCCCTCGAACACCGCTCTCGCGTAGTCATCCGTCTGCAACAACCCCGGAACCAGCCTGCATTCGTAGGTGCACAGGCTCACCGCGCGGCGTTCCAGGTCGGCCCAGCGGCGGAACCAGGCGGCGAGTCCCGGCTTGCCCCGGGTGATGTGCTTGGCCGACTTCCGCAGCGCTCCGGTGTTGCCGGTCGCCACCTCCGCCCGCTCGACGAACGCCTCGTCCGGCATCCGGCGGCCCAGTTCCACCGACTCGACCGTGTGCTTGGAGTACCGCACGGCCTCCCCGAACTCCACGCGGCTGAGCCCCGCATGCTCGCGCAGCGCCTGGACTACCGCGCCGAACGTGCGCAAGCCGTCCGACGGATCGGGCTCCCGTCCCCATTCCCTGTTCTCGTCGTCCGGCTCGATTTGGATGGTCATGGCGATTCCTCCCCTGCACGCCCCCGCGTGATCGCCCCCTCGCGCCAACCCGTCAAGCCTGCCCAACCAACGTGCCGACCGTCCACCGAATGTGCCCGTACGCTGACTCAGCGTACGCAGCGCGCTGTCTGTCTTGTCTGGCCCGATCACCGCGACCTTGAGCCCTGAGCACTTCCACCCACCGCGTTTCGGCCACCGCCGATGGAAGCCGGGCGGAGCGGCTATCCACGGAACGTAGCCGGGCGTCCACTGAGCGCGTCGCCAAGTTAGGTTGTTCGGCGGCTTGTTCGAGCGGACGGGATGGGACTGTCGATGTCGGATACCTCGGTTCTCGAGACACCGCATGCGGATGTGCTCCGCGAGATCGAACGTCTGGGCGGCGTTGTCGACCGGCAGTTCGCGCCGGACGACCGCAACGTCGACACGCCGGTGGGACCGCGCCGCATCCCTTCGGCGGTCCAGGCGGTCCTGTCGGTCGCATGGCCGGAGCACCACGTCCTACTGACCGACGAGGACGATTACGAGGTGACGTTTCCCCGACTCGTCGACGGGGACCCCATCGCGGACGACCGCGCGTTCTTCGTCATCGCCTACAACGAGTCGACGCAGTACTACTGGGTCATCGACTTGGACGACGAACGCCCGGACGACCCATGGGTGCACGTCATCGACCACGACCTGCACGGCGGCGACGAGAGGTTCCGGCACGCCGAGCGCCTGTCGCGGCGGCTCGCCGATCTCGTCGCCGCCTGATCGGAGGTCAGCCGGCTTCGGTGACGCGGATCAGCGCCGTCATGCGGTCGGCGAAGCCGTCCGCCGGGCCGAACCAGATCGCGAGGTGGTCGGCCCCCGCCGCGTCCCACTCGCGTACCTCGGCGGCGACGTCCTCGACGGAGCGGGTGGCGTCGGGCCACTCGGCTCGGGCGCCCAGTTCGAGCGGACGCTCCGCCTCCGCTCGCAACGCGGCCGCCCGTTCGGCGAAGGCCGCGGGCTTGTCCGGCGGGCTCTGCCACACGTCCGCCGACCGGACCGCGCGGCGGAGCGCGGCCGGCGAGGTACCGCCGACCATGATCTTCAGACCCGGTCCAGGGCGTGGCGCGAACACCCCGGTCCCGAACCCGAAGCGCTCTCCCTCGAAAGGCCCTTGGCCCTGCTCGAACAGGTGCCTGAGCAACCGCAGGGACTCGTCCGTACGCCCCGCCCGGTCCGCGAACTCAGCTCCCACGGCGGCGGATTCGTCGCGGTCCCAGCCGAGCCCGACGCCGAGCGTGAACCGGCCGCCGGACAGGCGGTCCAACGTGGCGACCTGCTTGGCGACGACGAACGGGTTGCGCAGCGCCAGCAGCAGGACGGAAGTGCCGAGCCGGATGCGGCTGGTCGCGGCGGCGATGTACGAGAGCGTCACCAACGGCTCGAAGACGCCCCCGTACGCACCGCCGTACTCGGCAGGCGGGAGCAGATGGTCCGGCAGCCAGACGCCGCCGTACCCCGACTCCTCGGCCAGCACGGCCAGTTCGGTCAGCAGCGACGGGTCGAGGTCGGCGGATTCGTTCGGCAGGACGACGTGCAGTTCCACAGGCTGTCCTTCGAGGTGGTCGTTCGGCGGTCGCGAAATCGTCCGAGGCTCGACAGCTCGACAGCTGATCGGCTCGCCGGTTCGCCGACTCATCGCGAGCCGGCCTCGGCGGCGAGGGTGGCGAGATCTTTGTTGCCGTCCGCCCACGTCGCGGTCATGACGACGCCGGTGATGCGCCAGCCGTCGCCGGAACGCGCCAGGTCGAAGCGGTAGTCGCCGCCCAGGGTCCACAGCGGCGCACCGAACGGGTTCGCCAGCCGGTGGGTTGCCTGGAAGGCTGCTGTGCACACCGCCGAGTCGCCCGTCACGTCCACCATGTGATTGGTGATCAGGTGCTGGGTAGCGTCGAACCCGCCGAGCGCCTGGGACCAGCCGGCCACGATGTCCTCGGCCGCCAGCTCGACGGCCTCACCGCCGTTGAGAGGCCGGCGTACCTCGCCCCGCAGAGTTCGCGGCCCGGCTCGCCCTGGTCATGGAAGGCGTGTACGCCTCGGTGCAGGCCACCGGAACCGACGCCCCGGCCCACGATGCGCGGGCGCTCGTCGACGACCTGTTCACGCTGGCAGGCGCCTGAGGAACACCGGGGCACGCAGTCACGCCGCCGCCCGCTCCCCTGACGCCACGTCAGGGGCAGATCATCAGGGCCTGCCGCGCCCGGAAGCCGTTGCCGTGCGGGTTGTCGGGCCCCATCGCGCGGTCACCGCGTCGATCTCCTTGGCCGCGTTGGCCGCACCCGATGCCGAACTGGTGTCCGAACTGGTGGCGTGCGCCGCGGAGTTGGGGCTCGTTGCCGGCCTGACCGGCGGCGGCGGACACGGCCCCGGCCCGGTATGGCCAATATGCGGCCACCGGTTCCGCCGAGAGACTTCCCCGCGATTACCCGACCTATTTCGACAAACTACCGCATAGCAGACCAGCCGTGGCAATCAAGCCTCGTGCGCGCATCGTCGGAGGGGTACGTTTCCCGCGTGAGCTCATCGATACCCCCAGGTTGGTACGACGACCCGGCAGGCCCCGGGAACGAGCGCTGGTGGGACGGCGCGCAGTGGACCGAGTCCACGCGCCCCGCGTCCGACCCGGGCGCGCTCCCGGCCGCCCCGGAGCCGTCGCCCGCCCCCGTGGCGCCGCCGCCCGTCCCGCCCGGCCCGGCCCCCGGCATGGCCCAGGCACCGACGATGTCCGCCGGCGCACCGCAGGGCGGTCCGTACAGCCCGTACGGCGGCGGTCCCGCCCCCGGTCCGGCCGGGCCCGGCGGCATGGGAGGCCACGGGTACCCGCCCGGCCCGCACCAGATGGGCGCGCCCGGCGGCAATCCCGGCAACCGCAACCGCACGATCCTGATCAGCGTCGTCGCGCTGCTCGTGGTGGGCGGTCTCGTCGCGGCGCTCGTGCTCCTGCTCGGCGGCGACGACGACAAGAAGGACCCGATCGCCGACCCGACGAACACCACGGCCACCTCGCAGCAGACGGACAAGCCGCAGCCGCCGCCGGGTCCCGCCACGGACGGCACGCTGAGCGACACGGCCACGGGCATCACCGTGCCGAAGATGAAGGGCTGGGAGGAGCTTTCCGACGCGGGCTCCGAGGCGCACCAGTACAAGGACGAGATCCCGTGCACCGGGGACACCTCGTCGCCGGACCCGGGCGACACGACCGGCTGCTACCTCGGTGAGATCGACGTGGGCTCGTTCCGCGGCACGGACTTCGACGAGCTCACCACCCGCCTGACGGGACAGGTCAAGGACAGCGACGACTACACGACCACCAAGACGATCACGGACGAGCGCGCCACGATCGACGGCAAGGACGCGCACGTACTGGTCGTCGAGGTCGAGGAGAAAGAAGCGGACGCGAGCGGCAACCTGCGGACCGCGACGCTGCAGTTCATCTTCATCGACAACCCGTACGACGACGACGGCAAGCTGATGTACCCGGTCGTGTACACGTCCATCGACGGCGACCCGAAGTCACCGCCGATGGAGGTCATCGAAACGGTCCGCAAGGGAGTCAAGATCGGTACGCCGAGGCCGAGCGCGACCGCGAGCTGACCAGGCGTCCGGCCCGGTCGAGCGCCCACCGGCGCCGACCGGGCCGCCGCGTAACCAGGGCCGCCCAACCGGGGCGCCGCACAACCGGTCTGCCGTTCATTCCCTCAGGCGCTCAGGCGCTCAGGCACGCGAACCGCGTCGGCGCTCCTCGCGCTCCGGGCCAGCTCCTCGACCGCGGTCGGTGGCGTCGCCTCGAAGTCGATCAGCTTCGCCCAGGTCGGCCGGGATGCCGTCGTCGTAGGCCAGCTCGGCCCGGCCCCGGATGAGCAGGATGTCGGGCGCGGAAGACCCGTGGCTCGGCTTCGGTCCCACACTTATGGCGTACGCCGCCCACCCGAATGGCGGCCGCCGCCCCGCCGCGCGTGCGCGTCGCCGGTGCACGCCCTGCCGAGTCGCGCCAGGTGGGTGATCCTGGAGGCGGGCTTGTCGGTGATCATGGCGACCTTGAGGACACGAGTGGATGCAATGCCGGCCCCCCGACCGGGGCCCACACGGCGACGGGACCGGTGCCGTGCCCGGTGACGAGGCCGCCGCCGCGCCCGGTGGGGGCTCCCCCGGCGTGTCCGGCACACCCGACACAGCCGGGACATCCGGCGCGTCCGGCGCGTCCGGCGCGTCCGCGTGGTGGCAGACCGCCGCCGCGGACCCGATGTTCACCGAGTGCCCCTTCGGCCTGGCCATCCTCGACCCGGCCGGCCGCGTACTGGCCGCCAACGCCACCCTCGCCGCGATCCACGGCCTGCCCGTCGACGAGCTCCGCGGACGCGCGGCCGCTTCGCTGGACGGCCCCCTCGGCCACCCCGACCTCCTGGCCGCGCTGCTGAACGTGGTCGAGGCCGGTGAGCCGCAGACCGACCGCGTCGTCCGGGGCACGGTACGCGCCACCGACACGTCGTTCATGTGCACATTCGGGATGTGGCCGATGCGCGGCCCTGACGGACTGCTCGGGATCGGCGCGACGGTGACCGACGTCAGCGAGGACCAGGCCGCGCTGACCCGGCTCGAACGAGTGCGCGCCCGCCTGGCCCTGGTCAACGAGGCCGAGCTGCGGATGGGCTTCAGCCAGGACGTGGTCGGCTGCGCCGAGCAGTTGCCGCTGGTCGCGGTGCCCTCGTTCGCGGACGCCGCGGCCGTCGGCCTGTTCGACACCCCGATTCCCCTCAACGTGCTGCCCGAGCACGGCTTCGATCCCCCGCCCGGGACCATGCTGCGGACCGTCGCGGCCGCCCTGCGGCCGGGCCTGCCGGTCCTGCGGCCGAAGGACTACGGGCGGCCGTTCCCGGTGCCCGCGGAGGTACGCGCGGCACTGCGCCGCCAGCGCGCCGAGCTGAGCGGCACCGGCAGCAAGGGCGACCTGGGCGAACCGGCGCTCGGCAACACCGACATCGGGCCGGTGACGCCGGACGCGCCGCCGCTGCGCACGTACCTGGTCGACGCGGGCATGCACTCGCGCATCGTGGCGCCGCTGATCGCGCGCGGGCGGGCCCTGGGGGCGGCGATGTTCTCCCGGGTCGACGGGAGCCCGGCGTTCGAGCCGGACGACGTGCGGACCGCGGAGGAACTCGGCCTGCGGGCCGCGGCGTCCATCGACAACGCGCAGGCGCACGCGCGGCAGCGCCACGCGGTCCGCACGCTCCAGCGCCATCTACTGCCCCGCGCTCTCCCGGCGGTGGCGGGGTTGTCGCTCGCGCACGCGTACCAGCCGGCCCGCTCCGACCGACTGGCCGGCGGGGACTGGTACGACGTGGTTCCGCTCGCGGACGACCGGGTCGCGCTGGTGGTCGGCGACGTGACCGGCCATGGCCTCCAGGCGGCCGCGCTGATGGGCCAACTGCGGGTCGCCGTACGGGCGGTCGCGCGCCTCGGCATCCCGCCCGCCGCGCTCCTGGCGCATGTGGACTCGCTGATGGACGACTTCGCGGTGGACGGCGAACTGGCCAGCTGCGTCTACGCGGTGCTCGACCGGACGCGGCGGACGCTGACGTGGTCGAGGGCCGGGCACCCGCCCCCGCTGCTGCTGGCGCCGGGGCGGCCCGGCCGGATCCTGGACGGTCCGCCGAACGCACTGCTGGGGATCGGCGGCATCCGGTTCGAGCAGACGTCGTGCGAGATGCCATGCGACGGTGCGGTGGTGCTCTACAGCGACGGCCTCGTGGAGCGCCGGGGCCACGACATCGACAGCGGGATCCGGGACCTGGCCGCCACGCTCGACGCCGCCGTGGCCGAGGGCGCGTCCGCGGAGGGGCTGCGCGACGCCGCGCTGCGGGTGCTGCCGTCGGACCCGGAGGACGACGTCGCGGTGCTGGTCGCACGGATGACCGGGTGACCGGATGACCGGATCCGGCCACCGGGGTCACATCGCCATGGGACCGGCCACCAGGCTGAACCAGACCTCTTTGCCGTAGCCCGTCGCGCGCGTGCCCCACTCCTTCGCCACCTGGTTGACGATCGCCAGGCCACGGCCGTCCTCGTCTCCCCCGCCGGCCTCGCGCAGGCCGGGCAGCGACGACGAGCAGTCCGCGACCGCGCCGACCAGCGTGCCCCCGTCCAGGCCCTCCGGCACCACCTGCAACGACACCGCGAGATGGCTGGAATCCGTATGGCGCAGGACGTTGCCGACGAGTTCGGAGACGATCAGCTCGGTGTCGTCGATGAGTTCCGGGCGCTCCCACGCGGCGAGGATCGCGGCGGCGAACCGGCGTACCGTGCGGCCGACCGCGGCATGCGTGCACAGGACCAGTTGGGCGCTCAGCGGCACCGGCGCGGGGCGGATCACGGGCACGACGATAGCCACTGAGCGGCAGGCGATCGCCAGGAAAGCCGCAACATGCCGACAAGCCAGACAAAAGCCTTGACGTAGGTCTACGCCCCGCACGCGCCGAAACCGGGCTGATGCCAGTCTGCTCGAAATGCCCAGTGCGGGTGTCCGACATCGCCGACCCGGTGACGCCCCGTCGGCGCGCGGCGAACTGGAGATCACCGACCTCAACCTGCGGTACGTCCGTGAAGGCCGCGCCCGGCTCGTCGACCTCGGCCCCGGCTCGGTTTGGTTCGACACCGGGACGGACGGCAGCCTGCTGGACGCGGCGCGGTTCGTGCAGTTGCTGGAGAAGCAGCGGGGCGTGCGCGTGAGCTGCCCGGAGGAAGTGGCGTACCGCATGGGCTTCATCGACGCCGCACAACTGCGCGCTCGGGGCGGTGTTGGGCGAGGCGTCCGCGTACGGCCGGTATCTCCTGCGGATCGCGGCCGCGTCGGCACCCGTCGGACGGTGAGCACCGCACAGAGCGTGCCGCCGCGTCGACCGCCCGTCACCCCGGTGCTGTGTGCGGGCCCGGGATGCGACAATCATGGGCCTTCGTCGAGGATGGGAGCACACGGGTGCTGGAGCGGCACGAGATAGAGAGCTTCCTCGCGGTCGCCGATGAACTGCACTTCGGACGGGCCGCCGACCGGCTCCTGGTGTCCCGGGCACGGGTCAGCCAGACCATCCAGAAGCTGGAGCGGCGCGTCGGGGCCCCGCTCTTCGAGCGGACCAGCCGCCGGGTGCAGCTGACCCCGCTGGGCCGCCAGCTCCGCACCGACATCGCCGACCACCACCAGGCCATCAACGACGGCTTCGCGCGGGCGGTGGCCTCGGCCCGCGGCGTGGCCGGCGTGCTGCGGCTCGGCGTGATGGGCTCGTACGGCCAGCTCATGATCGACATCTTCGACACCTTCAGTGCCCGGCACCCGGACTGCGAGGTGCAGATCCGCGAGATCCACTTCAGCGACCCGTTCGGCGCGCTGCGCGGCGGCGAAGTGGACATCGCGGTGCCGTGGCTGCCGGTGAACGAGCCGGACCTCGCGGTCGGGCCGTCGGTGGGCAGCGAGTCGATCATCCTCGCGGTCTCCTCGCGGCATCGCTTCGCCCGGCGCGAGAGCGTGGGCCTGGAAGAACTCGGCGACGAGCGCGTGGTGGGCCTGCCGGTCGGCAACGCGATGCCGGAGTACTGGGTGGAGGCGCACGCGCCGCGCCGCACGCCGTCCGGGCGGCCGATCCCGACCGGGCCGTCGGTGTCGACGTTCCACGAACTGCTGTCGACGGTCGCCACCGGACAGGCGATCTCGTACGCGTCCGGGCACGGCGCGCGCTTCTACCCGACACCGAACGTCGCGTACGTGCCCATCGCCGAGGACCCGCAGGTGACCTGGGCCCTGGTCTGGCGCAAGAGCGACGAGAACCACCGGATCCGGGCCTTCGCGGAGGCGGCCCGCGACGCCGCCGACTCGGTGGACGCCGCGCTGCACCCGGACCGTCCCGCGGCCGGTGCGGGCAACGCCGCCGCGGCCGTGCCCGCATCGGGCTGACGGAGGGCCGCCGGACAGGCGGCCGCGGCGGCGGGCGGGCCGGGCGCCGCGCAGGCCGGGAAATGCCCTCCGGGCAATCGGCAACCCCACCCGCCGACCCGGACACTCCTGGGATGTGATGACGCATCAGGAGCAAGACCTCACGGACCGGGACCTGTGGCGCGGCGTCGCCGCCGGGGACCGCTTGGCGTTCGCGGAGATCTTCGACCGGCACGCGGGTGCCGTCTACGGGCATCTGCTGCGCCGCATGGGCGACCACGGCGAGGCGGAGGACCTGACGTCCGCCGTCTTCCTCGCCGCGTGGCGGCGCCGGGGCGAGGTCCGCCTCGACCGCGAGAGCGTGCTGCCGTGGCTGCTCGGCACCGCCAACCACACGCTCGCCAACCGCCGACGGGCGCTCGGCAGGGGTGGGCCGGTGAACGCCGTCCCGACGGCGCCCTGACTGCCTGTCAATTGCCTTTTGCCGAAAGCCCGTTCGCCCTCGCAGGCGGACGGGCTTCGGTGTGTTGCGGCGCCGCGCGCCGGCCGTGTGACGCAACTCGCGCGCGCTGACGCCGCCCCCGTTCGTCCCCGGCCGTCGGTCCCGGGCCGTCGGTTCCCGGTCAGTCCCCGGTCAGGGCGACGGCCGCCTCCGGCGAGTAGAGCGAGAACGTCAGCGACTCGGTGAGGTACAGGCGTACCGACCCGGCGTCGTGCGACTCGTAGCCGATCGACAGGTCCTGGCCGAGGTGCAGCGTGAAGTCGCCGCCGCGCGTGGACAGCAGTACGGCGCCCTTCAGCGCCGGCGCCCACACGATCTCGCCGCCGGCCAGCACCCGCGCCACATGCTCGCGCACCGGGTAGCCGTGGTTGGAGGTCTCGTTGACCGCGGTGTACGCGTCGGCGCCGAGCAGCAGCGCGTACGGCCCGCCGACGCCCGCGAGGCGGAGCGCCGTGAGGGCGCGGGACACCGCGTCCGGGTAGTCCTCGACACGCGGCGGCAAGGCCACCGAGGGAGTGTCGGCGCCGGTACGGATGCCGGTGATGCCCGCGTCCGCCCAGCCCTCGAACACCGCGCGGTCCTCGGCGATGGCCATCGTGCGGGCGGCGTCCTTGACCGGCTGCCAGTCGGAGTCCGCGGAGCCGCGCAGGACGTCGTCGACCGCCTGGCGGTCCAGCGTGAACGGCACCCGGAGCTCGACGACGTGCCGTGCCTCCCGGCTGAACGCCTGCACACCGTCGCCGGGCGAACCGAGCGGCTTCAGATGCCCCGTGCCGACCGCCGCCAGCCCGGTCCCGGACGGTCCCGCCAGGTCGACGACGCGGCGTCCGGCCAGGTGCAGGGTGAAGGTGCGGCGGGCCTCGTCCTCGATCTCCGCCCATGCGGCGTCGGAGATCGGGGCCAGTTCGCGGTGCAGGTTGTTCATCGGGTCGTGCTCCTTTTCAGGCTGCCGATGCGGAGTGAACCGTCGGACGTCTCGGCTGAGGCGGTGCTCTGGTCGGTGCTCGGTTCGCCGCCCGGCCTGGCGCTCGGTTCGGCGGCCGGCCTGGCGCTCGGGTCTGGGGCCGGGTCGGCGCTCGCGCCGACGTCCGCGCCGGCCTCCCGGCCGTCGGGTGCGGGTGGCGGGTCGTCGAGGAAGTCCTGCGCCGGCACGAAGTACAGCGACCCGGTGACCGCCGTAGAGAAGTCGAGCAGCCGGTCGTGCAGCCCGGGCGGGTCGCCCAGGAACATGTTGTCGAGCATGCGCTCGGTGACCGCCGGGGTGGCGCAGTAGCCGATGAAGTAGGTCCCGAACTCGCCGCGCCCGAGCGTCCCGAACGGCATGTTCAACCGGACGATCTCCAGCTTGTTGCCGTCCTCGTCGTCGATGTCGGTCAGCGCGATGTGCGCGTTCGGCGGCTTCACGTCGTCGGACATCTCGATGTCGGACAGCTTGGCCCGGCCGACCGCGCGCTCCTGCGCCTCGACCGGAAGCGCGTTCCACGACTCCATGTCGTGCAGGTACTTCTGCACGATCACGTAGCTCCCGCCCGCGAAGTCCGGTTCGGCGGTGCGGGTGGCGATGGCCGCGCGATGGGCCGGGGAGCCGGCCGGGTTCTCCGTACCGTCGACGAAGCCGAGCAGGTCGCGGTCGTCGAAGTAGCGGAAGCCGTGCACCTCGTCCTGCACGGTGACCGCGCCCGCGAGCCGGTTCATCAGGTGCGTCGCGAGCTCGAAGCAGAGGTCCATGCGCTGCGCGCGGATGTGGAAGAGGAGGTCGCCCGGGGTGGAGGGGGCGCGGTGCGTGGCGCCCACGCGCTCCTCCAGCGGGTGCAGCTCGGCCGGGCGCGGGCCCGTGAACAGGCGGTCCCACGCGTCGGAGCCGATGCCGGTGATGCAGGTGAGCGCGTCCTGCGGGGCGCGGAAGCCGACCGCGCGCACGAGCCCGGAGATGTCCGGGACGAGGTCGCGGACCTGCTCCTCGCCGCCCTCGTCCACCGTCAGGACCAGGAAGACCGCGGCGTTGGTCAGCGGTGCCAGCACCGCCTGCAGCACCGGCTGCGGCTGCTCCGGCAGCGGCTCCGGCGACGGCTGCGTCATCCGGCGGGCTCCTCTCGCTCAGGGGTCGGACCCGCGCGGGCCGGGAGGCCGTGTGCGGGTCGGACCGGGATCTCGATCCGGACAGGTCCGCATCGGTCCAGGGCAGGTCCGGGGTCGAGCATGGCGGACTGATCGAAACTGCGCGCCACGTCGTCAACACATACCGGACGTTGGTCCCGGTTCGGCGCGACCTTCGCCACGATGCCTGCCCGTGTCGGACCGATACGTCAGGATGATGATCATGCATCTCGAGGAGTGGCGGCACACCGGGGAGTACTTCGACCTGCTGGTTGCGGGCAACACCCCGGAGATGACGCGCTTCCTGGGCGGCCCCGAGCCCGAGGCCAAGCTGCGCGAGCGGCACCTCCGGTACGCGGACCTCGCCGACACCGAGGCGGGCCGCATGTTCGGCATCCGCGCGGACGAGGCCGACGGCCCGGGCGGGGCCGCGAGTGGGGCCGAGGGCGGCGGGAGTCCGGCGCTCGCCGGCTCGGTCGGCTACTGGGAACGCGAATGGCTCGGCACGACGGTGTGGGAGGCAGGCTGGGCGGTGCTGCCCGCGTTCCAGGGCCGCGGCCTCGCCGTCGCGGCCGTCGTCGCGCTGCTGGACCACGCGCGGGCGGACGGGCGGCACCGGCTGCTGCACGCGTACCCGAAGGTGGACCACCCCGCGTCGAACGGGGTGTGCCGCAAGGCCGGGTTCACGCTGCTCGGCCCGGCCGATTTCGAGTACCCGCCGGGCAATCCGATCCGGTGCAACGACTGGCAGTTCGTGCTCAGAGCGGGGTGACCGACCGCCGCGGCGGCGGACTCAGCCCTCGCTTTCCCGCAGGCGGGCGAGCAGGATGGACAAGTAGCTCCCGGCCGGGTCCCTGACCGCGGTGAGCAGCGTGACGTTGCCCTTGGCGACCGCCGCGCGCAGCCGCTCCAGACCCTCGCGCTCGGTGTAGCCGTCGAGTTCGTCGGTGTACCGGACGGCGAACTCGGCGGCGCGCCCCTCGGGATCGGCGTGGAACCACTTGCGGAGCTCGGTCGAGGGGGCGACCTCCTTGGCCCACACGTCGACGGCGGCCTTCTCCTTGCTGATGCCGCGCGGCCACAGCCGGTCGACGAGGACGCGGAGGCCGTCGTCGGGACCGGGAGCGTCGTACACCCGTGCGACGCGGTAGCCGGTCGGTAGTTCGGGGACCTCGGCGAGACGTTTGGTCATACCCCGAGTATCGGTCGGACGGCCCCGCGACACCCCGGCGACACAGCACTGATCGATAATGCGGGGGCATGGCGTCGGCCGTGCCCCCGAACAGCACGAAAGAGAGCCGAATGACCTTGGACCAGAAGGACGCCGAAACCACCGGCGTCGTGCGCGACGAGATGGGCATAGCCCTGGTCGCACACGACGGCTGCAAGGCCGAGATGGTCGCGTGGGCGGGCGAGCACCGCGAGATCCTGGGACGCCACCGGCTCTACGCGACCGGGACCACCGGCGGCTTGGTCGCGGAGGCGACCGGCCTGCCGGTGGTGCGCTTCCGCAGCGGACCGCTCGGCGGCGACCAGCAGGTCGGCGCCCGTATCGCCGAGGGTGACGTCGACCTGCTGGTGTTCTTCTGGGACGCGCTGACCGCGCAGCCGCACGAGCCCGACGTACGGGCGCTCCTGCGCCTGGCGGTGCTGGCCAACGTGCCCGTCGCCTGCAACCGGGCGACGGCCGACCTGGTGATCACATCGCCGCAGTTGGGCGGCGACCACCGCGTGCACGTGGACAGCCGGCTGGCGGGCCGCGTCGCGTCCTGAGGCGTCAGAACATGCCGTTGTCGTGCGGCAGCCTGGGCGGCACGGGGGTCAGGACGTCCCAGTGCTCGACGATGAAGCCGCCGCCCGCGCCGCTGCCGTCGACGCGGAAGAGGTCGTGGAACGCGTACGGGCTGCCGCCGAGACTGCCGGACGACAGGGTGTAGACGAACTCGCCCTCGGCCACCACGCGGTGCACCCGGTCGTAACGCGGCACGAGGCCCTGCGCGCGCATCGCGGCGGACGCCGCACCCAGGCCGGCGATGCCGTCGCCGGTGCCGGGGTTGTGCTGGGCGAAGTCGTCGGCGTGGACGAACTCGGCTATCCGGTCGTACTCGCGGTCGATCAGCACGGTGCGCAGGAACGTTTCACCAACCTGACGGCTGGTGGCCCGTTGACCCGGACGGGTGACGAGCGTGGGCCCGTCGGTCTGCGAGCGGCCGCTCACCGTGGCCCCGGCCTCGGGGGTCAGGGCGTCCCAGTGCTCGGCGATCCGGCCGTCCGCGACGCGGAAGAGGTCGAACGCCACCAGGGGCCGCGGGCCGAGCCCGTGGTAGGTGCCGTGCATGAGCACCAGGTCCCCGTCGGAGAGCAGGCGGGCGCAGGCGTACGAGAAGGTCTCCGGCAGCGCCGCCACATGCGCGCGCAGCGCTTCCGGCCCGTCGCCGAGCAGCGCGCTGTGCTGCCGGAAACCGGGTGTGACCAGGCGCGCGACGGCGTCCGGGTCGCGCTTGCCGAACATTTCGTCAACGGCTTGGGTGACCACGTCCTTGGGTCCCTGGGGCATCATCGGCACCGCTCCTCACGCTCTGCCCGCCCCCGACAGCGGGTGATCACTGTGTGCGACTCATCGTGGCGCAAGGTCACGCCACCGTCATCCCGAGAAAGGTGTCACGGGGGTCGTGCAGGTTCGCGGGGTCGCGCGGAATCGGGGGCGCGGGGGCTCGGGAATGTGGGGGTTGGGGTTGTGTTGTGGGTGGTGTGACTTCGTTTTCGCGCAGTACGCGCCTCTCGGTGCTGGATCGGTCGCGCACGCGGCGGGGCGAGGCGTACCCCGAGGCGCTGCGGGCGACCGTCGAGTTCGCGCGGCAGGCCGAGGACCTCGGCTACCACCGATTCTGGGTGTCCGAGCACCACGCGGTGCCCGGCGTCGCCGGGTCCGCGCCGACCGTCCTGGCCTCCGCGGTGGCCGCCGCGACGCGGCGGATCCGGGTGGGCACCGGCGGCGTCATGCTGCCGAACCACCGGCCCATCGTGGTCGCCGAGCAGTTCGGCGTGCTGGAGTCGCTGTTCCCCGGCCGTATCGACATGGGCCTGGGCCGCTCACTGGGCTTCACCGACGGCATCCGCCGCGCACTGGGCCGGGACAAGTCGGCGGCCGCCGAGTTCCCGGAGCAACTGGCCGAGCTGCTGGGCTACTTCACGGGCGACCAAAGCACGTACCCCGATGTGCACGCGCGGCCTGCCGAGGGGCTGCGGCCGGCGCCGTTCGTGCTGGCGACGGGCGAGGGCGCGGGGTTCGCCGCGGACGCCGGGCTGCCGCTGGTGATCGCGGCGTTCGGCGGCGAGGAGCGGATGCTGCGGTCGATCGACGCGTACCGCGTGGCCTTCCGGTCGTCGGTGTGGGCGCGGGAGCCGTACGTCGTGGTGTCGGGCAGCGTCGCGGTGGCCGACAGCGAGCGCGAGGCCGAGGAGCTGCTGCTGCCCGAAGCATGGTCGGCGGCGTACTCGCGCACTCATGGGGTGTTCCCGCCGCTGGTGTCGGTGGGCGAGATTCGCGCGACGGCGATGACGTCGCGCGAGCGGGCGTACCTGGAGGAGTCGCTGCGCGGCCACATCCGCGGCACCGACGAGCAGGTCGCCGACGAGCTGGCCCGTCTCGTCGCGGTGAGCGGGGCGGACGAATTCCTGGTGACGACGAGCACGTTCGACCGCGCCGCGCAGTTGGCGGCGTACGCGCGGCTCGCCCGGGTGATGCGCCTGTCCGGCGCGACCGCCGCGGCAGCCTGACGCCGCCCTCTTGTCCGCAGTCCTCTTGCCCTCGTCAAGAAAACCTGTTTTCCTGGCTCGGCCGCCGCACCGCGCACCGCAGCACCCGCGAGGAGAGCCGACCATGAAGTACGCCGAGATCGAACGCCCCGCCGACGGGGTCGCCCTGGTCCGGCTCAACCGCCCCGACCGGCTCAACGCGCTCAGCGCGACCCTGGTGTCGGACGTCTACACCGCCTTCCGCACGCTGAACCGGGAGCGCGGCATCCGGGCGATCGTCCTGACCGGGGCCGGCCGCGGGTTCTGCTCGGGCGCCGACCTGAGCGGCGACCCGGACCACGCGCCGGACGCCGAGGGGCGTGGCAAGGTCGGCCTCGTCTACCGGTCGCAGGAGCACCTGGTCGACATGATCCTCGCCGTGCACGAGTGCGAGAAGCCGGTCATCGCTGCGGTGCACGGGGCCGCCGTGGGCGGCGGTCTCGCCCTCGCCCTGGCCTCCGACCTGCGCGTCGCCGACGCCACGGCCAAGTTCGGCTCGGTGTTCATCAAGGTGGGCCTGTCGTCCGCCGACGTGGGCACGTCGTACCTGCTGCCGCGCCTGGTCGGGCCCACGCGCGCCGCCGAACTGATGCTGACCGGCCGCCACTTCACCGCCGACGAGGCCGACCGCTTCGGCATGCTGAACGCGCTCACGCCGGCGGGTGGGCACGTGGACGCGGCGCTGGAGCTCGCGGGTCAGATCGCGCAGAACTCCGAGTACGGCGTGTGGATGACGAAGAAGGGCCTGTGGGCGGGCGTCGAGGCCAACAGCCTGCGGCAGCAGTTGGAACTGGAGAACCGCACGCAGGTTCTCGGCACGTTCACCGGCAACATGACCGAGGCCGCCGTCGCGTTCCGCGAACGCCGCGCGCCCGTCTGGCAGGACATGTAGCGCGGCGAGCGGATCGCCCGCGGGACGTGGATCCCCGCGATGGGGATCATTCGGGCGATCCGCACCCCGCACACCCCACTCCCTTCGATTAGTCGAATGGCCTGTTCGACAATATGGCCGCGTGTCACAATGCCGCCATGCCGACGCCCTCAGTGAGCCGCGTACGCGGCTACAGCCACATCGGAATCGGGGTCGACGACCTTGACGCCGCCCGTGCGTTCTACATCGGCCTGCTCGGCTTCGAGGAACTTCCGCGCCCGGACCTCGGTCCGGGCATGTGGCTGCGCATCGGAGACCTCCAGCTGCACTTCGTGGGGACGGACGACATGCCCACCCCCGGCGGAGGCCTTCCTGGGCCCGCTGGCTCCGCGTACACCGACCGGCGTCCCTGTCGGCGACGTACCGGCCGACGGCCTCGACCCCTGATGGACCCCTGATCGAGTCCTGATCGGGAGTCGATCAACCCCTGGTCGCCTCGGGGCTCTTGCGGCCCTCGGTGACCAGGGGCAGGAACAGCGTGTCGACGATCTCCTCGATCACCGCGTCCGCTACGGGGCGGAAGGTCATGAAGAACTCCTGCTTCAGGAGGTCGAACGGCAGCGACTTCATGCGCTCGGTCACGTGCGCCGGATCGATCTCGCCGCGCGCGAAGGCTCGTTCGAAGATGTCGTCGAGGAGGTTGCGCCGCCCCGCCTTCGCGAATTCGCGCAGGTCGGCCGGACTGGTGCCGGTCTCCTGGTATTAGGCCGCCATCTGGATGCTCATGATCGTGGCGAGGTGCGCGCGCGTGGCGTTGATCCGCCGGAGCAGCCCGATCATGTCGCTGCGCAGCGAACCGGTGTCGGGCGCTTCGCTGTGCCTGCTGCTGCCCGGCCGCACGCCGGCGGGCGGCGCACCGGGCGCGGCCCGGCCGGTCCCCGACTCCCCCACGAAATCCGAGTCGGCCGGACGGAGCTGACGGCCTACCGCGTAGCGGACTAGTCCGGTACGCCGATGAGTTCGACCCTTTCGTCCACGCCGACCGTGCCCGCGGTGCCTCCGGTGGCGCGCTCGTCGGAACGGGCCGTTTCGGGCTCGGCGGCCGGGGGCTTCTCGTCCGCGCACACCGTCCCCTCGGGCGGCAGCACGCCGTCCGCGAGGTAGCGGACGACCGCGTCCCGTGCGCAGTTGCTGCGGCCGAACGCGGTGTGGCCCTCGGCCTGGAACGTCAACAGGCGGGCGTTGTCGAGCAGTCCGGCCAGCGCGACGGCGTCCTGGTACGGGGTGTCCGGGTCACCGGTCGTCCCGAGGACCAGCAGCGGTGCCGAACCCTGCGCGGTGTACGGGCCTTCGTGCCGGCTCGCCCGCTCGGCGGGCCAACGGGTGCACGCAGGTGCGTGGTTGTGGTCATAGGTCGGCGGGCCGTACGCCATCGCCGGACCGAGCAGCGGCGCCCGGCGTGACGCCAGGCCCAGCTGCGCGGCGAGGCGGAAGTCCCCTTCGGGGTAGATGCGGTCGTTGCACTCGACGACGACGTTCGGGGTCAGGAACGCGAAGGAGCCCGGCGACGGCGGCGCGAGGAGGAACGACGCGGGGTCGCGCGCCTCCGCGCGGGCCAGCGCGGCCGCCAGGTCGGGCCAGTCGACGCGGCCGCCGTTGATGTTGAACATCAGGCGGTAGACGAGGGTGTACCCGTTCGCCGTGCCCTTGCCGGGGATCGGCACGGGGTTCGCGTCGAGCGAGCGTACGAGCCGGTCGAAGGCCCCGCGCGGATCACCGCCGCCGAACGCGCAGGCGTCCGGGGTCGCGCCGCACCAGTCGAGCAGGCGCCCGGCCGCCGCGTCGAGCGCGAGGAACTGCGCGCGGTCGGAGCTGTACGGGCGTTCGGTGTGCGCGATCGGGTCGTAGGCGCCGTCCAGCGCCATCGCCCGGACGCGCGTCGGGAACGCGTCGGCGTACACCGTGCCGACGAAGGAACCGAACGAGCGCCCGTAGAACGAGAGTTGCCGTTCGCCGAGAGCCTCGCGGACGAGGTCGAGGTCGCGGGCGACATATCCGGTGCCGACGTAAGAAACGCGGTCGGCGGAGTTGCGCAGGCAGGCCGCGTTGAAGTCCTCGGCCTCGGCGACGGCCCGCTCCAGCCCGTCGGCGCCCGGCTGCCCGAGGGCCCGCGTCACCGCCTGGGAGTACTGGGCGTCGTCCCAGCAGCGCAGCTGGGCCGCGCGGCCGATGCCGCGGGCGTCGAAGCCGAGGACGTCGAAGCGGTCGCGCAGTTCGGCGGGGAGGTCGGCGTAGTTCCCGCGGACGAAGTCGACGCCGGAGTTGCCGGGGCCGCCCGGCTGGAGGACCAGGGTGCCGATGCGGCGGGCGGGGTCCGCGGCCCGCACGCGTACGAGCGGGAGGTCGAGCGTGGCGCCACCGGGGTCGCGGTAGTCGAGCGGCACGCGCGCGGTGGCGCATTCGTACGGGGTTCCGGGTGCCTGGGGCGCCTCGCATCCCGTCCAGGTCAGCGCGGGCGGGCGGGGCGTCTCGGGCGGCGCCGCGGGGTCGACCGCGGTGACGGGCGAGGCGAGCAGCGCGAGGGCGGCGAGGGCGGCGGCGATCACGCTCTGATGCCATCACAGCACCGGCCCGAAGTCCCGCAGGCGTCACCCGTACGGAAACATCTTCTTGAAAAGTAACTTCATATGAAGATACTTGTCTCGGAACCGACACCCCGTCAGCCGGAGGCCCGAGGCTCCGTCCGGCAGCTTGGGAGGAGAACACGATGACGTGGCAGCCCGCCCCCGCCGACCCCTGGGTCCGCGACGTGAACCGGGGCGCGGTCCCCTTGCTGTCCGCCGAGTACGGCCACCCGCTGGACGCCGACGAACTGCTCGGCGAGGCCCGGGCCCGTACCGGACTCGACGACTTCGGCGACTTCGACGGCGGCGGCTTCGAGGAGCCGCTGCGGCTGCTGGTGCACGCGCTGGAGACAGAGGGCCGCTTGAACCTGCTCGGCCGCTACGAGGTGCGGCAGCAGATCCTGCGCCTCCTGGAGGTCCGGCTCCAGCTCGCCCGCCAACTCCGCGACGACCCCGGGGTGCTGGACGAGCCGGTCACCGCGCCCCTGTTCGTCACCGGAGCGCCGCGTACCGGCACCTCCATCCTGCACGCCCTGCTGTCGCGCGACCCCGCCAACCGAGTGCCCGAGAGCTGGGAGTTCCTGCGCCCGGTGCCGCCGCCGGACCCGGCGACCCGGGACACCGACCCCCGCATCGCGCTGGTCGACCGCGAACTGCGGCTCACCGCGATGATCGCCCCCGGCTTCGACGCGATGCACGAGCGCGGGGCGCGCATGCCCAAGGAATGCATCTCGGCACAGGCGATCGCGTTCCGCTCGGAGGACTTCCCGGGGAAGTTCCGGGTCCCGTCGTACGCGGCCTGGCTCGCGTCGTGCGACATGGGCCCGGCGTACCGCGCACACCGCGTGGTGCTGCAAGTGCTCCAGCGCCGCACCGGCGCGCCCCCGCAGTGGGTGCTCAAGGCGCCGCCGCACCTGGGCACGCTGGACGCCCTGCTCGCCGCCTACCCGGACGCACGCGTCGCGGTCACGCACCGCGACCCGGTCAAGGTCCTCGGCTCGCTCGGCAGCCTGCTGGCCACCATCCACGCCACCCACAGCGACGACGTGGACGCCGCCGAACTGGCAGGTACCCAGGTGGACTTCTACGCCGACGTGCTGGCCCGGTACACGGCGCTGCGGCGGGTCGGCAAGATCGACGACACGGTCTTCCACGACTCGCACTATGCGGACTTCCTGACGGACCCGCTCGGCACGGTCGAGGCCCTGTACGCGCACTTCGGCCGCACCCTGGACGACGGCGCGCGCTCGGCGATGGCCGGCTACCTCGCCGGCCGGCCGCGCGGAAAGCACGGCGCGCACTCGTACTCGCTCGCGGACTTCGGCCTCGACGCCGCCGCGGTGCGGGCGCGATTCGCGGACTACCAGGAGTACTTCGCGGTGCCGGAGGAGGGCGGTCGGGCATGAGCACACGGGACGCGAACGCGGCACCGGAACGCGGCGGCGAGGCGGCGGCGGCATGGCGCGACTTCTGCGGCCGCATGGCGGAGGTCGGGGAACGCATACTGGCCCCGGAGTTCCCCGGCTCGGAGACCGAACGGGCCGAGGGGTTCCGGCACCTGGCGAACCAGGTCGCGTGCTGGCTGACGTACCAGCTCGGTTCGACCGACGCACGCCACCCGGCGCTGTTCACGCACAACAACCTCGTGTACCGCTGGGGCGGCCCCAACGTCGACCAGAACGCGCGCCGTGCGCCGGTCACCGCGGACGGCGTGTACCGGCTGTCCGTCGTGATGAACTCCTGCGAGAAGTTCATCGTGCAGGTCAAGCCCGGCAACATGCACATGGGCGTACGCGGCGTCCTCGCCGAGGTCGACTCCGCCGCCCTCGGCCTCGGTCCCGGCGACACGGCCGAGATCGTGCTCTCCGCGGAACGCCCCGCCGGACACGACGGCCCGTGGATCGAACTGGCCCCGGCCGCAACGCTCCTGCACGTACGCGACTACTACTACGACTGGCAGCCCGCGCAGCCGGCGATGTTCGCCCTCGAACGCCTCGACACCGCCGACCGGCCGCGCACCCCGCCGACCGGCGCGGACATCGCCCGACTCCTGGACGGCGCGGCGTCCATGGTCGAGAACTCGATCACCTACTGGAACGACTGGGTGGAACGCACCGCCACCGCGCAGCCGCCCAACACCTTCTCCGTCCCCGCCTTCGTGGAGGGCGGCGTCCAGGACATCGTGTACGCCTTCTGCGACGTCCGCCTCGGCCCCGACGAAGCCCTGCTCGTCACCGTCGCCCCCGACCAATCCGACCAGTGGAACGCCCAGTTGCAGTCCATCGGCTGGTTCGAGTCGCTGGACTTCGCGCACCGCCCCACGTCGGTCAACCAGCACCAGGCACACCGCAACCCGGACGGCACCGCCACCCTCGTGGTCGCCGGCCGCGATCCGGGAACCCCCAACTGGCTCGACACCGAAGGGCGCGAGCGGGTCTTCTGCACACAGCGTTGGACCGGCCCGCGCGAACAGCCGCACCTGACCGCCGAACTGGTCGGCCTTGACCGGGTGTTCGACCGCCTTCCGGCCGGAACTCCCCGTATCTCCCCGGCGGAGCGCACCACGGAGATCCGTCGGCGCGCCGAACACGTCGCGTGGCGCTTCCGCGCCTGAAACAGCGGAGCCCGGCCGGTACAGGGGTCCGGCCGGGCTCCGTTCCCGCTCCAACCGAGGCCGCCGCCGAACCCCCACCACCACGACGCGCGATGTCCGCGAGGACGGCGATCAGGACCGGGCCGGTCACCGACGTGGCGATCGAGCGAACGCGCCGCCCCGTGGGAGACACCCCCCGGGTGGCACCGCCAGAAGTGTCTCGACGTCCTGTCGGGGAGCCCGCGGGCCGTGCTGCGGGCGGCACGGCCGTGACGCGTCGGCTCGGGAGGCCGCGCAAGGCCCAAGCGTGCCACGGTTCGCAGGCCCGGCGGGATTTTGACGACACGGCGTAGCAGAGGGGGATGCGGTGTGGAATGTGTTCGGCGTACCCGAGCGCGGGCGGGCGGGAAGTCCGCGCGGCGGTACCCGGAGGGGCCGTGCGGCCTCACCGGGATGCGATGATGGCCGACCGGTGCCCCCGCTGCCCGGTATTGCGTACGTCGTCTGCGAAGGACCCCCACCATGACCTCCCCCACCCCCGCGCCCGCCGGATCCCCCGCCGTCACCGCCGCCGATCGTGCCGCCGCCGGCACGGTGCTCGCGCGCGAGGCCGCACGGTTCGCCGGACTCGGGTGGATGCGCGGTACGTCGGGCAACCTGTCCGTCGTCATATCGCACGACCCGGTGCGCCTCGCGGTCACCGCGAGCGGCCTCGACAAGGGCGAACTGGGCCCGGACGACCTGGTCGTGGTGGACGGCGCCGGCGTCCCGGTCGCCGCCGACCAGGGGCCCGGCACGCCGCGCAAGCCGTCCGCGGAGGCGGCCCTGCACGCGCGCGTCGTGGCCCTCACGGACGCCCGGGCGGTCTTCCACGTGCACACGCTGCAGGGCGTGCAGGCGGGCGCGCGCTGGCCGGGCGGCGTCGAGTTGTCCGACTTGGAGATGCTGAAGGGCATCGGACGCTCCGCGCACGACGAGAAGGTCGTGATCCCGGTCATCGCCAACAGCCAGGACATGGCGGTACTCGGCGACCGCCTGGAGGCCGCGATGGTCGAGGGTGTCCCGGCGGTGATCGTCGCGTCGCACGGCATGTACGTCTGGGGCAAGGACCCCATGCAGGCGCGGCACCACGTCGAGATCGTGCAGTGGCTCCTGGAGTACAAGGTCGCCACGGGCTGACCTGCCCCGAACAACGAACCACGCCCGACCTGCTCGACTGACCTGCTCGACTGACCTGCTCGACTGATCTGCCCGGCGGAAACAGCCCGAGCGGACGTACCCGACCCCTCTGCGCGACCGGCCCGGCCGACCGTGCCGCCGGGGAGCCGCCTTGGCGCTTCCCCGGCGAGTGTTGCCTGGTGCGGGTGTCAGGTGCGCGGCTCGGTGACTCCCCGCTCGCTGACGATGGCGTTGATGAGCCGGGCCGGCGTGACGTCGAAGGCGGGGTTGAAGGCGCGCGAGCCCTCGGGGGCCACGCGGACGCCGCCCCACTCCAGGACCTCGCTCTCCGGGCGCTCCTCGATCTCGATCGCGTCGCCGTGCGGCGTCGCGGGGTCGAAGGTGGTCTGCGGCGCGGCCACGACGAAGGGGATGCCCGCGTCGGCGCAGGCCAGCGCGACGCCGACCGAGCCGATCTTGTTCGCGGTGTCGCCGTTGGCCGCTATTCGGTCCGCGCCTATGACGGCGACGTCGACGAGGCCGCGCAGGATCGTACTGGCCGCGGCGCCGTCCGGCTGGACGAAGTGCGGGATGCCCTCCTGGTCCAGCTCCCAGGCCGTCAGCCGCGACCCTTGCAGGAGCGGGCGGGTCTCGTCGGCGTAGACGACTTCCAGGACCCCGCGCTCGTGCAGTTCGCGGATGATGCCCAGGGCGGTGCCCCACCCGGCGGTCGCGAGCGACCCGGTGTTGCAGTGCGTCAGGACCCGCAGCGGTCGGCGCTCGACGTGCGCCAGGATCCAGTCGGCGCCGTTGGCACCGATCGCCTTGTTGGCCGCGACGTCCTCGCGTACGACCGCCTCGGCCTCCGCGACGACGGCCGCGACGCCCTTCGGTACCAGCGGCAGCACGCGGTCGACTCCGCCGGCCAGGTTGACCGCGGTCGGCCGGGCATCCCGAATGCGCGAAACGGCGTCGCGCAATGTGTCCTCGCTCCACCCTTCGCGCTCGGCCTGGAGCATGGCGATCGCCACACCGAACGCACCCGAGGCGCCGAGTGCGGGGGCGCCGCGTACCGCGAGCCGCCGGATCGCGTCGATCAGCGTGTCGACGTCGGTGACGTCCAGGCGCACGATCTCGCGCGGCAGCGCGGTCTGGTCGATGAGGTGAAGTCCCTTGCCGTGCCAGGCAAGCGAGCGTACTTCGATGGCCACGGGCGATTCCCCTGCGGTGCGGTCGGGCGGCGGTCGGCCGGCGGGGTGGGGTCCGGCATTACATCGATCGTATGACCAGGTTGTTAACGGGACGTAACCGTATTCGCCGTCACGCTGCCCGCATGCTGGACATATTGACCACCTGGCGAGACGGGGTGATAGGTTCCCGGAAATCCGCCTGATGTGATCATCACATCGGCGTCCCGTCGTCCTCAGAGAGGGGGTCAGCCGTGGCCGAGTCGCCCCGCATCCGCGCGAACGCACAGGTCGGAAACGCGTACGTCGTATACGACGTCATCGACGCACTCATGCATTCCCACGGCTGCCCGATGGCGTGCGTACTCCCGCCCCTCGCCCCCGGCCGCTCCGTCGCCGCCGCGTCGCCCCGCCGCCGCTGTTCCTGCCGCTGAAGCATCGTGCGCGCGCCAACGCAGAGCCGGTCGTCATCAGCGGATCCCCCGAAGACAAGTACCTCCATGGCGCGGCCCGCTCCCGCGCGCAACGTTCCCGAACAGCTGAGGACCCCCATGTACAGCAAGACCTCCCGCCGCCTGGCGTTCACCGCCGTCGCCGTCACCACCGCCCTGGCCGCGACCGCGTGCAACGCCTCGAGCGACGACGACAAGGCCTCCGGCACCGGCGGGTCCGGTGACAAGTCGCTCGTCCTGGTGACGCCCGAGCCCGTCGGCCTCAACGACTTCCTCAAGCTCGCGAAGCAGGGCACCGAGTCGGCCGCCAAGAAGCTCGGCGGCTCGGCCTCCACCCTGGAGAGCAAGGACCCGACGGCGATCCAGCAGAACGTGGAGAGCGCGGTACGCAAGAAGCCCGCCGTCGTCGTCGCGGTCGGCTTCGAGTTCGACGACGTCATCGCGCAGCAGGCCGAGGCCAACCCGCAGCAGCAGTTCCTGCTGGTCGACTCCTGCACCAAGAAGTCCTACCCGAACGTGACCTGCGCGGTGTTCCGCGAGCACGAGGGCGCCTTCCTGGCCGGCGCCGAGGCGGGCCTGCTGACCAAGACCGGCAAGGTCGGCGCGGTCGTCGCGGTCGACTCGCCGCAGATCCGCCGCTTCTCCGACCCGTTCGGCGCGGGCGCCAAGCACACCAAGGCGACCTCCGAGTTCACCCAGGTCTTCGTGGGCGGCCAGAACCCGTTCAACGACCCGGCGCGCGCCAAGGAGCAGACCACCTCGCTCAAGACGAAGGACGTCGACATCGTCATGGGCGCCGCGTCCGCCGCGGGCAACCTCGGGGTCTTCGACGCCGCGAAGGCCAACGGCCAGCAGGCTTTCGGCGTCGACGTCAACCAGTGCGGCAAGGCCGTCGGCACGGTCGTCGACAACGTGATCAAGCACACGGACGTCGCGATCGAGAAGGCCGTCGAGCAGATCGACGGCGGCAAGCCCGGCGGCATCTCCTCGTACGGCGTGCAGGAGGGCGGCATCACGCTGACCAGCCTGGAGCCGAACGTCGCGTCGTCGCAGTGCACGATCGCCGAGCACCCGGACGTCATCAAGGCCGTCACCGACCTGCGCGACCAGATCGTCTCGGGCAAGCTCACCGTCGCCGACCCGGTCGCGGCGAAGTAGCCCCGGCGGTTCCGGCAGTACAGGCAGTTACAAGCAGCACAAGCAGTCCACGCGGTTTCAGCAGTACAGGCGGTGCAAGCGGTGCCGACCCGGTGCCGCGGCCGGAGGCGTCCCCCTCCGGCCGCGGCACCGGCGGCGCATCGCGGCGCGGTACCCAGGTTCCGAACGGAAGTCGACAGATGACCGATACGTCCACTCGTCCCGGCGCGTCCTCGGACTCCTCCGCGGTGCCCGAGGTGGAACTGCGCGGCATCGTCAAGCGGTTCCCCGGGGTGCTGGCCTGCGACCGCGTCGACCTCGCCGTCGCGACCGGCGAGGTGCACGCGCTCATGGGGGAGAACGGCGCCGGCAAGTCCACCCTGATGTCCGTGCTGTACGGCCTCCAGCGCCCGGAGGACGGACAGGTCCTCCTGCGCGGCACCGCACACCGCTTCACCTCGCCGCTCCAGGCCATCGACGCCGGACTCGGCATGGTCCACCAGGGCTTCAAGCTGTTCCCGTCGCTGTCCGTCACCGAGAACGTCGTCTACGGCTCGGAGCCGCTGCGCCGCGGCTTCGTGGACCGCGCGGCCGCCCGGGCGCGCGTCGCCGAACTCGTCGAGCGCCACGGCCTCCAGGTGCCGCCGGACGCCCGCGTCGGCGACCTTCCGGTGGGTGTGCAGCAGCGCGTCGAGATCCTCAAGCTGCTCTACCGCGACGCCCGCGTCCTGATCCTCGACGAGCCCACCGCGGTCCTGACCCCGGCCGAGGCCGACCGGCTGCTCGACGTCGTACGCGGCCTCGCCGCCGCCGACCGCACCGTGCTCCTGGTCACCCACAAGCTCCACGAGGTCATGGCGGTCAGCGACCACGTCACGGTGCTGCGCGACGGCCGCGTCACGGCCCGCCTGACCACCGCCGACACCGACCCGGCCGCGATCGCGGCGGCGATGACCGGGCGCGAGATCGACCTCGACAAGCGGCATCCGGCGGGCCGTCCCGCCGACGAGGTGCTCGCCGTCGAGGACCTGACCGTCGCCGCCGCGCAGCGCGAAGCCCAGCCGCTCGTCGACGGGGTGTCGCTGCGGGTGCGCGCGGGGGAGATCGTCGGCATCGCGGGAGTGGCCGGCAACGGGCAGAGCGAACTCGTCGAGGCGCTGGCCGGGTTGCGCCCGGCCCGCGAGGGACGTGTGGTGGTCGCCGGCACGGAGGTCGCGTCCGGCGGCAAGGGCGTGAGCGTCGCGCGCCGCCGGGCCGCGGGGCTCGCGTACGTCCCCGAGGACCGCGGCGAGGTCGGCGCCGCCCGTACCGCGCCGCTCGCCGACAACCTCGCGATGGGCTTCCACCGCCGTGCCCCGATAGCCGGACGCGGCGGGCTGCTGCGGCGCGCCGCGATCCGCGCGCACGCCGCCCGGGTCGTCGAACGCTTCGGCGTGAAGGCCGCGTCCGGGGCGGTGCCGATCGGCACGTTGTCCGGCGGCAACCAGCAGAAGGCGATCCTGGGCCGCGAGATCACCCACGACGCGCCGCTGCTGATCGTCGAACAGCCCACGCGCGGCGTGGACATCGGCTCGATCGAGAACATCCACGCCCGGCTGGTCGAGTACCGCGACGCCGGCCACGGCATCCTGCTGGTGTCGGCCGAGCTGAGCGAGATCCTCACGCTCTCGGACCGCGTCCTCGTGATGTACGAGGGCCGCGTCGTCGCCGACCTGCCGCGCGCCGAGGCCGACTTGGCCACCGTCGGCCTCGCGATGGCCGGCGGCACCCCGGGTACCCCCGACGCGTCCGATGCCTCCGACAACTCCGCAGCCGCCGGGGTGTTCCCCGACACCCCCGACTCGCCCGCGTCCCCCGACTTCCCCGCCTCGGCCTCCTCCGACGCCGAGACCCGCCGCCCGACAGAGCGCGATGCCGACCATGACTGACCACAAGCGTCCCTCCCCCGGTGCGTCCCAAGGCGCCGGAGTCGTCCTCGGGTTCGCGCGCCGCGCCGTGTTCTCCCCCGTCACCGCCGCGATCGTGGCCGCCTTCGTGGTCGGGGCGATCATCCTGGCGTCGACGGGTGCCGACCCGTTCGCCGCCTACCAGGCGATCTTCGAGACCTCGCTCGGCGGCGAGGGCATCAGCGACACCGCCACCAAGTCGATCCCGATCGTCGGCATGGCGGTCGCGCTCGCGATTCCGCTGCGCGCGGGGCTCGTGAACCTGGGCGGCGACGGGCAGTTGGTCCTCGGCGCGCTGGCCGCGGCCGTGGTGGGCCTTTACTCGCCGTTCCCGGCGCCGGTCACCGTCGTGCTCGCCCTGCTGGCCGGGATCCTGGCCGGCGGCCTGTGGGCCTCGCTGGCCGCACTGCTGGAAATCACGTGCGGCGTGCCGCTGCTGGTCAGCAGCCTGCTGATGAGCTACCCGGCGATCTCGCTGGTGTCCTACCTGATCCGCTTCCACCTGCTGGAGAAGGGCTCGGGCATCCCGCAGTCCGAGCGGCTGCCGGACAGCGTACGGCTGCCCGAGTTCGCCACCGACGGCGGACTGGGCACCGGCATCAGCATCGGCATCTTCCTGGTCCTGGCCGCCGCGCTGGTGTTCGCGTTCGTCGAGTCCCGCACGTCCGCCGGGTTCGAGCTGCGCATGACGGGCCGCGGCGCGCGGTTCTCGGCGTATGCCGGTGTCGACCGACCGCGCCTGACGATCCGTCTGATGTTCGCGTCCGGCGGCCTCGCCGGGCTGGTCGGGGCGATCATGGTGCTCGGGTTCCCGTACCGGCTGACGGACGGCGCGCTGACCACTCCCGCGTACACCTGGACCGGACTGCTCGCGGCACTGCTCGCGGCCGCCTCCCCGATCGGCACCATCGTCGCCGGCTTCTTCTTCGCGGCGCTGACCGTGGGCGGCTTCGGCATGGAGCAGGAGACGGCCGTGCCGCAGCAGCTGACCTCGGTGCTCCAGGCGGTCATCATCCTGTTCCTGGCGGTGCGCACCGGGGTGTTCGCGAAGGGCGCGTGGCTGCGCGGCCGCCGCCCGGGACGAATACCGCCGGGCGCGGAACCCTCCGCCGCCGGACCACCGCACATCGGGCCGCCGAGCACCGAGTCTCCCGTGCCCGCCGAGACCGGAGGCCGGTGACATGTCCTTCGACGCCGAACTGATCTTCTCCGCGCTGCGCGCGCTGACGCCGGTGCTGTTCGCGGCCCTCGGCGGCGCCCTGTGCGAGCGCGCGGGCGTCTTCAACGTGTCCCTCGAAGGGACCATGCTCACCGGCTGCTTCGCGGCCGTCACCGGCAGCTGGTACACCGGCAGCGCGTGGGGCGGCGTGCTCGCCGCGATGCTCGCGGGCATGGCGTTCTCGGCGATCCTCGCGATCGGCGCGGTCAGCCTGGGCGCGGACGCCGTCGTGGTGGGCATCGCGCTCAACCTGCTCGCGGTCGGCCTGACCGGCTTCCTGCTGCGGACCGTGTTCGGCACCCAGGGCACGTTCAGCGATCCCGACCTCAAGGGCCTCGAACCGGTCGACATCCCCGGGGTGGAGTCCGTCCCGTTCCTCGGCGACGCCGTCTCCGGGCACTCGCCGCTGGTCTACCTGTCGTGGGTCGCGGTCGCGGTCATCGCCGTCATGCTGTCGCGCCACCCGTGGGGTGTGCGGCTGCGCGGCGTCGGCGAGGCGCCCGAGGCCGCGCAGAGCCTCGGGGTCAGCGTCGCCAAGTACCGGTACGCCGCCGTCCTCACCTCCGGCGCGCTGTGCGGCCTGGCCGGCGCGCAGCTGGCGCTCGGCAACGTGACGCTGTTCTCCGAGAACATGACGGCGGGACGCGGCTGGATCGCGGTCGTCGCGGTCATGCTCGGCCGCGCGCTGCCGGTCGGCGTCCTGCTCGCCGGCCTGCTGTTCGGGCTCGTCGAGGCGATCGGCTTCCGGCTCCAGGGCGAGGGCATGCCGCAGCAGGCCGCCGATGCCGCGCCGTACGTGATGACGCTGGTCGCGCTGTTCCTCGCGACGAGGCCGAGGTTCCGCGGCGGCCTGATGCGCCGCAGACCGCGGGGCGCGCCGACCGACGGAGCCGACGCCGCCCGGGGCGGCGGCGGAGGCGACCGCGACACGTCCGCCCCGGTGTCCCCCGTCCCCAGCTTGGAGCCGAAGTCATGACCTCCGCCGCCCGTCCCACCGTCCTCCCGATCACCAAGATCCCCAGCTCGGGTCTGCCCGCGTATGCGGTCGTCGTCGGCGACCCGGCGCGCGCCGGGCTGGTGGCGAAGCTCCTCGACGGTGCCGAGCAGATAGGCGCGAACCGCGAGTACGTCACGTACGCCGGCACCTGGCGCGGCGTCCCCGTCGTCGTGTCGTCGCACGGGGTCGGCGGCCCGGGCGCGGTGTGCCTGTTCGGCGAACTCGCCGAGGCGGGCGTGACGACCATCGTCCGGCTCGGCACGGCCGGGGCGATCGCCCGCGGGATCGGCGACGGCGACCTGATCGTGGCCGAGGCGGCGGTGCGCGACGACGGCGTGACGCAGCAGCTCGTGCCGGCCGAGTTCCCGGCGGCGGCGACCCCCGAGGTCGTGCTCGCGCTGCAAGGTGCGGCACGCGAGCACGAGGCGGCGTACCACCGCGGCACGGTGTGGACGCGGGCCGCGTTCCTGCCGGGTGTGCTGGAACTGCCGATGAAGCCGTATCAGCGGGCCGGCGTGCTCGCGATCGAGATGGAGTTGTCGGCGCTGCTGGTGTTCGCGGCGCTCAACGGCCTGCGGGCGGGCGGCGCGCTGGTGATCGACGGCATCGCCGCCGACGACCTGGTGGACGACGACGGCAACAGCAACTACGACCCGCACCGCAAGGTCGTCGCCGAGGGCGTGGAGAAGGCCGCGCTCGTCGCGCTGGACGCGGTGTGGCGGCTGGCCCAGGACGACGCGTGACGGCGGGGACTTCTTCGGGCAGGCCGCCGACAGCGCCTTCGGCATCCCCTTCGACACCCCGTTCCGAGGCGGCGCCCGCGTCCGCGACGCGCGGGTTCGTCGGGCGTACGTCGGCCGACGCCCGCGACCCGCGCCTGCCTCCCGGCCAGTACGACGCCCACAACTCCTTCCCCGTGCTGTCGGCCGAGGTCACCCCCGAACTCGCCGCCGCGGACTGGACGTTCCGCATCGACGGGCTCGTGGCCTCGCCACGCACCTGGACATGGGACGACGCGCACGCACTGCCCGCGAGCACCTACGAGGGGCCCATCCACTGCGTCACCTCGTGGTCGAAGCTGTCGACCCGGTTCACCGGGGTGTCGCTCGACGACTTCCTCCGCGCGGTGGGGCCGCTGCCCGCGGCGACGCATGTGGTGGCGTACGCGCACACCGGCTACACCACCAATCTCGCGCTCGACGATCTGGTGGACGGCAAGGCGTGGATCGCGTTCGACTACGAGGGCGAACCGCTCACCGCCGCGCACGGCGGTCCGGCCCGGCTGCTCGTGCCGCACCTGTACTTCTGGAAGAGCGCGAAGTGGATCGCGGGACTGCGGCTGGTGGACCGCGACGAACCCGGGTTCTGGGAGCGGAACGGCTACCACCACCGAGGCGATCCGTGGGCGGAGGAACGCTATGCGGGCGACTGACACACCGACAGACACTCCGATCGGCGCGCCGCCTGGCCCTCCGCCTGGCACTCCGTCCGACGTGCCGACCGACACACCGGCTGCGACCGGGGCGGGATCGGTGCTGCCGGAGATCCCCGAGTTCGCGGCGCCGGGCCGGGTCGCGCCGAGCCTGCGCGGCAAGGTCGACTGGCAGGACGGCGAGATCGTCGAACTCCGGGCGGAGACACCGCGCATGCTCACCGTGCGGCTCGCGTTGCCGGTGTGGAACGCGCACGTCGCCGGCCAGCACTACATGGTGCGGCTCACCGCGGCCGACGGGTACACCGCGCAACGCCACTACTCGGTCGCGTCGTCGCCGGGAGATACCGGGCACATCGAGCTGACCGTCGACCGGGTGGACGGCGGCGAGGTGTCGGGCTACTTCCACGGCGCGGCGCGTGTCGGCGACCGCATCGAAGTACGCGGCCCCCTGGGCGGGTTCTTCGCCTGGGCGGGCGACCGCCCGGCGCTGCTGATCGGCGGCGGCTCCGGGCTCGTCCCGCTGGTCGCCATGCTGCGCCACCACCGCGCGGCCGCGCCGGGTTCTGCCGCCGCGGATGTCGGCGTGGAGTTGCTGGCGTGCGTGCGTACGCCGGAAGACCTGCCCTATCGCAAGGAATTGACGGGCGATCAGGTCACCGTCGTGCACAGTCGGGTGGCTCCTCCCGGGCTGCCGGTGGGACGGCTCACCCCCGAGATGGTGGCGCCGTACGCCGCCCGCGCCGTCGCCGAGGACCGCGAGGTGTACGTCTGCGGGTCCACCGGCTTCGCCGAGGCGGTCGGCCGCATGCTCACGCGTGCCGGCGTCCCCCCGACCCGCATACGCCTGGAGCGCTTCGGCGACGCGGTCCCGACGGATCGGTGAACCGGTGAACCCACGCCGCTGCCACGGGTGGCAGGACATGACAAATGCCGGTCGAATGCCGCCGTCAATGGTCGACTGACGGGTCGATATCTCGAAATACCTTGTCATGCAAGGAAGTTCGCCACGGTTACTGGTGTGTACCCCTTACCCCGGAACAGCCCGTGCCGGACCATTCGGCTGGGCGGGCGGTGCTGCCCGCCGGGGAGGGGGAACGAAATGGCTCTGCCACTTCCGGTTGCCACCGGGACCTGGAACGTCGCCCCGGGCGAAACCGGAAAGCTCCCGGGCAGCGAATTCCTGCACGGCGCGGTGCACCACGTCAGCTATGCCTATCCGGCCGCACCCGGCACGACCGCCGACTACAAGCTCGACGGACAGTGGACCAACAGCCTCGCCGCCGCGACGGTGTTCAAGACCGCGGGCCTGACCGCGTTCCGGACCAACATCTCGACGGTCGTGGTGCCGGCGCTCACCAAGAACGAGTGCCCGCTGGACCCGATCATCGGCCTGGTGGTCGACCTGGCGCCCGGCTGGGAGTGGTGTCCCGACAAGAGCGTGCATCAGACCTTCACCGTCAAGCCCAACAACGGCCCGCTCGGCGAGGTGTGCCACCTGGCGCTCCACCTGCTGGCGATGCGCTCCACGATCGAGGCACGCCGCCGCCAGATGAACAAGCTGAACGTGCCCGAGGTGACCGTGACGACCGACCTGGGCCGCGAGAAGACGGAGAAGTCGGCGACGTACCGGCTCAATTGGAACAACGTGCTGGCCGGCGGCCGTGACGCGGTCGTCAAGGCGCTCAAGGCCGTGCCGCCGACGCCGATGATCAGCGGGCCGCCCTCGAAGAACCCGCAGAACCAGGAGATGAACCGCATCGTCGCGGCCGACATGTTCAAGGCCGACAACGGGCTCACCCAACTGCAGAACCTCGGGCTCATCGACCTGGAGGGCATGAGCGGCAAGACGTTCATGGCCACGAAGGGCAAGCTCATCGCGCTGTCCCCCAACAGGAGCGAAGACCTGCACGCCGCATACAACCACATCCGGTTCCTGCTCTACATGGAATGGCGCGGGGTCCACGAACTGCTCCTCTAGCCCGCGGCGTTGTGCGGGTCCGGGGAGCGGATGACGCGATGTGTGCGGTCTGCGGCGTGGACGCCATGAGGCGTGCGGGGCAGGATGAAACCGCTCCCCCACCGTCTCGTCCGGAGGTAAGCCCGTGCACGTCGCCATTCCGCTCTATCCGGGGTTCACCGCGCTGGACGCGGTGGGGCCGTACACCGTCCTGGCGTTGACCCCCGGCTGCGAGGTCTCGTTCGTGGCCGGGGGGACGGGCCCGGTCACCGACGACCAGGGCAAGCCGACCCTGGTGGCCACCACGTCGTACGCCGACCTGCCCACCCCGGACATCGTCGTCGTGCCCGGCGGGCCCGGGACGACCGCGGCGCTGGGCGACCGCGCACTGCTCGACTGGCTGACGGCCGCCGACGCGCACACGAAGTGGACGACCTCCGTCTGCTCCGGCTCGTTCCTGCTCGCCGCCGCCGGGCTCCTGACCGGGCGCAAGGCCACCTCCCATTGGGGCTGGGTGGAACAGCTGGCGGGCTTCGGCGCCGAACCGGTCTCGGAGCGCGTGGTGTTCGACGGCAAGTACGTCACCGCCGCAGGTGTCTCGTCGGGAATCGACATGGCGCTCACCCTGGTTGCTCGCGAGACGGGCGAACGCACCGCCCAGACCGTGCAATTGGCCATCGAGTACGATCCGGAGCCGCCGTTCGACGCGGGATCGCCGCACAAGGTGCCCGCCGACCTGCGCGCCGCGGCACTCGCCCTCATCGGCACGTAGGCAGTAGCCGGTCGCGAGGCCGATGCGACCGCGGCATTTCGGCGCGTCGGATCAGCCGGGTCCGACGCGCCGTCCGATTTCCGCCAGCATCGCTGTTTCCGGGCGCGCATGATCGTAGGCAGGGGGAACGAAGCAGAAGCTGCGTGACTGCACGGAAGGTGCAAGGAAGAGGTGGCGGCATGACCGTCTACACCACGATCCCCAGCCCGGTCGGCGAACTGCTGCTGGTCGGCGAACGCTCCTCCGACGGCGTGGCGCTGACATCGGTGTCGACGCCCGGCGCCAAGAACGCCCCGGTGCCGCAAGGCGACTGGCGGCACGACCCGGCCGCCTTCGCGGCCGCGGCCGACCGGTTCGGTGTCTACTTCGCAGGCGAAGCAATCTCCTTCGACCTGCAGTTCGCCCCGCTGGGCACCGACTTCCAGCACCGCGTGTGGCGCAAGCTGGACACGATTCCGTACGGCACCACGACGACGTACGGCGCGCTCGCCGCCGAACTCGGCCTGCCGCGCGAGCGGATCCAGGCCCTCGGCACCGCGATCGGCGCGAACCCGCTGCTGATCGTGCGCCCGTGCCACCGCGTCATCGGCGCGGACGGGTCGATGCGCGGCTACGCGGGCGGCGTGGAGCGCAAGCACCAACTGCTGGTCCACGAAGGCGCGCTCCAGCCCACGCTGCTGTGACGGCCCCGCGTACTGCGCCCGACCCGACGATACGACCGGCAGCCCCCTCGCGCACGTACACGCTGGTCGGCACCGACGGAGCCGCGTACCGCAGCGCGGAACCCGGTGCCCTCGGCGGGCACCGGCGCGGGCGGCTGTACGGGCGGCTCGACTGCCCCTCGGCGCTGCGGGCCATCGCCCGCGGCGGATACGTCCGTCAGCGCGTGTTCTTCGCCGACGCGGCGACCGCCCGCGCCGCCGGCTACCGCCCGTGCGCAGTCTGCCTGCCGGAGGAGTACGCGCGCTGGAAGAGCCACCCGGAAGGACAGGCCCCGTCATGACCGGCTTGAACCGCCCCGCCCGGTCGGCGTGGCCTCCCGTAGGCCGAACACCACCGGACCGCCCGTCCCCTCTCGCCTCCGCCGCCGAATGGTCCGCGTACCGCGAGCCCGCCGCCCCGCGGCCCCACACCCCCGCCGAACTCGACGCCCTCCTACGGTTGCTGACACGCCCTCAGGCCCGCATCGAGATCATCGCCGTCGGGCACAGCCGCGACCCCGCCTCACGGAACGCCGCCGATGCGCTGATCCGCGCCTGGGAAGGCCTCGACCGCAAGACCGTGCGCACCGTCGTGGACTGGCCAGAGCAGGCGGCCTCCTGGCTGCGGTCCGCCCGGCGCTTCGCCGCGGGCCCGCCCGACGCCTGGGTCGTCGCCGCGGCCGGCCGGGGTTGGGCGGAACTGAGCCGTCGGCTGCGGCGGGACACGGAATGGGCACCGGACCGCACCTACGGCTTCGCCTCCCTCGCCGACCCGCGCACCATCGCGTACGCCGGCCAAGGCACCCTCGACGGCCTACGCGGCGCGGCGGCAGACGGCACCACCTGGTCCGTCGACGGCAACTGGCTGACCGGCCAGGTCCTCTGACGTCACGTCAGTCCACCACCCCGGCACCTCCGCGACCGCGGACGCGCCCCTCGACGCAACGAAGCCGGTGGCCACCCCTGCGGTCCAGGGGTGGCCACCGGCTTCCTTGTGGCCCGTGGAGCGTCGGTGCGGGTCAGGCCGCCACCACCAACTGCTCCCGGGCCGGCAGGGTCGCATGGGTGCCGCCCGACATGAGGGTCCCCACTGCGACCGGAAGAAGTTTGCCGTTCTTCTTGACGGCCGCGAGCCTGCCCGCCGGACGGGCCGCGTTCGCCACGGCCAGGCTGCCCACGGCGGCAAGGCTGCCCACCGAGGCCACCTTGCCCGCCACCGCCGCGCTCGCCGGGCGTGCCGTGTTGGCCACTGCCACAGCCGCCTTCCTCGCCACCGCCACCGTGCCGGCGACGGCTGCCTTGTCGGCGACCGCCGTCTTGTCCGTCTTGCGGGCGAAGACCACCAGGCGCAGGACCACGAAGCGGCCGAGCCCGGCGAGGCCGGAGGCGGACAGGTAGACGGCCTGCTGGGTGAGCGCCCCGGCGTGCGGTGCGACCGCGTCCAGGACCACCATCGCGGTGGTGGTGAACAGGTAGGCGATGACCGCCGTCCCGGTGGACTCCACGTGCACGCGGATGCTCCCGGCGCCCTTGCGGAAGGTGATCCGGCTGTGCAGTTCGTTGCAGAGCAGGGTCGACACGACGGTCACGATCGCGTTGGCGACGGCGATCGACATCGAGCCGGTGAGGAGCATCAGCGCAGCGCTGGAGAGGAGACCGACACCGCCGCCACAGATGACGAAGCGGACGAACGCGGCGACAGCGTTGCGATCCATCGGTATCCCCTCCCCGGTTCACTACATATGTAGAGGCGCCGTGCGCGACTCTACTTATGCAGCAACCAACTCTTCACGCTTGTGGTGAAACCTTCCGGGTGCGGGTCCCTCGGCGGTTCTGCCCGCCTCCGATCGCCGCTCCTGCACATATGACTGAATCGACGTCGCGGATGTGACATCCGCGCGTGTGACGCGAGCCACGCGCCCCGCCCCACCGCCGCCCCGGTCGCTTCCACACGAGAAGTCTGCCGTGGAAAAGTCGTCGAATCGTCATCCCTCAAGGTCGATATCCGACCCCGACTACTCCTCCGGGAGAGCCCCTACTCGTACTCAGGGAAGAGTACGAACGGCCCCTGGTAGTACTCCCGATACCACCGCCGCGCCGCAGGCGCCGGGACCTACCCGGCAGTTGGGCGTCTCGGGGTCGACGGCGGCGCGAGCGCGGGCGCGTCGGACAGCACAACGCCCGCCGTCGCCGTGCGGCGCCGACGGGCGGTGCGGGTGCGTTGGGGTGCAGGCGCGGTCGGGTCAGCGTACGGCGGGCTCTTCGCCGCTCAGGTCGACGCGGGCGAACGAGTCCGTCTCCAGGTGACCGTCGACACCCCGGTCGTAGTACGGCTCTCCGGGACGGCGTACGCCGACGGTCCGCCAGCCGGCCTCGCGGGCGGCGTCGAGTTCGTCGACGAGGTCGGAGAGGAACACGAAGCGCCCGGACTCCGGTTCGCCGACCGCGGCGGCGATGGCCTGGTACGACGGGGCGACCTTCTTCGGCCCCGCGTTCTCCGTGTCGAAGTGTCCGGAGAACAACGGCAGCAGCGAGCCCTCGGCGGAGTGGCCGAACCACGCGAGTTGGGCGGACACCGAGCCGGAGGAGTAGACGTACAGCGTGTGCCCGGCCGCGTGCCAGGCGCGAAGGACGGGGATCACGTCGGGGTAGAAGTGCGACGTCAGTTCGCCGGACTCGAAGCCCTCGGCCCAGATGACGCCCTGGAGGGTCTTGAGCGGGGCGGCCTTCTCGTCGCGGTCCAGCCACGTGTTGAGGGCCTCGACGATGCGCTCGGTCCCGGCGTCCGGTTCGCCGATCAGCTCGCGGACCGCGGCTGCGGCACGCGCGACGTCGGGGTCGTCGCCCCGGGTGTCCAGCACGCGCGCGAAGTGCTTGCGCGAGTAGGGGTACAGCTGCTCGGTGATGAACCCGGTGGCGCTGGTGGTGCCTTCGATGTCGACGACAACGTGGTGTGGAAGGTGCCGGTCGCTCACGCGGCGGACTCCGTGTACCCGGCCCAGATGGCGTCGAAGTCGGGGAAGCGCGACGAGATCGGGTCGCCGGTGAAGTCGCCCACCCAGCCGTCCTCGTCGTGGAAGAAGCGGATCGCGGCGACGGAGGGCTCCGCGCCCATGTCGAACCAGTGCGTGATGCCCTTGGGGACGGACAGCAGGTCGCCCGCCTCGCACAGGACCGCGAACACCCGGCCGTCGACGTGCAGGTAGAAGATGCCGGCGCCCTCGACGAAGAAGCGGACCTCGTCGTCGGCGTGGGTGTGCTCGGACAGGAACTTCTGGCGGGCCGCGGCGGCCCTGGCCGGCCACTCGGGGTCGTCCGACGGCTGGAGCCGGATCACGTCGACGAGGATGTAGCCCTCGGCGGCGCTGATGCGGTCGACCTCGGTGCGGTAGGCGTCGATCACCTGGTCCTGCGAGGCCCCGGGCGCCAGCTCCTGGTCCGCGGTCCACCGCTCGTAGCGCACCCCGATCGGGGCGAGCGCGTCGGCGATCGCGGCGGGTTCCGCGGTACGCAGCAGCGGAGCCGTGGCATCGGCCTCGGGCCACACGGTCAGCAGGGACATCGGGACAACTCCTTGCTCGCAACAGCTCGGCACACCTGTGGCGCCCGTCGTGGAGGGGCACCCGTCGTACAACTCGCCCAAAAGGCCGGGGCCCCTCCGCAAATCTACCTCCGGCGATCGGGGACACCCAGCTCGCGGACGGATCCGTTCACATTTCGGACAGCGATGCGACAGGCGGTGGAGTACGGGGCAAAGAGGTGGGCCGGGCGGGGGTCCGGCCCGCCCGGCCCGGTCCGATGCCGCCACCGAGGCCTTCGGTCCTCCGCGGCGCAAGCGTCAGAATCTCCGCCCGCTCAGAGGCCGAGCCGGCGCAGCAGGTCCGCCGGCACCGGTGCCCCCTGCTCGCCGCCGTACGTCGCGGAGCGCAGCTCGAGGTACATGTGCGCGCACGGCCCTCCCACGACCAGGACTTCATACCGGGCGCCGGCCGCGTCGGCGAATCCGAGCAGCGTGAAACCCTCTCTCGGGTAGTCGCAGGGCACCGAGTCGGGCCACGGTTGGATGTCCTGCTCGGGGACCGCGGCGTTGACCAGTGCCCGGATCTCCTCCCGCTGCGGCCCGAGATCGTCGGTGCCGCGCAGGGTCCAGTCGCCGTCGGGACCGGCGGAGTACCGGCACGCCACGAGATGCGCGGCGGCGTACGGGACGACGTCGCGGTGGAGTCCCAGCGACTCGCGGCGCAACGGCACGCGCCCGGCCGGGCGGGACTCCTCGCACACGGGTGCGGCCGGCGCGGGCATGGGCGGGTCGGCCATGCGCTGCTCCTCCAGGAGCGCGGTCATGTGGGTGTCGAAGCCCCGCGCGCCCTGCCGGGTTGTGTCCGAGAAGCGGGCTTCGCCGCAGCCGCCGAGGTTCATCGGGACGGAGACGCGTATGCCGCCGGGGTAGAGCAGTTCGAGCGTGAGCCACGCGCGGGCGTCCAGCGGGCAGAACGTATGTGGAGGCAGGCTGTACCGGTCCGCCTCGGCGTAGCTGTTCACCTTCCGGACGACGCGGTCGACGTCGTGGTAGAGGGTGGTCGGCATGGGGCCGACCCGGGTCGCGACGGGCGGACCGCCCGTCCGGAACGGCTCCGGGGGTTCGCAGAGCCGGGCCGCTACCGCGCCGGTCGCGAGAGTGTGGGCGTTCCCCGCGGTTGCGCGCGGGTCGAGCGGCGCCGGGACGGGATCGCTCGTGAGTGGTGCGGGGCAGTCGAGTTCGACGCGAGGCCCGATCGGGCCCACGGCGGGGTCGAAGACGGGATCAAGGGCCGGGCCCCGGCGAGGGTCCGGGCTCGGCATGGTGGGCCCGCTGGATTCACCGCTGCCTCGGCCGTCGTGGAATGCCGCGAACGCGAGCGCGGTTCCCAGCAGCGCGAGGACCGACGCCGCCGCGGCAGACACCAGATACCGACGGCGCCGGAGGCCGAGACGAACTCGCGTTGCGGGCTCGGACGCGGCTTCCTGGTCGGGCCCGTCCTGCTGCGCGTGCATCTGTACGCCCCCTTCGCCGTCGTCGTGCGGCCGTCGGCCTTTCGGCACGCGGCGGTTCGACGCGGCGAGGGGGCGTACGGTTCCCGGGCGTCACGTCCGGACGTAGCGCGTCACGGATCCTCCGTCGTCGAAGCGCAGGGTCTCCTTCGGGGTGAACCGACGCGGTTCGAAGTCGCCGTAGAAGAGCGGGATCCCGGAGCGCGAGATGATCGGGTAGGTCTTGAGGACCAGCTCGTCGATCTCGTCGTAGAGCGCGCCCGCGAGGGTCGCGCCGCCGGCCAGCCAGATGCCCATGTCGCCGTCCTCCGCCTTGAGCGCGCGGACGGTCTCCAGCGGGTCGCCCGCGACCAGGGTGACGTCCGGGGACAGGCTCTCGGTGATGGTGCTGCTGGTCACGACGTACTGCCGCAGGTGCGGGTACGGGCTGACGTGCCCGGCCTCGACCCCCGGCTCGTAGGTCGCGCGGCCCATGATCACGGTGTCGAAGACCCGGGGCGGGCCGTCGACGCCCATGGCCTCGTGGATGAAGGCCGGCAGGGTCTCCGGGTATTCGGCGACGATCCACTTGTGCACGTCCACGAAGGGCATCAAGTGCTCGAACCCGCCGTCCGGCGCGGCGATGAAGCCGTCGATCGACTGGCTGATGTAGTACGTGAGCTTTCGCATGTGTCTCCTCGGGAACTACGCTGCGGCCGATTGACCACGACGCTTATAGTACTTCATGTGTAGTGGTTGGCAAGGGGATGCGCACCGGAAGATCAGGAACACCCGAGAGGGAGAAGCGACCGATGGCTCAGAACCCGGAACGACGCGCGGCACTGCTGGACGCCGCGATCGAGGTGCTGGCGCGCGAGGGCGCCCGCGGACTCACCTTTCGTGCGGTCGACGTACAGGCGGGCGTCCCGACCGGGACGGCGTCGAACTACTTCGGCAAGCGCGACGACCTGCTCAACCAGATCGCCCCGCGCATCTACGCGCGGCTCGGGCCGGATCCGGACGCCGTCTCGCGGACGCTGGAGGCGCCGCCCTCGAAGGCGATCGTCGTCCGGTTCATGCACGAACTGATGGCCCGGGTCGGCGCCGACCGCACCGGGTACATCGCCCTCCTCGAACTCCGCCTGGAGGCGACCCGCAGGCCCGAGATGCGCGCGGCGCTGAGCGCGATGCTGCGCCCCGAGTACGAGGAGGCCATCCGCTTCCACCTCGACAGCGGCCTGCCCGGCGACCGGACGACGGTCAGCGTCCTGTACTTCGCGATGCTCGGCCTGATCGTGGAGCACCTGACGACTCCGGACGCCATCGCGGCCGACTCGCTGGACGCGCTCGTCGACGGGATCGTGGACCGCGTGGTGCCGGAGGCGTGAGCGGCGCCGCCCGGTACGTGTGGGCGGACGCGGCGGTCAGGTGGCCGCGGCCGGGCCGCGGACAGGCGTCGCGGGGGTTGGGGGTCACGGGTTGGGGGTCACGGGTCAGGCGTCACGGGTCAGGCGTCGCGGGTCGGGCGCAGGCCGTTCGCGCGGGCGTGCGCCAGGAATGCGGTCACACCGTCGCCCGGTACTCCGGGATCACCAGGGCAACCGGGGCCGCCCGGGTGCCCCGGGTCACCGGGCTGCCGCCGGCGGCGGATCAGCCCCACGGCGCCGCGCACCGGGGGGTCGAACGCGCGTGCGTCCGTGCCCTCGTAGCCCAGGTGCTCCACGAGGTCGCGGTACAGGAACACCGAGCCGAGCCCCGCGAGTACGCACGCCACCCACGCCGACCGCTCCTCGGCCTCCATCGCCACGACCGGCTTGAACCCCATCCGCCGGAACCCGCGGTCGATGTCGTCGCGGCGTCCCGACCCCGGCGGCGGGAGTACGAGCGGGAGCCCGTCCAGGTGCCGCTCGGACAGCGTGTCGGGCAGATCCAGGCCGGCCGGTGAGACCAACACGACCTCGCGTACCGCGAACTGATCGGCGATCAGATCGTCAGGGGCAGGGAGCGCGGCAACGCCGGCGTCGGCCTCCCCGCGGCGCAGCGCGTCGAACAGTGCCTCGCGCGAGGCCGAGCGGATCAGCCGGAGCCGCAGGTGCGGATGGCGCGTCGCGAACGTCGGGATCAGATGCGTGCCGAGGTCGTTGGCCAGCGTCGGCGTCGCGGCGATGCGCAGCGGTTGGGGCTCCGCCGCACCCGACGCCTCCGGCGGATCCGCCTGCGCCAGCCCTTCCAGCGCGCGGACGTCCGCCAGGATCGCGCGGGCCAGCCGGACCGCCCGCTCCCCGTCCGGCGACAGCACGGTCCCCCGGTTGGTACGCGCCAGCAGGCGCATACCGATGCTGCGTTCGAGCTCCAGCAGCGACTTGGACAGTGCGGGCTGGGCGAGGAACAGCGCCGCGGCGGCGGCCGAGATCGAGCCGTGCTCCGCGACCGCGACCAGGCGGCGAAGCTGATGCACGGTCAGGCGCGGTGTGGTGCCTCCGTCTTGGGCCATGCGCGTACTCCGTCGTGCGGTGGTCGTGCGGTCATGTCGGGCGTCAGGGCGTCGCTCCGGTGCTCGTCGGTCGCCATCGTCGCGCGCCGGGACGCCGGACGCCAGAGTGAGCCGATCATGGCCGACCCGCGGCCGGGTCGCGGTCGGCGCGCACAGCTGGATCAGAGCCAGATCAGGGCCGGATCAGGGTCGGCGCACGGCTGAGTCAGGGCCGGATCAGGGCCGGATCAGGAGTGGGGCGCTATTGGGTCAGGGGCACTTCTCGCCGAATTTCACCGCGCCGAGCCTGATCTTGTCCTCGGGCAGCGCCGCGCCCGGGGCCGGGTCCTGGGTGCAGACCTGCCAGTGGTTCTCGACGATGATCGCCCGACCGCTCTTGAGGTCGTCGGCGTCGACCTTGACCTCGTCGCGCAGAGCCTCGCGTACGACGTTGACGCTGCGGCCGACGACGTTCGGCATGATGCCCTCGGGCGCGGAGGGCTTCGCGGTGGGCAGCGGGACGGAGGGGCAGTCCTCGTCCTTGCGGACCACGCCGAGCCGCACGGTGGTGTCCTTGTCGATCTTGCCGGGGCCCGGATTCTGGTCGCAGACCTGCCAGTTGCTCAGCAGGATCTGCATGCGCCCGCGGCCGAGCGCGTCGTGGGACTTGATGAAGTGGTAGCCCGAGTACCAGACCGCGTCGCGCGCCTTCTGGAGGTCGAGTCCGACGACCTGGGGCACGCCGCCCGACGACGTCGCGGGCGGCGCCGGAGTCGGGGTCGGCGCGGGCGCGGCGGCCGGAGGCGTGGTCCTGGCCCCGGTCTTCGCGGACGGCGCCGGGGCCTGGCCCGGGTCGTGCGGCCCCGCGGCCCCGGGCGGCCCGGGGCCGGGTGCGGCGGACGAGGAGCCGTCCGCCGGGACGGAGGCCCCCGCCGGCGCGGCGCCGTTGCCGTTGGAGCAGCTCCCGCGGTCGATCAGCGCGGCGAGGATCAGGAGCACGACGGCGAGCGCGATCACGCCGGTACGCCGTTTCGGGTCGCGCCACCACTCCGGTGCGGTGCGCGACCGGCCCTTCCCGGACCCGGCGCTGATCAGCCGACTGATGGTGCATCACCCCGAACGACGTTCTGTCCCTGTCTCAGAGCATGCTCGGTACGGCGCGCGCTATGCGCCCCGTGCACCACATGCGCCGATTAGTGTGACGCAATGCGGGACACTGAGGAGTAATTGATCTGTTTCCTCCAGTATTTCCCTGATATCGACCGTAATTGTCAGATCTGCAGGCCGAGTTCGGAACGGGCGTACGCCAACGCGTGCGCGACCCGCTCCTCGCGCTCGACGCCAGGAGCACCGATCACGATTTGCAGCGCGAAGCCGTCGAGCATGCCGTGCAGGCGCACCGTGAAGGCGGCGCGCGCGGCGGCGTCCATCGGCTCCCATTCCCCCGTGGCCGCGCCTGCCATGAGCAACTCCGACAGTTCGGCCGCCCAGACGCGCTCGATGTCGTGTCCGGCGTGCAGGACTTCGGGATCGCCGAGCGAGCGCCCGTACACCGCCACCCAGATCGTCCAGCGCGGGTCGGCACGGCCCACGGGGAGGTAGATGCCGATGTAGTCGGCCAGGCGTTCGGCGGCGGGCGCCCGGCGGGCCAGGAGTTCGCGGCGGCGCTCGCCGAGGCGCTCCTCGCTCCAGCGCAGGGTCTCGACGAGGAGGCGGTCCTTGGACCCGAAGTAGTAGAGGATGTGGCCGCCGCTGATGCCGAGGCGCTTGCCGAGCGCGGCCATGGTCATCGCGTCGAGGCCACCCTCGGCGATTGCCGCGAGTGCCGCCTCGAGGACGACCTCGCGCGGCTGTTCGAGGCGCTTGCGGCGGCCGGTCGCCGGCATGGTCGCTCCCCTCCGGTTACGTCTCGTTCGCTCTCGTCCGGCTCATCCGGGTCGTCTGGCTCATCCGGCTCGTCTGGTCCCGCCACGGCACGCACGGATCGGGCCCGGCCGTCGCGTACGGGACCAGTCTCGTCCGGCGCGGCCCCACTTCCTCCACGGGGCCGCGCCGCCGTACGCGGGGTCAGACGCGCGGCTGCTGTTGCGTGATGCAGTGGATGCCGCCGCCGTTGGCGAAGATCTCGCGGGCGTCCACCAGTTCGATCGTGCGGCCGGGGAAAAGCTTCGCGAACGTTCCGGCGTTCTCCTCGTCGCGGGGGTCGTCGAAGCCGCACAGCACCACGGCGCCGTTGGCGACGTAGTGGTTGATGTAGCTGTAGTCGACCCAGCCGTGGTCCTCCTCGGTGAGGACGGTCGGCGCCGGGATCTCGACGACCTCCAGGCGGCGGCCGCGTGCGTCGGTGGCGGTGCGCAGCAGCGCGGCGTTGTCCTTGCCGACCTCGTGGTCGGGGTGCGCGGGGTCGGGCTGCGTGTGGCAGAGCACGACGCCGGGGCGGGCGAACGACGCCACGATGTCGATGTGGCCGCGCGTCCCGTAGCGCTCGTAGTCGCGGGTGAGGCCGCGCGGCAGCCAGATGACCTTCTCGATGCCGAGGTACGCGCGCAGTTCCTCTTCGACCTGCTCCTTGGTCCAGCCGGGGTTGCGGCCATTGTCGAGCTGCACGGTCTCGGTGATCATGACGGTGCCCTCGCCGTCGACGTGGATGCCGCCGCCCTCGTTGACCATGCGGGAGGCGTACCGCCTGGCCCCGGACAGTTCGATCACGTGCTCGGCGATGTCCTGGTCACGGTCCCAGGAGGCCCACTCCTGGGCACCCCAGCCGTTGAACACCCAGTCGGCGGCCGCCAGTCCGCCCTGGCCGTCGGTCAGGAAGGTGGGGCCGATGTCGCGCATCCAGGCGTCGTCGAGCGGGCGTTCGACGACGGTGAGCGGGCGCTCGACGTAGCGGGCGACGGTCTGCGACTCGCCCATGTTGGCCACCATGGTGACCGGCTCGTACCGGGCGATGGTGTCGGCGACCCGGCCCCACGCGACGCGCGCGGCGTGCAGGTCGCCGTCGCCGTCCTCCCCGGCCTCGCCATCGCCGAAGGTCTCGTTGGACGTGGGCCAAGCCATCCAGGTCTGCTCGTGTTCGACCCATTCGGCGGGCATCGAGAAGCCGTCGGCGGCCGGGGTGATGGTCATGTCGGTTGTTCCTTACGGGTGGTGACGACGAGTCAGGAGCGGAGGCCTGGTCCGGGCCAGAAGGGGTCGGGGTCAGAAGGGGTCGGGGTCGGGGGCAGGTCGGGGACGGGTCGGAGTCGGCCAGGGGCGGCGCCGGGTCAGAGCCGGGTCAGAGGAAGTACAGGCGGTTGAGGCTCACCGAGTCCGCGGGCTCGGAAATCACCGGCTCGCCGTCCAGGGTGACCGTGGTGGTGTCGGCCGCCACCCGCACTTCCGCCGTACGGCCGTTGAACACCATGGCGGCGGGCCCGATGCCGCGGGTGCCGCCCCGTGCGCACCGAACTACGACCCAAGGACCAGCGGTTCGCAGGTGTCGGACAGACCCCGTGCGCCGGCCCGTGGGCGATGGCCGGGTTGAGCGTGAGCTTGGCGATGTAGCGCAGCACACGGGCGTTGTCGTGATGACGTTGGCGGCGCCGACCGTGCGCATCACGTTCGGCACGTGACCGCCCCCGCAGCCCTCGACGTGGTGCGCGTGGATCGTTCGCCGCGGGCACGGCGCGCCCGGGCCAACTCGGCGGCGGTGAAGATGAGCAGCCGGTCGCGCTCGGTGGGGGTGGGTCGCACAGAGCCTCCGGTTTGTACGGCGTTCAATACGGGATTGAACAGCGTTCTAAACCGGGTGTCAAAGGGTTCCGCCCGAGTGTCCGGCCAACACCCCCGAACAGCGGGAGCGCGGGAGCGCGGGAGCTGAAGCGCAGCGGCGGGGGGCGAGGTGGCGGGGGCGGGGTTCGGTGGGGGGCGAGCTGCGGCACGGCCGTGCAGGCCCGGCCGTCGCGACTCGACGGCGACACAGCGGCGGCACGGCAGCGGAAAGGCCCTGCGGAACGGCAGCGGCGCCGCCCCGGCTCGGTAGTGGCCCGGCGGTGGGCAACGCTGAAGCGCACCCCAGTTCCCGAGTCCGCTTGACCCTGCGACTAGCGCAAGGCGCGGGACCGAAGCTCGTACTCGGTCTCGTACTCGGTCTCGTACTCGCAAGGTTCCGCAACGCCACGAGGGTGCGTCCTGGGCAGCACGGACGTGTGCCCCGGTTCCCCGCGGCCGCTTACCGAAGCCGGTCCAGGCGGACGCCCAGCCCATCCAGGAGCAGGGCCAGGCCGCGTTCGAAGCCGCGTTCGTCCAGGCCGGCCAGGCCGGCCGGTGCGGGCCCCGCCGCGGGGACCGCGTCCGCCGCCTCCAGGGTCTCGGCGAGAGCGGGGTACTCCGGCCGGTAGTCCCGCGGCGCCCGGATGAACCCGGCCGTGTAGGTCTCCAGGACGGACCCGAGCACGAGGTAGTCGACCGCGGCCGCCGTCTCGGCGGCCTCGGCGGGCGGGAGCCCGTGCCGCAGCAGCGCGGCCGAGATGGCGTCGTACCCGCCCAGGGCCTCCGCGGTCTGCACGGGCCGCCGGGCGACGATCGGCAGGATGCCGTGGTGCCGCAGGAAGACGCGGCGGTAGCTGCGGGCGTACGCCGTGATGCCGGCCCGCCAGTCCGCCGTCGCCAGCGCCGAGCTGTCGAGCTCCTTGCTGATGAGCGCGGTCATCGCGTCGAGCAGGTCGTCCTTGGAACTGACGTGGTTGTAGAGCGACGGGCCGCGCACGCCCATCCGGGCCGCGATGGCTCGCATCGTCAGCGCATCGGGCCCCTCCTCGGCCGAGATGTCGAGCGCGGTCGCCGCGATGGCGTCCCGGCTCAGCAGCGGGTTCGTCGGCCGGCCCATCCCATGCACCCCGATTCGCTCCCCGACCGCACCCGTGCGCGGATCCAGCCGGTCCTTGCGCCGAAATTCGCGGGCCGGCACCCGGCGGGGGGCATCCGGCCGGTCACCCGGCGTTGCGAGCGTATCCCGGAATTGGGGTCTTCCCGGAGGCCGGGTCGCTCGCCTACAGTCTCCAAAACTAACAACGTAAGTTTTTTGATCGGACGACGACGCGACCACTGTCGTTCACGGCCCGGCCGGTCGACCTCCCCCTGATGAGGGCCCATGACGCAGCAGCCTCCCCGCCGCCCGGCACCCCTGCCCGGCCCGGCGTCCGGTCCGGCGGACCGCGCGCCCGGCGCCCCCGGCGCGTACGACGCCGACGCCGCGCACCTCGAGAGCCTCGGCTACAAGCAGGAGCTCAAGCGCAGCCTGAGCGTGTTCGGCAACATCGCGATGGGCTTCGCGACGGTGTCCCCGGTGGTCGGCCTCTACGCCGTGGTGCAGCTCGGCGTCGTGGTCGCCGGCCCCGCGTGGGTGTGGGCGCTGCCGGTCGTGTTCCTGCTCCAGGCGCTCGTGGTCTGCGTGTACGCCGAACTGGCCGCCGACTTCCCCATCTCGGGCGGCGCCTACCAGTGGACGCGGCGCCTGATCGGCCCCAAGTACGCCTGGATCGTCGGCTGGATCACCGTGTGCGCGCTGATCTTCGCGCACACGACCATCGCCTACCTCGCGTCGCCGTGGTTCTTCGCCCTCTTCGGCTGGACCCCGACACCGGGCAGGGTCGTCGCGGTGGCCGCGCTGTTCCTGGTGCTGTGCGCGCTGATCAACGCGTACGGCATCGACGTGCTCAAGCGCGTCGTCGATCTCGGGATCGCGGCCGAGGCGGTGGCCTCGGTGCTCGTCGGCTTCGGCCTGCTGCTGCTCTTCCGCGAGCACGGCTTCTCGATCCTGACCGACACGTTCGGCGCCGAGGCGCTGTCGGACGGCTCGAAGCCGATGGCCTTCCTGGCCGCACTCGCCGTCGCGGGCTGGGCGTTCGTCGGCTTCGACGCCTGCGTGGCGATGGCCGAGGAGACCGTCGGCGCGGCGAAGCAGGTGCCCCGCGCGCTGTGGTGGGCGTTCATCAGCGTCGGGCTGATCGTGATCCTCAACGCGGTCGCCGTCGACCTCGCGCACCCGGATCCGGCCAGGATCATGCTGGGCGAGGACCTCGACCCGGTGACGACGGCCGTCGTGGCGGCGTTCGGCGACTGGTCGTCCAAGCCGTTCATCGTCGTGGTCATCGTCGCCTTCGTCGCGTGCGCTCTCGCGTCGCAGGGCGGCGGCGCGCGGGCGATGTTCTCGATGGCCCGCGACGGTGTGCTCCCGGCGTCGAAGACGCTGCGCCGCATCAACAAGCGGCAGGTGCCGCTCGGCGCGCTCGCCGTCGACCTGGTGATCAGCTGCTGTGCGCTGCTGCTCGGCCTGGAGGCGTCGGCGATCGGCAGCATCGTCACCTTCGGCAGCTCGGCCCTCTACCTGACGTTCCTGGCCATCGCGTTCGCCGCGCTGGTGGCCCGGGTACGCGGGACCTGGGTGCCGTCCGGCATCCGCCTCGGCCGCGTCGGCCTCGTGATCAACATCGGCGCGGTGCTGTGGCTGGCCTTCGAATTCGTGAACATCACCTGGCCGCGCAAGCTCCTCGCGCCGCCGGACGCCCCGGCGTACCAGGTCTGGGCGGCCGTGATCGGCATCGCCCTGGTGCTCGGGACGGGGCTGATCTACCTGGTGGCCGCCCGCCCCCAGCGCGCGCTGGAAGCGGCGGCCCTGACCCAGGAGGCAGTCGCGCCGCACGCCCCCGCCCACGACGCACTCGACACCCCCGCCACACCGAACGACGACGCACGCGACACCGCCGCATCGAACTCCCCCGCTCCTACGACCGGAAGCACCGCATGACCCGCACTTCGGCCATCTCCCCGGCCTCGACCTCCCCCGCTCCCTCCCGAGCCGCCGACCTCGTCATCGTCGGCGCCCGCGTCCTCACCCAAGACCCCGCCAACCCCGTCGCGACAGCGTTGGCGGTCCGCGACGGGCGCGTCGTGGCGGTGGGCTCCGACGCCGACGTACGGCCGCACGTCGGCTCCCGCACCGAAGTCGTAGACGCATCCGGCCACGTGGTCACCCCCGGCCTGACCGACTGCCACCAACACCCGGTCCTGGGCTCGGAGATGGCGCGCGGCGCGGACCTGGTCGGTGCGAACACCCTCGACGAACTGCGGACCCGTCTCGCCGACCACGCCGCGCTCGTCGGCCCCGACGGCTGGGTCGTCGGATACGGCGGCGAGTACGGGGCGTTCGCGGGCCGCACGCTGCACCGCGATCTGATCGACGAAGCGGTGGGCGGGCGACCGGCGTTCGTCTGGATGTCGGACGCCCACTCGGCGCTCATGAGCACCGAAGGCCTGCGCCGCGCCGGGATCACCGGCCCACGGGAGTTCGCCGACCGAGCCGAGGTCGTCTGCGACGAGCGCGGACCCACCGGCGAACTGCACGAGCAAGCCGCCACCTCGCTCGGCTACGCCGCCGTACCGCCCATGGACGGCGCCGAGTTGGCCGCACGCGTCACCGCGCTCTTCGCGGCGCAGGCCAAGCTCGGCGTCACCGGGGTACACGTCCTCGACGACGGCCCCGGAACCGCCGCCACGCTCACCGCCCTTGCCGCATCCGGTGAGTTGGCGATGCGCGTACGGTGGGCTCCCTGGTGCCCGCCCGGCGAGGTCGACAACCTCGCGCAGCGCATCAGCGACCTCCGCAAGGCGATCGCCCCGGAGGGCCTGCTCCGCCTCGCCGCGGTCAAGTTCTTCGCGGACGGCGCCATCGACGGCGGCGGCGCGTGGCTCCAAGAACCCGACTGCTGCGGCGAGTCGCACCGCTCGCAGTGGAAGGACATCGCCCGCTACGCGGACGCGGTCGCCATCGCCGCCGCCAACGGACTCCCCGCGTGGACCCACGCCATCGGGGACCAGGCCGTCGCGCACGCGCTCGACACGTACGCTCACACCCCGGCACCACGCGGTACCCGCCACCGCATCGAACACGCCGAAGTCCTCCAGGACCCGGAGGTCACCCGCTTCGCCACCCTGGACGTCGTCGCGTCGATGCAACCCACGCACATGGACTGGTCGTTGCCCGACCAGTCCGACAACTGGTCGAAGCGGGTCGGCCCCGAACGCGCGGCGCTCGCCTGGCGGTACGGCGACATCCTGCGCGCCGGCGGCCGCGTCGCGCTCGGATCCGACTGGCCGGTGGCCGCGTTCGACCCGCGCCGTACCCTGGCAGGCGCCCAACTGCGCCGCCCGGCAGGCGAGTCCGACCGTGCCCCGTACGGTTCCTCGCCCGGCATCACCGCCGCCCAGGCCCTCGCCGGCTACACCACCGAAGCCGCGTACGCCGCGGGCGAGGAGGCCCAGGCCGGACGCATTGCCGTCGGCCACCATGCCGATCTCACGGTATTCGCCGACGACCCGACCCGGGTGACGCCCGACGACGTGGCCCGACTCCCCGTCACCGCAACGATCGTCGCGGGTTCCTTCACCCACCGGACGGACATCTGACCCAGTCTCACAACCGGCGGCGGCGCACCCGACCCGGGCGCCGCCGCGGTCGTTTCATCACCCCAATCACCAGACATGCAAAGAATCGTCGCCCAACTCACATGCCGGGCAGCGCCCCGGAGTACGCGTGCTTCGGCATCGTCGTACCGGTCACCGCCGCCGGAATTCCGAGATGGCTCGGGAGGCGTCGGGGTCGATCGCGCCGCGCGTACGCGACGCCGCCAGGGCGATCGGGACTGCCGCGGCCGCCGCCCCGGCGCTGATCCACGCGGCCGTCCGGTAGTCGCCGGTGGCCTCGGTGGCCAGGCCCGCGACCAAGGGGCCTAGGAACGCCCCAACGTTGAGGCCGACCGTGGCGAAGGCGCCCCCCAGCGAAGGCGCTTCGGATGCGACGTGCATGACGCGGTGCACGAGCGCCGAGCCGACGCCGAACGACAGGCAGCCCTGCATGACCGCCAAGGCGAACAAGGGCACGGGGTACGCGCCCGTCACCGCCAGCGCCGCCCATCCCGCAGGCAGTACGCACATCGCGAACAGCAGGCCGCGCCCCAACCTGCCGTCGGCCATCCGCCCCGCGGCCGTGACGCCGACGAAAGCACCGACGCCGAACGCCGCCAACAGGCCCGGCACCACGCCCTCGGAGAGCCGGGTGACGTCGGTGGCGATGACGGCCAGGTAGGCGAACGCCGCAAACGTGGCCGCGTTGACAACGGCGGCCAGCAGCAGGGCTGTTCGTACCGCGCTCGAAGCCAACGCGCGCAACTCCCGCTGGACCGAGACATCTTCACGGCCGTCCGCGTCGGCAGGCGCGGATCGGAGGACGAGCAGCAGAGCGGGCAGGCACAACCCGGCGACCGCCCAGAACACCGCACGCCACCCGGCGTGGTCGCCGAGCAGCGCGCCCGCCGGTACACCCACCGCGCACGAGAGCGTGACGCCGGACAGCAGGACGGCCATGGCCCGGCCCTGCTTGGCAGGCGGGACGAGGCTGGTGGCGGCCGACATCGCGACCGCGAGGAACCCGGCGTTCACGATCGCCGCGACGACCCGGGTCCCGAAGAGCACGGCGAAGTCGTTCGTGACCGCGCCGACGACGTGCACGGCGACGAACGTGCCGAGGAACCACGCGAGAGCCCGGCGCCGCGGCCACCGCGCACTCAACGCCGCCATCACGGGCGCCCCGAGGATCATGCCGAGGGCATATGCGGAGGTGAGGCTCGCGGCCGCCCCCACCGATACGGAAAGATCACCGGCGATGCCGTTGACAAGGCCGGACAACATGAACTCCGAGGTCCCCTGGGCGAATACCGCGAGACCGAGGACATGGACAAGGACAGGCACGACCGACTCCAGCGCAGGATGCGATGCGGGCAGGACCGTCCGCGTGCCGGACATCGGCGTACGTCACCTGTCGCGCGCTGCCGTGGACACGGTCGTTCGCGGCAAGGTGAGAGCCGGAGAAATGCGGGAGAGCCGGGCACCGGACAGGAACCGGTCGCCACAGACGCGATGCACCCCAACCTCAGGGCTGGTCGGTACATCCAGTCACAAGACTGGTCGGTGGTACGCCGAGCGCCACCACCACGCCGCCGGACGACCGGCGGCTACGCTCTGTCGGACTCTGGGCTGTTCACGCGACGCACAGTACCCACGCGCCGCGGGCCGATCAACTCGATTGCGTCTCCAGGTGTTCGAGCTGCTCGGCCAGGACGTCGGCGTTCACGAGGCCGAAGTGGTCGAGGCCGGTGAGTTCGAACTCCGTGCTGCGGGCACCGTGAGTTGCTCATCCCGGCCGATGTCCGCGGCTTCACGGCCACACCGCCGCCCGGCTGGTCCGTCGACAACAGCCACATAGGCGGTGGCGGCATGACCGAGTGGCGAGGCTGGACGTTCGCCACCGACGAGTTCTGGTCCGCCACGCAACGGGACTAGGGGCGCGAGCTGTTCGTACGCGGGCGCGGCGTCTTCGCGGTCGCGGACTCCGACGAGTGGCACGACCGCACACGTCCGGTTCCGCTATGCGGGTGAGAACAACTGGTTCTGGGCCGTGGACGACGTGCGCATGAGCTGCGGGTCTTTCGGCCCCGGAGGAGTTCGCGGCCGGAATCGAGGGAAGAACAGTGGTGGGGGGCCGCGGGGGGGGGGGGGGCGCCCCGGCCGCATGCGAGCCCCGCGCGCAGGACACCCCCCCCGGCACGCCCCCACCCCCCCCCCCCCCCCCCCCGGCGC